>NZ_BONC01000023.1 GCF_016862515.1 Asanoa iriomotensis
AACGTGTCCAGCCATAGTGGACTGCCGGTTGGTGGCCTCCCGTCGCGGGACAGCACCAGCACGTGATGACCGTGCGGGTGCATGGGGTGGGTTTCGACGCCGCGGTTGACCACGGTGATCCGGATCAGGTCGCCCGCTCGCACGGTCAGCGGCGGCACCTCTGGGAACACGCGGCCGTTGACCGTGTACGCGTAACGGAACCCGCCATTGACGAACCGCATCTGGCGATCCAGGACCAGCGTGTAGTCGCGGTCGAACGTAGTGGGCAGCTCGCCTGGCGACCCGTAGCCGAGCGGATCGAAGACCGGCGCGTCGGCGTACGCGACCCCGGATGCCGAGACTCCCTGCGGCTGGAGGGCAAGGCCGCTCGAGGGTGCGCTCTCCACAGCGAGCCCGACCTGTTGGTTGGGCATGGTGAAGGCGAGGTCGTAGCGGCCACCGGCGGGCACCCGTAGCACCTCGCCGGACACCTCGGTCGGCGCCGAGATGTCGCGGCCGTCCATCGCCACGACGCGGAAGGCCACGCCGCCCAGGGAGAACCGGTGCGGAGTCTGGTCGGTGTTGACCAGGCGCAGCCGCACCGGGGTTCCGGCCGCGACCGTCGTGTGCTCCAGCCGGTCGCTCGCGCCGACCAGCACGGCACCGTCGATTGTGTGCACGGGAACGGTCAGGTCAACGCCGGCACCCGCGGCCCGCGACACGACGAGTGTCCCGAACAGACCGCGGCGGACCGCATCGGCCGACTGTTGGTGGCTGTGATACCAGTACGTGCCCGCGTCCTCGGCGCGAAACCGGTACGTGAACGACTGGCCGGGCATGATCGCGTCCTGGGTCACGCCGGCCACCCCGTCTTCCCCGTTGGGCACGTCGTAGCCGTGCCAGTGCAGGCTCACACCGGCATCGATGTCGGCGTTGCGCAGCATCACCTCGACGAGGTCGCCCTGGGTCGCGGTCAGCGCCGGGCCGGGCAGCGAGCCGAACGTCCACGCGCGCACGACGCGCCCGGACGGCAGCACGACCTTCTGCTGGCGGGCGGTGAGTTCGAAGCGGCGAACGGCACCGCTCGATCCGGCGGGGGTACGCAGTGACGTCACCGACACGCTTCCGTGCCGCTGGGTCTCCTCGCCGCCGGAGGCCGCCGCGGCGACCGGCGCCGCGGCGACGAGCACGCACACCACCGCGAGCGCGCCCACCGCCGCGGGCCGCCCCCGCCGCCCGACGACAAGCCAGGTGATCACGGCCAGCACGGCGAGGATCGTGGCGATCGACGCCACCGCGGTCGCCCTCGCCGGGTAGCCGACCACGAGTGTCGACGCGATCCCTGCCGCGCCCGCGTACCCGGTCGTCAACAGGGCAGACCGCGCGAACGGTGACGGCTGCGCACCACACCTCGCGGCCGCGACGAGCGCCGGCCCGGCAGTCGGCGCCGCGACCAGGACCGCCACGAGCAGCAGCGGCAGCGCCAACACCACCTTCTCCTGGACGAACCACCAGCCCCGGCCCGCGAGCACCGCGACGACGACGATCCGGGCCGCGGTAGCGGTCACAGCGGCGCCGGCCAGGGACACCGCGAGCATCCCGCGCCGCCGCTGACCTTCCACGAGGCCGCCCGCGACGACGCCGGCGCCGACCCAGAGGGCCGCGATCAGGACCGTCAAGGCCAGGTCGACGGCCAGGAGCTGGTGCGTCTTCACCGCTGCCCGGCCAGATCGGATTCCCGGTCGGCGACGGCGGCGGCCCGGCCGGCGCGGGCGAAGGCTCGGGCGCGGCGGAGCAGGACGATGCTGGTCCACAGGATGGCCAAACCGTTGAGCGCGTGGAATCCGAGGACGATCTGGCCGCCCACGTTGGTGCGCTCCGGCGAGGAACCGGTGAGCGCGGCCAGGAGGAACAGGATCGTCTGGCCGGCGATGAGGGCTATCGGCAGTGCGGTGAACCCGATCAGGCGGCCGGGTGCCCGGGCCAGGGCGGCGCCGGCGACCGCCAGGATCATCAGCGCGGGCAGCACCATCCGCCCGTTGACCAGGTGCAGCACGAACTGCGACTCGTGCTCTCTCGCGGGCGCGGTGAAGACGCCGAACGCGGCGAGGTAGAACTGGACCACCACGGCGGCGAGCAGCAACGCGCAGACGACGACGTACGCCTGCCGTATGACGCCGGGCCTGCCCCGACGGTCCACCTGGTCCTCGGTCATGTGAGCCTCCAGAATGCCGGAAGGGCGCCGGCGGGTCGGCGCCCTGTTCACCGACGCTACGAAGCACTCGAGCGGTGCGGAATCAGGCGGCCCACCGCCTCGGGGCGCGGTTTTCCTCCACCCGTACCGGTGGCAGACCTCCTGGCCACCCACGCCGCGTGCCCCGACAATGAACCTCGTGCGGCCGATATCCTGGGTGTTCGCGCTGGCCGGTGCGGCCGCGCTCGGGTCGGCGGTCGTCCTCGACCTGGTGTGGGGCGATCCCGCACACGCGCTCTGGGCCCTTTCCGGGCCGGCGCCGTTCTATCTGGTCGGGCTGCTCGCTTCCTGGCACCGACCCGATCATCTGGCGGTGCGGTGGCTGCTCGCGACCGGCACCCTGTTCGCCTTCGACATCTGCCTCGGCGAAAGCCTGCTCGGGCTGGTGATCTCGACGCCGGCCGCGCCGGTGATCGTGTTGCTCCGGCTCTGGGTCGGGCTGGGGGCCACCGCGGCCGGCATGGGACTCATCGGCCTTTTCCCCAGCGGCCGGCCCGAGAACGCGACAGAGCGCGCCGTGCTCTGGACGGTCGGCGCGCAGGTGGCGCTGCTGCCGTTATTCGCCGCGGTGACCAACCCTGACCTGCTGCGCGGTGTCTATCCGGAGCCGGGACAGCTAAGGATCCCCAGCCCGGTCTACGTCGAGGAGCTCGCGCGGCTCGGCCCGGCCGCCGACTGGCTCCTGCTCAACTTCGCACTGTGGACGGCCGTGGGCTTCGCGATGCTGGCGTTGCGGTACCGGCGGTCCGCGCCCGCTCGCCGGCGCCAGATCCGGTGGCTGCTGGTCGGCGGCGCCGCCGGGTTCGTCGCGTGGTGGGCGCAGGTTTACCTCCTCTTGTGGCTGGGCCCGGACTCGGTCGCCGTCCAGGTCGGCGAGCTGGTGTTGTGGCCGTTGACCGTCGCGATGGTGCTTGGTTCGCTCCTCGTCGCGCTGTTCTACGACGGCGTGTTCGGCATCGACCGGCCGGCTCGACGGCGGCTCGCCTACCGCCTGTCGTGGACGTTGATCGGCGTGGCACATGTCTGTGCAGCCGCCGGGCTCGGCCTGCTGGCCGCCCGACTGTCGACGGCGGAGACGGCCGTCCTGGTCGCCGTCGCCGCGTCCCTCGCCCTCCTGCCGGTGCGTGGGCGCCTGCAACAGGTGGCGGACCGCTGGGTCTTCGGAGCGCGGCTGGACGGGTACGAGCTGCTCACCCGGTTCGGCGCGTCGCTGGACCAGTCGCCAGGGCCGGCGCGGCTGCTGCAGACGCTGGCCGAGACGGTCCGCCGCGGGCTGGACCTGACGTGGACCCGGGTGCGTCTGACGGCCGACCCCGCCACCGGTGCGGCGCCCGCCGGTGCCGACGCCACCGGCTTCGCCGGGACGGTGATCGCCGCGGCGGAAGAGCCCGCGCTCACGGTCGTGATCCGCCACGGGGACACCGAGCTGGGACGCATCGAGTGCGGGCCGCGCCAGGACGGCAACGTCCTGGTCGAGGAGGATCGACGCCTGCTGGGTTACCTCGCCGGCCAGGCGGCGGCCGCCGTGCACAACCTCCACCTCGCCGCCGAACTGTCCGTGCGACTGGGCCAGATCCGGCGGCAGGCGGCCGAGCTGTCCGCATCGCGGCAACGGGTCGTCGCCGGCCAGGACGCTGAGCGCCGCCGGATCCAGCGGGACCTGCACGACGGCGTCCAGCAACACGTGGTCGCGGCGACCGCCAAGCTGGGCCTGGCGCGCCAGCGGATCGGCCGCGGCGACCCGCGCGGCGAGCAGCTGCTCGCAGAGCTGTACCACGATCTCGGCCAGTTGCTGAACGAGCTGCGCGACGTCGCGTACGCGATCCACCCGCCGGTCCTGAGCGATCGCGGGTTGCTGGAGGCCGTCGAGGCACAGGCGGCGCGGCTGCCGGTGCCGATGGCCGTCCGCGCCGACCCGGCGCTGCGCGCCGTCCGCTATCCACCGGCGATCGAGGCCACGGCCTGGTACGCGCTGGCCGAAGCACTGTCCAACGTGGTCAAGCACGCCAACGCCGTCCAGGTCGACGTGTCCCTGCTCCAGCGCGGGGACCGGTTGCAGCTGACCGTCCGCGACGACGGTTGCGGGTTCGACCCGGCCGGCGCCCGTGGGCTCGGGCTGGCCGGACTGACCGACCGGCTCGACGTGCTCGGCGGAACGTTGAGCGTCGACAGTGCGGCCGGCCGTGGTACCACACTGAGCATGGAAATTCCCTTGGACAACCCGGACCCGGCCGATGCGTGAGCCGTTGGGGATCGTCCTCGCGGACGACAACTACCTCGTCCGCGAGGGCGTGCGCCGGCTACTCGAGGACTCCGGCGAGGCGGTCGTACGGGCCGCCGTCGGTTCGGCGCCGGAGTTGCTCGACGCGGTGCGCCGCATGCGCCCGGACGCCGTCCTCACCGACATCCGCATGCCGTCGCCCGGGCACGACGGCGAACGGTCCATGGAGGGCATCGACGCGGCACACGCCATCAAGGCCGATCATCCGGAGACCGGCGTGGTGATCCTGTCGCAGTACGCGGACGAGTCCTACGCGTTCGCGCTGTTCCGCGACGGCACCGCCGGACTGGCGTACCTGCTCAAGGACCGGATCGGGGACGTGCACCGGCTGCTGTCCGCGTTGCGCGAGGTCGCTGCCGGAGGTTCGGTCGTCGACCCGCTCATCGTCGAGGTGCTGGTCGCCCGCCGAGCCCGGCTGCGCGAGTCGCCGCTGTCCCGGCTCACCCCGCGCGAACTGGAAGTGCTGCGGACCATGGCGCAGGGGCGGGGCAACGCGGGCATTGCCGCCGAGCTGCGCCTGTCCGAGTCCTCTGTGGAGAAACATGTGAACGCCATCTTCGCCAAGCTCGGCCTCACGTCGGAGCAGCTCGTGCACCGCCGGGTGACGGCCGTGCTGACGTTCCTGCGGGAAACGGGCCTGAGTCAGTAGCGCCGCGCAGTTGCTCCTGGGCGAGGGCACTGGCCCGGCCGAGCACGTCGATCTGTGCGGTGTTGTAGAGCGCGACCACGGCGTCGACGAACGTCTGCTGGGTGACACGCTCGCTTTTGGACAGACGTCCGGCCGGATCGCTGAGCCACGGATAGTCGACGAGGTGCTGCGCCAGGATCGGGGCGAGCTTCTCGGCAAGGCTCTGCCGGGTCGCCTCGTCCGCGTCGGCGGGCAGCGCGTCGATGTCCGCGTTGATGGGGTCGGTGTCGGCCTCGACCAGGCGCCGCAGATCCTTCAACGCGTCGTCGTCGTACAGCTGGGTGAAGACGTGGATGAGGGCGGTGTCGGACTCGGACAGGCGTGGCGCGACAGACTCGAAGCCCGCCGGCGCGTCGGCCGGGGCGCCGTTGCGCAGAATGACGGCGATGTCGGAACGGGCCTTCCGCAATCGCTCGACCTCCGCCGACAGATCGGCGTCGATCTGACGCAGCACCTCCGTGGGGACGTCGCCGTCCGACCCGATCGCGCCGATCTGGGAAAGCGGCACCCGCAGCTCCACGAGCCGCCGGATACGCAGCAGGCAGACGAGGTGCTGGACGCCGTACTGCTTGTATCCGTTGTACCGGCGTTCCGGCTCCTCGAGCAGACCGAGCCGGTGGTAGTGCCGCACCGTGTTAACCGTGGTGCCGGCGAGCTCGGCGAGCTCCCGGGTGCTCCAGGCCACGTCGGCCCCCTCCAGCTGTCAGGCGAACCGCGACGACTTCTGTACCGATCGGTCTTCTTCTCGGCCACGCTAGCACATCTGATCCGTTCGGTACAGAAGGAGTACGCTGTCGCCCATGGAGAGCACCAGCCAGGCCAAGATCGGTCGACCGAGGGGTTTCGACGCGGACGAGGCCCTGGAACGCGCGCTGCTGGTCTTCTGGGAGCGAGGCTACGACGGCACCAGCCTCACCGACCTGACCAATGCCATGGGCATCGCCCGCACCAGCATGTACGCCGCCTTCGGCGACAAGGAAGCCCTGTTCCGGGCAGCGCTCGCCCGGTACGCGGAGGGTCCCGCCGCCTACGCGGCCCGAGCCCTCGACGAACCGACGGCGCGGGAGGTGGCGTCCGCCCTGCTGCACGGCGCCGTCCGCACCACCACCCACCCCGGTCGGCCCGCCGGCTGCCTCCAGGTCCAGGGCGCCCTCGCTGCCAGCACATCCGCGAAATCCGCCCGCGACGCCGCCGCCCAATGGCGCAACGACGGGACCACCCGCCTGCGCGAGCGGCTCCAGCGCGCCCAGGACGAAGGCGACCTGCCGCCGGACACGGACGTGGCCCTGCTGGCCCGCTACCTCATGACCGTCGGCAACGGGATCGCCGTCCAGGCCGCCGGCGGAGCCACCAGCGACGACCTGCACCGCGTCGCCGACGCCGCACTGGCCAACTGGCCGCCGGCGTAGTCAGCTGACGATTGCGGTGACACGGATCTCGACGCGCATCTTCGGTGCGCCGAGAGCCGCAACACCGATCTCGGTCCAGATGGGCGCGCGGTCGCCCATGTGCTTGCGGAACTGTTCCACCATGACGCGGTTGTGGACCGCACCGATGAAATCCGGGGAGCCGGGAATGTGGTACGAGTCCACGGCGACCACGTCGCGCCAGGTCGCCCCGGCCGTGGCCAGGGTGCGTGCGACGTTGTCGAAGGCCCGGACGATTTCGTCCTCGAGATCCTCGGGAAAGTTCCAGTCGTCGTCCCACCCGCCCTGCCCCGAGATCTCGACCCGGTCGCCGATCCGGACGGCCTGCTGGTAGTGCATGTTCGCTAGCTGCGTCTCCCCGTACCCGGGAGTGGCGAAGAATTGTGGCGCATTCATACCTGTCTCCTTGAACTACTCGCTGCGGGTCGCCCGGCGCAGGTTGCGGATGAGCTCCGCGCGGCTCTGGCCGTGCACATGGTGTTGCCACATAGGCGTGCCTGGGGAACTCCGCCAGGATTCGCTCAGCGGGCTGTTGTCGACGGTGTCGAATCCGAACTGGTCGTACAACCTGGTGACCAGCTCGACGGCCTCGGGATAGTCGCTCGAGACCGCCAGCGCCAACCGATCGTGCGCGCCTGCGGGCCGGGCCAGCGCGAACAGGCTGGGTGCCTGGATGTGGGTGAACGCCTTGGCGATCTTCGACCTGGGTAGCTGTTCCTGGCGCAGCTCGTGAACCGTCTTGCGACCGGAGTCGATCAGCGGAAAGTTGCCGTCGCGCCAGACCATGTAGTTGTTCGTGTCCAACACGATCTTGCCAGCGATCGCCTCGACCGGCAGAGGATCCAAGGGCTTGTACGGGTACGCGATGATCGCGAAGTCGCCCGCCGCCGCGGCGCCGGCGGCGTCGGCGGCGCGCGCGATCTGGCTTCCGACCTCGCCGGCGCCGATGATCCCGATGGTTGTCACAGGTGCTCCCGGTCGGAGATGGTGACGAGAGCGGTCAGCGGTCGATGGCGGCCATGTTGGCCGTGTCGAAACGATCGCCCGAGGCCGGGGAAAGCCTGTTCAGGCGGGCGATCTGGTCGGTGGTGAGCGTGACGCCGCCCGCGGCGGCGTTCTCCTCCAGCCGGTCGATCCGCGTGGTGCCCGGGATGGGCGCGATGTCGTCGCCCTGGGCGAGCAGCCAGGCCAGGGCGACCTGCGCGGGTGTCGCTTCGACCTGCGTGGCAACGGCTCGGACCTCGTCGACGATGCGGAGGTTGCGGGTGAGGTTGTCACCGGTGAAGCGCGGGTTGGTGCGGCGCCAGTCGTCGGCGTCGAGGCCGTCGAGGGAGCGGATGTTTCCAGTGAGGAAGCCGTGCCCGAGAGGCGAGTACGGCACGAAGCCGATCCCCAGTGCGCGCGTGGCGGGCAGGATCTCGGCCTCGGGGTCGCGAGTCCACAGCGAGTACTCGGTCTGGACAGCTGTCACCGGATGCACGGCGTGCGCCCGCCGGATCGTAGCCGCGGCCGCCTCCGACAGTCCGATGTGGCGGAGCTTGCCCTCGGCCACGAGTTCGGCCAGCGCACCCACGGTCTCCTCGATGGGCGTGTCAGGGTCCACCCGGTGCTGGTAGTAGAGATCGATGTAGTCGGTCTCCAGGCGCTTCAGCGATCCCTCGACGGCGAGGCGGATGTTGGCCGGGGTGCTGTCCGGCCCGGAGCGCCCGGTGTGGGAGACGAGGCCGAACTTGGTCGCCAGCACGACCTCGTCCCGGCGACCCCGCACGGCACGACCCACCAGTTCCTCGTTCGTGAAGGGGCCGTACAGCTCAGCGGTGTCGATGTGGGTGACTCCGAGATCGAGGGCACGCCGGATCGTGCGGATCGACTCGTCGATCCGGCCCGCACCGGTGTAGAACGCCGACATCCCCATGGCCCCGAGGCCGATTCGAGAGATCTCGAGGCGGCCGAACGAAGCGATCTTCATAGTGCGAACTCCCCCACTGCTGGTCGCGGACAGGGCCAAGTAGAGACCGTGTTGTCGGAACACAGGCAAGGCCACAGAGACGACCGTCACGCGCAGCCGTCGCCGAGCGCGGGCACGGTCTGTCTCCGTGCTGCGCGCCGTGTCCGCGAGCTTGACCCTGTGGTGGGGACAGGGTGTCGACTCCGTTCGACACGCGACCTTCGACCACGGGGTCAGCGTGTGACCCTGGCCGGATCGAGAGGACAGCGACGATGGCTCAGCGACCAGGCGATGCTCGCCTCGAATCCGCCACCCTGGCGGAAGATCTCCTGCTGCTCCTGTTCCAGCCGAACTCCGGCATGCGGGGCACCGGTGTCATCGCCGGTGAGAACACGCTGTACTACGTTCTGGCGGGAGCGGTTCTCGCCGATCTCGGTCTCGGCGGGCACGTGCGCACCCTCCCCGGCTGGGGCGGATCGACCCGGGTGGAGGCCGTCGCCGACAATCCCCCCGCGGACGAGGTCCTGCGGTACGCGTGGGAGTACGTCGCCGAGAAGCCTCGGGGTCTCCAGGCGACGCTCGCCACGATCGGGCCGAGCCTGCGGAGCCTGGTGCTCGACAGGCTCGTTCGACGCGGCGACATCCGTGAGTCGAGCCGCAAGGCACTCGGCCTGTTCGACATGAAGGTGCTCGAGGACGGCGGAACGGACAGGCGGGCCGGGCTGCTCTCCGCCGTACGCGAGGTGCTCGTCGACGGCGTCGAGCCGCAACCCCGGGTCGCCGCGCTTGCGGCATTGTTGTCAGGAAGCGGCACGCTGCCGCAGTTCCACCCCGGCATACCTTGGACCTCCCCCGTCATCGCCCGCGCCAAGGAGCTCGAGCGAGGCAACTGGGGAGCCGAAGCCGCCGCCGAGGCGGTCGCCCGCACCGTGACCGCGACCATCGTCAGCAACGTCGTCGTCGCGGCGGCTGTCCTCCCGCCGCCGCAGTAGAGCATTGGCCAGCGGCGGATGGGTGATCCCCGCGCTCCACCCACCCGCCGCTCCCGATCTGGTCAGCCGGCCGGCTCGGCCGGGCAGGCGAGGTCGTGGTGCGGGCGCCGGCCGGTGGTCAGAAAGGTGGTCACGGCGTCATTCGCGCACGTGTTCCCGGCGAGCACCAGGTAGGCGCCGTGTCCGCCCTGGTCGGCGGTCACCATCCTGGCCCGGTCACCGAATGCCTTTCGGAGTTCCTGTGCGCCGGACAGCGGCGTACCGGGATCGCGGAGGTTCTGCACCATGAGCACGTTCGACGGCCCTCGGTCGCCGATGCGTACCGGCCTCTCGACGGGGCTCGGCCAGTAGGCGCACGGCGTGATGTTCGCCGTGGCCGCGCCGATCAACGGGTAGGCGACCCGGTGCTCCGCGACGTCGCGCTGGTAGCCGCGGACGGACTTCGGCCAGGGCGAGTCGCCACAGATCACGTGATGCCTGCTGGACAGGATGTTGTCGGCCTTCGCCGGCGGCGGTGCGGGAGGCATCGGCTGGCCGGCGTCGAGCGCCTTCCAGATCGCGGCCAGCGTCGGCATGCCCAGGTCGCTGTAGAGGTATTCGAAGGTGATCCCGCGGAACAGTGAACCGTCGACTCCCTGGATCGGCGTCCTGTCCAGCCTGGCGGCAAGGTCGAAGTACTTCGCGCGTACCTGGCCGGGTGTGGTGCCCAATCCGTACTGCGGGTTGGCCGCGGCGAACGTCGCGAAGTCGGGAAAGCGTTCCTCCATGCCGACGGCCAGGCGCTGAAACGCGGTTCGGTCGTAGCCGCCAGACCCCAGACTGCTGTCCAGCACGATCCGATCGCTGCGCGCGGGGAACAGCGTCGTGTAGACCGCCCCGAGATAGGTGCCGTAGGAGGCGCCGAGGTATGAGATCTTCGGCTCGCCCAGCGCCTCCCGGATGCGGTCCATGTCGCGCGCCGTGTTCGCGGTGGTGATGTGGGGCAGCAGCGCGGCCGTCTCGGACGTCAGGCACTGCTGGGCGATCGTCTTGGAGATCGTGGCGTCGCGGACCACATCGGCCGCGTTGTTCGGGTACGGCAGGTTGAGCCGCGCGATCTGGTCCGGTGTCAGATCACACGTCACCGGCGCGCTGTGGTCCACGCCGCGAGGATCGAAGCCGATCACGTCGTACCGGTCGCGAACGCTCTGCGGCAGTGGATGCGGCAGAACAGGGTTGGTGAGCAGGGCCGGATAGGCCAGACCGGCGCCGCCAGGGCCGCCCGGATTGGTCAGCAGCACGCCCCGGCGCTGCGCCGGGTCCGAGCTCACCAGACGGGAGACGGCGATGTCGATCTGCCGCCCCTTCGGTTCGCGATAGTCCAGCGGCACCTGGACGATCGTGCATTCGAGCGTGGCTGCTGCGACGTCCGCCGGGCACGGCCCCCACTGCAACGCGCTCGGCCTGGTCGCTGCGGACGTCGCAGGGACTGAAGCGGTCGTCACCGCCGCGACGGCCAAGGCGAGCGCCACGTACAACGTCTTTCTTCGCATCTGACTTCCTCACTCCACAAGGACTGGTGGATGAGGGCTAGTCGAAACCATGTCGCCACCACACGGTCAAGCACGGAGTTACGCTCGCCTCGCCGACAGGGGGAGCGGCACGCTCACGGCGACCGTGTGGCAGCCCGTCTGTTCAACAAGGGCACGCACACGAAGGAATGGCTCGCCGTGCCCCCCACCGGCACGACCTTGGAGTTTGCCGAGTACTCCTTCCACAGGGTCCGTGACGGGCGCTTCTACGAGATGAACTACCTGATCGACGCCCAAGCGGTGCAGCGCCAGCTCGGCAACTGACGCACAATCATGACCACCTCACCGGTGCCGTCCGCCCTGAGCCAGGCGACCTTGCAGACGCTCGTGGCGGAACTGGTAGACGGCGCCGTTTCGGCGTAAGACGCCGCGGATGGTGTAGGCGTCGTCCAGGAACGCCTGCAGTCGCCACGGAAGTTTCTGGTCGGCCGCCAGCCACAGCCGGCTGGCGCTGTAGTGCCCATACCGACATTGCGCGGCGGCGACGACGAGCCCAGCTGACACACCGTAGGTGGCCGTCGTGCTGATCGTCGCGAGAACCGCCGCGGCCGGTCCGTAGACCGCCATCGTCCATGTGCCCGCGGCCAGACCCACGGTGACCGCCAGCCCGACCGTGGTGCGCAGGAAGGCCCACCGATCGAGGTCCAGGAGTCGACGGGGCGACAGGACCAGGTTCTCGGGCGCCGGCTTTCCTTCGGTGCCAAAGGCAACGATGGCGGCCGCCGCGCTCGTGACCCCGATGAGAAGTGCCCACTGTGGACCGATGCGGCTGAAGCTCGCACCGAAGGCGACCATGCTTCCCAGGACCGCTCCGCCGAGCACGCCGGCACGCGATGCCCGAAGGCCGGTCGACGGCCGTCGTCGTGCGTGGATCTCGAGAGACACTTTGACAGCCAGAGCCGACGTCACGCCGTACACGATCGCGTAGGCGAACCCGGCCACGACGCCGACGAGAACGGTGACGACGACGCCGACCTCTTCCGGACGGATCGCCCAATGGGCGGGACCACGGTGGCCGGTCGCGTCCGGCGTGCGGCGGCGCCACAGGTCCGAGCGGCGGTAGGAGCCGTAAAGGACGATGGCGCAGCCGGCGACGCCGTACGCCACACCCGCTGCGCCCGCGGAGAGCACGTCCAGCGCGCCGACCAGCACGCCGACCACGATCGCCGGGCCGGCGAAGCGCGTCCCGTCGAGCAGTCCGACGGGCCGGTGGTCGCTGGCGGTGTCGGGCCGGAGCCGCGGCGGGGCGACCAGGAACCAGGTGAGAAGCCCGAAGAGGACCGCGTCCGCGAGCGCGTTCGCCCATGGGTTCGGCACGTCGGATCGACCGTTGAGCGCGAGAAAGCTGAACAGTCCGGCGCTCACGCCGATCAGGACGCTCCGGGTGAGGGGAAGGCTTGCTCCGGCACGGCGGACGCCCACGCGCGCTGACCACGTCGCCAGATACCAGATCAGGAAGCCGACCGCGAATCCGTCCGCGGGCGCCAGCATCCAGCCGTGCACGACGTCGTCCTGATGGCCGTCGGCGAGCAGTCCCAGGATCATGACGAGAACGCCGACGACAACTGCGGTGGCTCCCGGTGAGGTCGTCCTCCATCGCGCGAACAGGTGGAACGGCCGGTCGACGGCGCACGGCGACCGAGGGAACAGCCGCGTGGCGATCCAGGTCATGGACACGGCGATCGCGTAGATGCCGATGAAGCCGTTCCAGTCCGGATCCCAGCGGTTGACCCATCCGTCGGCGAAGCCCCCTCCAAAGCCTTGGACGAGGGACCGCTCCGGCCGCAGCGCGCTGAGGCCGTCGACGACTCGGATCAACACGGGCGGCGCCGCCACCACCGCGCCGACGGTCAGGGCGGGCCGCAGCCCGGTGCGCACGAGTCGCAGCGGTTGCCAGCACAGCCCGGCAGCGAGGCCGGCGACGACGGCGAGGTCGTAGCTGCCGCTCATGATGCCGGCGATGTACGCGCCGAGCACAGCGACCAGCGCGGCCCGGTAGTTCCGCGAGAGATAGAGCAAGGCCGCGTAGACGGCCACCGCGGCGAGCCCGATCCGGGCCGCGTTCGTCAGGCCCCGGTTGAGGTCGTTCAAGAGCAAGCTGTACATCAGCGCTGCTGAGACCGCGGTCCAGGTCAGCGCCAACAAGGGCGTGACCACGTACGTGAGTCGCTCCCGCGTGCGCTTGCTCGCGGGCGCGACGGGCAGGTCCCACCAGGCGAGGTTCACCGAGTCCGGCCGAACGAGGCTCTCGGCGGCGAGGTAGCCCAACCACCGCCTGACGTCGCTCACCGACCAGCGCTGATGGTCGTCGTCGGGATATCGGAGGTTGAGAAACCCGTCGAGCAGGCGATCTTCGATGGCCGCAGCGTCGGTCTCGGCGAGCAGCTCGGCTGGTCCTGGCCGGCCCTGGTCGTTGTAGATGGCGTCGACCAACATCACCATCAGCGGTGTCCGCAGCACGTCGGCGATCGCCTCGCGTTGACGGACAGCGGCCGCTACCGGGTCCCATCGTTGGGTATTGCCGTCTGACCGGCGCGCGAGGTAGTCGAGCACCTGCTCGGGGTCCTGCGCGTCGAGAACGACGCCGACCGCGCCGTCGAGCGGTCCGTCGGCCACGGCGGCGAAGTACGGGTCGTGCCTGCTGCTGACCAGGAGGTATTGACCGGGTCGCAGCTCGCTGCTCAGGCGTTCGACCGCTTTGGCGGCGAGCGCCGCGGGCAGTTCGTCGAGGCCGTCGACGATGATCGCCACCCGTCCCTCGTCCAGCAGCGCCCGAGCGAGGGTCCGCCGACTGCTTCCTGGCGCCGGCACACTCAGGAAGGAATAGCTGGTGGCAAGCCATTCGGCCACCCAACTCGCGAAGTCGGTCGCGCTCGGATCCCACGAGCTCGCCGGCAACAGGACCGGAACCAGCTGACCGCTCTCGGGCTCTCGCTCGTCGAAGATCTGGTTGATCAGCGTGATCAGGAGCTCGGTCTTCCCGGACCCGACCTCGCCGAGAACCACCAGACGACGGGATGGAACCCGGCGCAGCCAGATCCGGGCAAGGTCCGGACCACTGCCGCGCAGTCCCGTGTACGAGAGAGCCCAGTGCGCGGGATCCGGTCGGTGTCGCGATGCCGCGTGGCCACCGACCTCCAGCACCCGCGCCCACGACGAGAACCCGTCGGACGGGGTCGAGGTCCAGGAGATCGGCAGGCGCCTGGCGGCCGGGTAGAGCTGCAACCGGATTCCCTCGGCCCGCCATTGATCCGCGACCGCGGCGGAGAGATCAATTGTCGCGAGATCCAGAACCTCCTGGAGTGTCCCGACTGGACGCTCGAGGGTTCGCTCTCGCGCGTCGACGACGACCGACGCCGCTCCGAAGACCACCAGGAGCGCGATCCAGACCCAGGCGGGAACCGCGACGGGAGCCTTGCTGCTGACGAGGTTGATCAGCAATGCGACGGCAGACGTCAGTGCGAAGCTGCGCAAGGCGATGACGAGCGGTGAGCCGAGGCCGCGATCCTCGCGCACGGCTCACCTCCACCCGCACACGACGTGGTCCCGAGATCGCCGAGAGTACAGAGTTCGGCCATTCGACGAAACACACGAACGAGCTACGGCCGCGACGGGCCGATGCGAATTCTCGTCATTCGCGGCGGGCGGTGCTGAAGCTAGCCGGTCAGATGCTTGATCAGGAATTCGCCGGCGTCGGAGTACGCCTTCTCCTGGTTCTTCCTCCGGATGAAACTGTGACCCTCGTCCGGGAAGACTTCGTATTGGACTTCTACTCCACGGTCGCGCAGTCGCGCCACGATCTGGTCGCTCTCGTCCTTCGGAACTCGCGGATCGTTCGCACCCTGGATGACCAGCAACGGCGCCCGGATCTGGTCCGCGTGCGTCACGGGCGACCGGTTGAGCAGGCGGGGCGCTTCTGCGTCGGGGTCGCCGATCACTGCGGTGACCAGCGACTTCCACGTCGGGGGTGCCGCCTTGGCCAGGGTGACGAGGTTGCTGGGTCCGCAGATGTCGACGCCGGCGGCCCAGTCCAGTTCCGGTAGCCGGCTCAGGCAGGACAGCACGGCGAACCCGCCGTACGAGCCGCCCATGACGGAGATGCGCGCCGGATCGACCCAATGCAGGCCACGCAGGAAGGCCACCGCGTCGGCGAGGTCGAGCAGGTCGCCACCGCCCCAGTCGCGGTTCACCTGGTCCGAGTAGGCGCGGCCGTATCCGAGCGATCCCCGCACGTTGGGTGCGAGCACCGCGATGCCGTGGCCGGCCAGGTATTGGTAGAACCCGTCGTACTGGTAACCGGGGCGCTCTTGCCACGCCGGCCCACCGTGGACCATGAGGAGCGCACCGGCCTGCCCCTCACGCATCGGCCGGTAGAGGTAGCCGGCAACGAGTTGGCCGTCCCGGGTCGGGTAGCGGATCAGCGTCGGCTCGACGAAGGTGCGCGGGTCGGCCGCAACCGGACGCGCGTCACTCAGCCATCTGAACTCTCCGAGGTCGAGGTCGATCACGGCGAGGTTCCATGGCCGCGTCGGCGTGGACATGCGCATTACCACGGAGCGGCCATCCGGGGAGATTGTCAGATCGGTTGCCGTCCCACCCGGCAGATCGGGGACGGCGATGTCCTCGCCGGTGGCAAGGTCGCGTGCGCGCAGTTGCGAGTAGCCGTCGACGTTGACGTTCCACACGAGAATTCGGCCGTCGGCCGACAGCGACACCTCTTCGACGTCCCATTCCGGATCGTCTATCCAGGACAGCTGGCCGGTCCCCGCGTCCATCCGTGCCAGCCCGGTGAACTGTCGTCCAGCGTTGGTCAGCACCAGGAAGCTGCCGCCGTCGGGCAGCCACGGCCCCAACCAGTACGTCGCCACCTCATCCCGCGGCGTGAGAAGCGTCGCCGGACCACCGTCGGTCGGGACGACGTAGACCAGGTGGTCGCTGTTGGTGGTGCGCCATTCGGAGACGGTCAGCCGGGCGCCATCCGGTGACCAGTAACAAGGAAAGACGCGCCCACCAGCCACGTCGAGCCGCCGGGAGTCACCAGTCAGCGTATTCAGCACCAGCACGTCCTGGTCGGCCGGGTTGCGCTCGTTTCCGCAGTAGGCGACCGAATCTCCGTCGGGAGAAAACGGATCGCCGAGCGCGAGGGCGTACTGCACGCCAGGGCTGTTCGTGAGGCTGAGTGGCTCGCCGCCGTCGGTGCCCACCCGGTAGAGCTGGGTCAACTCGTTGCCATTGTCGTCCGCCGTGAAAAGCAGCCACTCCCCGGACGGGTGCCACGCCACGCGACGGACCGCGGAGTCACCGTACCGCGTGAGCCGACGCGTACGGTTCTCGGAAATCCGCCGGACAGCGAGGTTGAACTGACCGTCGTCGCTGTCGTCGACGAAGGCGATCTGATCATTGTCCGACGCTATCGACAGAGCCGGCAGGAACCGGATCCCAGGCAGGTAGTCACGGTAGGAAGGCACGAACGCATCCTAGAGACACTTAGGACTCCGACCCGGACCTGCGCCTTCAGCCGTCACGGCGACTTGACGCTGCGGTGCGGGCGGCCAGCAATCCGGCCTGGGTCCGGTTGTCGCAGCCCAGCTTGGCGAGGACCTGCGACACGTAGCCCTTGACGGTCGCCTCGCTGAGCCGCAAACGCGCGGCGATCTGGGCGTTGGACAGTCCCTCGCCGAGACAGCCGAGCACGTCGGTTTCCCGCGCGGTGAGTGAGCGGATGAGGGCGAGGCGCCTGTCGTCCACGGCGAGTCGGTCGACGGCCGGCGCGAGCAGGGGGCGCGTCGCGGCCGGGGAGAGCACGGTGTGTCCTTTGGCCGCTACCCGTACCAATCCGGAGAGATCCTCTGGTGGTGTTGATTTGAGCAGGTAGCCGACGGCTCCGGCGCGCATCGCGCGGATGACGTACTCGTCGGCGTCGAACGTGGTGAGCGCGACGACGACGGGTGGGTTCGTGCGGGCGTTGATCTCCTCGGTGGCGGCGAGCCCGTCGACTCCCGGCATGCGTAGGTCCATGAGGACGAGGTCGGGTTGGTGTCGGACGACGGACTCGACCGCTGCCGCGCCGTCGTATGCCTCGTCGATCACGTCGATGTCGTGGGCGGCGCCGAGGATGGTCCGCAGGTGCGCGCACACCATCGGGTCGTCGTCGACGACGAGCACCCGGATGGGGCGGTCGCCGGGGCGGGTCATCGGGGCCGCTCGGGGCTGGCCGGCAGTGCGGCGTCGACGCGGAACCCGCCGTCGGGTCGTGGTCCGGTGTGGATGGTGCCGCCGACGAGGGTGATGCGCCGGCGCAGCCCTTCCAGCCCGTGGCCGCCGCCGGCGTCGGACAGCCCGGGGTCGCCCGGGTTTGGTGAGGCCGTGTTGTCGATGGTGAGCCGCAGGCCGTCGGGCCGGTAGCGGACGTGAACGCGGGCTTGCGCGCCGTGGGCATGCTTGCGCACGTTGGTCAGTGCCTCCTGGACGATCCGGTACGCGGTGCGGCCGATCACCGGCGACGTATGGATCGGTTGTCCGTCCTGCACCAGGTCGACGCGTACGCCGACGGACTCGGACGCGGCTACCAGTTCCGCCAGGTCCGGTGCGGGCACCCGCGCGTCGGGGCGCTCGACCACACCGCCCTCCTCTCCATGACTGGGAGCGTGCAGGAGCCGTACCACCTCACGCAGCTCGGCCAGCGCCTGCCAGCCGTTCGCTCGTACCTCTTCGGCCGCCTTCCTGGTGGCTTCGTCCGTCGCCGTGACCTCGAGCGCTCCAGCCTGCAGCACGATCAGGCTCACCCGGTGCGACACCACGTCGTGCATCTCCGTCGCCAACCGGGAGCGTTGCTCGGCCAGCGCGCGCTCGGCGATCATGTGCCGCTCTCGTTCGGCGGTCGCGACGTACGTGCCGAGAAGGGCCGCGCTCGCGGTGAACGCCAGGTTGCGTGAACCGAGCGCGCCGGACTGCGCCCACGGCACCGCCGAAAGTCCGATGAGGACCGCCACGGGTGGGACGGCGGCACGTGCGCGATTCGCGAACGCCAACGCTGCGTACGCGGCGAAAGGTGCCGTCGGCGGAAGCCACGGCACAGCGTTGAGGTCCGCACCGGTGCGCAGGATGGTGCCGGGCACCGCGACCTCCACCGCCGTCGCCAGCCCCGTCGCCGTCACCGTGAGCCAGACCGTGGCCAGCGGCGCCCGGCGGCGCCACCACAGCGACACCGCGAGGGCCAGCAATACCACCGCCGTCGCTCCGTGGTGCTGGCGCACGACCGGGGTCGGCGATCCCCACAGCGTCACGGCGCCGACGGCCACGGCGACCGACACTGCCGCCACGTCGTAAAGGATCTGCCGCTCGGTCCGCACCACACCACGGTAGGCCGCGGGCGCGGGGCGCAGTAGTCCTGGCGCACCGGACCACCAACCTTCGTCGGTGTCCGACCCCGACGTTCTCCGCTGCCGGCGGCCGGCGGTGACCGGTCGAATGAGGGAGAGCCGGCAGCGCGTGCCGGAAGGGGACAGCCGGAAGGGAGAGCATGTCCGACGACGAGCCGGCGGGCGCCCGTCATCGCCGGGAGCGGCGCTGGGCCTACCTGCCGTACCGGATCCTCATCAGCGTCGCCGCGGTCCTGGTGTTTCTCCAGCCGGTGCTCGCCGGACAATTCCTGTCCGGCACGTTCGGGTCGCTTCAGCGACACCAGAACGTCGCTGCGCTCGTCGACATGGTGCTGATCGTCGCCGCGCCCGCGGCGGTCCTGATCAAATGGCCCGGCGGCGGACCGATCTGGCCGAGCATCGCGACCGCCGCGATGCTCGGCGTGACGGCGTTGCAGAACTGGGCAGGGTTCAACCGGATACTCGGCCTGCACGTCCCGCTCGGCGTCACGATCGTCGTCCTCGTGCTGGCATTGGCGATCTGGGCGTGGCGCCCGCAGGCCGGGCGGCGACGATGACGAGGCTGAGCCGGCGCGCGTTGCTCGGCGGGGCCGTCGGGGCGGCGGTCGCGGGCACGGTGGGGGTGCCGCTGGTGTCGGGCCTGGCCGGGTCCAGCTCGACCGGGACGCTGCTGACCAGCCGGGTGCCGCTGCCTCGGCCGTTCACGGCGCCGCTTCCGGTCCCGCCCGTGCTCGCGCCCGTACGCGCCGACGCCGACACCGACTTCTACGAGATCGTCCAGCGCCCGGCGACGGTCGAGATCCTCCCGGGCGTCCCGACCACGATCTGGGGTTACAACGGCATCTTCCCCGGCCCGACCCTCGTCTCCCGCAGCGGCCGCACAACCATCGTGCGGCACCGCAACGAACTGCCTGTGCCGGTGGTGGTCCACCTGCATGGCGGGCACACCCCACCGCAACACGACGGCTACCCGACCGACCTGATCCTGCCGACCGGCACGCTCACGGGCCACCCGGACCCGTCCGGTGTCGTCGCGCGCGGCCAGCGCGACTACGAATACCCGCTGCTCCAGCGAGCCGCCACGCTCTGGTACCACGACCACCGGATGGACTTCACCGGTCCCGCCGTGTGGCGCGGCCTCGCCGGCTTCCACCTCGTCCACGACTCCGAAGAGGACACCCTGCCGTTGCCCCGCGGCGAACTCGACCTGCCGCTCATGATCGCCGACCGGTCGTTCGACGCCGACGGCTCGCTGCGCTATCCGAGCCTGGACCCCACGTTGCTGCATCGCCCGGGTGTCCAGGAGCCGTACCACGCCGGGGTACTCGGCGACGTGATCCTGGTCAACGGCGCGCCCTGGCCCATCGCTGACGTGCCGGCGGTCCGGCACCGGCTCCGCCTACTCAACGCGTCGAACGCCCGCCGCTACCGGCTATCGCTCGATCCCCCACCGCCGGGCGGCGGGGCACTGGTGCAAATCGGGGCCGATGGCGGCCTGCTCGACCGGCCCGTCGTGCATGACACCATCGAAATCGCGCCGGCCCAACGCTACGACGTGATCGTCGACTTCGGCCGGTACCGGACAGGCCAGGAGGTCACCTTGGTCAACGGCTTCGGCAGCGGTACGGCGGCCCGCGTGATGCGTTTCCGGATAGGCGCGCGCGTCCCCGACGACACCGCGATTCCAGAACGACTCTCGGAGACCGTCCCGCTGCGCCGCCTTGATGCCGTCGTCACCCGCACCATGGTGTTCCAATCGACCGGGGCGGGCTGGACAATCAACGGACAGCCGTTCGACCCGCAACATGCGGACGTGCGTCCACAGCTCGGCAGCGTCGAAATCTGGCGGCTGATCTCGGACTTCCACCACCCCGTCCACCTGCACCTGTCCGCGTTCCAGGTGCTGTCCCGCGGCACCGGCGGCCCGGGCCCCTATGACCACGGGTGGAAGGACACCGTCGACCTGCGACCCGCCGAAGAGGTCTCGGTCATCGTTAGATTCGAGAGGTACGCGGGCAGGTATGTCTTCCACTGCCACAACCTCGAACACGAGGACATGATGATGATGGGCAACTTCCAGACCCGATGAGCCACTTGGTGGTCGGCGGTGCGACGCCCTTCGATCGCATCGTCGACGACGAGGCCGGCGAGCAGTCCGTCGCGCACCGAGGCCGGCAGGCATCGCGCCCGGTCGGTGTCACTCGCCTTCTCGGCCCGCACGACGAACTATGCGAGCGATGCGCGGAACTCCCCTCGCTCGGACCCACTGGCCAGGATCGGTGTCGCCGAGGGACCACCGCAGCGACTCAACGAGATCAAATCGCTGCGATCATGGAGGAGTTGGTGGACTGCTCGCGATCTTCAATCGCGCCGACCCGCTTTCGTGCTGGGCGGACCAGGTGATCTTGAGGCTCAGGAACACCGTCCTCGGCAGACTCTAGGTCGCCGTCCCTCCGCAGGCGAGACACGTTCGAGGACGCGCAATGTGGTGTCGCGATGGGGCGTGAGGGTTCGGCACTGAGCACGCGAACACACCGTGCCAGGTCAACCAGATCCACTGTGTACGGACGCATGGTTCAGGCGAGGACTCGCTTGCCCCGCAGGCCCCGGAAACCCCGGCGCAACGTGCGAGAAACCCTTGACCAATCGCAGATGCGGCACCTACTGTCGCAGATAGAAGATCTTAAAACGTTTCAAGATCCAAAGAGTCGCAGCCACGCAGCCGATCGGCGCGCGCTGCTCCGCTGCCGCGGGCCCAGAGCGCATGGAGAACTCCGGGTCAAAACTGCTTCGCTCTGAAACGTTTCACACCTAGCGGAAGGGTAGTGCGTTGAGCGATACAACTAAGGATGCGCCGAGATTCGACAGTTCCATCTCTCGCCGGGTGGTGCTGCGTGGAGTCGCCGCAGCCGGTGCGTTGGCGGTCGCCGGGAGGGTCATTGGATCCGACCCGGCCAGTGCGGCGGAGCCGTCCGCGGATGTCGGGACCGCCTCGAGCACCAAGCATCCGGCTTTCGCACGCTTTCTGGAGGGCAAGTACGTCGACCCGGACCGTGTCTTCAGCGGCGAGGTGCGGTGGTGGCTGGGTGATGCGGCGCACACCGACGAGACCCTGCTGGAGCAGATCCAGGCTATGTACGACGGCGGGTTCCGGGGTGTGGAGCTCTGCATGCAGAACGACACCGGCGCGCCCGACGCTGTCTACGCGTACGGCTCCGCGATGTGGGCTCACAAGTGGAACTTGATGATGAACAAGCTCCTCGACCTGGGCATGAGCGTCCACCTCACCTCCGGCACCCACTGGGCGACCTCCAACGTGCCCGGCTTGGACCCGGACAGCCAGGCAGCCATGCAGAACCTCACCTTGGGCACCAGCACGGTGGACGCCGGCCAGAGCCTGACCGCTCTGCCTGCGCCCGGGGCCAACGTGCGGCGCACGGGAGCGCGATTCGTCACCGCTTACGCGTACAAGGTGGTCTCCGGCAACGCGGTCGATGCCGCGACCCGAGTCGACCTGCCGGTAACGCAGGGCGCGGACGTGTGGACACAGACCTTGAACTGGACGGTGCCCGCCGACGGGACCTACCGGGTCTTCGCGATCTGGACCCAGGGGACGTATCAGGCTTCCACCCCGGCAGCGGAGCCGAGCTACGCCACCAACTACTTCGACGTACGCGGCGTGGCGGCGCTCAGGGAGTTCTGGGAGGAGCACTACCTGGCCGATCCCGCGCTGCGGCGGAAGATCCTGCACGGCGACGTGCAGCTGTTCATGGACTCGCTCGAGATCACCCCCGGCTCGTCCGGAATCACGTGGTGGGCCGAGGACATGGCCGCGGAGTTCCGGAGGCGCAAGGGCTACGACATCATGCCCTACGTATTCCTCATGTATGGCTTGCCTCAGGTCAACGCTGTCTACAACGCGTACATCGATCGCGCCAAGGGGACCTACGACCTCGCTGGTGAGGCGAGTCGGCGCGAGAAGATCATCAATGATTTCCTCGATGTTCTCACCGACCTGTTGGCGGAGAGGATGCTGACGCCGCTGAAGGAGTGGCTCAACTCCGTGGGCATCGAGACCCGTGCCCAGATCTCCTACGGCCGCTCCTTTGAGATCTCCGAACCGATCATGGCCGTGGACTACCCGGAGGCGGAGAACTTCAACCAGTACAACCAGGTGGACATCTTCCGGCTCTGGACGGGCGGCGCCAAGCTCACGAACAAGGTGCTCTCCAGTGAGTCGGGAGCCCAGTTGCCGCAGTACGCGACGCGTCAACTGCAGGTGAAGGACTTCTACCGAACCTACGCCGCCGGCTTCCAGCGAATGATCTGGCATGTGTGGGCCGCGGAGTTCGCGTACGGCAACTACAACTGGCCCGGGTGGAGCCGCAACTTCTTCCACCCCGGCACTCGACACCCCAGTGCGCGCGACTACGACGAGTACAACGCGCACCTGGGTCGCGTCCAGCAGCTGATGCAGACCGGCAAGGCACGTTCCGACGTCGGCTTCATCCACAACAACTGGAACCAGGGCATGGCCTTCCGGGCGGAGAACAACGGAAGCAATCCCGTGGTCTCGCAGATGAACTGGCAGCAAGCCCACATGGGCGTCTACTACCGCGCCACCGAGTTGCAGGACAACGGGTACACCTACGACTACTTCAGCCCCGCGTTCCTGTTCGACGACGGCGTCTCCTTCGACCACAAGACCAAGACCATCGAACCGGCCGGCTACAAGGCGATCGTCCTTTACCAGGATTGGCTGGACGTCGCCGGCGCCAAGAAGCTCCTGGACTGGGCCAGGAAGGGCCTCAAGGTCGTCATCCTGGGCGATGCCGCCTCGCGGACGCCGTTCAACGACGACAAGGACGCCGAGCTCAAGAAAACCATCGACGCGTTGAAGAAGCTGCACACCGTCCGGACCGCGACCGTGTTCGACCCGATCGACGACTACTTCAGCGCCACCCCCGGCGGCTACCACGACGACGTCATGGCCAAGCTGCAGGAACTGGGCGTGTACCCCTACGTCGGGTACGCGCAGGAGAACCAGCAACTGCTCACCCAGACGCGCCAGGACGAGGACGGCAACCGCTACGTCTACCTCTACAACTACGACAACGGTTCCTACCGCGACCAGAGCCTTCGGCCGGAGGTCCGTGACGCACCCAACCCCGGCACGAACATCAAGACCGACATCAAGATGGACGGCGAGTTCGTCCCGTACGCCATCGATGCCTGGACGGGCGAAGTGACCCAGCTCGCGACCTACACGTGGGAGAAGGGCCGCACCGTGGTGCCCGTCGACCTCGACTACAACAACATCGCCCTGCTGGCGTTCGAGAAGGTGAATCCGGGGCAGTCGCACAAGCAGTTGCGCATCGCCTCCACCGACGCCGACTCGGCATACGCCGTCCCCGACGCGGTGATCGTCCGCGCCACTACCAGCGGGAACGTGACGACGAAGCTGAGCAACGGCAAGCAGTACCGGAGCACTGTCACCGTGCCGGCGGCCTATGACATCACCGGCTGGGACCTGACGGTCGAATCCTGGCGGCCCAACAGCACCGAGAGGGACCTGGTCCGCACAGAGACCATCGGCGATCTCACGACCGTGAATCGCCTGACGTCAACGGTCAAGACACCCATCAACGTCCACCTGGACACGCTGACCACCTGGAACAACATCCCAAGCGTCGGCAAGGCAGTCTCGGGCACCGCTCACTACGAGGCCAGCTTCCATTGGGACGCCAGGAAGGCCAGCGGCGCCTACCTCGACTTTGGCGACTCGCTGAACGAAAGCATGAAGGTCTGGATCAACGGCCGGAAGGTCGGCGGCCACGTCTCCACCAACCCGACCAAGGTCAAGAAGGACGTCGGCGGCGTCGGGAAGGCGACCATCGACGACGGCACCGGCCACCAGGTCCCCCTGGTGGGCAAGGACGAGTACACCGGCGGCATCAGCCTGACCAAGCCGGTCGTCGATGTCAGCCCCTACCTCAAGGACGGCGTCAACCAGATCGTCATCGACTACAGCTCGACTCTCCAAAATCTCCAACTCGACAGGGGCGTCATCCCCGAGCAGGTCACGCTCAGAAACTGGTGGGAAAACGATCAGGTCTACCTTGACTACGGGCCGAAGCAGGCGAAGATCGTGCCCTTCGTCGAAGTGAAGTACTCCAGCAAGCCATGAGGCGCGCTGAGCGGCGGCGGCGATGACACGACGCCAAGGTCCTCGGGCCCAGGTCTGGAAGACCCTCAGGTGGTCGATCGGCTCGTAGCCGAGGCCACGACGTTGTGCGGCTGCCGAGCTCGACCTACGCACCACCAGTTCGGGCTAAAACGAGCCGGCGCCTCGATGACCGCCGTCACCGAGGCGACGGCTCGACCTCCCGCGCCTGGCTGGTTTCGCGGTGTCGAGCCCGCCCAGTACTCGATGAGTCGATGCTCAGGCCGGTCTCATGCTGGACTCACGCACGATCGGCAGGGTCGGGGGCGTCAAGTTGCCCACGTACGGACAGGATCTCGATGGAGACCGCTCCCTCCCCTGCTCTTCTCTACGAACCTGCCGACCTGGTCGATACGGCGCCCCCGGTCCGGCAGCCGACGGATGCCCCCGTACCCGCGTCTCGCTCGTGGTCCTCTCTGTTGCCGGTCCGGCTCGAACAGACGACACAGCCGCCGCGGCGACCTTCCTGGCGGGCTCGCCTGGCAACCTGGTTCCGCTGGTGGATGCCGGGTTTGATGGTGCTGGCGTTGGCCGTAGGGCTCCTGCTGTATTCGGTTAGGTCTGCCCGCGACGTCGGTGGGGGCGAGGCCGGCGGTACGGGCTGGTGGGCGGTGGTAATCGTCGCGCATCTGCCGCTGGTTGCGATTCTGGCTTTGCTGGTCGGCGGGTTGGTCGAGCGCCTTGGTTACTTCCGGTATGGGCGGCGGCCGGTGCGCCCTGGTCGGCTGCCGGCGCTGCTTCCGACGGTGTGCGTACAACTGCCGATGTTCAACGAGCACGCGGTGGCCCGGCGGGTCATCACCGCCGCCTGCGCCCTGACCTGGCCGACGGACCGACTCACCGTGCAGGTCCTCGACGACTCCACCGACGCCGATACTCGCGCACTGGTCGAGGGGATCTGCGCCGAGTTGCGGACGGCCACCGGCGTCAAATGCACCGTGCTGCACCGCGCCGATCGGCAGGGGTACAAGGCCGGCGCGCTCGAGGCGGGACGCGGGCGTACCGACGCGGAGTTCCTGGCGATCCTCGACGCTGACTTCGTGCCGCCGCCGGACTACCTGCTGCGCGCGATGCCCCACTTCTACTTGGCCGACGGTCGGCCGGACGACGGGCTCGCGCTGGTCCAGGCGCAGTGGGGGCACCTGAACCACGACGAGTCGGCGCTGACCCAGGCCCAGTCGCTCTGGGTTGACGACCACCACACGCTGCAAATGTCGTGGCGGTCGGCGAGATGGCGGTTTGTGAACTTCACCGGCACCGCCGGGGTCTGGCGGGCGTCCGCCATCGAGGCCACCGGCGGTTGGCGGGCGGCGAGCTTGGTCGAGGACTGCGAGCTGAGCTTCCGCAGCCTGTTCGCCGGGTACCGCACCACATTCGTCAAGGAGATCGTGGTTCCGGCCGAACTGCCGGCGACGTACACGGCGTACAAAGCACAGCAGCGGCGCTGGACCCAGGGCTGGGTGCAGTTGCAGCGGCTGCACCTCGGAACGCTCGTATTCCGATTTCAATGCTCATGGGTCCGGCGAATCCATTTGCTCTACCACATGTGCACCGCTTGGCGGTGGCCCGCCTGGCTTCTCTGGATCACGCTGCTGCCCTTCCTGATCGTCCACGATCTCTGGTTCGGGGTGTTCGGTACCGCAGTGGGCGTTGGCGTCTACCTGCTGCCCACCGCGCTCTGTGGCGTGGTGGCGGCGACCGTCGCGAGCCTCGAAACGAGGCACACCTACCCTGGGCGGCGCACGCCGTCGATCCTGGCCCGGCGGGTCGGTCGGATCGTGCCGCACCTGGTGATCAACGCCGGAATGCTGCCGCATCAGTTCAGTGCGTTCTGCGAAGGGTTGTTCGGCTCCCTGTACGGCGAGTTCGAGCGGACTCCGAAGGCCGCAACCGTCATGGCGTCCACGGGCATGCCGGCCGGGGTCGAGACGAGGAGGTCCACCACTGCGAGGCGTTACGACGTCAAGGTTCACTGGCCGTACGTGCTGGCGGAGGCGTGCTTCGTCGCCCTCCATCTGGCCTGGGCGGCGTTCTTCGCCGTCCAGGGGTTGATCCTGTGCGCGCTGGGCGCGGTGGTCATGGCCGCCTGCGTTCTCGCCGTGGCCTACTTTTACGGCGATCACGCGGGCAAGGTCTGCTTTTTTGTTGACGAGAGCGCGGCAGCCGCCCGCCTCCGCGCCGCGATCCGGAAACTGCCGATTGAGCGGAGTTGCACGCGGAGCTGAGGAGTCCTGCGGCCGGAGCACCGGGCCTGGTGTGGCGGCCCGATTGCTCTTCGATGCGCACCAGCGCGGGAGAATCTGTGTCCGAGGGGCGACACGAACCGATACCCAACCCGGGTATCTGCTGGCAGGCACGATTTTGCTTCCCGACTAATGGCGCCGTCAACGTCTTGGTCCTCCGCGGACCGCACCCAAGGCCTTAAGGTCCGGTCGCTATGGTTCAGAGCGCCGGGCAGACCCACACCCGAGGTGAGTGTCCGTTGCCCCGTTGTGCTGACCATTCCTCCGCTGAGGATCGTGGCCCGTTGACGATCGCTGTGCGGCAGCAACGACGTTTGCGTTCTACGGCCGGGTCTCGACAGGAGACCACCAGGACCTGCATCTCCAGGTAGTGGCAACTGGCTCGAGAGCTAGACCTCATCGGTCCCTGCGGTGGACGCGTCGTGCCCCAGTTCCTCTACGTCGCGGTCTCGCGACCTTTGCCTTGGAAACGGCGCCCACAAGCGGCGCGACTCTTGAACGAGGCCCGGTCGGCTGTCAGGTCGAACCTGACAGCCGACCGCCTCCACGCGCCTCCCGCGCGGCCAACAGCAAGCTCGGCCAGACCGTAGTCACCCGCCGCGGAAGGCGTAGACGTAGACGCGGAGCTCAGCCGAGTTGGGAACGTGCTGCACCAGCGCGGTCACCGCGTACTGCGTTGGCAAACCCACACCGAATTCCTGGAACTTCTCCGCTGGCCCCAGCTGCCAACCCATCTTCGCTACTACCTCGTCATCCATCCAGCTGCGGCGGAAGGCGAGCGGCTTATCCTCCGAGGCGTCGCCGACGCGGGTTTTCTCAGGAACCCGGGTCATGCCGTTGCCGACCACGAGTTCGTCCATGCAGTCCACCGAACCGGTGGCGGCCAGGAACACCTTGTAGTAATAACCGAAGCCGTCATCGACAAGCGCGTACTTGAGCGAAGGGCCGAGGCACGACGGGACCGAGAGTGCCGCTCGCTCGAGACCGGTCTCAAGCAACACCCTTCCATCGTCGATCTCGTACGCCCGCGGATCACGTACCCCATCGCCGCCCCTGGCGGAGCTGCACCCAGCCGAGGCCACCACAACGGCGACACACACGGCAGCGACAACCGCCCAGCCGAGACGCGCCTTCGCCGCACGAAGCGACACCTTGTTCACCACTCCCCTGGAGGCAATCGGAGGTACAAACTACTCGGGCCCGGTCACCGACCGTTCGCCCGAGCGGATCTTGCGCTCTAGGGTGTCCTCATGCCTTCCACACCGCTACCGGCACGGGTCGTCGATCTGTTGCGGCTACCGAACCCCGCGGTCATGGCCACGGTCGCCGCAGACGGCCGCCCCGTGACCGTGGCCACCTGGTACCTGCTCGAAGAAGACGGCCACGTGACGCTGGGCCTGGACGCCAAGCGGGCGCGGCTCAAGCACCTGCACGCCGATCCGCGGGTCTCGTTGACCGTGCTCGCACGCGACGACTGGTACAGCCACGTCAGCCTGCAAGGCCGGGTCCTGTCCATCACCGACGACGTCGGCCTGCGTGACATCGACCGTCTAGCGCGGCACTACACCGGCGACGCGTACACGAATCGTGAGCGCGCCCGCGTGACCGCACAGGTCGAGATCGAACGGTGGCACGTGTGGGGCAAGCTCCGAGACCTGTGACCGGCATTCGCCACCCCACCCGTAAGACGATGTCGTTGCGGCGCTAGCTGAGCGGTTTTCGGCCGCCGGTTCACGCCTCCGTGCTTGTCGAAGCGACACCCTGGCTGGATGACCCGCTGTTCTGGCCGTTCTTCCTGCACTCGGTTGGTGGTTCTGAGACCGCAGCAGTTGCCTTCGACGCGGATCCCGCTGATGTCGAACAGTACGCGGCGGACCTCCACCACCCCGACAGCTGGCCCTTCATCGCCGTGCGACTCAGCCGTGGCCACCGCCTGTACATCCTGTTCCGCAACCACGAAGACGACGCGGGATGGGACTACCTGCTCCGCCCAGCCGGCTCCGATGACGTCACCACGTTCGCCGCGCTGGACGGAGGCTTCCAAGGACCAGGCCTCTCATGGCCGGAACTCCTCACGGCAGATGCTCAGCCGGACCCCGCACGGACCCGCTCGGAACGCCTCCTACTGCTGCTACCCACCCTGGGCGACGCCAGCGTGCCGCACGACGCCGACGAACTGATCGCCTCGGCGTTCACCGCCGTCGGCGGCCTGCCGCAGCACCGGTACAAGGTTGCCAGCGAACTACTGACCGCGAGCCGCCGTTTCTGGGGCGCTCCCGAATGGATCGAGCACGCAGACCGTCGGGTCTGCCTCGCCCGCCACAGCCCACGAGGGCCCGAGGCACCCCTGGATCGTCTTGCCCCTGACGGCCGAAGCCCTCAGCCCCGGGAACTGATTCGAGGCCTAGCCGGGCCCGCGGCTCGGCGGTCGAGTGGTGCTGGAATCATCCACCCTGACGCTGAAGGATCACGATGACTAGGTCGGGCCAAATCAGAGCGATCGATCTTATTTGCTGACAGGGCGTTCCGAGCTCGGGTCACCGCGCGGTGGTTCGCCTTGCTCGCGATGTCGGGCGCTACCTGGGTGCACCTCGTGAGCAAGCGCGGGGTGCGATGGTCGGCTTACCGTCGCGGACCGGGCGGGGACGGCCGGTGCAGCCCGGCGGAAGTCCATGCCGTAAGCCGAAGCGTGGGGGGTTCAACTCGATAACGGGCAGACGCGCTCTGAGCTGCCGTTGGGTATGGGTTCATATCGAGGGGCGACACGAACCGATACCCAGCCGGGGTATCGGCTGGCAGGCACGATTTTGCTGCCTGAATGACCGCGCCGTCAAACGCCGTTGCCACCGGGGTTCGGTATGCAGCTCAGCAACGGGTCAGGTCAGAGTCCGCCGCATACCGGCGAGTCGCGCGATCCCATCGCAGCCATGGCAAAGCGTACGGCGGAGTGACGTCTGGCGTGGACGGTCCTACAGTGACTCGCCATGGGAAGCGAGACGGTGTTCACTGTCGACGGTGTGACCTCAGCCCTGGCCACGTCGGTGACGATGGCCAGCGAAGAGCTCCAGGAACGCAAGCACCTACAGCAGTGGATCATCGATCATCCCGAGGTTCTCGGCTTGGACATCAAGGTCGTGACCATGGAATACGACAAGTGGGTGACCGCCGGTGGGGCTAAGGCCCTAGATCGTCTAGACGTCCTAGCCGTCGACCGCGGCGGCCGCCTGGTCGTGGTCGAGCTGAAAAGGGATCGCGCGGAGGCTGCCGTGACCATGCAGGCCATCAACTATGCAGCGATGGCGAGCCGGTTCAGCTTGGACAATCTCGCCGATGCCCACGCCGCCTTCCTGGGTTCTGAGATCTCTCGGCAAGAAGCGCTGCAGCAGCTTGTCGATTGGGCGGACACGATTAACGACGACACCCTTGCCCCTCCCCGCATCGTCCTGGTTGCCGGCGACTTTGGCCCATCGATCACAAACACCGCACTGTTCCTCCACAGCCAGGGCCTCGATATTCGGTTGATCAAGTACCAGCTGTACCGGCTGGCGTCGGGCCATCTGGTCTGCACCACCTCACAGCTGATCCCGGTCCCTAACGCCGAGGATTACATGGTCCGCCCACGCTCCAGCGACATCAGCAAGGCCGTCGCCACGGCAGCGCAGACCCGCAAGGAGGAGATCTGCAAACGCCTGGTCGACGCGAACGCCTTCGCCCTGGGCGCAACGTTGTCCATCGTCGTCCCAGACAAGGTCGGCGAGGACCGCCAGACAGTCAAGGAATGGCTAGCGGAGAAGCCCACTCGATCGGTCGTCCACTGGACGCAGGACCCGAAGCTGCCGGTGAAATGGGCCGAGGACGGCGAGCCCTATAACTGCACCACGCTGATCCGGAAGATCATCGAGGCAGCTACCGACAGCCCTCCCCAGACCTACCCGTGGGGCGTTCGCTGGATCTGCGACTCCACGGGCAAGAGCCTCAACCAGCTAGCCGATGTCTTGCCCTGAGCACCATTACTGCGCTGGACGGCGACGCTTGGGTGCGCGACCAGCCGGCAGGGCCGGATCACGCCAGAGCTCCGCCACCCAGCCGACAACCTGCGCCACCGCCTGAACCCACGGAGGCTGGGATCGTGATGAACCAGGTCGCCCCGGTTACGCAGTTTGACCCGCGACGGGACGCGAAAGAGCAGCTCCTCGAGGCGTCACTCAACCGCCGAGTCCTCGACTGCCGCTCGGCCGGCCAACGGCATCGACTCGCTGCGGACGACATTCGGAGCGCCTGCCTCCAGGCCGACAACCTTGACCCTTTCGGCCTGCGAGTAGCCCACGCCAGCATCGACGGGGCACTGGATCTCCGAGGTACTCAGATCAAGGTGGGGCTCTGGTTCACCTCATGCGTCTTCGCCCAGCCCGTGCGGCTCGACGGAGCCGAGCTGCACGAGTTGGTCATCGCCGACGACCTTGGCGACCGACCCTTCGTCGGATCACCGTACCGATCAGAACTCCCCGGACTCCTGGCCAACGGCGTGCGCATCCGCCGAGACCTAATCCTGTCCGGCACCGTGATCACCGGCGCGCACCGCACCTCGGCCTCGCTTACCCGCAGCTCCGCGATCTGGCTGACCGAAGCTGACATCGGCGGCCGGCTTCTGGCCATCGGTACTACCATCAACGCCACTGGTGACCGGGCGATCCAGGCAGACCGGACCCGAGTCGGTGGTGACGTCCGGCTCGTCCGAGGTTTCACCGCTACCGGCGAGGTCCGCCTGCTTGCCGTGCAACTCAACGGTTCGCTCGATCTAACGGCCTCTTCGTTCCTACCCCGAGACGGCCGGGCACTCGACATCGCCGAAGCCAGCATCGGCGGCAGTCTCTTCCTCCTCGACGACCCAGACTTGAACCTCCGGCCACGGATCCACGGCCGCCTGGAACTGGGCCGAACCACCATCGGCGGACGCCTGCACATCCGCAACGCGGACCTACGCGCACCAGCTCGCGGCGTCGGCCTGCACGACTACAACAACGTGGAGACCTACGGACAGGTCGCCATCCTCGGCCAAGGACTCGCCGTGGCCGGAACCACGAGGATCGAGGGAGACACGATCATCCGCGGGGCTGTCGCGCTACACGGCGCCGACCTCAAAGGCGGACTGCACGTCGGCCACGCCGAGATATGGAACCCCGGTGACATCGCGCTCGACCTTGCCCAAGCAACCATTGGTGCCGGCGTAGCCGCACCTGGACTGTCGCTTCAGGGAACCGCGCAACTCGCCAACGCCACGATCCGCGGACCGCTCAATCTGGACGATGCTGAGCTGAGCCACCCGTACGACCGTCGCTGCGTCGTCGCCGTCGGTGCACGCATCGACGGCGACGTGACATTACGCCGTGCCAAAGCCAGCACCGGATACCTCAACCTGCGCGGATCCTCCATCGCAGGGGTCCTCGACGCCCAAGGTGCAATTCTCGACAACCCCGGCGACAAGACCATCAACCTCCATCAAGCCCGCGTAGCCGGCAGCGTCCGCCTCTGCGCGGGCTTCTCGTCCTCCGGCCTGGTAGTTCTCAACCGCGCCACCATCGACGGGCGCCTGCGCTGCGGCGACGGAACATTCGCCTGGTCGCGAACCGCTCCGACGGTTCCCGGCTCAGAACCAAACCCTCGCAACTCTGCCTTCGAAGCGATCTCCGCCGTCGTCAGGGGCGGCATCGATCTGCGATGGCGCGTCACCGCCGGCGCCGTCGACTTCACCAACGCGCAAACCAGCTTCCTCGCCGACGACCCAGCCACCGACTGGCCCCCAGAGACATACCTCGGCGGCTTCGTGTACGAGAGCTTCGCGCCAACTGATTGGCGCCGCGGCCACGGCGAGTGGGATCCCGACGTCCGAGCCCGATGGCTCGCAACACTCACCCCCGACGACCCCCAACCGTGGAAGCAAGTAGCGCGAGTCCTGCGAGCTAACGGCAACCCCAGCGGCGCCGAACGAGTCCTCATAGCGCAACGCCGTCACGCACGGCGCCGTCTCGTCGCCAAACACGGCTGGCGGGGACGGACCCTGCTCGACCTACTCGCTGACGCCACCGTCCGATACGGGCACCGGCCACACCGCGCCATCCTCGCCGTCATCGGCCTCATCGCCGCCGTGGCAATAACCCTCACCCCAGCCACAGCACGAAGCTGGATGGTCACGACCCGCCCCGCCCAAACAGCAACCATCATCGACGCCAACTACGCCCGGACCGCCGCAGCCCGATCGCCGTGCTCCGCCGCCGGGGCCTGCTTTCAGCCGATCCTCTACGCCATCGACACCGTCATACCCATCCTCGACCTCAAACAACGCTCGGCCTGGCAGCCGAGCCGCCACGTCGCGTGGCTCCAACTCGGGCTGGACGCTGCGGCCATTCTCGGCTGGATCGCCTTCACAGTCTTCGCCCTGTCATTCACACGCCTAGGACGCCAATGAGCATGGCATCCTGCCAGCACGTATGTGGAGCGCCCAACAGTGCCTGGAGCGAGTTGAAGTATTCGACCACTGAAATGGGTGGAGTCACCTGGAGTGAGATCCGGTTCCTCCTTGGCGCGCCTGAGTTTATCGTTCCGTTCTTTGGTGCTTCATGATGAAGTGGTGTTGTTACATATTCGAAGATCTTGCCACATGTGCTGGCAAGGCTGGTCTGTCCGTGATCGTCGTCGCGCTAGGTGATCAAGATTCGTTCATGCTGCAAGCGAGGGCTGTGGACGCGGGTACGCAGATGCCAAATGTGCCTATCAAAATCTACACAATGACGCAGCAGGCGATCTTCCATTGCCCGGGCTGTGGGGTGCGCCTCGACAAGTACTACAAGAAATCGACAGAACAGCTAAGAAGGGAAGATCTCAACAAGCGTTAACATGGTCGCTCAGGTAGTTGATGAAAACGACGGCGTCGGCGTTGGTATCCACGCAGGTTTTGGCGATCTCTTCCAGCTTGCCCGAACCGACGAGATAGCGATGAGACAGAGGTGCCGTCATCAAATGCACTCCGCCGTCGGAGACGCCTCTCGCGCTGGACATGCCGCTGGACCACGTGTCCGCCTAGTTGCGCGACCCGTTGCTCCAGGGTGTCGAGACGAGCCTGATGATCACGTTCTCTGGCCGAGAACAGGCCGACCAGGACGACGTGGCGGATGGCGGTCACCTCGCCAGCTTCGCAGGGCAGCGTCTTGAGCCGAAACAGGGGATCAAAGGCCTAAACGCCCATGGGTCCGCGGCACGACCGGGACACCACCTGGCTAGTTCGCGGTCCGGTGCTGTTCGTCGGTCGCGGTTTCCGACCGGGGGCTCCAGCTCGCGAGGAAACCGATCGCCTCTGCGGTCGGGCTGGCGGGTTCGTAGGTGTAGGTGATGATGGTGAGCCCGGGATCGCCGGGCAGGTGGAGCGCTTCGCCGGTGAGCTCGAGCTCACCGGCGACCGGGTGGTGCAGTCTCTTCGTGGCGGTGTGGTGCAGCTTCACGTTGTGGGTGGCCCACCACGTGCGAAACTCCTCGCTACGGGTGCTGAGCTCGCCGACCAGGTCGATCAGGCCGCGGTCGTAGGGGTTGCGGCCGGCCTCGGTGCGCAAGGCGGCGACGCAGTCGGCGGCGACGGTCTGCCATTCGGCGTAGAAGTCCCGTGAGCGTGGGTCGAGGAAAAGATACCGGGCCAGGTTGACCGCCCGGCCTTCCGGAAAGGCGCCGGTGAACAGGGCACGGCCCAGCCGGTTGGTGGCCAGGATGTCCATGCGCCCGTTGCGGACGTAAGCGGGGGTGTGGATGGTGTCGAGGATGCGCCGCACCCCGAGACGCACGCCGGTGCGGTTCGCAGTGTGTCGCGACGCCGCTGCCGGGGCCCGGCCCGCGGCGGTGTTAGCTGTATCGGCCAGGTCGAACAGGTGCGTGCGCTCGGCCTCGTCGAGTCGCAGCGCCCCCGCGAGGCTTTCCAGTACGGAGTTGGAGACGCCGGTCAGGTTCCCGCGTTCGAGGCGGGTGTAGTAGTCGGTGCTCATCCCGGCGAGCATCGCGACCTCTTCCCGGCGCAGGCCCTTGACCCGCCGCCTGCCCCCGAAGAGCGGCAATCCGGCCTGCTCAGGGGTGAGGCGTGCGCGGCGGGTGGTGAGGAAGTCGCGTACCTCGTCCCGGTTGTCCACGAGATCGACCGTACGGCGCGGACGCCGCCACAGGGAGGGTCTGGCATTACCGGGGAAGCCCGCCACTGCCTCCGGCACAGAAAGTGGGGTTTCGTGATCCCATGACCTCACCCGACCACTTGATCACGCTTAATAATGGCGTACGGATGCCGATCCTCGGATTCGGAGTGTTCCAAGTTCCCGAGGAGCTGACAGAGCAGGTCGTGTCCGACGCCCTCGCCGCCGGCTACCGCTCCGTCGACACCGCCGCCAGCTACGGCAACGAGGCGGCGGTCGGGCGAGCGATCGCCGAGAGCGGGATCCCGCGCGGCGAGCTGTTCGTCACGACCAAGATGTGGATCCAGCACACCGGCGAGGTCACCGCCCGGCGGGAATTCGACAAGTCGCTCGAGCGCCTCGGCCTGGATTACGTCGACCTGTACCTGATCCACCAGCCCCTCGGGGACTATTACAGCTCCTGGCACGCGATGGAGAAGCTGCACGGCGAGGGACTGGCCAGGGCGATCGGCGTGTCGAACTTCCATTCCGACCGGCTCGTCGACCTCATCACGCACAACGAGATCGTCCCTGCGGTCAACCAGATCGAGACGCACCCGTTCTTTCAGCGGCGGGCCGACCAGGACGTCATGCGCGAGCACGGGGTGCAGATCGAATCGTGGGGCCCGTTCGCCGAAGGGAAGAACGACCTTTTCGACAACCCCACGCTGGCGGCGATCGCCGACGCGCATGGCAGTTCGGTCGCCCAGGTGGTCCTGCGCTGGCTCATCCAGCGTGGCGTCGTCGTCATTCCGAAGTCCGTCCGCCGTGACCGCATGGCCGAGAACCTCGACGTCTTCGGCTTCACCCTCACCGACGACGAGATGACCCGCATCGCCGCCCTGGACACGGGCCGGACCGCATTCTTCGACCATCGCGACCCCGCCATGGTGACCTGGCTCGGCGGCCGCCGTGTCGACTGACCTGCCGCGCAGGGCGGTGCTCGCCGGTGCCGTGCTGACCGCGTTGAGCGGCTGCCGCTCGTCCCGCCAGCCAGGCAGTGAACCCGGCCCGGAACGGCGCGGCCCGCGGTCCGTTCTGGTCGCGTACTTCTCACGGGCCGGCGAGAACTACTGGAATGGCGGCCGCCGGCGCTTGACGATCGGCAACACGCAGGTCGTCGCCGAGACCATCGGCGAACTGATCGGTACCGACGTGCACCGCATCGACGCCGCTGATCCGTACCCCGACGCCTACGACCCCACGGTCGAGCGAAACGTGCGGGAACAGCGAGACGACGCCAAGCCGGCGATCGCGAACCTGCTGGCCTCCATAGACCGCTACGACACCGTGCTGTTGGGCAGCCCGATCTGGAACGTCCGCGCGCCAATGATCATGTCGACGTTCACCGAAGGCCTCGACTTCACCGGCAAAATCGTGCACCCGTTCACCACGTACGCGATGAGCGGCCTCGGCACGACCGAACGCGACTACGCCGCGACATGCCCGGGCGCTACCCTCGGCGAAGGCCTGGCTGTCCGCGGCGAGGAGGCTACCGCCGCTGGCCCTGCCGCCGAGGCGTGGCTGCGCCGCATCGGCCTCAAACCCTAAGCAGAACAGAGATCGCCAAGCGGCCGGACTTGGTCGTACGGCAGTCGAGCCGCTGCGCTGACTAGCAGCCGGGGCGGTTGCCGGCGAGATCCCGTCCATCAGCGACCTCACCGGCAACCGCCGGTCTGTTACGTCACCGGCACCTATGCGGCGGTGAAGGTGAACTGTCCGGAGGGAACGGTGAAGACGGTGTAGCCACCGTCGACCCGTTCGAACCGGGCCCGGGCCGGTGTGCGGACGGACTGCCCGTCTCCGGTCGGCACCCATACCTCCGCTGTGGTGTTCGTCGGAACGGTGATCTTCAGTTCGAACAGCCGGTCGGATTTCGTCCAGGCGCTACGGGCGAAGCCCTTGGCGGTCTTGTAGGTGCCCTTGGCGTAAGTCAGGTCACCGACCGCCTTCGGTTGGAATACCAGCTTGTCGTAGGCCACTGAGCCGGTCGCGGACCGGATCCCGGCGATACCTGACTGGAACCACTCCTCGATCTGCGCAAGGATCATGTGGTTCTTAGAGCTTCCCCGCGTCCATCGCTCGCCGATCGTGGTGAAACCGCCGGGGTTCTCCGGTGTGGACGCCATGAAGTAGCCGTAGCTCGGGTAGTCGTCCTCCTGAAGGAGGTCCCAGAGCACGTCGTCTCGGCCTGCCGCCGCGAGGCTGCGGACGATCGGTGACATGCCGATGGTGCCGCCGCTGAAATGCGGGCCATTTCCTTCGGGGTGGAACGCGTAGACGTTGTCGACCAAGTAGTCGACGACGCTCTGGCGCCTGTCCGCCGGCACGAGTCCGGCATCGAGCGCGAGTGCCTGCGCAGCCTGCGTCGCGCCGGCGGTGCCGGCATTGCCGGTCGCGGTGTAATGCCCGACCGTGTCGTTGAAGAACGCCACGTTGAACGCGTCCTTGATCTGCCCGGCCAGTGCGGTGTACTCCGCGGCGTCGGCGGTGTGACCGGTCAGCTCGGCCATCGTCGCCATCTTGGTGATCATGACGTAGTAGCCCCACGTACCGGTGATCCGGCCCGAGGTGTCCTCCGCCGAAACCCAGTCGGTGAGGGCGGCGTCGACGATGTGGGCGTTCTCGCCGGTGCCGACTTTCTGCCGCTGGATGTAGTCGACGAACTTGGTCATCTGGTCGTAGTACGTCGCCATCGTCTGTGTGTCGCCGTACAGCTCGTACAACATGGCCGGCACCAGGATGATCGCGTTACCCCAGTTGATCTCGTCCCCGAACCGGCCTGTGTAGCCCCAGTCGTAAACCGGGGTCTTCAACGCCACGTTGCCGGCCATCGTGGTGTCGGCGATCGACTGTCCTTCGACGAGGTGGTGCATCGAGGTGCGCAGGTAGGCGCCGACCTCGTAGTTGCGGTGGATTGAGCCCATCGGCATGGTGTAGTCGGCCGGGTAGGACAGCTTCTCGCGGCCGGGGCAGTCGGTGAAGACCGACATCATGTTGCCGGCGAACGAGTAGCGGGCCATCGTGTGGATACGGTTGATCCGCGCGTTTGAGGTGGTGAACTCGCTAGCCGCCGGCGTGGACGCCTGGAGCCGGACGCCGGTGACCAGGTCGCGCGTCGGAACGTATCCCTCAGGTAGGCCGGTGACCTGGACCCATTGCATGCCGAAGTAGTTGAACAGGGGATGCCATTTCTCGCCCTTGGGGGCGCCATAGGCGGTATAGGTGTTGAACAGGTCGCTGCCACGTCCGCCCGGCCCGAGCGAACCCTGGTTGACAGTGCCGTCGGCGTTGAGTGACTCCGCCGGTGCCACCTTGATGGTGGTACCCGCTGGCATTTCGGCGAGCTTGATCTCGGGCCAGCCGACGATGTTCTGGCCGAAGTCGAACACCCACGTGCCGGGTACGGGGTTGGTGACGGAGACCGGCTTGAACCGCTCGTGTTCGACGACCGGTTCGGCGGCCCGGGCGACCAGTCGCGTGGCCAGGTTGGGCGGCGGGGCGATGCCGGCGCTGACCCATTCCGTGGGGGTGCCGTCGCGCCGCTTGGCGGTCGGGCCGAGGTTCGATCCCGCCTCGTTCCAGCCGGGCTGTTCGCGCCGGGCGTCGTAGTCGGCGCCCGAGTACCAGGCGTCGGTGACAAGCGCACCGAACGAGGTCCGCCACGACCGGTCGGTGACGATCTCCGAGCGGGTGCCGTCGGTGTACGTGATCTCCAGCCGGCCGATGAACCGTGGCGTCACGGCCGCGCCGGCCGACGCGTCGCTTGCGGCTATGTTGTTGCCCGAACCCGTGACCTTTGACCCGGTGGCGTGGACGGTCGAGAGGCCAGGGGTGAACGAAATTCCTGTGCCGTCGGCGCCGGCGGTCCCGATCCCGGTGATGATGCGGGACTCGAGGCGGTCACCGCCGCCACCGGTGTCGACGTTGACGGTCCCGCCGACGTGGTAGCCGGTAACGCTGGAGACCTTGACCGTGGTAGCGCCGGCGGGCGCGTCGGCGACGAGAAGGCCGTTGCCCTTGAGCTGGCTCTGCCACCACGAGTACGGCGAGGTCCGCCCGACCGTCGGGTTGGTAACGCTGCGCCGCACATACGCCGTCCCGTTGCCGAGCTCGACGCCGATCGTGTTGGCGCCGTCCCGAAGGGCCTTCGTGACGTCGTAGGTGCGGAATTCGCTGGATAGCTGGTAGTTCGAGTTGCCTGGGGCGAGCACCTCGTCAGTGATCTCGCGGCCGTTGACGGTCGCGTGGTGCAGGCCCACACCGGAGAGGTACAGCTGGGCGTCGGCGACTCTCTTGCCGCGCGGCACAGAGAACTGCCGGGCGAACACGGGCAGCGGCTGGTTCTCCGCCCGGTCGGGGTAGTCGATCCACCGAGCGCCGCCCCAGTCGCTCTGGCTCAGCAGCCCCATCGACCACGTGGCCGGCTGCGACCAGTCCGACAGGCGCCGGCCGGCATCCCAGACCCGCACCCGCCAAGCGACGGTGGCCCGGGAACGCAGCTCCTCGCCGAACACCGCGCGCTGCTCCGCGCTGTTGACCTTGCCAGACGCCCAGATCAGCTTCCCGGCCTCGAGCTTGCCCGCGTCGGAGGCGGCCTGGATCTCGTAGCTGGTCTGCCGGTCGCCTGGGCAGGCCACTGTCGCGCGCGGGCGGTAGCAGGGGTGCGCCGCGGCGCGCCGGGTCTCGGCGATCTGCCAGGTCAGTGTCGGCCTGGGGTTGTCCAGCCCCAGGGGTGAGTCGTATCGGCCGTCAACGGCGAGGTTCACGACCTCGACGTCGCCGGAACTCGCGTGCGCGGACGCCCCCATGGTGAATGGGGGCGCTACGAGGGTCAAGGCTAGACAAGCACCTACCACCGCGGTCGCCGTACGTCTGTTGATTGGCACCCGTTCTCCCTTCCTTGCCGGTCGGTTCTGAACAGTCAGGCGGTACTCGGCTCGCGCAGCGCGGCGAGCCGTCCGGTGGCCGCGACCCGAGCCAGCGCATAGGCGCTGGGCTTGGGCACGCGCGCGAAGTCGTCGGCCCTGTCAACGGCGACAAGGCCGAACGTGGGTCGGTAGCCCTCGCTCCACTCGAAGTTGTCGAAGGCGGACCAGTGCAGGTAGCCGCGGACGTCGACGCCTTCAGCAAGGGCTTGGGCGACGGCACGCAGATGACCCTCGATGTAGTCGATGCGTTCGCGGTCGTCGCCCGTGGCGATGCCGTTCTCCGTGACGAACAACGGCAGCCCGGTCCGCTTGGCGGCATGGTGGAGCACCTGCCGCAGCCCGTCGGGGTGGACCGCCCAGCCCATCTGGGTCAGCGCGAACTCCGGTGGTGGCGCGGCGAACCACGTCGGTGAGCCCGGGTCGACCCACTGCTTGCGGTAGTACTGGACTCCCAGCCAGTCACCAGTGAGCCCGTCGAGGTAGCGGTCGACGATCTCGTACTGCATGAGCTCGTGCAACGCGTGGCAGGCGGGGTCGTCGCGGATGGGCGCCAGCAGCGGCAGCTGCACGCACAGGCCGGGGCTTGCGGTAGGGGCCACCGCACGGATCGCGTTGACCGCTTCGTGGTGCGCGTCCACCAGTACGCCACCGACCCGCTTCCACAGCGCTGGGTTTGCGACGGCCGGCGGGTGGTAGCCCTCGAGATAGCCGTGCAGGGCCACCATCTGCGGCTCGTTGATGGTGCAGACGAAGGGCATGAGATCGCCGAGCGCCGCGGCGACCTCCCGGCAGTAGCGGCCGAACACCTCGACCGCGTCCGGTGCCAGCCACCCGCCCCGCGCGGCGAACCAGCGGGGCAGGGTGAAGTGATGCAGGGTCGCGAAGGGTGTCAGGCCGACGTCGAGCAGCGCCGTGAGGACGCGCCGGTAATGGGCCAGCGCAGCGACGCTGAACTCCCCCGCCGCCGGCTCGATCCGCGACCACTCCACCGAGAGCCGGTGGGTGTTGTGGCCCAGCGAGTGCAGCAGCACGAAATCCTCGGCGTACCGGTGGTAGTGGTCGATCGCGTCACCGGACGACTCGACCGCCGCCGATCCAGGATCGTGTTCGAAGTCCCACCAGTCGCAGTTGACGTTGCCACCCTCCACCTGGTGCGCCGCGGTCGCGGCGCCCCAGTGGAAGTCGGCGGGGAAGTCAGCGTCGCTCACGTCAGGAGCCGGCCTTGTAGTCGCTATCCATCGCGGCCAACACCTTGTCCGGTGTGGACTGTTTGCTGAAGATCTCCTGCAGGCCGCTGAGCATGGTCTGCTGGACCTTGGCGTTAGGCCAGAGCTGGTCCATGAACGGCACTGTGCGGTTCTTGTTGATGAAGTCCGCCAGCTCCGTCAGCGACGGGTCGAGGGCGAACCCGGTGTCGGCGAGGGCCGGCACGCCGCCCTGCTGCTTGACGTAGAGGTTCATGCCCTCGGGAGACATGACGAAGTTGACGAACTTGAGTGCCAGGTCTTTGTTCTTCGCCTTGGCGTTGACGCCGTACCCGGCGCCGGCGGCGGCGGGCATCACGAAGCTGGCCGGGTTGTCGGTGGCGGGCAGCGGCTTGATGGTGAACTTGCCGTTCGGGTTTTTCTTCTTGAGCAACGCGATTACCCAGTTGCCCTGCACGAGGCCCAAGGTCCTGCCGGTCGCGGCAAGCTCCTGGCTGGCCTCGTAGCTGGTGCCCAGCGGGTTCTTCTGGAAGCAGCCCGCCTTGTCCATGTCCTGGTACTTGGCCATCGCCGTGGTCCACGGCGAGTTGGCGAAGGTCGCCTGGCCGGCCTGCATCTTCTTGTCGAAGTCGCGGTCGTCGGCGTAGACGGTCGTGGCGACCAGAGCGTAGAGGACGAGTTGGGTGACCCAGTTGTCCTGGATGCCAAGTGCGAACGCCGGCGTGCCCTTGCCTGCCGCCGCCCGGCAGAAGTCGAGCAGCTGGGTCCACGTCTGCGGCGCGGTGAGGCCAGCCTTGCTCAGCGCCTCTTCGTTGTAGACCGCGCCGATCCCGTTGAGGCCGAAGATCGCGTTGTACGTCTTCCCGTCGTACTGCGCGACGCTCTTGACAGCGTCGGGGTACTTCGCGGCCCATGCCTGGTCGGATAGGTCCAGCAGATAGCCGGGCTTGGCCAGGACGTAGGTGGCGCCGGGGTTCCCGTTGCCGGGCCACACCGACAGCACATCCGGTGCGGTGCCCGACGCGAGCTGGGTGCGGATCTGCTGCTGGTACTGGTCAGCGCCGCTGGTCGTGAAGTTGACCTTGACTCCAGGGTTCTTCGCTTCGAAGGCCTTGATGACCTCTTCGACCGATCCCTGGTCGACGGAGGCGAGGGTCAGGGTGTTGTCCTGAGCCTTGTCGCCCGAGGCGGCGTTGGTGCCGCCACTACACGCGGCCGCCAGCGTGAGGGAGACTGTCGCCGCGGTCAGGGCCGCCAATTTCGATCTTTTCATCTGCTCTCCCGTTATGCCCGTTCACTCAGTGGTTGAGGGACTCGGCGCCCTGGTACGCGGCGCTGAAGGTGTAGCGCCCCGACGCCAACTGCACGGCTACTCCCGCGGCTGACGGCTGGACTGTGCGTACGCCCGGCTGGTCGGCGGCCGGGCGGCCGCCTTCCTTGACGGTGGCCGGGTCAGAGGTGGGAATTTCGAGGATTGCGGTGCTGCCAGGCGGGACCGCGACGGTCACCGTGATCCGGCCGTTCCTGGTCGACCAACCACAGGCGACCGTGCCGCGGACCGTCTCCTGCTGGGCGCGCGCCCAGCTGAGCCGGCCGCCGGGAAGGGGTCGCAACAACAGCTCCCGGTAGCCGACGGACGTGGATGTCTGGTCGATCCCGGCGACCCTGCCGTAGAGCCAGTCGCCGACGCTGCCGAGGCTGTAGTGGTTGAACGAGTTCATTGCCGGCGACTGGAAGCCCCCGTGCTGGGTCCAGCCGTCCCAGCGCTCCCAGATCGTCGTGGCGCCGTTCCGGATGGAGTAGCCCCAGCTGGGGAACTCCTCCTGGTGCAAAAGCGCGTACGCCAGGTCCGCCCGACCGTGGTCGGCCAGCACCGGGCACAACAAAGCCACTCCCAGAAAACCGGTGGTCAGCCGCATTTCGCGTTTCTCGATGTCGGCCGCGAGGTGGTCGACTGCGGCCCGGACGAGGTTCGCTGGGAGCAGGTCGAACGCGAGGGCGAGCAGATACCCGGTCTGGGTGCTGCCATCGACGGTCCCGTCGTCGCCGACGTAGGAGTCGATGAAAGCGGCGCGGATCGCGCCGCGCAGCCCGCGGTACTCGGTGGCGACGTCGTGATGTCCGAGCACCTCGGCCGCGTCCGCGACGATCTCAGCGCTGCGGGCGAAGTAGGCCGTCGACAGGACGTCGCGTGGTGTGGTCGCGTCGACCTGGAGCCAGTCGCCATACGAGTTGCCGGTGCGATGCCGCCAGCGCAGGTCCGGGTTGTGCCGCCGGATGTGGTCGACCCAGGCCACCATCGACGGAAACGAGCGTTCCAGCGCCACACGGTCGCCGTAGCAGCGCCACAGATGCCAGGGAATGATCACTCCGGCGTCGCCCCAGGCGGGTGCGGCCTCGCGGTCCAGGGCCATCACCGGTGCCACGTCGCGGAAGGCGCCGTCAGCGTCCTGCCCGTCGACGACGTCGCGCAGCCAGCGGGCGAAGAATCCGGAGACGTCGGCGTTGCGGCTGGCGGTGGGCGCGAAGATCTGGGCGTCGGCGAGCCAGCCGAGCCGCTCGTCGCGCTGCGGGCAGTCGCTCGGGACGGCCAGGAAGTTGCCGCGCTGCCCCCACGTGATGTTCGACTGGAGCTGGTTGACCAGGGAGTCCGAGCATTCGAAGGTGCCATCGAACGGGGTGTCGTTGTGCAGCACCCGGGCCACGACCTCGGGATCGCCCGCGAGGTTGTTGATCTCGACGTAGCGGAACCCGTGCACCGTGAACCGTGGTTCGAACACCTCCGTTCCACCGCCCGCGGCGACGTAGACGTCGGTCGCGTCGGCGCGCCGCAGGTTGTCGAGATACAGCTCCCCGTTGTCGAGCACCTCGGCGTGCCGGACGACGATCGCTTGTCCGGCGGCGGCGGCGCGGACGGTCAGCCTGATCCGGCCGACCAGGTTCTGTCCGAAGTCGACGATCGTGCGGCCCGAGGTCCGGTGATGGTTTGCGACCGGCCGGATCTCACGGGTGACACGGATCGGCTGATCCGGCTCCGCCACCAGCGGGCCAGGCTCGGTGTCGTCGACGATGACCGGGGCGAACCCGGTGTTCGACCCCGTCGGCGCGTCCCAGCCCGGGACGGCGTGGCGGGCGTCGACGTACTCTCCCATCAGCAGGTCCGCGGCACGGATCTCGCCGGGGCGCTCGACCCAGCCGGCGTCCGTGGCGATCACCTGTCGCGATCCGTCGGCGAAGTCGACGACGAGCTGGGCCAGGAAGCTCGGGTGATCGCCGTAGTGCTGGGCGGGGCGCCGCGCGTCGAACCCGACGTAGCCAGACCACCATCCGTCGGCCACGACCGCACCCAGGACGTTACGCCCGCCACGGAGCAGGTCGGTCACGTCGTAGGTCTGGTACTGGATCCGGTGGTGGTACTCGGTCCAGCCAGGTGACAGTTCCAGGTCGCCGACCCGCCCGCCGTTGAGCCGGGGCTCGTAGACGCCACGGGCGGTGGCGTAGAGGCGGCCGCGGACCGGGACACTGTCGAGGTCGAACTCGCGGCGCAGCTGCAACGGCGGACGGCTTGGCTCGTCGTCGTCGGTGGGCGGGTCGACCTGCGGCAGCCGGGCCGGATCGCGGCCGATCCACACAGCGCTCCAGTCGCCCCGGTGCAGCAGACCCGTCTCGAACCAGCTCTGCGCCGACGCCGGGCCTTCCCCACGCTCGTCCCAGATCTCGACGCGCCAGTGGTAGCGGGTCGCTGACTGCAGGGCCGGCCCGTCCCAGGTCGCCTCGAGGTCCTCCCCCGTGCGCCGGCCGGTGTCCCAGAGCAACCGGCGCGGGTCGTCGAGGTCGCTCGGGTGAGCGGCAACGGTGAGCCGGTAGGCGCCTTGGGCCGCGGCGCGCCGGTCGGCGCGCAGCTTCCAGGACAGCCGCGGATAGGCGGCGTCCAGTCCGAGCGGTTCAGCGCGGTGTTCGGTCCGCAGACCGTAGGGGTGCGTCATCCCTTGAGCCCTCCGGCGAAGCCGTTGATGATGCTGCGTTGCAGCGCGAAGTAGACGATCAAGATCGGGATCATGCTGATCAGCAGCGCGGCGAAGATCAGGTTCCAGTCGGAGACGTACTGGCCGACGAAGCCGGAGATGGCCACCGGGACGGTCTGCTGCGTGCTGCCCGACAGGTACAGCAGTGGCGTGAAGAAGTCGTTCCAGATGCTGACCGCGTTGAGCACGATGGCGGTGACGGTGATCGGCTTGAGCATCGGGAAAACGACGTGGCGGAAGCACTCCCAGGACGTGCAGCCGTCGATCGACGCGGCGTCCTCGAAGTCGCGTGGCAGGGCGCGTAGAAAGCCGATGTACAGGAACGTCGTGAACGGCACCTGCAGGCCCGAATAGAACAGAACCAGCGCCCACGCACTGCCGAGCAGACCGAGATCACGCATCGTCTGGTAGAGCGGGAGCGCGGCGAGCTGGAAGGGCAGCATCAGCCCCAGCATGATCAGGAGGAAGACACCGCGGGACCAGCGCGCGGTGACCCGCGCGAGGGGGTACGCGGCCAGCGACGAGATCGCGACGACGATCAGGACGCTGACGACGGTGACCAGGGCGCTGTTGGACAGCGCGCCGCCGAGCGCGCCCTGCTGCCAGGCCTGGGTGAAGTTGTCGAGGGTCGGTGCCAGCGTCGGCCGCAGCGGTGACGACGTGTCCGAGGGTGGGCGGACGGCGAGGTTGACCAACACGTACACCGGGAAGGCCACGACGAGGGCGATGCCGATCATGACCAGTTCGAGGCCGAACGTTCGCCGGGTGTAGCGGTTCATGAGGCCGCCCTTTCGTTGCGCGCCAGGACGAAGTACTGGCTTGTGGAGGCGACCGCGACGACGACGGTGAGGACGACTGCGAGGGCGATGCTGTAGCCGAACTCGCCGAGGGTGAAGGCGTCCTTGTAGATGAGGGTGGACAGGGTGTCGGTGGCGTGGCCGGGTCCGCCGCCGGTCAGCGCGTAGACCTGGTCGAAGAGCTTGATGCCGCCGATGATCGAGAGCATCAGGTTGATCGTGAACGCGGGTGCGAGCAGCGGGCGGGTGACCGACCAGAAGCGACGGACGGGTCCGGTGCCGTCGATGGCCGCAGCGTCGTAGATGTCCTTCGGGATCGACTGCATGCCGGCCAGGAAGATGACCATGGAGTAGCCGCCGAACTGCCAGACGATCACGCCGACGATCGACCACAGGGCAAGGTCCGGGTCGCCGAGCCAGTTCTGCTGCCAGGAGTCCAGGCCGACCGCACCGAGCAGGCTGTTGACCGCGCCGTCCGGGGCCAGCAGGTTGCGCCACAGGTACGCGGTGACGATCGGAGTGATCACCGCGGGTGCGAACAGGAAGACCCGGAGCAGGTTCCGGGACTTGATCATCGTGTTGACGCCGAGCGCGAGCGCGAGCCCGAAGCCGTTCTGGATGATCGTGATCGAGACGGCGATCAGCAGGGTGTGCCAGATCGCCTGCCGGGCGTCGGGGTCCCGGGTCATCTCGACGAAGTTGTCGAGCCCGACGAAGGAGAAGCTCGGGTCCAGGCCGTCCCAGTCGGTGAAGGCGTAGTAGACGCCGCGGGCACTGGGCACCAGGACAACGAACGCGAACAGGACCATGGCCGGCGCGACGAACCACCAGGGTGGGCCGCTGCGCGGACGGCGTGACGGAGTCGCGGCCGGCCCCGGTTGCGCGGTCCGGACAAGCGCATCGGCTCCTCGGACAAGTTCATTGGAACGTTTCATATGGAACGCCAGCCAATCCCTCGGTTCGCAACCCGGAGTCCCCCCTGCTTCGGCTACCTGGTAGCGGCTCCAGCAGCGGGCGTAAGGATCAACCACTGTCGTGGGTAACGTTGCCCAAATGTTTCGCCCGACCCTAGAAGTTCACCGGAACGACGTCAAGGGTCTTGTCCAGCACTGCCTTGCTCCGTAACCTCACGCGGACAGCCGCCGACGCGTCTTGCACTCGGCAACGTTTTCCACATCGTGCGGAGGTGGCCATGACGCGGCCGGTCCAGCAACGACGGGTCACGATCGTCGATGTCGCCCGGCACGCTCAGGTCTCGACCACCGCGGTGTCGAAGGTCCTCCGCAACGCATACGGCACCAGCCCCGCGATGCGCGACAAGGTCCACCAGGCGATCGCCGACCTCGGCTACCGGCCCTCCGCCGCCGCCCGCGGGCTCCGCGGCCAGACCTACACACTCGGCGTGATGGTCCCGGACATCGCCAACCCGTTCTTTCCCGAGGTGCTCAACGGCGTGACCAACCGGCTGAACGACAGCGATTACCAGGTCCTCCTCGCGCCGGGCTGCGCCGGCGAGAAGGCTGAGGCGAAGACGATCGACTCGATGATCGACCGCAGCATGGACGGCATCATCCTGATCGCACCGGTATCACCACGCGCCCATCTCGAGCATGTCGCCGGCATCGTTCCAACCGTCATCGTCGGCCGGCACGCTCGCAGCACCATCTTCGACACCGTCGCCGACGACGACATTGCCGGCGCCGCCCTCGTGGTCGACCACCTCGTCAGCCTCGGGCATCGGCGGATCGCGCACATCGAGCACCTGGAGACCGAGCCGTCCTGCATCGAGGAGATGCCCAACATGGTCCGCGCCGAGGGCTACCGGCTCGCGATGCGCCGCCACGGTCTCGAGGACCAGATCGACATCGTCTCGACGACCTACACCCAGGCCGGCGGCTACACCGGCGCGCGCGAGCTGCTCGACCGGCCACGGCGACCGACGGCCATCTTCGCCGGCGCCGACATCGCCGCCATGGGCGCCTTGGAGGCCATCTCCCAGGCAGGCCTGTCCGTGCCAGACGACATCTCCGTCGCCGGATATGACAACACCACGTTCGCGGCCTTCAGTCAGGTCTCCCTGACCAGCGTCGACCAGGCCGGCTGGCAGATCGGCGCCGACGCCGCCCGGCTGCTGGTCGAGCGGATAGCCCACCGCGAACGCCGTTCATCCCAGATCAAGCTCTCCCCCACCCTCGTGGTCCGCGGCACGACCGGGCCACCACCGGCACGCTAACTGGCTAGCCGATACCGTTACCGCAGAGCTCTGCCCGTCGAATCGCATCGCTCGGCGACCGCCTGCTCGATTCTTTGGTCCCGAATGCCAAGGCCACGGCCTGTCCGCCTTCGTTCTTCCCGTTCCGCTGCTACCGCAGTGGTGCAGCGGCCCGTACCAGCGTCGCTCGCGATGGTGCCCTGGTGTCCTGGTGAAGGGGACTGCCGCAGTCCGGCGTGCTGATCGAGCTCGGGTTCGGCGGCCCCGGCGACCTGGACCGTGACCTGCCCACCGGCGTCGGCAAGCTGATCGATACCGGCGTCGAGGACGCCGAGGAGGGCAAGGCCCGGGTCAGGCACCGTCTGGCCGAGGTCGTCGTAATAGAAGGCGATCACGTCCGTCGTAGGCCAGAAGTAGATCTCTCCCGGCTTGGGATCGTGGATCGTCCTGACGTCCTCGACCGACAACGGCCTTGGCAGTCTCCCGGACTTTGCCTGCCCCCACACGTCCTTCAGCTGAACGGTCAGCGGCAGCATCGCAGCGAACTCCCGTGCAGCCGGGGTGTCGGTCAACGTCGCAGTGAGTACGTGGTCACCAAAACGCAGCACCACCGCGACCCGGCCGGCGGCGCCCGGCTCCGCCGACGGTCGTCCGACCCCGACAACGTCAGGGCCGACCGGGACTGAGCAACCAGCCAGGACGGCAACCGCCATCAGGGCAGCTGTGCGGCGGATCCACCAGGAGACGGTCGAGATCATGGATGCAGCACACCGAGCCGCGACATCGCGAGGAAGTCACTGACAATGGGTGTACTCGCAGTACATCCCATCTACCCGCGGCCCGACGTACCGTCGGAGTCGTGGACAACCGAGTCGAGGTGCGGGAGTTCCTCACCTCACGCCGCGCAAAGATCACTCCGGAGCAGGCCGGCCTCCCCGCCGCTGGGCAACGTCGCGTCCCCGGGCTACGACGCAGCGAGGTCGCGGCGCTGGCGGGAATGAGTGTGGAGTACTACGCCAAGCTCGAACGCGGCTTCCTCGCCGGCGTCTCCGCCGGCGTCCTCGACGCGGTCGCCCGCACCCTGCGGCTCGACGACGCCGAACGGGCCCACCTGTTGCGCCTGGCCCACGAGGCCGACGGCAGCAGCGCCGTCGCGCGCCCTGGCCGCCATCCGAAGCAGTGGACGATTCGCCCAGGATTGCAATGGTCACTCGACGCCATCACCGCACCGGCCGGCGTCGGAAACGACCGGCTGGACCTGCTCGCCGTCAACCACCTGGGCCGCGCGTTGTTCAGCGACCTCTACACCGACCCGCACCGTCCACCCAACTTCGCCCGATACACCTTCCTCGACAGCGCAGCTCGCCAGTTCTACCCCGATTGGGAGCTGGCCGCCGACACTACGGTCGCGAACCTGCGCACCGCCTCCGGCAAAGACCCTTACGACAAGGGTCTCCACGACCTCGTCGGTGAGCTGTCGACGCGCAGCGACGACTTCCGCCGTCGCTGGGGCGCCCACAACGTGCGCACCCACGGCTCCGGCGTCAAGCACTTCCACCACCGCATCGTCGGTGACCTCACCCTGGCCTACGAAAGCCTGGACCTGCGAGCCGAGCCGGGCCTGACCATGACCATATTCTCGCCTGAGCCCGACTCACCGACCGCCCAGGCCCTTACGCTCCTCGCCTCCTGGGCCGCCACCTCCAACACCTCCGACATCTCCAACGAGGTCTCCGCATGACTACGATTGCCCTCGTCGGAGCAGGTCCCGGGCTCGGCGCCGCCGCCGCGCGGGCGTTCGGTGCCCGCGGTTTCAGCATCGCTCTGATCGCCCGCAACTCGGAGCGCCTCGACAAGCTCACCCTCGGCCTTGCTGACCGAGGACTGACCGCACGCGGCTGTCCATCAGGTGTTGCCCGAGATGCGGCAACTCGGACGAGGGACGGTGTTGTTCGTGAACGGCGGTAGCGGCGCCCGACCCAACCCTAAGGTCGCCGGAACGTCGGTCGCTTTCGCAGGCGAAGGTGCGCTCGCCAGGATGCTGCACGAGGTTCTCCGCGACGAGAACATCCATGTCGCACAACTGATCGTCCCTGGCGCGATCACCCGCGGCCACCCCACGCACGACCCGGACGCGCTGGCCGCCACTCTCTGGCAGATGCACACCGACCGCGAAGACTTCCGCGTATTTGCCGAGCCGATGGACATCCCCACCTGACCACGACCCCGAACGTGGCACGTACCCGCAGGCCGGACGCGGCTATCGGTTCACCCACGCTCGGTGAAGTCAAGGCATCGTCGTGGCGACAGTTGCCGTCGGGCTCTCGTTCGCACTACGCGCTCGGGAACCCAACACGCCGCCTTAAAAGCCTGACCGCGACGATGAGGTGCCTCAGCACCTCGCAAACGCGGAGCCCGGATCGGTGCCGTATCTAGGAAGTCGAGCTGACACCAGTCGTTCGGCGCCTGCGCCCGACGCGTCGGCGAAATCCCCCGGCTGGAGCAAGCGACCCTTCTGCGGTGGTTCGAGTTCGTGAGCCGCGCGAAGTTGACCGTCGACGCCGCTTGAAGGCGCTGTCGCCGCAAAGCGTCTGAGTTACGTCGCCAGGCGACTGCCCGGCGGCCCTCACGAGCCATACGGTTAGGCGTGCGCCTGGTGGGTGCTCAAGGGCCGGAAGCGATAGTAATCCCGGATCGGCTGGAGCCGGTGCGGCGCGCGACAGCCGGTAAGGGCCCAGGCAACGCGGGCCTGCGATTTTGCAGAGGGTGCCACCTTTGCCGCGCCGGACCCGACCACCGCCCTACCAGCTCGGCTCTCTATCCAGCACGCCGCGCAGATTGACCATCCTGCAGCGCTTGCTTTCGGGGCCTTGGCGCTGGTTCGGCGCTGCGTTCACTATGGACCCTCGTCGGTCCGGCCAGCCCGGGCGGACGGCCGGTCGGCGGAGCCACCTGCTCGTTCGACCGACGGCGGCTGCCACGGTTATGCACAGAAAGGCATCATCGGTTACCTATGGACGAGACGCTAAGGTGCTTCTCGAAGCAGAGCTGGTTGTACGGTGAGCTGAGGTAGGCCGGGATCTCCTGGTATCCGGACCCGCGGTACAACGCGATAGCTTCGCCGAGGCTGCGGTGGGTGCCTAACCGGAGGGTGCCTATGCCGTGCGTGGCCGCGTCGGCCTCGATGCCTTTCAGCAGGCGCCGGCCGAGACCGAGGCCGCGGCTAGCTGGGTGGGTCCACAAGTGACGGACTTCGGCGATGCCGGGTGCCAGTCTGACCCACATGCCGCAGCCGACTGGTCGGTCCTGCTCGCAGGCGAGAATGAGGGTCTCGTCGAGATCGTCGGGCCGCGTCAATGTGGACTCGTCGTAGCCCTCAGGAAATCGCTCGACCAGCTCTGCAGCGTACTGGCGCAGGCACTGACGCGCTCGCGCATCGTCAGCGGGAGCGGGGGCGATTGTGATGGTGGCCAACCGCAGGAGCCGCTGGACCTGACGTTGCGCAGCCACCAGCTCGTCCTGCTGATTGGGACTGAGACCGGCGAGTAGAGCGGCGACTGCGGCCCGGCAACGCTTGTCGAGGGCGGCTCGTTCCTGGAGGCCCGCGTCGGTGAGTTGCACAATTCCGGCCCGCCCGTCGGCAGGGTCCGGTGCGATGCGCACCATGTCCTGCTTCTCGAGAGTCCGCAGCAGGCGGCTCAGGTATCCGGAGTCGAGGCCGAGGCGGTCACGCAGATCCCGCACGCCGACACGGCCACGGATCTCCCAGAGCAGCCGGGCCTGCCCTAACGGCCGGTCGAGGCCGAGGTACTGGTCGGTTAGTAGCCCCAGCAGCTCGCTGTAGTACTGGTTGAACTCCTGCACCCGTTCGATCACGTCGGTTCCCACGCCGCTGCTATTTCTGACCCGGGTCAGAAAATTTGGGCCCGAAGTGTAGTTCGCCGGTCGTCGAAACCCGACGAATCTCGCACTTCGCCCCGGGTATCGACGGCAGCCTCCTGGCCCACTCGACGGCCTCGTCGCGTGAAGACACATCGAGCATCCAAAAGCCCTCAAACAGTTCCGGCGTCTTCCCGTACGGCCCGTCGGTCACGACTCGCGTGCCGCCGCCGAGGTCGACCACCGCGCCATCTGCTGGGTCGCCCAAGACTTCGGCCGCGACCATGACACCTGCGCGGATCATCTCTCGGTTGACCCTTCCCACGGAGGCGAGCATCTCGTCGAGTGGGGTTTGGACCATCGTCTGGCGGGTCTGGTCGGTGCCACGCAGGATGAGCAAGTATCTCGCCAATGTCTTCTCCCTCTCGACGTCACGGCTGTTCGAACTCGATGACGTGCCCTGCCCTGACTCTTCGCGATGCACATCGCCCGGTCGGCGTTGTGCAGGACGTCTGACGACGTCAGGCGGCCGCCGAATCCGTGATCGCCAGACCCGAACTCGCGCTGACCCACAGGTCCGCACCGCACCGGATGACGGCGCGTGGCAACGCGAGCGGCGTCAGAGCCACCATCAGCCGCAACGGCATCCCCAGCCGATAACGAAGCCGCGCTTTCGGATCGGTCCTCGAGTTCATGAATAGACGGTAGGAAGCCGCCCGCTCCGGCACATCCGCCCGCAAGCGTCACCCTCCTGAGCGGCCGTCGCTTGAAAGCGACATCACCGACGCTCGTCGACGTACGCGGGAAGGCGTTTCTGCTCATACGGTTCGAACAAGCGACGACAGAAGGGACACGACATGACGGCAGTAGGCAAGCGAAGCACCGCGCTGGTCGTCGATGTCGGCCTGAGCGCTCTGATCGTCGAGGCCCGAGTCCAGTGTGGACGTCAACTGGTGGTGGTTGACATTCAGGACGGTTCCCTCAACGTCTACGCCGGCCCGCGCGGATGGCCGATTCGTGCGACCCTTTCGGCGAGGTCCGCGACGTGATCCGACTGCTTGTCGTCGACGACCAGGAGCTCGTCCGGGCTGGCCTTCGGGCACTCGTCGAGAACACCGACGACATCACCGTGGCTGGTGAAGCCAGGCACGGCCGCGAAGCACTGACACAGGGACGCAGGCTGCGACCTGACTTGTTCCTGATGGACCTGAAGATGCCGGTCATGGACGGAATCGCCGCCACGGCCGCGATCCGGACCGATCCAACGCTGCGAGACACCCCGGTCCTCATCCTCACGACCTTCGACGATCAGGACGATGTCCTCGGCGCCGTACGCGCGGGAGCGACCGGCTACCTCCTTAAAGACATGGAGGCGGACGCGCTCCGCGCGGCCGTCCGGACCGCCGCCGCGGGTGAGTCGCCTGTCACGCCGTCCGTGGCAAAGCAGATGATGACCCAGCTCGCCCGCCTCTCGTCGCGCCCAAACCGCAGCCAGGAACTGGCTAGCCTCACCGATCGGGAGCGAGATATCCTCGCGCACGTCGGCCGCGGTCTGTCCAACGAGGAAATTGGACGCGCATTTTCTTGAGCCCCGACACCGCGCGTACCTATGTGGGTCGCCTGTTGACCAAGCTCGCGGCACGTAATCGGGCCCAGCTGGTCGTGCTGGCACATCGCGCGGGGCTGGTGGACTAACTGCGCGGATTGGCGAACAGCCGCGTCGCGTCGTCAGGGTACGGGCGGAGCTCACCTCGTCCCGCCTGTCAGAAGCGGCGGGAGCTGCGTGTGTCCCGCTCTGCACAGGTGGATGGCCCGAAATGCAGACCCGCCTCGATCGCCTTTGGACGTACACGCCCGTCGCGGCCCGATGTTTGACTTGCCTGATGGATCGTCAACTGCTCAGCAGCATCGCGCACACCCACCATCCGATCGCGGCTCCGATTTCCGAGGTGAACGTCAATAGGCTCCTGCACCGCACTAACCGGGACCCGGCGGCGCGTGTTCTCGATCTCGGCTGTGGTGAGTGTGCGTGGGCGTTGCAGGCGCTGGCCCACTTCCCCAGCGCGCATGCTGACGGGGTCGACGTCAGCCGGTACGCCCTTGGCCGAGCCCGCGCCGCCGCAGCCGAACGCGGCCTCGCCGACCGGCTGACGCTGCACGAACGCGACGCGCGCGAATTTGTGTCAGACCGCGCCTACGACTTGGTGCTCTGCGTCGGGTCGACGCATGCCTTCGGGGGATTCGCCGGAACACTAGAGATGGCTGACCGATACGTTCGTTCCGATGGCGTCCTGTTGATCGGCGAGAGCTTCTGGCAGGTTCCGCCGACGCGAGCCGCCTTGACGGCGCTGAACGCCAACGAACAGGACTACACCGACCTCGCCGGCCTGATCGACCTGGCCGAAAAGGTCGGCTGGAGTCCGGAGTACGCGCATGTCTCCGACGCCGCCGAGTGGGATGACTACGAATGGTCCTGGACCGGCTCGCTCACGAGCTGGGCTCTCGACAACCCCGGCCATCGCCACTCGGCAAAGGCCCTGGCTGTCGCCCGGGAACACCGCGATGGCTGGCTGCGGGGGTACCGCGGCGTCCTGGGCTTCGTGACCTTGGTGCTGCGCCGCGGATGACATCGCCGCGAGTGCTCAGGTTGTCACAGCGAAGGGGATCCGACGAGCTATGCGCTCGCCGCTCTCGGCGACTTCTTCACGGGCTGATCGATCCAGCGCCGCCCGGCGTCGCTCGTCGACGTAGGCAACTCTGAAACCTGTCGCTCACAAGCGACAGCGACGTATGTCTCCTCGCCGATAAATTCGGCGAACGCAACGAGTCACCGATTCACGCGTACTCGAATCATGCTGGCTAGCTTCACGACCGCAGGCGATGCGTTTGGCGAGCCAGCTCAGGTGCGCACGATGCCCGGCGTCCTGGCCGTGCGGGTCCTGACGTCATTCCGGACGCCACACCGGTTCCCCGTTCCCGGTGTGGCGTCCCCTGCGCACCGGGGTTTGCGCGAGCAGTCGAGAGCACCCGCGAGGAAACTTCATGCGATTCAGGATCTTGGGTTCGGTTCAGGCAGCGATCGGCGATCAGCCGCTCCACCTAGCCAGACGCCAGGTGCGGTTGATGCTGGGGTTGCTCCTGCTGGAGCCTGGACAACCCGTCGCGGTCAGGCGGCTGGCGGACCTGTTGAGTGGCGATCGGCCTCCGCAGAATCCTCGAGCGGTCGTCCAGACCACGGCCGCGCGGCTGCGCCGCGCGCTGGCGCCCGGCGGGTCCGCGGTCCGGCTGATCAGGCTTGGCGAGGGTTACGCGCTGCGAACCGACCCGAACAACGTTGACGCGTACCGGTTCCGCGAACTGCTTAACCGCGCTCGCGCCGAGCCCGATCCGGAAGGTCGTGCCCGGCTGAGTCGTCAAGCGCTCGGACTGTGGCGCGGTGAGCCGCTCGGAGACGTCGCGTCCGACGAGCTACGAAATCGGACGGCAGGGTTCCTGGTGGAGAGCCATCGGCAGTTGATCGAGCTGCGAATCGCGGCGGAGTTGGAGCTCGGCCGTCATGAGGAGCTGGCGGTCGAACTGAGCCGGCTGATCGAGCTCCATCCGTGCGACGAGCAATTGACACGCCACCTCATGGTGGCGCACTACCTCGGTGGTCGTCGCCAGGACGCGCTGAACGCCTACCGTCGCCACCGGAACACGATGACCCAGGAGCTGGGCCTGGATCCTGGTGCGGAACTACGGGAACTGGAGAGCGCGATTCTCCGCGGGGACCAGTTGGCCTCTCTGCCAACCGTCGTGTCCCCCGCGGACCTGTCCGAACCGTCTCGCCCGGCCGAGGATGTGCGACAGTCACGCCGCACCATCCGGGCATTGCCCGCCGTGACCGCGGACTTCGTTGGGCGGGAGGCCGAGACGAGGAGCCTCTGCGAACGGGTCGCCGGCGCCCCCGGCGTCCAGGTGTTGGCGATCAGCGGCGTGCCCGGCGTCGGCAAGAGCGCCTTCGCCCTGCGGGTGGCTCATCTGCTCGCGCCGCGGTTCCCACGAACCCAGCTCTACCTGGATCTCCTCGGGGACGCCAGGCCGCTATCCAGCATGGCAGCGCTTGGTCGACTCCTGCGCATGCTGGGTGTGCCTAGTGCGGACATCCCCGCCGAGCAGGGCGAACGGGCCGCGATGTATCGGGCTGAGGTCGCTGACGGCGGCTGCCTGCTGGTGCTCGACAATGCGTCGGCGGCGGCCCAGGTGCGCCCGCTTCTGCCGGGCTCCGGTGCCGTCGTCGTGGTGAGCAGCCGCCGAATGCTGACGAACTTGGACGGCGCCCACCAGCAACGCTTATCACCGTTGACCGCGCCGGAGGGGGTCCGGCTGCTGGCCGGCATCGTCGGCCAACACCGTGTCGAGTGTTCCCAGGACTCCGCGCGCGCGGTGGTCGAACGATGCGGCCTGCTCCCGCTCGCGATTCGGCTCTTTGGCGCCCGGCTCGCCGAGCGGGTGCATCTCACGCTGGCCGAGGCGAGTGAGCAGCTTGCCGAGGCGGACGATCGGCTCGACCTGCTTCGACACGCGGACCGCGATGTCCGGACCGGCCTTCTGTCCACACTGCGGACGGTCGATCCCACGGCTCAGCTACTACTGCGCACCATGGCCGCGCTGGACGTGGAACGTTTCCCGGCCGCGCTCCTGCGCACGCTTTCCGCGGCGGAGGGAGCGGCCGTCGACGCGGCCATCGCCGAGCTCGTCGAGGCGAACTTGGTCGAGCCTGACGGAAGGGACCCGTTCGGCGAGTTCTCGTACCGCCTCCACGAGCTCGTTCGGCTGGTCGCGCTGGAGCCCCGCTAGTCGGTGGAAGTCAGACGGAACGCGAGTGGAAAGTCGTTGGCACGATCACCGCCCCATCCTCTGTGGCAGTAACGCCTTTCTTCCCGGAGGTTGTCGACGTGCTGCCCCAGCTCAAGGACGTGGCCTGGAAAAGGTCCGGTGCCGACGTCCAGGTCGTGTACGACCTGCGTGAGTCCTTCGTCGTCACCGATGCCAACGGCACGTTCGAGACGCTTCTCGAACTGCTCCGGGAGGGTGGCCGCGGGATCGAGGAGCTGGCCGCGGCCCTGTCCCAGCGCAGCGGCCGCGAGGTGCCGGTCGACGACGTCGAGGCCGCGATCCAGGCGCTGGACGGTCACCGCCTCCTTCAGAACGGCGAGCGACTGGGGCGGCCGGGCGATACAGCCAACGATCGGCACTACTCGAACGTCGCCTTCTTCGAGTCGTTCGCCACGCTGGCGCGCAGCAACACAGACCTGCACTCGCGGATACGCCGTAGCCATGTACTCGTCCTCGGCACCGGCGGGCTCAACTCGACCACCATCCCGCATCTTTGCGGCCTCGGCGTCGGTCGACTGACGCTGACCGACCGGGACGTGGTCCAGCCACGCAACTTCGCCCGCCAGTACCTCTACCGGTGGCGCGACCTGGGCCGAAGCAAAGTGGACGCGGCAGCCGGCTGGGTGCGGGAATTCGACCCGGACGTCCGGGCGCGGGCGATAACGGCAAGCATCGATGGACCGACCGACGTTCTCAGGCTGCTCGACGAAGTCGCGCCAGACATCGTCATGTCCGGCGTGGACAGTCCCGACGGCGTCGACGACTGGGTCGACGGGGCCTGCGTGACAAGGGGCGTGCCCTACGTCCGCGCCGGGCTGTGGGTCACCCAGGGCATCGTGTGGTCGGTCGACCCTGGCCGGAGCGCATGCCGTGGATGTGTGCGGATCACCGCCGAGGAGGCCCGGGCAACAGCCGTCGACGACTCCGCGCTCGCGTTGGCGGGTATGGACCTGTTTCGGGCCAAGCCCCGGACCAACCGGGCCATCGGTCCGGTTGCCGGTCTCCTCGGGTCGTTGGCGGCGTTCGAGGTGGTCCGCTACCTCACGCGGTTCGAGTCGCCGGTGTACGCAGGCAACCCGCTCGAGGTCGACTTCGCCGCCGGTTGCGCCATGCGAACGGTGGCCTGGCGCAGGAACGCCGGGTGCGCATGTGCAGCCACCACTGTCGGCAGCCAGCCACGCCCCACAGCGGATGCGGCCGGCTGACCTAGCCACGGCAAGCGAAAGGAGGCGAGAGAGTGAAGATCGAGATTCGGCGTGTCGAAAGCGCGCGGCTGACCGCGAACTTCCCAGGCCCCACCGACACCTGACGAAGGCGCCGGCGGGCAACAACGGTGGACGGCCCTGGCTGCGATGGCCAGGCCGTCCACCCCGAAATCCTGGGAGGTTCTCATAGGCGAGCAATCAGAGACGAGCGCGGAGGTGCCGGCGACGGTGCGGTTGCTCGTGATCGCCCCGGACGGCGACGAGTTCATCCTCGGCCGGAACGACCTCGGCGTGTACGTCGCGGTGCCTGAGCCTGGCGCCGTGTTCGTGCGTGCGCTGCAGGACGGTTGCTCGCTGGCGGATGCGACCGCTCGGGCTGGCGCGACGGCGGGGGCCGAGGTCAACGGAGGTGAGTTTCTCGACGGTCTCCGGGCGGCGGGCCTCCTTGACCGCCAGCGTGCCGGCGGCACGTCGCAGACTGCCGAATCGGCGGACGGCGACGGACGTTCGATCCGCTGGTTCGAAGGAATCAGTCCGCGGACCGCGCGCGTCTTCTTCGGCCGGCCGGCCTGGGCATTGTATGTCGGCGCCGCTGTGGCCGCCGCGATGGTGCTCGCGACGCGGCCCGCGTTGCGGCCCTCCTACAGCCACGTGTGGTGGCTGCCTGACCCTTTGCTCTCCCTGGTGACGTACGTGCTGCTGGGTTTCGTCCTCGCCGCCCTCCACGAGGTGTGGCATTGGCTGGCCGGGCGGTCCGCGGGTGTGCCCGCGGCTTTCCGCATCAGCCGGCGCGGTGCCTATCTCGTGTTCGAGACGGACCTCAGCCAGATTGTCACCGTCAACCGGACGGCGCGCTATGGCCCGTTCCTGGCCGGCATGGCGTTCGATGTCACGGTTCTGGCCGGCGCGCTCGCGGCCCGGGCCGCCTACGGCTCCGGCGTCGTGGAGATCCCACCTTCGCTCGACCGCCTGCTTGCAGCGGTCGTGCTGGCGCTGGTCATCGGGATCGTGTGGCAGTGGTCGGCGCTGTTCCTACGCAGCGACGGGTACGCCGTGCTGGCGAACGCGCTGAGATGCCACAACCTCTTCAGAGCCACCGTGCTGACGACGAAGTGGCGGATCTGGGGTCTGTCGGGCGAGGAAGCGGCCGAGTTCGGTGCGATCGGTCCGCGCGACCGCGCCGTCGCCCGCTGGTTCGGGCTCGTGTATCTGCTTGGGATGATCGGCACGTTGTGGGCCATCCTCATTTTCGCGCTCCCCTTCCTGCTGTCGACGGGCGCCTGGGTCAGTGCCAACCTGGCCGCCTACTCGCTCTCCTCCGTCGCGTTCTGGGAGTCGCTCGCTGTACTCGTCTACCTCGTGGCCGGCGTTGTCGGGCCGGCCGTCATCGCATGGCGCGAACGCCGGCTGCGGCGGGCAGGAGCATTGCTGTGATGACTCATCCGCACCGCTGGTGGTGGCGGATCGCGACCGTTCTAGCGGTCGGGGCCGCGGTGGCCACAGTGTCCGTCGGGCCCTGGCGCGTCTACGGCAGGGCGACCAGCGCTACGGCCGACACCGACCCGCCGTCCTGTCCGGTCGGCGAGACGCTGCCCATCATGGACAGCCCGCACATCAGCCAGGCGGAGGCGTCCGACGTCCGGTACTCGTCTGAGCCTCCGACATCGGGACCGCATTTCCCCTTTACCGTCACGCCTGGTGTCTACGAGGACTCGGTGCCTGACGCGTTGATCGTGCAGGCGCTGGAACTCGGTGATGTAGCGGTGCTCTACGCGCCGGCGACTCCGCCTGATCTGATCGGCAGCATGCGGCGGTTCGCCCGCACCCACCCGGCCGATGTGGTGATGGCGCCACATCCTGGCGTCCACAAGGGCGTCGCGCTGACGGGGTGGGGCTGCCTTCTGCGAATGTCAATGTTTGACGAGGCAACGGCCACGCTGTTCGTTACGCAGGTGGCCGGGCGATATGTGCATGGCTGGGCGCGGTAGACGTTGTTCGCCTCTCGACGTATCCGGCGACCCGAAGAAACGCTCCCCGGCGACAGCGGCGACAGGACGTTCCTGTCTAGCGTCGTGGCTGAGCACATCGGGGCCGGAGCCGCAACGCGGCGGACGACGAGAAGTGGAGTGGTAGCCGTGGGAGGATCCATGACGGCGACGAGGCGCGAACCAGCCGAGTCGCTGACCGAATCACTGATCAGCGCCCGCATGTGGGACCTGCTCCGTGAGGAGTTCCCCGACCGGTCGCCGGCGGCGCTCGGTGTGCAGGTCGAGGAGTGCTTGAGGTTCCTGAGCATCGCGTCCGAGGTCGGCGGGTGCTTCATCCCGCTGAGCAAGGAGATCGACGAGATCTGGCACGCCCTGGTGGTGCAGACACGCTCGTACGCGCAGCTATGCGAGCGGCTGCCAGGCAAAGCCTTCGTGCACCACGAGTCGTTGAAGCTGTCCGCGTACGCAGAAACGGTCGGGCGGTCGGCGGCGGTGCGCGAGTTTGTCGCCTGGATCCCGCGGTACGTCGGCCGCTTCGGGGACTTCACCGAGGAGCGCGCGCAGTACTGGCGCGTGTGCACATTTCTCCGCGTCGAACTCGGCCTGAGCTTGCGGGAGATCAACGAGATGGGTCGGCGCATGGCCGCCGGCAACGACAACCAAGAGGAGGAACACCGTGTCAGCGTCTGAGGAAACTATGACGACGGAGAAGCTCGAGAAGCTCATCGAGGCCCGCTACTTCGAGCGGTTCATCAAGTTCGGTGACGAGTTCGACTTCTGCTGGGGCTTTGTGGAGCGGTGACCATCGTCGGGCCACGCTCCCACTCCCGGTGGGGTGCCAGGCTGGCCGATGCTCGGGCCCAGGAGGCGTTGCGTCTCCTGGGCCCGGACCCCGCCAACTGGGTGACATCCTCGACCGGCGTCGACCGTGACGTTGCCGTCGTCGGCGGCGGCCAGTGCGGCGTCACCATCGCGTTCGCTCTGCGTCGAGCGGGCATCCCGAACGTCACCGTGGTGGACGCGGCTGATCCAGCGGACGTGGGTGGCTGGCGGACCACGGCGCGCATGCGGGTGCTGCGAACGCCCAAGGACCGCTCAGGCCCCGAGATCGGCATCCCCGCGCTCAGCTTCCGGGCATGGTACGAGGCCGTGCACGACGTCGACGCCTTCAGCGCGATCGACAGTATCGCGCGGACCGATTGGGCCGACTACCTGACCTGGTTCACGAGTCAGGTCGGGGTCGGTGTTCGACACCGAACCCGCCTCACAGACATCGAACCCGCTGACGGAAACCTGCGTCTGCACCTGGTCCACGACGGGACAGCGCGGCTGGAGACCGTTCGTAAGGTGATCCTCGCCAATGGGGTCGAGGGCACGGGCGGCCCGTTTCTGCCGCCCGCGATCAGCGCGCTTCCACGCCACCTTCACGCACACACCGCGGACCGGATCGACTTCGACCAGCTCGAAGGGGCCTCGGTCGGAATCCTCGGATCGGCGTCGTCGGCGTTCGACGCCGCTGCCACGGCACTTGAGGCGGGCGCGGCGGAGGTCCATCTCTTCTGCCGGCGACCGGAGCTGGTCATCGCGCGGCCGAACGGGACCTCGCCGCATCCCGGCGCCGACGAGGCCTATCACCTGCAGTCCGACGAGTACCGATGGGCAACATGGATGCGCGCGCACCGTGGCGGCGCCAGCGTGCCGGCGGAGGCGGTGCGACGGGCCACCATCCATGATGGATTCCGGCTTCATGTCAACGCCGGATGGCGAAGTGTCCACAGTGATGGCGGCCGAGTGCGTGTCGAGGCCGACGACGGGACATACCGGTTCGACTTCGTCATCGCCGGCACCGGTTACCAGTACGACCCGCACACGCGTCCAGAGCTGCGCCGTATCGCCGGCGACATCGCACTGTGGCGGGACCGCTACCTGCCCGCCGCCGGAGCCTCGTCTCGGCTGAACGCCTATCCGTACCTGGGGGCGGGATACGAGCTGTGTGAGAGGCGGCCCGGCACGGCGCCATGGATTGCGGACGTGCACTCGTTCAGCGCCGCGGCCAGTCCGAGCTTCGGGCGAGTTGTCGGTGACATCCCGAGCCTGAGCGCCGGCGTCCCGCGGCTCGTGCGAGCGATCGTCCGCGACTTCTATCGTCCGGGCCTGCCGGAGCGGTGAGGCCTACCTGTCTCGCAGGAGGTCCGACAGGAGCGACCACGAGACATTGCTGCCTGACAGCAGTACACCAACGAGGCCATCGACCAACCCGTCGGCCACGTCGGCCTTCACTCCGGCGACGGCGATCGCGCCGGCCGGTTCGACGATCACGCGCAGGTCGCGTGTAACGGCCGCGAGTGCGGCCAGGGTCGCGTCGTCACTGACTGTCCTGACCCGTGCGCCGGCCGAGCTGATGATCCGAAGGTTGAGCTCGCCTGGCATCGGCGCGGTCAGTGCGTCCACGATCGTGCCGGTGCCCCGATGACTGACTGGGCGGCCGGCGTCGAGCGAAGCTGCCAGCGTCGCTGTGCCGGCGGGCTGCACGCCCATCAGTTCGATGTGCGGGGCCAGTGCCTGCGTGACAACGGCGGCGCCGGCCAACAATCCGCCTCCGGAGCACGGGACGTAGAGCCGGGTGAGGTCGGGGCATTCCGCTAGGAGCTCGAGAGTCGCGGTGGCCGCGCCGGCGACCACCATCGCATCGTCGTAGGGATGGACAAACGTCAGGCCCCGGGCCCCGACGAGACGCCGGGCGAGATCGAAGGCCGCGGCCGCGTCGTGGACACCGTTGGTAACGACACTCGCGCCGAGGGCAGCGGCGGCCGCCTGCTTCTCGCGTACGGACGACTCGGCCATGACCACCGTCAGGGCGCAACCGTGGACCTGGGCCGCGTAGGCGGCGCCCAGCGCGGCGTTGCCGGCGCTCACGGTGATCAGCCCGCGGTCCTGCTGGGCCTGGTCGAGTGTGCGGATCCGATTGAGCGCCCCGCGCACCTTGAAACTTCCGGTTACTTGCAGCGACTCGGCCTTGGCCAGGATCGGCACACCCACCCAGCTGTCGAGGATGCGGGACCTGAGCACGGGCGTACGCACGACGTGGGGCGCCAACGCCGTCGCCGCTTCGTAGACGTCGGCGAGGCTTGGGTCAGATGGTGGCAGCGTCGACACTGTAAACCAGCTTCCCGGCCCACGGGTCGCGGGCTGTCAGTGTGTAGGTCATTGGTGCGCTTTCGGTTCCGAGTTCGACGATCGAGGCTCGCGGGCCCAGCACCGCAGTGAGTTGCGTCGCCCTGCCCGCCAGGTCGATGCGCGTAACGATGCCAGGTGCGACGTGCACGGGCACCCCACGCAGACTCCCGGACATGTCGTGATGGACATGTCCGCAGAGCACGGCGCGCACGTCCCTGGCCGCGACAGCGTCGGCGAGGGCCGCGGGATTGCGCAGCAGCAGGCGCGACAACGGGTGCCGTTCGAGCGCGATCGGGGGGTGGTGCAGGGCGACGATCGTGCCGCGAGGCGCGTGCGTCTTGAGTAGATCGCGGAGCCACTCGACCTGGTCGGGTTCGATGAGGCCGTGGCCGGAACCGGGCACCAAGGTGTCCAGGGTAACGACCCGCAGACCCGCGATCTCGCTGACGGCCGCGCACGCGCCGGCGGGACCGCGGCCGGTGGCGACGTCATTGCCGTCTGCGCCCAGGTGGCCGCTGCCGAAGATCTCGATGAAGGCCGGCCGCCGGTCGTGGTTCCCGGTGGTGTAGATGTGCGGCACATGCCGTTCGGCGGCGAAGGCACCGATGACGTCGCGGGCCCGGCGGCAGCCTTCGACGGATCCGTCGTCGGCGATGTCGCCGGTAGTCAGCACGAGGTCGAGGTCGTCGACGTCGCGAGCTGTCGCCATCATGAGATCGAGCGCCCGCGCGGCGTCGACTCCGTCTTCGTCGTATCCAGTGGCGGTGAGGTGCGGGTCGGAGAGGTGGAGGATGCGGAGGTTGGTCACGAGTCGTTCCTTCGCGATGGCGGTCGGACGAGGCGGTCGACGATGTCGACCGGGTGGTCGGCGACGAGGGGCGCGTCGTCCAGCGCAGCCGTGGCCCCCCAACGCGCGTGAATTCCCGTCGCTCCTGCGCGTCGCGCGCACTGGATGTCGACGAGCGCGTCGCCGACATAGGTGGTGGCGGACACGTCGACTCCCAGACGTCGGCAGGCCAACCGCAGCCCGGCCGGGGATGGTTTCGGAGGGGCGTCGTCGCCGCAGATCACCGCCGCGAACCGGCCGCCGAGCCCCGCCGCGGACAGGGCCAACTCCGCTACCCGCCGGGCGGCACTGGTGAAGATGCCCAGCCGAAATCCCGCCGCGAGTTCGTCGACCATCTCCACGACGCCGGGGAATGGCCGTACCGCCGCCGCAGCCGCCTCGAAGTTGCTGTAGAAGCATTCGACGTCGTCGCCCGCGACCGGTCTGCCGAGGAAGTGCGCCAGGACGGCCGGTGTCGGCCCGACGTGCCAAGCGGCGATGACCTCTTCAGGCGAAACTTCTCCGCCGCCTCGCGCACGGATGGCGGCGCAGTATGCGGCTGGCGTGAGCGTCATCGTGTCGAGCAGCGTGCCGTCGAGATCGAACACCACAGCCCGCCCGGAACGGTTTCGGATCATGCCCAGTTCTCGTTCCCTGTCGGTGCTCGAGTGGCGTGGCGCGCCGCGCCGATGTGCGCGAGCATCGCCGTGTAGTCAGCTCCGCCAAGTCCGGCCGCCTCAGCGTCGCGCAGCCAACTGCGGACTGCGCGGGCGAACCTGACGTCAACACCGACCGCTTCGGCGGCCTCGACGACGAGATCCGCGTCCTTGCGCGCCATCGCCAACGCGAACCGCGCGGGGAAATCGTCCTTCTCGAGGGCGGGGCGGCGCCGCGCTGCCTGGGCCGCGAGTGGGGTGAGCCCGAGAACTCGCCACGTGACCTCACGCGGCAATCCGAGTGCCTCGGCCACCGCGAGATCCTCACCGAGCAGGCCTACGGTGCCGAGCAGCGCGAAGTTGGCGACGAGCTTGGCTGTCGCGCCGCTGCCGAGCGGACCGACGTGCACCGGTTCACCAAGCTGCGACAACAACGGCTCCAACCGCGTGACAACCTGGTCAGGACCGCCGACCAGCAAAGTCAAACTGCCGGTCTCAGCCTCTGACAGGCTGCCCAATACGGGTGCGTCCACCAGCGCCGCACCCTCAGGCAGTAGCCCCGCCACGCGCATGACCGCCGCTGGGCCGACCGTCGACATGTCAATTACCGTCGCACCGCCGGAAAGGCCAGCCGCCACACCCTCCGGTCCGTCGACGACATCGCCGACGGCCGCAGGATCCGCCAGCATCATGAACACCACATCGGCGCCGCGGACCGCCTCCGTCGGCGTCGCGGCAAGACGCGCACCTCCCTCGACGAGGGGTTGCGCGCGCCCGGGCGTGCGATTCCAGACGGTGAGGCGGTGGCCTGCCGCAAGCAGGCGACCGGCCATGCGGGCGCCCATCGCGCCCGAACCGATCCAGGTTATGGCCGTCATCAGGCAAGGCTCCCTTCGCTGGTCAGCCAGGTCAGCACCTGCCGGGCATGCCGGTCGGGCTCCGCGATCGGGTGGAAGACGTGTTCGACGACGTCACACTGGATGATCAAGGTGAGCCGTTGGTAGACCGTCAAGGTTCCCGCCTCGAATGTAGGCAGGCCCAGGGCATGACGCAGGGCGAAGGCTGGGTCAGCGAGCATCGCGAACGGCAGGTGCAGCCGATCGACCAGCTCCCGCTGATAGCCGCGGCGCTGGGCGGACAGCCCGAACACGCGAGCGACGCCGGCCGCGCGCAGCACATCGTGGTGGTCCCGGAAATCGCAGGCTTGTGCCGTGCAACCTCGGGCGCCGGGTATCGTGTCCCACCCCGGCGGCAGGTCGACGCCCGGTTGGCCGTTCAGCGGGTACACATACAGCACGGTCCGTCCTGGACCCAGCCGGGCGAGGTCGACCGACGGGCCGGCCGTGGACCGCAACAGCACTGACGGCATCCGGACGCCGACGAGGCTCGCTACAAACGTGCGATTTTCTTCCACGGACAGCCCATGGCTCCTATATCCGTTGGGTGACCCGGTTGGCACCACCAACCTGGCCTCGACGCTATGGCCCGCGGCTTGTCCCGTCCGCCGCCTCCGGGCGTAGATCGGGTCTCCTTTCGACGTACGCGTCGTTCGAGACTGTCGCCGCGCAGCGACGACGATGATGGGGAGGGCGACCTAGCCTCGTGACAGTGGGCGTCCAACGAATCTCGCAGCCCGACCGAACGAGTAAGGCGCGGCACCTCGCGGACGCGGTCGAGAACGCGGTGACCGAAGCGCACGTGCGCGAATGGGCCTTCGTCCTCGCGGCAACCGCTCGCGTAGTCGGCGATCTCGACCTGGCCGAGGAATGCGTGCAGGAGGCCTACCTCGCCGCGCTCGAAACGTGGCGTCGGGACGGCGTGCCACGCAAACCGGGCGCGTGGCTGACCGCCGCCGCGAGGCGGAAGGCACTCGACGCGATACGCCATGAGAAGGTCGTACGGGCGAAACTGCCCCTGCTCGTGGAACCGCAGCAGGCGGAGCTCGACTTGCCCGACGACTCCCTGCCCGACGAGCATCTGCGGCTCGTCTTCACCTGTTGTCATCCGGCTCTGGCACTTGAAGCCCAGGTCGCGTTGACATTGCGACTGGTGTGTGGGGTATCCACCGCCGACATCGCACGCGCGTTCCTGGTGAGTGAGTCCACGATGGCCGCCCGAATCACCCGCGCCAAAAGGAAGATCGGTGCAGCGGGCGTCCCATACCGGGTGCCCGGCGTGCAGGAGCTACCCGAACGCCTGGACGCCGTGCTCACGGTGGTCCATCTGTTCTATAACGCCGGCCATACCGCACCCAGCGGCACCGAGCTCCTGCGCGTCGACTTGGTCGAACGCGCGCTGCACCTGGCGCGGATGCTGCACCAGGCGATGCCCGACCAGCCAGAGGTCCGTGGGCTGCTCGCCCTCCTGCTACTCACCGACTCACGCCGTGGCACTCGTACCGACGCTCAGGGCCGCCTCCTGCGGCTCGAGGACCAGGACCGGACCGCCTGGGACCGCACAGCCATCGACGAGGGGCACCGCCTCGTGGAGGAGGCGCTCAGCGACGGCCGGATCGGCCGCTACACGCTCCTGGCCGCGATCGCGTGCGTACACGCCAGAGCCGTGACCTTTAGCGACACCGATTGGTCGCGGGTGGTTCGGCTGTATGACGTGCTGCTCACCATCTGGCCCTCGCCGGTGGTCGCGCTCAACCGCCTTATCGCCGACTCGATGCTCCACGGGCCGCGAGCAGGACTGGTTGCCCTGGACGCGCTCGTGGGCGACGGAACCCTGGCCAGCTACCACTATGTGCCGGCGGTGCGCGCGGACCTGTTGCGCCGGCTCGGCGATCGTGTGGCAGCCGCGGCCGCCTATCGCGAGGCCTTGGCGCTGGTCGGCAACGACGCCGAACGGGAGTTTCTCGCGACTCGGTTGGCTGAGCTTGTCGATTCCGGCGCGGTTCGCCCGTCGGAAGCTAGAGGATCGACATTCGAAGGAGAACCGCGATGGAGCCCACGCGCGCGACCCGACGCGAGTGGCTAGGTCTAGCCACCCTGGCCCTACCCACCCTGCTGTTGTCCGTGGACGTCAGCGTGCTTTACCTCGCCCTCCCGCAACTGGCCGGCGATCTGGGCGTGGATGCCACCCAGCAACTCTGGGTGCTCGACATCTACTCGTTCATGCTGGCCGGTTTCCTGGTCACGATGGGCACTCTCGGCGACCGGATTGGTCGGCGCCGGCTGCTGCTGATCGGCGCCGCCGCGTTCGGGGTCATGTCGGTCATCGCCGCCTATGCCAACGATCCGGTGACGCTCATCGTCGCCCGCGCGTTGCTGGGCATCGCCGGCGCGACGCTGATGCCGTCGACCATGGCCCTCATCCGCAACATGTTTTCCGACCCGAAGCAGATGGCCACGGCCATCGGAGTCTGGTTCAGCTGCTTCATGGGCGGCATGATGGTCGGCCCACTGGTCGGGGGCGCGCTGTTGTCGACGTTCTGGTGGGGATCGGCTTTCCTGCTTGGCGTACCGTTCATGCTCCTGCTCCTGGTGGCCGGTCCGTTGCTGCTTCCTGAGTACCGCGACGCGAACGCGGGACGCTTGGACCTGGCGAGCGTGGCGTTGTCGTTAGCCGCGATCCTGCCGGTCATCTACGGCCTCAAGGAGCTCGCGCGAGACGGTTGGCAGACCACCGCCGGCGTCGCCGTCGCGGGCGGCGTGATCGCCGCGATCGTGTTCATCAGGCGCCAGCGTCACCTGGCCAGCCCGTTGCTGGATCTGCGACTGTTCGCGAACCGCTCGTTCACGAGTGCTTTGGGCACCGGGCTCGGGTTGGGCATCGTCATGGCTGGTGTCACGTTGACTTCGACGCTCTATCTGCAGACCGTGCGCGGCCTGTCGCCGTTGCAGGCCGGGCTATGGCTCATTCCGCAGACGATCGCCATGGCGGCCGGCTTGATGGCAGCGCCCGTCGCCGCCCGTCGTGTTCGTCCCGCTCTGTTGATGTCAGGCGGTCTCATCGTCGCTGCGGCAGGCTTGTTCCTCCAGACTCGCGCCACGGTCGACGGAGGTCTCACGCCGGTCGTGCTCGGACTCACGATGACCAGTCTGGGCATCTCCCCGACCATGGCCCTGACGATGAACCTGCTGCTCGGATCCTCGCCGCCGGAGAAGGCCGGTTCAGCGGCCTCCCTGTCGGAGACCAGCGGCGAGTTCGGCGTCGCGGTGGGCGTTGCCACTCTCGGGAGCCTCGCAACGTTCGTCTACCGCGACAACGTCACAGCTCCGCCCGGCACCTCCGCGGAGGTCCAAGACACCGTAGAGAAAGGCATCACCGAGGCGGCCGTGGCCGCAGCTGCCCTGCCGGAGCCGCTCAGTGGCCAGATCCTCGATGCCGCTCGCACCGCCTTCACGGCTGGCCTGACCACCGTCGCAGCGGTCGGCGCGATCGCCTTCCTGGTGTTCGCCGCTCTGGCCGCAGCGGTTTTCCGCCGGGTTCCCCCGACCGCCGAGGTGGTGGAATCGGAGTCGCAGCCGGACCCGGAGGTTCGGGCACATTCGTAGGAAAAGTAGTCGTTGCTTTTCGGCGTACAGGCGCCGGAATCTGTCGCCTCGAAGCGACAGCAAGTAGGTATCCCCACATTCTAGGCTTGTCTACGCGACGCTCTTCGGAGCGACGTGTTAGGCGTTATGCTCGCAATTGGAGAGTCATGAAGATCGACCCGGTCAGCGAATCCTGCTCGGCCGCACAACCTTTGAAATGATGCGCTCGTACTGGCCACACGTCACCGACCCGGTCAACACCGTTGCCGCGACCCTAAACAACGGAAAGAAGTACGTCGCAAGCAATACCCTCAACGACGCCGATACCGCGTGGGGTGACACCACAATGCTGCGCGGGAACGTCATCGAACAGGTACGCAAGCTGAAGGAGACGCCCGGCGGCGATCTCCAGGTACACGGCAGCTGGCGTCTTGCACGCAACCTGCACGACGCCGGCCTGGTCGACGTCTACCGGCTGGTCCAGTTCCCCGTCCTGGTCGGCTCCGGCAAGCGACTTTTTGCGCACGGCGTCGCACCGGCGACCTACCAGATCGCCGAGTCCCGAGCCCTCCACGGAGGCAAGGGCGCCACGCTCCTGACGCTCCACCAAACCACGTTCGGCATCGCCGCAGTCGGCGAATTCGAGGTCCGCGACGGCAAAGAAGCCGTCGCCTCTTAAACTCCGCAAGCTCTGCTGGCAGCACGTCGGCGCCACACCGAGCCTCCTTCCCCAAGGCCCACTGTGGCGTCGTCCGGCTGCCCAAGGCCGGCGGTTCCAACATGCGAGGAGGTCCGTGGTGAGGTGGCAGGCCGAAGTTCGCGTCAACCTCGACGCTATCCGCGACAACGTGTCGAGATTGTGCGCCAGCACGAACGCCGCAGTAATGGCGGTCGTCAAGGGCGACGGCTACCGGCACGGGATGGTCGAGTCGGCGAGAGCCGCACTCTCAGGTGGCGCGACGTGGCTCGGCGTCACCACGCTCGACGAGGCGCTCGCTCTGCGCCGTGCCGGCATCACCGCGCCGGTGCTGGCCTGGCTGTTGTCCCCCGGGCTCCCGCTGCGCGAAGGCATCGATGCGAGCATCGACTTCGGCGTCGCCACCGTCGCTCAGCTCGACGAGATGATCAAAGCCGGAGCTGAGGCCGGCAAACCGGTTCACGTCCATCTCAAGGTCGACACCGGACTGAGTCGGGGCGGCGCCACCATGATGGACTGGCCGCTTCTTGTGCACGCCGCCGCACAGGCCGAGGCAAGGGGAACCGTCCGGGTCGCGGGGGTATGGAGCCACCTTGCCGCAGCCGACGATCCCGGCCACGAGACGATCGACGCCCAGCTCGACGCGTTCCGGGAGGCGCTGTCGATCGCCGCGCGACACGGTGTGCACCCAAGTCTCAGGCACATCGCCAACTCGGCGGCGACCCTCACCCGCCCCGACGCTCACTTCGACATGGTCCGCGCCGGTATCGCCATCTACGGGCTGTCGCCCGTCCCGGGCGAGCGGTTCGGTCTGCGACCGGCGATGACCGCTCGGGCCAAGGTCATGCTCTCGAAGCGGATTCCCGCCGGCACCGGGGTTTCCTACGCTCACACCTACACCACCACGGGCGAGACGACGGTCGCGGTCATCCCCCTCGGTTACGCCGACGGCGTGCCGCGCCACGCGTCGAATGTCGGCCCAGTCAGGCTCAACGGCCGGACTCATACCATCGCGGGTCGGGTCTGCATGGACCAAGTGGTCGTCGACGTCGGCGACCTCCCGGTCTCCCCAGGTGACGTCGCGACGCTCTTTGGACCCGGTGATGACGGCGAACCCACCGCTGACGACTGGGCGGCCGCAGCCGACACGACGAACTACGAGATCGTGACGCGCTTCGGAAGCGCACGGACTCGCAGGGTCTATGAAGGATCCACGCTGGACCAGGACCCACCGATTGCCCCATCGTGAGTTTCTTCCGATAGCTGACCGCCACATTTGACGAGGGTCTTCAACGGGACCATCGTTTGGCGCTGGTTGACACTGCGTTCCGCCTCAGACTGCCCGAACCTCGACTGGGTCCGTACGTCCCTACACACCGCCATGACCGACCTTGGCTTGCCATTGCGGGTTCACTGTCGAGCTGGATCTACAGAAACAGAATCGCCGGGGCCACGGCCCCGGCGTGCGAGTTTGATCGATACTGGTTGGTGTCCGAGGGGCGACACAAACCGATACCCAACGGGGGTATCAACTGGCAGGGACGACGCTGCTACCCGACTAGCCGCGTCGTCAACGCCGCGAACGGCTGACGGACGCTGAGGGCACCGATGATCTGGCCCGGAAGTCTTGGCGGGTCCACCGGGGCGCAGCACGGCATTCTCTTCCTCGACGAACAGGTGGCGGCCAGAGTTCAGGACCCGCCGTTCCGGCAGGGAATGGACGTTGCCCTTGATCGAGTAGTCGTGGTCGCCCCGAGATGGTGATGGCGAGGCGGGGTCAGCAGCAGATCGGCTTCTAGGCTGCTGTCGTCCCAGGTCAGTAAGCTGTCCTCCGTGGTACCGCCGCCTGGGCCCGGCCTAACCGAGCTCGAACTGGACGAAGAAGGCCGACCCTCGCGGCCGCTGCGCATCCTCGACCTGGACGCGCTCTCACCCGATCAGGTCGGCGAGGCCACCGAAGCGGCCACCCTTGGCACGCCGGCCCTGGTCGGGGTTACCCGTGTCCGACCAACCGAGTCGACCGACCCTCTGCTGGAGGCGCTCACCTGCACGTTGGTCGCGGTGCCCAACCTGACCGATCGTGACCTCCCCCGCACCTGCGTCACGGTGCCCGACCTGGACCGGGCCGTCGCCGCCCTGCGCGCCACCGCCGAAGCCTCGCCGTGCGCAACACTGACCCTGGTCGGCCTGCTGCGGCTGACCGCCGAGGCACGAGTTGCCGATGGGCTGCTCGCTGAGTCGCTCGCGTACTCGATGCTGCTGGCCGGACCGGAGTTTCTGGCCTGGCGCGAGCGCACCCCGAGGCGAGCCATCCCGCCTGCCGCCGAACCCGTCCGACTGTTCCGGGTCGGCGACACGCTGCACGTCGTGTTGAACCGGCCGGACCGGCACAACGCCTTCGACCGGGGGATCCGGGACGGCATCGTCGAGGCGATGGGGCTGTGCGAGCTCGACGACTCGATCTCCGCCGTCGAACTCTCCGGCGCCGGGCCTTCCTTCTCCAGCGGTGGCGATCTTGACGAGTTCGGCACCACTCCGCACGTGGCCGCCGCCCACCTGATCCGGCTGCGGCAGAGCGCGGGGTATTCAGTGCATCGGGTGGCGGACCGGGTCCGGGCGGTCGTCCACGGCTCCTGCATCGGCGCCGGCATCGAGGTCCCCGCTTTCGCCGGTCGCCTCGACGCCAGCGACGACGCACGCTTCCAGCTTCCCGAGTTGCGCATGGGCTTGGTGCCCGGTGCCGGCGGTACGGTCAGCATCACCCGGCGGGTCGGCCGTTGGCGCACCGCCTACCTCGCCCTGCGCGCGGAGCCGGTGGATGTGACGACAGCCATCGCGTGGGGCTTGGTGGACTCGCGTGTCTGAGGCGCGGCCCGGCCCGCTGACCGGGCATCGGTTCGACGTCGCCGGTGCCGGCCCCGCCGCGGTCCGCGCCCGCGACCTGCTCAGCCTCCTCGGCACGGCGCCGGATGCCGGCTCCGGCCTCACCATCGACCTCGCCGGGGCGCCATCGCCCCTGACGGACTGGGCCGCGTCCGGTGCCATGGCACTCACCGGCCGTGCGGACGGTCCGGCGCTCGTCGCGCCGGGCGAGCCCGCTACGGCGGTACGGGCGGCGCTCGCGGTCTTCGCCGGGTTGACCCGGGCCCGCACCGGCCGCGACCCCGACCTGCCTGGGCCTGGGCTGCTCGCGGAGCGGGCCGCCATCGCCGGCTTCACGAGGAAGGGCCCGATCTCCTGTGGCGGCGCGTTTCGCCTGTTGTCCACAATAGATGGATGGCTCGGCATCTCTCTCCCCCGCGCCGGCGACCTCGACCTCGTGCCGGCGTTGACCGAGGGTCGAACGGGTACGGACCCGTGGGCCGACGTGGCGGGCTGGGCGCGGCGGCGCGGGACTGTCGCGGCGGCCGACCGAGCCCAACTGCTCGGCATCGCGGCCGCTGCCCTACCTCGCGGCAGCCCGGACGACGAACAGCTGCGCCACCGCAGACAGCTCGCTGGCTCCGACCGTACCGCCGCGATTTTCACTCGGGGCGGACCGCGCGCCGGCCGTGGCGCGCCCCTCGTCGTGGACCTCACCTCGCTGTGGGCGGGGCCGCTCTGCGCACACCTGCTCGGTCGGGCCGGGGCCAAGGTGGTGAAGGTAGAGGGAGTACGGCGTCCGGACGGCGCGCGTGCAGGGCCGCGCGCCTTCTTCGACCTGCTGCACGCGGGTCATGCCGCGGTGGCGCTGGACCTGACCGAGCCGAGCGGCTTGGCGGCGCTCAAAGCGCTGGTGGGGCGCGCCGACATAGTGCTGGAGGCGTCCCGGCCCCGCGCGATGCGGCAGCTGGGGATCGACGCCGAGCAGGCCGTCGCGAACGGAACAAGCTGGGTGTCGATCACAGCGTACGGCCGGACCGGCCCCTGGCAGCACAGGGTCGGCTTTGGCGACGACGTGGCCGCGGCCGCCGGTATGGTCGTCCGCGAGGGCGGCAAGCCATTGCCGTGCGGGGACGCGATCGCCGACCCGTTGACCGGTGTGTACGGCGCGGTGGCCGCCGCCGCGGCGCTGCTCGGCGAAAACGCCTGGCTCGTCGATATCGCCATGCGGGACGTCACGATGCTCGCCGCCCAGGGGCCGGTCCACCCGCCCGGTGATGTGGAGGTCAGCGCCCCGGTCGCCCGCCAGCCCACCGCCGCGGCCCACGCGCTCGGCGCGGATACTGAGGTCGTGCTGCGCCGGCTGGGTCTGGCGTGAGCTTGTTTCTCGGCAACGTCCAGGTCGACGGCCGACCGGCGGCGGTCCGGATCGCGGCCGGCGTCGTCGTCGCCGTAGAGCCAGACCTGGAACCCGACTCCGGGGACGACGTCGTCGACGGCCGCGGCGGTGCGCTCCTTCCGGGCCTGCACGACCACCACCTGCACCTGCTCGCCACGGCGGCCGCGGCCTCCTCGGTCGAGTGCGGCCCACCGAGCGTGGCCGACGCTGACGGTCTCCGGCGGGCGCTGGCCCGGATGTCCGCGAAGCTGCCGAAGGACACGTGGCTGCGCGGCGTCGGCTACCACGAACAGGTCGCCGGCGACCTGGACCGGCGGAGGCTGGACGCTCTCCTACCTGACCGGCCGCTGCGGATCCAACATCGCAGCGGCGCCCTGTGGATGCTGAACTCCGCCGCCCTCGCACTCGTCTCACCCGCCCTTGACGACAGTGCCGACGTGGAGCGGGACGACAGCGGGGCACCGACCGGCCGGCTCTGGCGGTACGACGCGCGGCTGCGATCCGCGATCCCGGGTGCCCCACCCGACCTGAATGCCGTGGGCGCGCGGCTCGTCTCGTTCGGAATCACCGGTGTCACCGATGCCACGCCGGATCTCGACCAGGGGTCGGTGGAGCTGCTCACCCGTGCGGTCCTGCACGGCGGCCTGCCGGTCCGGCTCCAGCTGCTCGGGTGGTCCGATCCGGCCGGGCTGCCGCGGACGGTGCGGATCGGCCCGCGAAAACTCCTGCTGCGGGACCACGATCTGCCCCGGCTCGACGAGCTGGTCGAAGCCGTCTCCGCCACCCACCGTCAAGGGGCCCAGGTGGCTGTGCACTGTGTCTCCCGCGAGTCGCTGCTGTTGACGCTCACCGCGCTGGAGCAGGCCGGTTCGGTTCCGGGCGACCGGATCGAGCACGCCGCCGTGGTGCCGCACGAGGTCCGGTCCTGGATCGCAAGGCTCCGGGTACGGGTGGTGACGCAGCCCGGATTCATCCGCGACCGGGGTGACGACTACCTGACCGACGTGGCTGGCGACGACCTGCCCTACCTGTACCCGTACGCGTCGTTGCTCGGCGCCGGCGTGCCTGTGGCACCGTCGAGCGACGCGCCGTACGGCGAAATCGACCCGTGGGCCGCGATGGCGACCGCCGGTGACCGACTGACCCGGCGGCGCAGACTGATCGGCGCTGATGAACGGGTCCCGGCCGGTACCGTCCTGGCCGGGCTCCTGTCCCCATTGGACACACCCGGCGGCCGGCCCCGCACTGTCCGTCCTGGCGTGGCCGCGGACCTATGCCTGCTCGGCGAGCCGCTCACCCGGGCACTCGCCGAACCGCACGCCGGCCTGGTCCGGATGACTATCACCGGCGGCGTGGTGCGCTACGGGTCATGACCCGCCCGTCGCTCGGGCGGCGTCGCGCATGGACCTGGCGTCGTGGCCGGCCAGCGAGTCCCGTCCGACCTCGGCGTTGTGGGCATGTGCCAGATGGTGCAGGCCAAAGGCGGCGTCCATGCCGTCGCGCATTCCCATCAGGTCCTCGGCCTGGTTGACCGCTCGCTTCGCGAGCGCCAGGCCGAGCGGTGGCATCGCCGCGATCCGGGTCGCGATGTCGAGGGTCTCCGCCTCCAGGTCGGCTCGCGGGACCACCCGGTTCACCATGCCGAGCTCATGGGCACGGTGCGCGTCGATCCGCTCACCGAGGAAGAGAAACTCCTTGGCCTGTCTGGCACCGAGGGCCCACGGGTGGGCGAAGTACTCCACTCCGGGGATGCCCATCCGCAGCACGGGATCGGCGAAGAACGCGTCGTCTGCGGCGACGATGAGGTCGCAGACCCAGGCCAGCATGAGTCCACCAGCGATGCAGGCGCCCTGCACCGACGCGATCGTCGGCTTCGGCAGTTCCCGCCATCGACGGCACATTCCGAGGTACACCTCTGACTCGCGGGCGAACCGGCTTTCCGCGCCGGGGCGGCCGACGTGGTCCCACCACAGTCCGGCGCGGCGCTGGAAGGTCTTGTCGACGTCCCGCTCAGGCGTGCCGATGTCGTGCCCGGCGCAAAAGTGCTCACCGTTGCCCCGCAGCACGATCACGGCGACCTCGCCGTCGTCCGCCGCGCTGTAGAAGGCGTCGTCGAGGGCGTACGTCATGGCTGAGTTCTGCGCGTTGCGGTAGCGAGGGCGATTCAGGGTGACGATGGCGACCGGGCCGCGCCGCTCGTACCGCACCACGTCCTGCGCCTGCCCTGGTTGATCTGTCATCGTCGCCGCCTTCCTCGTCACCGCACCAGGCCGAGCGACCGGCCCACCTCGCGGCGGTGCCAGCCGGCCCCGCCCCACGCCTCCGCGAGCGCCCAGGTGCGTTTCAGGAACAGGTGCAGTTCGTACTCGACCGTGTACCCGAGCGCACCGTGGCATTGGAGCGCGGTCCGGGCCACCGCCGATGCCGCCGTGCCCGCCAGCGCTTTCGCCATCGACACGTCCCGTCCGGCGTCCGATGAACCGGTCGCCATGCTGTACCCGGCGGCCAGTACCGCGGGCTCGGCGAACTCGATCCGCACCAGCGCCTCAGCCAGCGCGTGCTGGACGGCCTGGAAGCTGCCCACCGGAGCGCCGAACTGGCGACGGTCAATCACGTGCCGTACCGCCATGTCGAGCATCCGGCGCCCGAGCCCGACGAGTTCGGCGGCGGTGCCCAGGACGGCACGCCGCCAACCTCGCAGCACTTCGGGCCCGTCGGCGATCGGCTCACCGACCGGTCCGGTATGACGGACCAGACCGCGGGTCGGGTCCACCGAGGCAAGGGACGCCAGGTCACCCGCGTCGATCGGGGTCAGGTGGACCGAGCCGGCCCCACCCCACCCTCCACTGAGGACAAATTCCGCGGTGTGGCCGTGTGGGAACTTGCCGGTGGTGGCGGGGTCGGCGGCGATCGTCAGCTCACCCCGGAGTATCGACGCGAGGATCGTCCGGTGCTCGGGCAGTCCGGCGAGCAACGGACCCGCCAGCGCGATCGCCTCCGTCGCGGGAAGCGGGAGGGCGACCCGGCCGGCCTCTATCAGTACGGCGACCATCGAGACCTCGTCGAGCCCGAGTCCGCCGTGCTCCTCCGGCACCAGCAGGCCCAGTGCGCCGATCTCGCCGAGCCGGCGCCAAAGGCCCGGCAACAGTGGTCCGTCCGGGGCGGAGCGCAACACCTGGGTGGAGCACTCGCGCTCGAGCAGGGACCGGATGACGGAGCGGAACTCCTCCTGCTCGGCGGAAAGTGCGAAATGCATCGGCGCCTATCTCCTGGGCAGGCCGAGCAGGCGCTCGGCAACGATAGTGCGCTGGATCTCGTTGGTTCCGGCGTAGATCGGCCCGCCCAGTGCGAACTGGTACCCGCGGCTCCACGGACCGTCCAACTCGCCGTCGGCGCCGATCAGTTCGAGCGCGGTGGCGTGCAGCCGGATGTCCAGCTCAGACCAGAAGAGCTTGTTGAGGCTCGACGCCGCGCCAGGCTCGTGCCCGTTGAGGATTCCGGTGATCTGCCTGAGCGTGAAGAGTTGGTACGCCTCGGCTGCCATCCACCCCTGCACCACCTCGTCCGCCAGCCGCGCGTCGAGGTCGTCGCCGCCGCTGGCAGCCAGGTCGACGAGGCGCCGGGCGGTCTGCCGGAACCTTCCCGGCGAGCGCAAGGTGAGGCCGCGCTCCGACCCTGTCGTCGCCATCGCCACCCGCCAGCCCTCGTTCACCCCGCCGAGCACGGCGTCGTCGGGCACGAACACCTCGTCGAAGAAGACGTCGGCGAATCCGTCGTCGCCGTCGAGCCGGCCGAATCCGCGGACCGTGACGCCCTCAGAATGCAGCGGCACGAGGAAGTAGGTGAGCCCGCGGTGCCGTCCCGCCTCAGGGTCGGTGCGGAACAACCCGAACAGGTGGGTACAGAACGCTCCTCGCGTCGTCCACGTCTTCTGACCGGTCAGCCGCCAGCCGCCGGCCTGCTCGTCCCGGACCGCCCGACTGCGGATGGAGGCCAGGTCGCTGCCGGCCTCCGGCTCGGACCACCCCTGGCACCACACGTCCTGCGTGGCCGCCATCCGCGGCAGGATGCGGTCCTGCTGCTCTTGCGTGCCGAAGGCGAACAAGGTCGGGGCCAGCAGGAAGATGCCGTTCTGAGTGACCCGTTGTGGCGCGCCCGACCTGTAGTACTCCTCTTCGAAGATGAGCCATTCGACGAGCGATGCGTCCCGGCCGCCGTAGCGCTTGGGCCAGGAGACCACCGCCCAGCCGGCGTCGAAGAGCTCGCGCTCCCACTGCACGTGCAGGGCGAAACCAGCTGCCGTGTCGCCGGATGGCAGGGGTGGGTCCGGACGGTGCGCGGCGAGCCACTCCCTCGCCTCCGCACGGAACGCCGCCTCGGCCGAGGTGTCGCGCAGGTCCACGTTGACGTACCCCCACCGGGCGGTGACTTCCAGATTGTGGAGACCCTATCCACTTCTCTGCGGACCCGTCAATCCCGCACTTCGGGGCTTGACCCGGCGGCGTCAGCCTCCGTAGCTTCCACAATATGGAGGCAACTTTCGCACACCGTGGGTGGGGGGAGGTGCCGGTTTGGACTTCAATCTGAGCGAGACCCAGTTGGCCCTTCGCGAGTCCACCCGGCAACTCTGCCAAGGCTTCGACTCGCCCTACTGGCGCCGGATAGACGAGGAGAAGATCTTCCCAGAAGAGTTCGCCAAGGCGTGCGTCGCGGCCGGCCTTCCCGGCACGATGCTCCCCGTCGAGCTGGACGGGGTCGGACTCGGCGTCACCGAGGCCGCCATCGTCCTCCAGGAGATCGCGGCGAGCAACGGCGGGCTCGACGCCTGCTCGGTGGTGCACATGGGCATGTTCGGGCTCAACCCGATACTCGTGCACGGCAACGAGGAGCAGAAACGGAAGTACCTGCCGGCGGCGGCGCGCGGCGAACTGGATTCCTGCTTCCTCGTGACGGAGCCCGACGCCGGGGTCGACACCACCCGGATCACCACGACAGCCCGGCGCGAGGGCGACACGTACGTGGTCAACGGCCGCAAGGTGTGGATCAGCCGGGCCGCCCAGGCCGAGTACGGACTGCTGCTGTGCCGTACCGAACCGTACTCGGCGGTGGAGCGCAAGACCGATGGGATGACGCTGCTCTTCATCCCGATGCGCGTGCCCGAGGTGATCATCACTGAGATCCCGAAGATGGGCCGCAACGGAGTCTCCTCCAACGAGGTGGTCATCGACGAGCTGCGGGTACCGGTCTCGTGCCGGATCGGCGAGGAGGGGCACGGCTTCCGGCACCTGCTCGACGGGATCAACCCGGAACGCATCATGATCGCGGCGGAGGCGGTCGGCCTCGGACTGAACGTTGTCCTGCGCGCCGCGGCGTATGCGCGCGACCGCGTGGTGTTCGGCCGTCCGATCGGCCAGAACCAGGGAGTCCAGCTCCCGCTGGCCGACGCGTACTCACAGCTCAAGCTGGCCGAACTCGCCACCTACGAAGCAGCCTGGCGGTACGACTCCGGGCTGGACTGCGGTGCACAGGCGAACATCGCGAAGCTGCGCGCCACGGAGGCGGCCCACTACGCGGTCAACGTCGCGTTCGAGACGTTCGGCGGGTACGGCTACGCCAAGGAGTACGACATCGAACGCTTCTATCGGCAACTGCCGCTGACCCGGGTCGCGCCGGTCACCAACAACCTGACGAAGGCCTTCATCGCGACCCAGGTTCTCGGGTTGCCGAAGTCCTACTAGCCAATCGACGAAGGAGCGGGAGTGGAGATGCGCGGCGCGGTCGCCATCGTCGGGATCGGCGAGACACCGGTGGGCAAGGTCCCCGACCGATCGAGCACGCAGTTGCACGCCGACGCGATCGAGTCGGCCGTGCGCGACGCCGGCCTCACGCTGGCCGACATAGACCTGCTGATGACGGGTAACTCCCGGCCGCGGCCTTACCTCTACCACGCCGAGATGGTGGCGGAGTACCTCGGCATCCGTCCGGCGCACTGCCTGACGGTCAACACCGGCGGCTCCACGTCGGCCGCGCTGATCCAGTACGCGGCGGCGATGATCGTGACCGGTCAGGCAGAGGTCGCGGTCATCGCGAAGGCGGACAACCTGGCCACCGGGATGGGCCGGCAGGCGACGATCGAGTCGATGGCGACGATCGGACACCCGGAGTTCGAGGCGCCGACCGGCCTGCTGATCCCGGCGCTGTACGCCCTCGTCGCCGCCCGCTACTACCACCGGTACGCCATCAAGCCGGAACATGTCGCCGAGGTGGCTGTCGTCGACCGGGCGCACGCCGCACTGCACCCGACCGCGCAGTTCCGCAAACCGCTGACGGTCGACGACGTGCTCGGCTCGCGACTGATCGCCGACCCGCTGCACATGCTCGAGTGCGCGGCGGTCTCGGACGGCGGCGCCGCGTTCGTGATCACGTCCGCGGCCCGCGCACGGGACCTGCGCCAGCCACCGGTGTACCTGCTCGGCATGGGCGAGTCGCACCCGTTCGAGCACGTCTCCCAGGCTGCCGAGCTGAGCGAGACGGGCGCGGCGGACTCCGGTCGCGCCGCGTTCGCCGCGGCCGGCTGCCGTCATGAGGACATCGACGTCGCGATGGTCTACGACGCGTTCTCGTTCATTCAGCCGATGCAGTTGGAGGACCTCGGCTTCTGTGCCAAGGGCGAGGGGGGCGAGTTCGTCGCGGCCGGCCATACCCGGCTGGGCGGGCGCTTGCCCACGAACACGCACGGCGGTGTGCTCTCCCACTCCCACGCCGGCAAGCCCAGCTCCCTCTTCATGGTCACAGAGGCGGTGCATCAGTTGCGCGGGATGGCCGGCGACCGACAGGTCCCCGGTGCGCGCACCGCCCTGGTGCACACCGAGGGCGGCATCCTCGCTTCGCACTGCACTGCGATCTTCTCCTCGGAGGTGCCCCAGTGACATCCGCCGTGCCACCGGCTCCCGCCAAGCCGCTGCCCGTGCCGGACCAGGACAGCGCCGGGTTCTGGAGCGCCGCCGCAGAGCACCGGCTCATGGTGCAGCACTGCGACGACTGCGGCGCCGACCAACTCTTCCCGCGGCTGGTCTGCGTGCGTTGCCACGGCCGCGCGGTACGGTTGCGACCCGCCGCCGGTACCGGCACCGTCTACTCCTGCACGATCGTCCGGCGCGCGCCCAGCGCGGCGTTCGCCGCCGACGTGCCGTACGTCGTCGCGCTGGTCGAACTGGCCGAGGGACCCCGGTTGATGGTGAACCTCGTCGGATGTGCCCCCGAGGACGTACACATCGGCATGGCCGTACAGGTCCAGTTCGACGACGTCGCCGAGGGCATCTCGCTGCCACGATTCCGCCCCATGGACGCCCAGCCGTGAGTGTGCCGCTGCTGCTGGAGATGGCGGCCGAGGCCTTTCCCGACCGGCCCGCGCTGCGCGCGCCCGACGGCACACCGCTGACCTTCGCGGCGTACCGGGACCGGGTCGCGGCGGCGGCACGCCTGATCCGGGGGCGGGACGTGCGCCGGGTCGTGCTGCTTTCCGAAGCCACCGCTGCCCTGCCGGTGGCGCTCTTCGCGGCGGCCTGGGCCGGCCTCCCGTTCGTCCCGGTCAACCACCGGCTGCCCGCCGACCGCGTCGGTGAACTCCTCGATCGGCTGCCCGACGCCTGCGTCGTGTCGGCCGCCGGAGTCGCGGCGCCCTCCGGTCTGACCACAGTGGACGACGTCGAGTTGTTCACCGCGCCGCCCGCCGACGACGGGCCCGCCGGCGCCGACGCCGACGACACCGCCGTCGAGCTCTTCACCAGCGGTACGACCGGACCGCCAAGGCTGACCGCGCTGACCCACTCGAACCTGTTCAGCTACGTCACCAACACCGTCGACCTCGGCGCGGCCGCCGCGGACGAGGCGCTGCTGCTGGCCACGCCGCCCTTTCACATCGCCGCCGTGGCCGCCGTGCTCACCTCGTGCTACGCGGGTCGCCGGATCGTGCCGATGGGCCGGTTCACCTCCGAGCGTTGGCTGCGCGCCGCCGCCGAGGAACGCGCCACCCACGCGTTCCTGGTGCCGACGATGCTGGCGCGAGTGCTCGACACCCTTGACCGGGATCCTGACCTGGCCGCGCCCGCCCTGCGCAGCCTCGCCTACGGCGGTGCGCGGATGCCCCGGCCCACGATCGAGCGTGCGCTGCGCGCGTTCTCGGAGACCGACTTCGTCAACGCTTACGGCCTCACCGAGACCAGCTCCACCGTTGCCGTGCTCGGCCCCGACGACCACCGGGCCGCCGCGCTCGGCGATCCGGTCGCGGTCGAGCGCCTCGGATCGGTGGGGCGGGTGCTGCCCGGCGTCGAGGCGCGCATCGTCGACGTCGGCGGCGAGCCGCTGCCGATCGGCGCCTCCGGCCTGGTCGAGCTGCGTGGCGCGCAGGTCGCGCCCGGCGGCGGCGCGGTGGGCGGCTGGCTGCGTACCGGTGACACCGGTCGGATCGACGCCGACGGCTACCTGTTCCTCGGCGGTCGGGCCGACGACGTCATCATCAAGGGCGGGGAGAACATCGCGCCGGGCGAGATCGAGGACGTCGTCCTGCGGCATCCGTCCGTCGCCGCCGTGGCCGTGGTAGGCATCCCGGACCCCGAGTGGGGCGAACGGGTGGCCGCCGCCGTCGTCCCCCACGCGGGCACCGTCGAGCCCGAGGCGATCCGGGAGTGGGTCCGGGGGCACCTGGGGTCGTTGAAGACGCCGGACTTGGTCCGGATCCTGGGCACGCTGCCGGAGACGGCAACCGGCAAGATCCCTCGCTCCGCCGTCCGCGATCTGCTGGCGGCCCGGTGACCGCCCAGGCGCCGGCCCTTCCCCCGGTGGAGCGGGTGCTGCCCGGGGTCTGGGCGATTCCACTACCGATGACCGGCACCGGCCTGGCCTACGTGCGGGTCTACACGATCGAGGCGGACGACGGTTTCTACCTCGTGGACGCCGGTTGGCCGAGCCCCGCGGCGCTGGACCTGCTGGCGGCGGGGTTCGCCGCCGCCGGCGCCTCGCTCGCCGACCTACGCGGTGTCCTCGTTACCCACATTCATCCCGACCACTACGGGCTGGCGGCGCACATCCGGAAAGCCACGGGCGCGTGGGTCGCCCTGCACCCAGCCGACGCCGCGATCATCGAAGACCGGTACGGCGTAGACGGGAATCGTGTCGCGCTGACCCGGCAGTGGCTCCGCGCGGCCGGCGTGCCGGACGGCAGGGTGACGGAGCTGACCACCGCGATGCTCGCTGGCCCCGGCGACATCGAGATCTGCCTCCCGGACCTCGAGCTGGAGCACGGTGAGCGGGCACCGATACCCGGCCGGGAGCTCGTCGCTGTTCACTCGCCCGGGCACACCCCCGGTCACCTCATGTTCGACCTGCCTGCCGAGGGAGCGGTGTTCGCTGGGGACAACCTGCTGTCCCGGGCGACGCCGAACATCTCCTACGGACCGCACACGGACCCCGATCCCCTGTCGGACTATCTGCACTCGTTGCTGGCGGTGGCCGACCTGGGCCCCCGGGCCGCCTTCCCGGCCCATCAGCAGTTCATCGCCGACGCCGCGGGGCGAGCCAAGGAACTCGTGAATCACCACGACGAGCGGCTCCAGGAGGTGCTGATGGTGCTGCTACGCGGCGCCGAGACGGTGTACGACGTGTGTGGCGAGCTCACCTGGCGCCACCGCCTGGACAGGTTGCCCACCTATCTGGTCCGGGCGGCGCTCGGCGAGACCCACGCGCACCTGCTGCGGCTCGCCACGATCGGCGCTGCCACGGTCTCGCCCGGGCCACCGCAGCGCTGGGCGGCCGTACCGGTGGCGGAGGCGCCATGATCTGGGTGGTGGGGGCCGGCGGCATCGGCGCCGGCATCGCGGCCCGGCTCGCCGGCGCGGGCGAGGACGTCGCCGTCTTCGACGACTGGGCCGACAACGTCGACCACATCCGGCAGCACGGTCTCACCCTGGAACATCCGGGCGGGGTGCTGCATACCCGGCCAACAGCCATCCGTCTCTCCGACCCGGCCGCGCTGGCCGCGGCGACGACGCCGGATCTCGTCCTGCTCGCGGTGAAGTCGGACCGTACGCGCGAGACGCTGCTCCGGCTCGTCGACCGGCTGCCGTCGCGGTGCCCGGTGGTGTCGCTGCAGAACGGCCTCAACGAGCCGGTCATCGCCGAGGTCGTGGGGCCGGCCCGGACGGTCGGCGCCGTGGTCCGCTTCGACGGCGCTCTCCTCGGTCCGGGCCGGGTCACACAGCAGCGGTCCGACGGCGATCTGGTCATCGGCGCCATCGACGGTGCGACGGCCGGCGTGGTCCCGGGGGTCGCCGACCGGCTGCGCGCGGCGCTGCCGGTGGTCGTCTCGTCGGACATTTGGGTGGAGCTGTGGAGCAAGCTCACCCGCAACTGCCTGCTGAACCCGGTCTCGACGCTGGTGGGGTTGGGCCTGGGCCGGATGGCGGCCATACCCGCGGTGCGGACGGTCTGCCTGCGGGCCGGGCTCGAGGTGGTCGCGGTGGCGCGCGCCAACGGCGTCGCGACCGAACCCGCCATCATGTACGGCCCTGACGTGGAACGGTTGCTGGTCGGCGATCCCGATGAGGTGCGGGATTTCCACGCCGCGTTCGAGCGGACCTACGCGGCGTTCCCCGACCTCAAGCCGTCGATGCTCCAGGACGCCGAGAAGGGGCGGTCGGTCGAGGTCCGCTGGCTGAACGGCGCGGTCGTCGAGGCCGGGACGCGGGCCGGGATCGCCACCCCGGTCAACCTGGCCCTGACCGAGCGTGTGGAGGAACTGGTCCGCGGCGTACGGACGCCGGGAGTGCACAACCTGAAGGGGCTTACGTGAGTACGGAAATCACGGGTTACGCCCGTCTCGTCGACGCGCTCGAATGCCTCGGCACGCGCGAGATGTTCGGCGTGATGGGCGTGGGCAACATGCACATGGTCGGTGAGTTCGCGAAGCGCGGCGGCCGGTACGTGGCGACGCGGCACGAGGCCGGCGCGGTGAACATGGCCGACGGCCAGGCACGTACCACCGGCGGGCTGGGCGTGTGCACGGTCATCCAGGGCCCGGGCCTGACCAACGCGATCACCGCGCTGACGACCGCGGTCCGCTCCGCCTCCCCGGTCCTGGTCATCACCAGCGAGCTGCCGCTGGGTCGCCGGCCAGCCGGACAGGCGATCGAACAGGAGCCACTCGTCACCGCCACGGGTGCCACGTACCTCCGGGTAACCGACGCCGATCCCGGGGCGGCGCTGATCGAGGCGGCCGAGCTGGCGCTGCGCGAGCGCCGGCCGGTAGTGCTGAGCGTGCCCGGCGCGGTGCAGCGGCGGACCTGGCCGCCGGCGCCGCTGGCCGCGCCGGCGGTGCGCCTGCACCGGGTGCCCGCGGCCGAGGCCGACGTGACGCTGCTGGCGCGGCTGTTCGCCTCCGCCACGCATCCGGTCGTGGTTGCGGGCCGGGGCGCGCAGTGGTCCGGTGCCGGCGACGCGGTGGCGGAGCTGGCCGAACGGACCGGCGCGCTGCTCGGCACCACGGCGCTGCTCAAGGACCGGTTCCGCGGCCACCCGGCCGACGTCGGCGTGGTTGGTGGCTTTTCCCATCCGCTGGCCCGGGATCTGCTCGGCGCCGCCGACCTGGTGGTCACGCTCGGCGCTTCGCTGAGCGTGTGGACGATCGCCCGGGGTGGGCTCTTCCCCCGCGCCACGCTCGTGCAGTGCGACCACGACGCCGACGCGATCGGCGGGCAGGCGCGGCCGGACCACGGGATCGTCGCCGACGTGCGGGCATTGGTGGAAGCGCTGCTGCCCCGGCTGCCGGATCCGGACGAGGCACCGGCGCGGTGGGCCGCGGAGGGAGCCTTCGACCGGCTGGCAGCGCGCAAGCCCGACGACGATGTCGTCGACGGCAGCGACGAGGACCGGCTCGACCCGCGGACCGCGGCCATGGTTCTCGACCGGACGCTGCCCGCCGACCGGGTGCTGACCGTGGACGGCGGGCACTACATCGGGTTCCCGACGGAGTTCATCGCGGTGCCCGATCCCCGGCAGTACCAGTTCACACTGACCTTCGGCGCGATCGGGCAGGCCCTCGGCGTGGCGATCGGGGCCGCGGTCGCGAAGCCGGGGCCGGCACACGTGTGCGTGATCGGCGACGGCGGGCTCGCCACGTCCATCGCCGACCTGGACACGGTGGTGCGGGAGGCGGTCCCGCTGCTCATCGTCGTCTTCAACGACATGGCCTACGGCGCGGAGATCCACCACCTACGGCACGAGGGGCTGCCGGACGAGATCGCGCGATTCACCGGTCCGGACCTGGTGGAGGTGGCCGCCGGCTTCGGTTGCGACGCTCGGCGGGCCGCCACCGCCACCGAACTGACCGACGCGGTCCGTGGCTGGTCCGGCGATGCCCCGTTGCTGATCGACGTGCCGATCGACGGGCTGCTCCTGGCGCACTGGTATGCCGAGGTGCTCGACCCGCCGCGGCAGCTCACCAGGCGTACCGGCTGAGCAACGCCGCGAGCTGGTCGCGCACTTTCTCGGCCGGGCCCGCGGGCGGCGGCACCAGCACCCTCGTCGGGGCCAGCGCCCGCAGCAGTTCGCGGTGCTCGGCCCGGGTGGACGCGCCCAGCGTCACGGGCAGCCGGGCGGGATCGCCGCCGTAGCGGGCCGCCTGCTCGCGGTAGTACGGCACCAGTCGCGCCGCGTCGGCGAGGCGGGCCGGGAGGAAGCCGGCGCCGAGTCGCGCGGCGCGACGCGCGGCGACGGGCGAGCTGCCGCAGATGTGCAGTGGCACCGGGCGTTGGACGGGCGCCGGGCGGACCCACCCACCCGCCTGCGGGTGTGGCCGCTCCCCCCACAGCTCCCGGAGCGTGTCGAGCTGGGTCTCCACGAGCCGGCCCCGCCCGGCGAATTGGTGGCCGGTCGCCCGGAACTCGTCCTCCGCCCAGCCGACCCCGATCCCGAGCTCGACCCGGCCGCCGGAGAGCATGTCGAGGGTGGCCACCTCCTTCGCGGTCACCGCCGCGTCGCGGAGCGGCAGCACGAGCGCGGCGGTGCCCAGCCGCACGTCGCTGCTGTGTGCGGCGAACCAGGTGAGCCAGAGCAACGGGTCAGGTACTGGCTGCTGGTCCGCGAGGACGTCAGGTGTGCGCCGGTCGGGTGGGTAGCGGCGGGCCTGCCGCATCGCCGGCGTCACCACCACGTGCTCGACTGTCCACACCGACTCGACACCGAGTTCGGCGCACGCGAGGGCCAGCGCCCGCGCACCCTCCGGGGAGGCGAGCGCGCCGACGTTCGCGTACATCACACCGACCGGTGGCGCGCTCACGCCCCTACCCCCTCTCGTAGGCGCTGTTTGAGCACCTTGCCGGCGGCATTGCGGGGCAGCGCGTCGACCACCTCGACCCGACGCGGGCACTTGAAGTCCGCCAGCAGCGTCCGGCAGTGCGCGATCAGGTCGTCGACGGTCGGGGTCGGTCCGACCGCGCTGTCGCTCAGCACGACCACCGCGTACACGTCCTCGCCGAGCCGCGGGTGCGGCACGCCGATCACCGCCGCCTCGAGTACCGACGGGTGGGCGTGCAACGCCCCCTCCACCTCGGCGCTGGCCACGTTGTGCCCGCCTCGCACGATGATGTCCTTGCGCCTGTCGACGTGGTAAAGGAAGCCCTCCTCGTCGACGCGGACCACGTCGCCGGAGCGCAGCCAGCCGTCCGTGAACGCCGCCGCGGTGGCTTCCTCGTCACGGTAGTAGCCGGCCATGACCGACGGGCCGCGCAGGAGAAGCTCGCCGGTGCCGCCGGATCCCACGTCCGCGCCGTCCTCGTCGACGACGCGGACGCGGGTGAACGGGCCGGCGCAGCGGTTGCCGATCGACCCCAGTCGCGTCAACGCGTACTCCTCCGGCAGGTAGCAGCCACCCGGCCCGGCCTCGGTGAGCCCGTACGTCTGCATCAACCCGGCCGAGGGCACCGCCGTGCGCAGCCGCTCGATCAGCGCGGCGGGCATGCTGGCCCCGCCGTAATCGAGGATGCGCAGCGAGCCCAGCGAGGCCCCGGTGAGCGCCGGACTGTCCAGCCAGTATGCGTAGATCGAGGGAACGGCGACGTACACGGTCGCTGCGACCTCGGCGATCAGCGCGAGGCTCGCCGCGGTGTCGTAGTCGTCGACGACGACGCAGGCGCCTGCCCATAGGCAGGACAGCGCGTTGAAGTGCAGACCCGCCCCGCTGGTGATCGGGAAGGGGCTCTGCAGCACGTCGTGCGGGGTGAGGCGGAAGGCGTCGCTCCAGCCGATCGCGGCGGCGAGCGAGGAGCCGTGGGTGTGCAGGACACCCTTGGGACGCCCGGTCGTGCCGGAGGTGTAGAGCAGGTTCGCCGGATCGGTGTCGCGCAGGCCACCGACCGGTGGCGCCGGCGTGCCGCGCAGCGACGAGAGCGGGTCGGCGTCGTCGAGGATCACGACGTCGCAGGGCGCCGCGGCGACCCGGTCCCGCTGCTGGGCGCCGGCGAGCACGAGACGGGCCCCGCTGTGGCGCAGGATGTGCTCCACCTCGGGCGGCGCGAGCCGCGCGTTCACGGGTACGTTCACCGCGCCGAGTCGCAGCACGGCGTGGTAGACGACGAGCGCGTCGGTACCGTTGCCGTTGTCGAGAACCCAGCCCACCCGGTCGCCGCGCCGCACGCCGGCCGCGGCGAGCGCGCCCGCGACACGCCCCGCGGCGGCGTCAAGGTCCTGGTAGCTCAGCGTGTGGTAGGAACCTCTCCCAGAACGCCCGACAACCGCCCTGGCGTCGGGAGTCCGCTGCACGCGAGCCGCTAGGAGGGAGGGGATGGTGCGCCACGCGAACTCAGGTGGTAGTGGTATAGGTCTCATCGATTAGCCTCAGCAGTCCACGTTGTGAAATATACTTCCACCTCATGGCGAGACGGAAAGTTGGCGGGGGAACAATGACCAAAGAGGCGGATGCGCTGCCCACCGGCGACGGGGCTAACGGCGCCGAGCGAGGCTCCCAGGCGATCCACCGGGCGTTGCAGCTCCTCAAGTGCTTCACCGTGGAGCGCCCGACGGTCTCGTTGACCGAGCTGACCCGGCAGACCGGGCTGACGATGCCGACCGTGCACCGGATGGTCAAAGCCCTGCAGAGCAGCGGTTTCCTGGTGCAGGACTCGGTGACCAACCGCTACAGCCTCGGACCGGCGGTGATGAACCTGGCCCGGGTGATGATGCACCGGTCGGCGAACGAGGACCTGGTGACGGCGTCGATGCCGTTTCTGGAAGAGCTGCGTGAGATCACGAACGAGACCGTCGGCCTGCACTGCCCCACCGACCAGGCCCGGTACTGCGTAGCGGAGCTGGTGAGCCGCCAGCCGCTGCGCCTGAGCACCGGCGTAGGGCACATCTACGAGCTGTTCATCGGCGCCACCGGCCACGCCATCCTGGCTTTCTCGGCCCCCGGCACCGTCGACCGTGTCCTGAGCCGGCTGGAGCAGGCCGACCGGGTCGACTACCCGGAGGTCGAGATCCCGACCCGCAAGCAGTTGGAGGACGATCTCGCATCGATCCGCCGCCAGGGGTACGCGATGAGCCTCGGCGAGGTGGTCCCGAACGCGACCTCGATCGCGGTGCCGATCCTGAGCGACCAGGGCGTCGCCATCGCGGCGGTCAACGTGACCGGGCCCGCGGACCGGTGGACCCGTGCGTTGATGGAGCGGCACGTCCCTGACCTGATCGAGGCGGCGAAGCAGATCTCGACCCGGTTGGGGTACCCGGGTAGCCATAACCTGGCGTGACCGCCCGCTCAGTCCGACGCGGGCAGCGGTTTGGCCACCTTGATCTGCATCTGCTCGCCGCAGCAGGTGACCGAGCCGTCGCCCGCCTTGGTGCAGAGCACCTCCGCCGCGCACCGTGCGCACTCGTACCGCTTTCCGATCAGGTTCACGCCGGCCTCCGACCACTCGTCAACGGGGACATCGCCACCTCGCAGCAGACCAGCGCCTGCGCGGGTGGGCGTACCACCACGACCTCGGTGCCGCATCGCTCGCAGCGCACCCTGCTGCCGACCCGCACGGGCGTGTCGTCACGTATCTCCGCCATCGTCCTTCTCCTCGTCCGTCCCGAGCATCCGCTCGCTGATCACGCCGCGACGCCTTAGCTCGTCGATCTCGTCCGGGCTCATCCCCAGCCGCTCGCGCAGGATCTCCTCGTTGTGCTCGCCCAGCAGTGGCGAGCGGAAGCGATGTGCGAGGCGCACCCCGGCGTCGCGGCTGTCGCCGTACCGGAACGGCCAGGTCGGGTAACGGCGGATCCCGCTCAACGGGTGCTCGATCGACTGGTAGTACCCGGTCGAGGTCAACTGCGGGTCGCCGTACATCGCGGCCGGGGTGAGCACCTTCGCCGCGGGGATCCCCGCCTGCTGCAGCAGCGCGGCTGTGGCTGCCGGGTCGCGGTCCCGCGTCCAGGCGAACAGCCACCGGTCGAGCGCGTCGTGCTCGGCCTGCCGTCCATCTAGAGTGGATAGTCGTTGCGCGGGCAGACCCGGCGGCTCGCCGACGATCGCCACCAGCCGCTTCCAATCGGCCTCGTCGCGGACCGTCAGGGCGAGCCACTCGTCCTCCCCGCGGCACGGGTAGACCCCCTGCGGCGCGAACTCGGCGGACCGGGAACCCGTGCGCCCGAGCACCTCGCCGGTGAGCGCATGGTGCAGCACCGGCTCCGGCGTCATCGCGGCGACCACCTCGGCCTGCACCAGCTCGATCAGCTGACCCCGCCCGGTGCGCTCCCGATCCTGCAGCGCGGCGACCAGCGCAACAGCGCCGTGCATCGCGACCAGCGGATCGGCGTAGCCACCGGGGCCGAGCGGCGGGCCGTCCGGGTCGCCGGTGATCCAGCCGATACCGCCGGCGTACTCGAAGGAGTTGCCGAAGCCGACGAACTCCCGCCACGAACCTTCCAGGCCGTACCCGGGCATCCGGACCATCAGAATCCGCGGGTTGAGGGCGGCGAGCGCCGGGTAGCCGAACCCGAATTGCTCGACGACCCGGGGCGAGAAGTTCTCGATCACTACGTCGGCGTCGGCGACGAGCCGCTCGAACACCGCCCGCCCCTCGTCGGTGCCGAGATCCAGGGTCAGCCCGCGCTTGTTGAGGTTGGTCGCCTGGAACAGGCCACTGAGCTCGTACCACCGGCTGCCCTGCTGCGGGAAGGCGGCGAGGAAGCGGAACCCGTCCACCCGGCGCGGTCCCTCCACCTTCAGCACGTCCGCGCCCATCGCGCCGAGCAGGCTGCCCAGGTACGGTCCGGCCCAGAAAGAGCCCAGGTCCAGCACCCGGATCCCAGCGAACGCGTCCCGCTCAGGCATCGGCGTGCCTTTGCCGAAGCGTCGGCGCGGCCCCGAGGGCCCCGGCCGGGACGTCGCGGAGGCGGAACGGTGGTCCTGGATGCAGCCCGCCGTCGGGCGCGGCCACGAAGAATCCCCGCTCCCGGAACGGCGGAAGCTGCGGCGCCGTCGCCCCGGTGGTTATCGGGGCCGCGGGTACCCGGAACGCCTGGCAGAGCTCCACCGTCTCGGCGACGGTCAGCTCGGCGAACCACGGCCGCACCGCGGCGTAGAAGGCCGCCATGTCCCCTCGGTCGTAGCGCATCTCGACGTACCGGTCGGCGTACTCCGGAACGCCCAGCAGCGTGCACAGGTCGTGCCAGTGCTGTCCGGTCAGGCAGTTCACCGCGACCATGCCGTCGGCGCAGGGCATGGGCCCGGGGATGTACGCGGTGTACCGGGTCTGGGTGTACCCCAGCTCGACGAGGGTTTCGCGACGCAGCATGTCGAACGCGACGGTGTTGAAGATCGCCGACATCCGGTCGACCAGCGCCCGCACGGGGGGTCCGTCCGCTTGCGACCGCCACCCGGTGAGGCCGGCGACCGCGACGTACGTCCCGGCGGCGTACTCCCCCAGCCGGCCGCCGACCGGCACCGGGTCGCCGTCGGCCCGCCCGCGTGGTGACACCCAGCCCGCCGCGGCCTGCAGCACGAGGTCCGACGCCTGCCACTGCCCGTACGGGCCGTCCGCCGCGAAGTCGACCAGCCGGACGACCGTGCCGGTCCGCTCCGCCACGGCCGCGTCCAGCCCGGCGACAGCGCCCAGCCCTTCGTCGACGAGGACCACATCGGCGTCCGCGCACAACGCGGCGACCAGGGCGTAGCCGTCCGGGCCGGCCGTGTCGACGGTGAGCGACGACTTGCCCGCGTTGAGGTAGCGGAACAGTCCTCCGGTGCCGGCTGACGTGCCGTTGGGCGCACGCCGGCGCAGGTGGTCGCCCGCCGGCGGCTCGACCTTGTGTACCTCGGCGCCGAGCAGCCGCAACAGCCGGCCGGCGTACGGGACGGCGATGTCCTGGCCGATCTCCACCACTCGTACGCCGCGCAGCGGTCCCTCGGCCGGTTCCTCAGCCACCGACCGCCGGTCCGGTCAAGAGGTGGCGGATGTGCTTGACGGCCAGGCCTGCCTCCGGGGCGGCCATGTCGTCGATGCTCCGTGGCCGCCCGAGTGGGACCTTGAAGTCCTCGATGACGTGGCCGGGGCGGGTGCCCATCACGATGATCCGGTCGGAGAGCAGGACGGCTTCGGCGACGCTGTGGGTGACGAAGACGACCGTCTTGCGGTCCTGCTCCCAGATCCGCAGCAGCTCGATGTTGAGCACGTCCCTGGTGAACGCGTCGACCGCGCCGAACGGCTCGTCCATCAGCAGGATGCGGCTGCCGGCGGCCAGGGCCCGTGCGATCGAGGCGCGCTGCCGCATGCCGCCGGACAGTTCCCGGGGCAGTTTGTTCTCGAAACCGGCGAGCCCGACCATCTGGATCAGCTCACGGGCCCGCTGCTCGCTGTCGCCGCGGCTCCGCCCGGCGATCTCCCCGGGCAGCATGACGTTCTTCAGGACACTGCGCCACGCGAGCAGGACCGGGCTCTGGAAGACCATTGCCACATCGGCGTGCGGTCCCGTCACCGGCTTTCCGTCGATCGAGGCGACGCCGAGCGAGGCCGGGTAGAGACCTCCCATGATCTTGAGCAGCGTCGTCTTGCCGCAGCCGCTCGGGCCGACCAGCGAGACGAACTCTCCTTCCCGGACCTCCATGTCGATGTCGCGCAGTGCCAACACCCGCTCTCCGGAGCGAGTCTCGTACACTTTGGACAGACCCTCGACGGTGATCAGTCCCTTGGGCGCCGGCCGCTCCTGGGTGTCGGACCGGCTGCGCTGCTGGACCACGTCGGGCACTCTTCCTCCTCCTGCCATCGTGCCGGGTCAGGACCGCGCGGCGCCGGCGACCGGGAAGCGGAACAGCTCGACCGCGTTGCCGTGGGTGATCAGGTCCGCCTCGCCGGGGTCCAGGTCGCGCAATTGGCGGTGCAGCACCTCCTGGGTGTCCGGCCAGGTGGAGTCCGGGTGCGGATAGTCGGACTCGACCAGGATCCGATCCACCCCGATGCGGTGCCGCTGCTCGAACCCGGACGGGTCCTCCAGCGAGCTGAACCAGAAGTTGCGCTGCACGATCTCGGCCGGGGTGAACTCCTTGCTGGCCCAGCCGCCGGCGTACCCGGCGTGGTTCTGGTCGACGCAGTAGCGCAGCCGGTCCAGCATCGAGGGCACCCAACCGATCCCGCTCTCGGCCAGCATGATCTTCAGGTCCGGGATACGGACCGGGAGCATCGAGTAGAGCCAGTCCACGAGGGCGACGCTCGAGTTCAGCGGGAAGAGCACCGTCTTGGTGTCCAGTGGCGCATCCGAGGCCGCGCCGAGGATGTACGACGCCGACCCGACGTGCAGGCACACCACCGTGCCGGTGTCGGCGCAGGCCTGCAGCAGCGGATCCCAGTGTCCGGTGTGGACCGACGGAAGGCCCAGGTGCTCGGGGTTGTCCGGGAAGGTCACAGCGCGGAATCCGCGCTCGGCGTTGCGCCTGATGTAGTCGGCGCCTTCGACCGGGTCGCGCAGCCACGGGATCTGACAGGGGATGATCCGGTCCGGGTACGGGCCCGCCCAGTCCTCCAGGTGCCAGTCGTTGTACGCCTCGAACGCGACCCGGCCCAGTTCCGCGTCGCGGCTCAGGGAGAAGCGGTAGCCGCCGAAGCCGGCGAGCTTGGACGGGAAGCACAGCGACGCCGCGATGCCGTTGGTGTCCATGTCCCTGATGCGCTCGCGGATGTCCCAGCAGCCCTGCCGCATCTGGTCGAACCGCTGCGGGTCGAAGCCCGCGTTCGTGATCTCGAACCCGACCGTCGCGTGCACGCTCATGTTGGGCAGCAGCTCGCCGTCGTACAGCCAGGCCTGCTCGCCCGAGGCGTCCTCGACCACTCGCGGCGCCCGGTCGGCGAACGCGGCGGGGACGCGCCCCTCGAAGGTGGTCGGTGGTTCGACCACGTGGTCGTCGACCGAGATGACCGTGTAATGCACTTCACGCGGCTCTGGCTCAGGCAGCCTGCGGGGCATCGTCTGTGTCATGGTGCGTCTCCTCAGCCTTGCCAGTAGATGATCTTTTTGCGCAGCCAGGTGATGAGCATGTGTGCCGCCATGCCCAGCGCGGCGAAGATGATGAGCAGTGCGAAGATGTCCTCGGTCCGCAGCTGGACCGAGAACTGCTGGATGAGGAACCCGAGCCCCTCACGCGAGCCGAGGAACTCCCCCGTCACCGCGCCGAGGATGGCGAAGACGAGCGCCAGCTCGAGACCCGCGAAGATGTACGGCAACGCGGTCGGTAGCCGGAGTTTGACGAACGTCTGCATCCGTGAGGACCGCAGCGAGCGCATCAGCTCCTCGGACTCCACGTCGACCGCTGTGAGACCGGCGTAAGCGTTGACCATGACCGGGAAGAACGCGAGGATGGCGGCGATGATGATCTTCGGCTGGGAGTCGAAGCCGAACCAGATCGTGAGCATCGGCACCAACGCGATCTTCGGGAACGTCTGGAACGCCACGATGTACGGGTGCAGCACCCGCTCCATAATGGATGAAGCTGCCAGCAGGCCGCCGACCAGCACGCCGAGGACCGTCCCCGCGGCGAAACCGACCAGCGAGTTCCGCACGGTGTAGATGAGATGGTCGGTGTAGCGGCCCTCTTGCGTGTTGCGGATCAGGGCCTGGATCACCTCGGCGGGAGGCGGCAGGACGAAGTCGGACAGGTTCCACCACTTCACCGCAAGGTGCCAGGCGACCAGCACGAGCACCAGGACCGCCGGCGAGAGCAACAGCTCCGGCCGCCGACGCAGCAGGCTCGGCTTCGCCATGGGCCGGTTCAGGAGGGCGTCGGCGGCGCTGGCCGGCGCAGCGGTGGTCCGCTCCGCAGGGTCGGAGACGGTTGGCGGGGTTGGACTCACGGCTCTTCCTTTCCGCTGCTCGGCCCGGGTCTCGAGGGATGCCACCCGACCCGACATCCGCATTGTGGAAGCGCATTTCACGCTATCAACCGGGTTTCGCAAGGTCAATGGACGGACGGGCGGCCGCGCCGGGCCTCTCCGGTGGGTCCCCACAGGTCGGCGGCTGCCGCGACGACGTCGTCGGCGGCGTAGCCCTGGCTCAGCCGGTCGGCGAAGGCCGGCTCGGCGAACGCGGCCGCGAAGGCCTCCGGCGTCCAACGACCCGCCGCGGCGTCCGCGGTGGCGGCGAGGACCGGCGGCGCCAGCACGCCCACACGCGGCCCGTAGCTGATGAAGACGTTGCCGCTGACTGGCGCGGACGCGTCCGAGGCCAGGTAGACCACGAGGGGGGCGACGTGCCCGGGTGAGAGTCGCTGTGCGTCCTCGGGCCGGTCGGCGAAGATCGGCGAGGTCATCGCCGTCGCGGCCCGCGGGCAGATCGCGTTGGCTCGTACCCCGTATGCCGCGCACCCCTTCGCTGTCGAGACCGTCAGCGCCACGATCCCGGCCTTCGCCGCGGCGTAGTTGGGTTGTCCCGCCGGCGCGTTGAGAAACGCTTCGGAGGCGGTGTTGACGATCGAGGCCCGAACCTTCCGCCCCGCCTTGGCCTCCGCCCGCCAGTGCGCCGTGGCCCAGCGGGTGGTGCAGAAATGGCCGCGCAGGTGGACCCGAAGCACATCGTCCCACTCCCGCTCGGACATCGTGAAGACCATCCGGTCCCGCACGATCCCGGCGTTGTTCACCAGCACGTCCAGCCGGCCGAACCGGCGCACCGCGCCGTCGACCAACGCGCCGGCGGCGCCGAGGTCAGCGACGTCCGCGTGATCGGCGATGGCCTCGCCGCCGGCCGCGACGATCTCGTCGACGACCTCCTCCGCGGCGGTGTCCACGTCGTTGACGACCACGCGCGCGCCGGCGGCGGCGAGCGCCAGCGCCTCGGCCCGGCCGAGCCCGCGACCCGCGCCGGTCACGATCGCCACCTGCCCGGCGAGATCCACGGCGGTCACGACCCGCCTCCGAACGCGGTACCGGCCAGGTCGAGCACCGCGGCCCGGCCGTGCCGCTCGAAGAGCCGGGTCCAGGCCTCCCGCGCGGCTACGTCGAACTCGCGGAAGTCGTCGGTCCCGGGCGACCGCCACCACACGGGCTCGTCGACCTCCCATCGGTCGGCCACGAGAGTTCGCTTGTTTACCTTGTTCGTCGCCGTCATCGGCAGTCCGGTCGTGAGTCGCACAAAGCGCGGCACGGCCTTTGGCCCGAGGTCGGGCTGTTCGCCGAGCCACCGCTCGAACGCGCCGGGGTCGAAGGGTCGGTCGGCACGCCAGTGCAGCGCCACCATCAGCTGGTCACCCGCGGCCGGATCCGGCACCGGGTAGACCGCGAGGTTGACGACGTCCGGGTGGCGCAGCAGCACCCGCTCGATCCCCGCCAGTCCTAGGTTCTCCCCATCCACACGCGCCCAGTCGCCACGGCGGCCGGCGAAGTAGAAGAGCCCGGACTCGTCCTGGAAGGCAAGGTCACCCGTCCAGTACCAGCCGCCGCGAGTGCGCTCGCGCTCGGCCTCGGGATCCTTGTAGTACCCCTCGAACGAGCCGAGGCCGCCGGCGTTGACCAGCTCGCCGACGCATTCTTCGGCGTTGCGGACCCGGCCGTCAACGATGACGGCCCGCGGGCGCTCACGCCGGGTCGCCGGATCCACCACCCGTTCGGCACCGCTGCCCCGGCCCAGCACGCCCGGCGGGTCGCCCGGGCCGCGGGCGAGGGTCACCCCGCCCTCCGTTTGTCCATAGTGGTCGAAGACCAGACAGCCGAACCGCTGCCCGAACGCGACGATGTCGCGCTCGGCCCCCTCGTTGCCGAAGACCGCCCGAAGCGGATTTTCGGCATCGTCGGCGCGCTCGGGTTGGGCGAGCACGTAGCTCAGCGGCTTGCCGACGTAGTTGGCGTAGGTCGCGCCGAACCGGCGGACGTCCGGCAGGAATCCGGACGCGGAGAACGACCGGCGCAGCGCGATCGCGGCGCCGGTGGTGAGCGCCGGCGCGAACCCGGCGATGATGGCGTTCGAGTGGAAGAGCGGCATGCAGATGTACACGACGTCGTCCGGGCCGAGCGCCACGCGGTCGGCGACCTTCTTCCCCCGGCGCACGATCGCCCCCTGCGAACTGCGCACCGCCTTCGGCTCGCCGCTGGTGCCGGAGGTGAACAGCAGCAGGTACAGCGAGTCCGGGGGAACCGGCGGCGCCACGGACCGGACCGTCCTGTTCGGCTGAGCAGCGTCCAGCCGGTTCACCTCCAGAATCGGCACGCCGAGGTCGATCCCGGACAGCAGCGGCGCCAGCGAGGGCTCGGTGACCACGAGCCGGCAGTCCGCCAACCGGGCGTCCCGCGCCAGCGCCGCGCCCCGGCGGGTGGCGTTGAGGCCGACGACAGTCGCTCCGCACAGGGCGGCCCCGCAGAGCAGGAAGAGGTGCTCCGGAGTCGTTTCGAGCAGGGTGCCGACGTGTAGCGGCTCCGATCCCTCGTACGCGCGCAGCACGTCCGCCCACCGGTGCGCCTCTGTCACCACCTCGTCCCAGGTCCACCGTTGGTCCTCGAAGAGCAGGCCGGTCCGGTGGTCGCCGGCGCGGGCCAGCACGAGGTCGCGGACGCTCGTCACCGCTTCGCCGCTCACGGTAGGTCCCTGGGCAGGCCGAGCAGCCGTTCACCGATGACGTTGCGCATGATCTCGCTGGTCCCTCCGCCGATGCTGAGCCCCCGGGTTTCCAGAAACGCGTGCTGCCAGTGCCGCGCGTCGACGCCGTCGCCTAGACCCGCGCTGCCGAGCAGGTCGAGACCGAACGCCGCAGTGTCCTGCCGGTGCCCGACGCTGACGAGCTTGCGGACCGTCGGGTCTGGACCGGATGCACCCTCCCGTCGGGCGTGCGCGGCACGCGCGCCGAGCGCCCGGACGGCGTACTCCGCCGCTGCCAGCCGGCCGAGCCGGCCGATCGAGGTGAGGTCGAGGTCCGCCGCACGCGCGGTGGCGAGCACTCGGTCGAAGCCCCCGTCCGCGAAGGCCATGGTGCTCATCGCGGTCCGCTCGGCCGCGAGCGACAACCGCACCAACCGCCATCCACCGTCGACCTCGCCGAGCAGCAGGGAGTCGGGTACGAACACGCCATCGAGGAACACCTCGTTGAACCTGGCCTCCCCGGTGATCTGCCGCAGGGGGCGGACCTCGACGCCCGGCTCGCTCATCGGGACCGCGAAGCAGCTGATCCCCCGGTGCCGGGGACCGCCGCCGGTCCTGGCCAGGCAGAATCCCCACGTGGCCGCGTGGGCGCGCGAGGTCCAGACCTTCTGGCCGTGGAGGCGCCATCCGCCCTCGACCCGCATCGCCCGGGTCGAGAGGCTGGCCAGATCCGATCCGGCCCCGGGCTCGCTGAACAGCTGGCACCATTGCTCCTCGCCCGCGAGGATCGCCGCGATCATCCGGTCGCGCTCCACGGTGGCCGCCCCGTCGAGCAGCACCGGCAGTATCCAGCGAGCGATGCCCAGTTCGGGCGGCTCGATGCCGTTCTCCCGCATGGCCGTCGCGATCTGAGGCGCCTGGTGCGGTTCAGCCCCGAGCCCCCAGGGCGGTGGAAGCTCCGGTGCGACGAGTCCTTCGGCGGCCAGCGCCGCCCGCTGGCGCTCCGGCGCCACGCCTGTGCAGCGGCGTATCGCTGCGCGGGTCTGCTCCCCCACCTCGCCGCCACCCGACGCCGGCGCGGGCAGGCCGTCGGTGAGGCAGCGGCGGCCGAGTTCGGCGGCGCGGTCGCGGGTGGCGGCCAGACGCTGGTTCACCACCGCACGCCGCAGGTGCAGGTGAGCGTCGTGCTCCCAGGTGAACCCGATGCCGCCGAGGATCTGCAAGCAGGAGCCGGCGCCGGCGACCGCAACGTCCGGGGCGAGGGTTGCGGCCGCGGCGACCGCGACCGCGCGGTGCGGTGCGTGCCAACTGCGCGCGGCCTCCCACACGAGGGCCTTGACGGTCTCCCGCTGCACGAGGAGGTCGGCGCACTTGTGCTTGACGGCTTGGAACGCGCCGATCGGTCGGCCGAACTGCTCGCGGGCGATCGCGTGCGCGGCCGCCGTACGCGTGCACCAGTCCACGGTCCCGGCCGCCTCCGCCGCGCACAGCAGGCCGAGAGCGTCGGCGACGGAGGCCGACAGCCCGGATGGGAGCAGTCGGTCTCGCCCGAGCCGGGCGTCGACGGTACCCGTCGACATGGGCCGTGCCCCGTCGAATGCCGGCAGCGGGCCGGTGGCCACCTCTCCCCGCCTCAACAGCAGCCACTGCGCCTGCGCCGGTTCATCGCCGGCGACCGCGCGGACGAGGAACAGGTCGGCATCGACCGGACCGAGGAGCAGCGGCAGCTCACCTCGCACCAGCAGGTCACCGTCCGGGGCTGGCGTGAGCTGTGCCGCGCCGTCCACCGCGACGGCCACCGTGGACCGCCCGGCGCCGATCTCTGTGCAGACCTCCGACGCCAGCGGGTGATCCAGGTGGTCGGCGAGGGCCAGGGTCGCGAGCAGCCCGGCGAAGTACGCGCCCGTGGTCAGCGCGGCGCCGAGATGTTCGGCGACGATGGCGAGGTCGAGCGGCTCACCGCCCTCACCTACCGGCTCTGGCAGGTGCGCGGCGAGAAAACCCCGTTCGGCCAGGTCGCGCAGCGGGTCGGCGACCTGTCCGCCGGCCAGGGCCGTGCGGGGGCGTTCCGGGCCCGCGTGCCGCCGGGTCCAGCTCTCCAGGGCGCCGGCCAACAACTTCTCTTGCTCGGCACGCGGGTTCACCGCAGCGACGGCCATTACAACAGCTCAAGAATTGTTCCGGTGGCGAGTGCGCCGCCGGCGCACATCGTGATGAGGGCGTACCGGCCGCCGCGCCGCTCCAGCTCGTGTAGCGCGGTGACGATGAGTCGGCTGCCGGTGCTGCCGACCGGATGGCCGAGCGCGATCGCACCGCCGTTCACGTTGAGCCGGTCCGGGTCCGCGCCGGTCGCCCGGAGCCAGGACAGCGGTACCGCCGCGAAGGCCTCGTTCACCTCGAAGATATCGATGTCGGAAAGGCGGAGGCCGGCCTTGTCGAGCACCGCCGCAGTCGCCTCCACCGGCCCGTCGAGCAGGTAGTACGGGTCGGCGCCGACGAGCACGTGGGCACGCAGCCGCGCCCTCGCCCGCAGACCTCGTGACTCGGCCAGCGCCCGGTCCATCCAGAGCACCGCCGCGGCGCCGTCGGAGAGCTGCGACGAGGTGCCCGCGGTGTGCAGTGCGTCTTCGCCCAGCGGGCGCAGCCCGGCGAGTGCTTCCCGGCTGGTCTCCCGCAACCCCTCGTCCCGGGTCACCGGCGCGGCCCCGTCCGGGCCTGGCACGGCGATGACCTCGCGTTCGAATCGGCCCTCCCGCCACGCCTCCTCGGCCCGCCGCTGCGAGATCAGCCCGAACGCGTCGAGGTCCGCGCGGGTGAGCCCGCGACGTTCGGCGATCCGTTCGGCGGCCACGTACTGCGTCGGCATGTCCCACGGCCAGTCAGGCGGGCGCGGCGTGTGTAGGCCGGCGGGCTTGTTCGCGTGCAAGGCGACGGTACTCATCGACTCCACGCCGCAGCCGATTCCGATCCCGATCATCCCGGCGGCGATCTGCGCGGACATCATGGCGTTCGCCTGCTGCCCGGACCCGCACGCGCAGTCGACCGTGACGGCGCCGACGTGCGGAGGGAGCCCGGCGCCGAGCCACGCGTTGCGCGTGACGTTGCTGCTCTGCTCGTTCGCGGTGGTGACGCAGCCGCCGATGAGCAACTCGACGTCTTCGGGTTCGACGGCGGCACGGTTCAGTACGGCTTGCAGCGGCGCGGCCAGGAGGGCGGCCGGGTGGACGCCGCCCAGCCCGCCGCCGCGCTTGCCGATCGGCGTGCGCAGCGCCTCCACGACAACGGGCTCGCTCATGCTTCGTTCTCCCCAAAGTGCGTGCTGCCGGGTGGACCGGCGCCGACGGCGCGGGTCCACCCGGTCAGCGGCGGTGCTAGAAGGACGGTGCCTGGTAGGTGCGGGCGAGTTCCTCGATCGGCTTCGGATCGAAGTCCTTGGCGACCTCGTTGAGCAGCGTGAGGTCGCGCCAGCTGTCCAATGCGATGTCGCCGGGGACGAGGCTGGCCTGCTTGAGCGGTTCGATGCCGCGTTCGAGCGCGTCGTCGGAGGTGAACCCCAGCGGCGTCTGCGGGTAGCCCGGCGGCTTCGAGTTCTTCATCCGCTCGTCGACGATGGCGCGCGCCTTTTCGAACGCCTCTTTGTCGTTGTCGGCGGCGGGCTTGGACTCCGGGTAGAGCTTGAGGGCGATGGCGGTGGCCTTGTCCGGCGCCGCCAGCGCGAACACGTACCCCTTGAGGATCGCGCGGATGAAGCGCTTCAGGACATCCGGCCGCTTCTCGATCATCGTGTTCGTGGCGACCAAGGTTCCGGGCGGCAGCAGGTCCTTGTCGAACTTCGTGTCGAGGCGGTGGGAGGGCAGGCCGGCGTTGTTGAACGCGACGCCGTCACTGTCGATGCCGCACCAGGCGTCGATCTTCTTCGACCGCAGCGCCTCCGCGACGGCCGCGAGCCCGGAGTTGATCGGCACCTGCTCGATCTGGTCGGCTTGTACGCCGTCGAGCCGGGCCGACTCGAGGCAGTAGATGGCGGTGCCGGTGCCGATCGAGGTGACGCCGATCCGCTTGCCGGCCAGGTCGGCCGGTGACTGTGCCGGCCCGTCGTTGGCGACGAAGATGCCGATGTTCGTGAAGGCGGTGAAGAACACCGACTTGGTCACCGACTTCTTGCCCGCGAACACGACCTGGCTGAGCGTCGCGGGCACGCCGACGTCGAAGCGCCCCGTCTCCATCTGCGCCAGGGCGATCTCACTGTTGGTCTGGCCGCTGGCCTGGATCGTCACGTCCAGGCACTCCTCGGCGAAGAACCCGAGCTCCTGGGGCACCTGGGCGTAGGCCACGGAGCCGAGGCTCACGTTCGCGGCGGCGAGGATGTAGTTGACCTTATCGACGGATTGGCATTTCGCGGTGTCACCGGACGCGCTCTCGTCCTCGCCACCTCCGCACCCCACAACTGCGGTGGCGAGCACGAGGCAGGTCAGGCCGGCTAAGGCTCGACTGCGCCGGCTTCGAGTCACGTTCATAGTGATCACCTCCTCTTTCCACATATTGGAATGGGCTTTCGCATTGCAGAAGTTATGGCCTTGATCACAGGGTGTCAAGGCCCGCGGTGACCTATTGACGGATCTCCAGCCGCGCGGTTCCGCGGGCATGCGCACCTCGGCTGTTGCGCCCTTCGAAGCGCACGGTCACCGCCGCACCGGTCTCCCCGGTGACGCTGTCCACCACGTCGCCGGTGAGCCGCATGACGTCGCCCGGGTAGTTCGGCGCGCCCAGACGCAGATCGATTTCGTGTATCACCGCCCGCGGACCCGCCCAGTCGGTGAGGTAGCCGCTCACCAGGCCCGCGGTCGTCATGATGTTCATGAAGACGTCCGGTGAACCCGCCCGTACCGCAGCATCGCGGTCGTGGTGACCCGCATAGAAGTCGCGGGAGGCGATCGCCCCACAGACGATCAACGTGGTGGTGACGTCGATCTGCCTTGCCGGCAGCGGCGTCCCGACCGCGAACACCGCTCCGCCCGTCACAGCGCTCCCCCGCTGCTCCGCGCCGCGAGCGAACCGCCGAGCGACGCCAGATGCTCCGCCGCCCCGCCGAGAGTGAACTCCAGCGTCTTGAACCTGAAGAAGTAACGGTGCAACGGGTAGTCGAGGTCAATGCCCACCCCTCCGTGCAGGTGGTGCGCGGCCGAAATGATCCGGTGGCCACCATCGGTAGCCCAGAACCGGGCCACCGACACGGCGTCGCGCGCATCCTCGCCCTGGTCCAGCAGGCTGGCCGCCTTCCACAGGGTCCAGGTCATCGCCTGCAGGTCGATGAAGGCGTCCGCCGCCCGGCTGGCGACCGCCTGGAAGGAGCCGAGCGGGCGGCCGAACTGCCAGCGCTGGGTGGTGTAGTCGGCCGTGAGCGAAAGCGCGGCGTCGGCCGCACCGCAGATCTCGGCAGCGCTCAACACGAGGTGGTAGGAACGGGCCCGAACGAGCAGCGCCGCCCCGACCTCGCCGCCGAAGACGTCAGCCTCCTGCAGCAGCGGACCCTCCACCGCCACCCGGGCGCAGACCTCCGCGCCACTGGTCCGCACGGGCTCCACCACCACGCCGGGATGGCCCGGTCGCAGCAGGACTGCCAGCTGCGCGCCGTCAGGGTCGACGGCGGCGACCAGCAGGCGGTCGGCGACCGTGCCGTACGCCACGAACGGCAGGATTCCGTGTGCGGTCCAGCCGCCCTCGGCCGGCTTCAGGGCGATGTCCGGCGTCGCCTCGACCGTGCCGGCCACGGACGGCAACACCACCGCGCTGCCCGCCGCGACCTGGGCCAGCAGCTCGCTGGGCCGCTGTGCCGGAGGCAGCCCCGCCAGCGCGAGGGCGGCCGCCAGCGCGCCCGACAGCGGCACCGGGGCTACGACGCGGCCGGCCTCCCGGGCGACCAGGCACGCTTCGAGCGCGCCGCGAGCCGTCCCGCCCACCTCCTCCGGCAATGCGATGCCGAGCAAGCCCGCCTCGGCGAGGACCCGCCACAGCCCGCCATCCCAGCCGGACTCGGGCAGGGCGGCCAGCCGCGCCGGCGTGACAAGGTCTCTGAGCACCTGCCGGGCCAGGTCCGCGACCGCGGTCTGGTCCTCGTCGAACGAAAAATCCATCACTCTCCCCCGCTCACCCGCGCCGGACGGAACCGCAGCGTCACGAAGTCGACGGCACCGACCGGCTCGCCCGCGGCGTCGATGTAGCGCATCTCGGTCGTCACGAAGTAGCCCTCGCCGAGGGCGGTCGACTTCCGGGGCGACACCGACCGGATCGTCGCCTGGTAGTGCACCCGATCGCCGACGGTGAGGTACCGCACGAAGCGCAGCGTGCAGCCCGTCGCGACGACAGAGGTGTAGCCCGCCTCGGCGAGCACGTCGACGAGCTCTTCCTCCGCGTTGCCCGGCTCGGTCGCGGTAGGGAACCGCCGATCGTGGTGCGTCCAGGACTGGAGCATCGCCGGTGGCGCCACGATCTGGCCGAACGGTCCGGACTCGGCCCAGTCAGGGTCGGTGTACCCCGGGTTCTCGTCACCCATCGCCTGGCACCAGTGGCGGATCATCGGTGCGTTGACCGCGTCCGCAGCGACCCGCGGCGCCCCACTCGTCCGGCCGACGAAGGCCAGCAGGCGCGCGTGCAGCTCGTCAGTCACGAGGTCACTCACGCCCGCACCACCCGATCCAATCGCCGGGCCACCCGCGGCATCCCGAGGCCGGCCCGGGCGACGATCTCGCGCTGCACCTCGTTCGTCCCCCCGCCGAAGGTGTTGATCACCGCACGGCGGTATGCGAACTCGAGCGCGCCCCATGGCGACTGACCCCGGGCGCCGTCCGCCAGCAGGCTCTCCGCGCCGACCACCTCCATCAGCAGCCGGTAGACCTCCAGCACTGTCTCGGTGCCGAAGACCTTCACGGCCGACGCGTCGGCCGGCGCGACCTCGTCCCGGCCCACCTCCCACGCCACCCGGCAGTTGAGCAGGTGCATCGCCTCGACCAGGGCGTGGCTGCGGGCCAGGTTGCGCTGTACCCAGGGAATATGGATGACCGGCCGGCCGTCCCGCTCGGTCGCGCCGGCCCACGCCAGGACCTCCTCGTGCAGCCGGATCGCCAGACCGCCGAACCCCGCCATCGCGATCCGCTCGTGGTTGAGCTGGGTCTGCATCAGCCGCCAGCCCTCACCTTCCACACCCACCAGCCGGTCCCGCGGCACGCGCACGTCCGTATAGGTGGTGATGTACGTGTCGTACGAGGCCAGGGTGCGGATGGGCGCCGCGGTGAAGCCGGGCGCCGAGGTGTCCACGATCAACACCGAAATGCCCCGGTGGTCCCGGGTAGCGGGTTCCGTGCGTGCCGCCAACCAGATGTAGTCCGACGCGGCGCCGCGGCTGGTGAAGACCTTGGTCCCGTTGACGACGTACTCGTCCCCGTCCCGGACCGCCTTGGTGCGCAAGGACGCCAGATCGGTGCCGGCCTCAGGCTCGGTGTAGCCGATCGCGAAGTCGATCTCGCCGCGCAGGATCGCCGGAAGGAACAACGCCTTCTGCTCGGCGGTGCCGTAATCCATGAGCGTCGGCCCGACGGTGTTCAAGGAGATCATCGGGATCGGTGCGCCGGCCCGCTGCGCCTCGTCGTAGAAGATGAACTGGTCCATTGCCGGCCGGCCCTGCCCGCCGTACTCCACCGGCCACCCCAGGCCGAGCCAGCCGTCGGAGCCGAGGCGACGGATCCAGGCCCGATAGCGGGGACCGTGGTCCTCCCAGCGCAGGTCGGAGAACTCGCCTTCCAGATGCGTCCGGAAGTAACGGGAGAGCTCGGCGCGTAGCTGTCGCTGCTCGTCGTTGTAGGTAAGGCGCATGTAGACCGGCCTTTGCCCTTCGACTTGTGAAAGTTGACTCCGTATTGTGGAAGCAGCTTAGGAAGCCTGGCCCGAGCCCGTCAACAGCCGCAACCGGAGGAGATCCGATGCACCGCAGCTTCGAGGAGTACCGCACCGCGTACCAGCACCTCGCGATGGACCGCCGCGACGGCATCCTCGAGCTACGCCTGCACACGGACGGTGGCCCGCTGGTGTGGGGAGCCGGACCACACACCGAGCTCGGCTGGGCCCTGCGGGAGATCGGCGGCGACCCCGGCAACCGGGTCGTGATCCTCACCGGGACCGGGACGGAGTTCATCGCCCGGCTTGACGACAGCTGGGTGGGACCGATGACGCCGCCGAAGTGGGAACGCATCTACACCAACGGCAAGCGCCTTCTCGCCGCTCTGCTCGACGTCGAGGTGCCGGTCATCGCGGCGGTCAACGGCAAGGCCACCGTGCACGCCGAGCTCGCCGTGCTGTCGGACATCGTGCTGGCCACACCGGAGACCGTGTTCTCCGACGCGCCACATTTTCGCTTCGGCACCGTGCCCGGCGACGGCGTCCACGCCGTCTGGTCCACGCTGCTGGGCGTCAACCGCGCCCGCTACTTCCTCCTCACCGGGCAGCGCCTGTCCGCCGCCGAGGCCAAGGATCTGGGCGTGGTCAACGAGGTCGTCCCCGCCGGCGAGCTCCTGCCGCGGGCGTACGAACTCGCGGAGAACCTCTGCCGGCAGGACGACATCACGCTGCGCTACACCCGGGAGGTGATGACGGAGCCGCTGCGGCGCCTCGTCGCCGAGCGGGCCGGCCACGGCCTCGCCCTTGAAGGTCTGGGCGCGTTCGCCACCTGGCCCGCCGGCTGAGGATCAGGAGTCGTCGGCAGGCCCGTCGCCGACGAAGTCCGCGGGGGGCGGCCGATCCGGGTCGTCCCGGTAGACCCAGTGCTGCTCGCAGCCGTCGTCGCCCTTCCAGCGGCACCGGTGGACCTCGACCCGCAGCAGGTTCTCGTCCGCGGCCTTGTAACCCTCGAAGCAGCCCGACTCGAACGCCCCGGTGTAGCGCGCGTTCTCCGGTTGCGCCTCGCTGTAGTAGACGCACTCGCGGCGCCGCACCACACAACGCCCCTCGTCGTGCTCCGCGTACAGCGCTGCGGCGTGTTTCGGCCCGCGGATGCTGTGCACCAGATCCTGGTAGAGCGCCATCATCCGGGCGCTGCCCGCGCCATCCACACCGTGCGCCTTCAGCAACATGGCGTACCCGCGGCCGCCGTACCTCCGGCCGATCTCACGTGCGATCTCCGTGGCCTTCTCGACGCCGACGATCTCCTCGGCAATGCTGTAGAACGTCTGGAAGTTATTCTCGATCTGCCGGCTCATGCTGTAGACGAGATGGTCCACGGTCAATTCCTCGATCGGAATCTCGTACCGGTCCATCCGCTCGCGTTCCTGCGTCGTCAGCCGCTGCCCCGGATAGAAGAGCAGCGGATCGTTCGCGTACGGCTCCTGCATTCTCTCGTTCTCCTCCCGCTTGGAGCCGCTCCGGCCTATACCCGGAGCAGCACCGCGTTGCCTTCACCGACGCCGCCGCACATCGTCACCAGGCCGATACCGCCACCCCGACGGCGCAGTTCGGCGACGATCGTCATCACCAGCCGCGCTCCGGTCGCGCCGGTCGGGTGGCCGAGGGCGACGGCGCCCCCGTTGACGTTGGTCCGCTCCCGCAACTCGGCCGCCCGAGCCGGGTCGCCGTCGGCCAGCCGCAGCGTGGTGACGAGCGGCACGGCCGCGAACGCCTCGTTGACCTCGATGAGGTCGACGTCGGTCAGGTCCACGCCGCAGCGGTCCAGAACTCGCCGGGCGGCCACCGCCGGGATGGACGCGATCTGCGCCGGAGGTCCCGCCACCGACACCACACCGAGCACGGTAGCCAGCGGTCGAAGGCCACGCGTGCGGGCGAACCTGGCCGCGGTGACCGCGAGCATCGCCGCTCCGGTGCTCAGCCCCGGCGCGTTGCCCGCAGTCACGGTCGCGCTGCCGTTCACCGTGGGCAGGGCAGCGAGCCGCTCCAGAGTGGTGTCCGGGCGCGGTGACTCGTCGGCGTCGAGT
>NZ_BONC01000024.1 GCF_016862515.1 Asanoa iriomotensis
GGCGCGGCGGAAGCCCGCCGGTGCCGCCGGCTCGCGACCGGCCGCCAGCCGGCCACCGGCCGGCAAGCAGCGCAGGCGAGCCTCCGCACCGAAGCAACCGGACGACTCCCCCGACGAAGGCAGGAGCGCGGAACCGCCCGCAACCGGCGACAGCCCACCACGGAAGGCGGCCAAACGACAAGCGAAATCCACAAAGGACGATACCCAGCCGCCCGCGGCCGGATAAGGGGTCCATATGTTCCGGTCCATGTTGCGTGGGCTGCTCACGCACAAGTTGCGGCTCGCGCTCTCCGCGCTCGCGGTCGTGCTCGGCACCATGTTCATGTCTGGTGCGTTCGTGGCCGGTGACACCTTCGCCCAAGGGTTTACCGCGCTTTTCTCGACCGTCAATCAGAGCATCGACGTCGAGGTCACCGCCAAGGACACCACGCCCGGCGGGCAGAACGCGCAGTTCAGCACCCCGACCGCCCTTCTCGGCCAGCAGGACGTCGATACCGTCCGCGGTGTCGACGGGGTCGCGGGGGTCAGGCCCGGTGTCTACTCGGCGGGGGCGCGGTTGATCGGGTCCGACGGCAAGGTCGTCGGCGGGGCCGGGCCGCCGCAGCAAGGGATCGCGTGGAACGGTGATCCGCTGCTTCAGCTCCGGCAGGGGCGGCCGCCGCAGGCCGATGACGAGATCGCTGTCAACCAAGGGCTTTCGGACGCCAGTGGGTTCGGGATCGGGCAGACCGCCGACGTCATCACGTTGCAGCCGCGTACGCCGTACAAAATCGTCGGGATATTCGGATTTGCCGGGAACCGGCCATCGCTTGCCGGTGAGACCACCGTCGCGTTCACCCTGCCCCAGGCCCAGCGGGTTCTGCTGAACGCGCCCGGCAAGTTCACTAGCATCGACGTCGCCGCCGCGGGTGGGGTCAGCGACAGCACGTTGCGGGACCGCGTCGCGGCCGCTCTGCCGAACGACACCGTGCGTACCGGTGCGCAGGTCGCCGAGGAGCAGCAGAGCGCGACCTCCAGCTTCGTCAACATCCTCAAGACCGGGCTGGTCGTGTTCGCGCTGATCGGCATGTTCACCGGCGCTTTCCTGATCTTCAACACGTTCTCGATGCTGGTCGCGCAGCGGACCCGGGAGCTGGCCCTCTACCGCTCCTTCGGCGCGAGCCGCGGCCAGGTCAACCGGTCCGTCCTCCTCGAGTCCGTGCTGCTCGGGCTGGCCGCCAGCATCGTCGGGCTCGGGCTCGGCATCCTCGTCGGTTTCATCCTCAACAAGGCGCTCCAGGCGATCATCGGCGCGATGCTGCCGGTCAGCGGGGTGGTCGTCCGCGCGTACGCCATCCTCACGACCCTCGCCGTCGGCACCGCCTTCACGGTCGTGGCCGCGCTGATACCGGCGCTGCGCGCGAGCCGCGTCCCACCCATCGCCGCCATGCGCGAGGCGGTCACGCCCGACAAGCCCCTCACGAAGCTCACGAGCGCCGGCGGGGTCGTGCTCGGCGCCGGCGGGCTGCTGCTCGGTCTCGGCGTCGGCAAGGTCGGCGACATCCCGACCTGGCTCACCCTCGGCATCGGCGCCGGCCTGTGCTTCCTCGGCATGGCCATGCTCGCCCCGATCATCAGCCGCCCGTTGACCACCGCGGCCGGCAAGGCGTTCGCGTGGTCCGTGCCCGGGCGGCTCGGCGCCCGCAACACCGGCCGCAACCCGCGCCGGACCGCGGTCACCGCCGCCGCCCTGATGATCGGGGTCGCGCTGGCCACCGGCGCCGGCGTGTTCGCCCAGTCCGCGAAGGCCGGCATCACCAGCGCGTTCGAGCGGGACGTCAACGCACAGCTCGCCGTCACCACGAGCCTCAGCCAGGCTCCGGGCGCCAGCGTCGGCTTCCCACCGGAGCTCGAGCGGACCATGGCCGCCCTGCCGGGGGTCACCTCGGCCGTCGCGCTGCGCGGCGACACCGTCAACCTCAACGGCAGCGACCGGTTCGTGCTGGCCGGCGACGCACAGGCCGCCTCGACGATCTTCAACCTGCGGCCGGTGGCCGGCAACGTGCGCACGCTCAACCCCGGGGAGGCCCTGCTCGACCAGCCCACCGCGGACGCCCTGCACGTCGGCCCGGGCACCCGGGTCACGATGCGCACGGCGCGCGGCGCGCCGGTGACCCTCGACGTGGTGGGCGTGTTCAAGCCCAACCAGGCGATCTCCAGCTCGTTGATCAGCAGCGCGGACGCGGGCGGGTTCCGGTCGCCGTTCGCCCAGCAGGGGTTCGTGCAGGTGGCCAGCGACAGCCAGGTGCCGCAGGTGCGCGCCGAGCTGGACAAGCTGTTCGCGAACAACCCGGACGTCAGCGTCAACGACCAGTCGCAGCTCATCGGCCAGGCCAACAACTTCGTCGACATCCTGCTCGGCATCGTCAACACGCTGCTCGGCCTCACGATCGTGGTCGCGGTGCTCGGCGTGGTCAACACGCTGCTGCTGTCGGTCTTCGAGCGGACCCGGGAGCTCGGCCTGATCCGGGCCGTCGGGATGAGCCGGGCCATGGTCGGCCGGATGGTCACCGTCGAGTCGATCCTGATCTCGGTCTTCGGCGCGCTCCTCGGGATCTTCATCGGCGTCGGCCTCGGCGTCGCGATCGTGGTGGCGCTCGGCGACGAGTTCCTGTCGCTGACCGTGCCGTGGGGCTACCTGTTGATCACGCTCGCCCTCTCGATCGTCGCGGGCTTGATCGCCGCTGTGCTCCCCGCCATACGGGCCGCACGCCTCAACGTCCTTCAGGCCATCGCGTACGAGTAAGCCAGGTCGGATCGGTGGATCAGTGCGAGCCGAGACGGAGTCCAGGTGTCGCTCGGCGGTGGCCTGGGATTATCCGGATACCGGTGTCGTATCCAGGTGATCCCAGGACGCCGCCAGGCGGCGGCTGGGCCCGTCGCAGGCCGCGCTGATCCACCGATCCGACCTGGGGGACAAACCCTGAGGTCAGGTACGGGGTACCCGCATCGGAAAATCCGACCCTCCTCCGTCGTGGGACGGACGAAACTCGTTGCGACCGTCCGCCAGCATGGAAGATGCCGGCCGGACCGTCGTGGTCCGGCCGGACCATGACCGGTTGACGAGGGGGAACCAGGTGACGGCCAGCGATCCGGTGGCGGCCCGCGCGGACGACGTGTGGAAGGTCTACGGCAGCGGCGAAGCGGAGGTGATCGCGCTGCGGGGGGTGAGCGTCACGTTTCAGCGTGGCGTCTTCACTGCGATCATGGGGCCGTCCGGCTCCGGCAAGTCCACGCTCATGCACTGCCTGGCCGGGCTCGATTCCGTGACCCGGGGCGACGTGCACATCGGTGAGACGAAGGTCACGGGGCTCGGCGACGCCGGCCTGACCCGGCTGCGGCGCGACAAGATCGGCTTCATCTTCCAGCAGTTCAACCTGCTGCCGACGCTGTCGGCCAAGGAGAACATCCTGCTGCCGTTGTCGATCGCCGGGCGCCGGCCCGACGACGAGTGGTTCGGCACGGTGATCAAGACCGTCGGGCTGCAGGACCGGCTCGACCACCGGCCCGCCCAGCTCTCCGGCGGCCAGCAGCAGCGGGTGGCGTGCGCGCGGGCGCTGGTCGCCCGGCCCGAGGTGATCTTCGCCGACGAGCCGACGGGCAACCTCGACTCGAAGTCCGGCGCCGACGTGCTGGGCTTCCTGCGGGACTCCGTCAAGTCGCACGGGCAGACGATCGTGATGGTCACCCACGACCCGGTGGCCGCCTCGTACGCGGACCGGGTCATCTTCCTCGCCGACGGCTCCGTGGTCGACGAGCTGCACGACCCGACGCCCGACATGGTGCTCGACCGCATGAAGAAGCTCGACACGCCGGCCGAGGTGGAGCGCTGATGCTGCGCGCCACTCTCAAGAGCCTGCTGGCCCGCAAGGTCCGCCTGATCCTGTCGGGCCTCGCGGTCATCCTCGGCGTGATGTTCGTGGCCGGCTCGTTCGTGCTCACCGACACCCTGTCCCGCTCGTTCGACTCGATCTTCTCGGACGCCTACTCGCAGACCGACGTGACCGTCGCCGGCAAGGCCAAGGTGGCCGTGTCGGAGATGGAAGGCGAGCAGGTGCCGGCCAACATCCCGCAGTCGGCGGTCACCACCGTGTCCGCGCTGCCGGGCGTGGCGCAGGCCCGCGGCGTGGTCGCCGCGGACGGCGCGACGATGATCGGCAGCAACGGCAAGGCGGTCGGCTCGTTCGGTCCGCCGCAGCTCGGCGAGAACTGGCTGGGCGAGAACGCGCTGACCCAGCTCCGTGAGGGTCGCGGGCCCACCGCGGACGACGAGATCGTGGTCAACGTCGGTCTCGCCACGGCCGGCAAGGTCAAGGTCGGCGACCGGGTCGGCGTGCTGACCCTCGACGCCAAGCAGCGTGAGTTCACGATCGTCGGCACGTTCGGCTACAGCGGCGACCGGGACAGCCTCGGCGGCGTCAACGAGATCGCGTTCACCGAGCCGGTGGCGCAGCGGCTGATGCTCGGCGCGCCGGGCGTGTTCAGCAGCATCGACGTGAAGGCCACCGACGGCACGACGCCGGCGGCGCTCAAGGAGCGGGTCGCGGCCGCGCTGGGTGCCGACTACACCGTGCGTACCGGTGAAGAGGCCGCGGCCGACGACGCGGCGGGTCTCAAGGACAGCCTGAAGTTCTTCAACAACATCCTGCTCGGCTTCGCCGGCATCGCGCTGTTCGTCGGCATCTTCCTGATCATCAACACGTTCTCGATCGTGGTCGCACAGCGGACCAAGGAACTGGCGCTGCTGCGGGCCATCGGCGCGGGTCGCCGGCAGGTGATCGGCTCGGTGCTGACCGAGGCCGTGATCGTCGGCACGGTCGCCTCGGTGATCGGCGTCGGCGCCGGCATCGGGGTCGGCGCGCTGCTCGCGTTCCTCGCCGGCAAGTTCTCGGGCGGGTTGGAGCTGGCCGGGCTCGGCGTGCCGCCGGTCGCGCTCGTCGCCTCGTTCGTGGTGGGCGTGGTGGTCACCATCGTCGCCGCGGTGATGCCGGCGCTGCGCGCGTCGCGGATCCCGCCGGTGGCGGCCATGCAGGACGTGGCGACCCCCGACCGGCCGCTCACGAAGATCACGGCGATCGGCGGTGTGATCACCGCGGCCGCGGCCGCGCTGCTCGGCGTCGGCCTGTACGCGGACGGCGGCCTCCTGCTGGTCGCGGGCGGCGTGCTGCTGGCGTTCGTCGGCGTGGCCCTGCTGACCCCGGTGCTCAGCCGCCCGGTGGTCGGGCTGCTCGGCCGGATCTTCGCCTGGTCGGTGCCGGGCCGGCTGGGCCGGCTCAACTCGGGCCGCAACCCGCGCCGCACGGCGATCACCGCGTCGGCGCTGATGGTCGGCATCGCGCTGGTCACCGGCGTCGGCGTGGTCGCGTCCTCGGCGAAGACCAGCATCGCCGGCGCGGTCGAATCGATCGACGCCCAGCTGATCATCCAGGGCACCCAGACCGGCCCCCGCGCGCCGACGTTCGCGCCGGGGGTGGTCGACGAGGCCAAGGCGGTGCCCGGCGTACGCGACGTCGTCGGTGTGGGCAGTGACGCCGCCACGGTCGACGGGCGGCAGCAGTGGGTCACGTCGGTGACCGACGCCGCGCCGCTCCCGGCCATCTACGGCAGCACGGCCGTGGCGGGCTCGATCTCGGCGCTGGGCCCCGACCAGGTGATCGTCAGCGACGAGACGGCGAAGGACCACAACTGGTCGGTCGGCTCGGTGCTGACGGTGCAGTTGTCCCGGGGCAACGAGCACCGCTACACGATCAGCGGCATCGCGCCGAAGGACAAGGCGATGGGCGAGGTCATGCTGCCGGCGGCGGCGATGCAGGACTTCGCGCAGCCCGCACCGTCACTCGGCCTCGTGCGGCTCGACGAGGGCACGCCCGTCGCGTCGGTGCAGCCGCAGATCGAGGCGCTGGTCGCCGACAACCCGCTGGTCTCGGTGATCGACCAGGCCGCCTTCACGGACCAACAGACCGGCATGATCGACCAGGTGCTGGTCATGATCCAGATCCTGCTGGCGCTGGCGATCCTGATCGCGGTGCTGGGCATCGTCAACACGCTGGCCCTGTCGGTCATGGAGCGCACCCGCGAGCTGGGCCTGCTCCGCGCGATCGGCCTGAGCCGCGGCGCGACGATGCGGATGATCACGGTCGAGGCGGTGGTCATCTCGGTGTTCGGCGCCCTGCTGGGTGTCGTGGTCGGCGGCGGCCTGGGTGCGGCGGTCGTCCGGGCGCTGCGCGACCAGGGCTTCACCGACCTGACGCTGCCGTGGTCGACGATCCTGCTCTACCTGGGCGTGGCGGCGCTGGTCGGCTGCGTCGCGGCGATCGTGCCGTCGATCCGGGCGGCACGGCTCAACGTGCTCGGCGCGATCGCGCACGAGTAGGGGGTGAGGTGCCCGCTCCTTCGGGGGCGGGCACCGCCGCATCAAACCGCGGACCTGGCAGCGCAGCGCAGCGGAGCGGTGTCTGGCGGGAGCGACGGTCGTGCCCACCGCGGACCCGAGTCCCTGGTTCAGGGGGTGGGCACGGCTCGTGCGGTGAGGGCCGCGAGCAGTGGCAGGTCCACGGTGGTCAGGCTGTCCGCCAGGTGTACGCCGCGGCGCGGGGCGACCGCCGCGTCGTGTGGTACGGCGATCACCGCCGCTCCCGCCGCGAGGGCGCTCGTGACGCCCACCGGAGAGTCTTCGATGGCGACACAGCGCTCGACCGGCACGCCGAGGAGGCGGGCGGCCATCAGGTAAGGCTCGGGGTCCGGCTTGCCGGCGCTCACCTCGTCGCCGCAGACGACCGCGTCGAACCACTGCCGCCCGATCACCTCGATGGCGATCTCGACCAGCGCGCGGCCGGTGTTGGTCACCAGCGCGGCCGGAATCCCGGCGTCGTGCACGGTCTTCAGCAGCTCCCGGGCGCCGGGCCGCCACCGCAGCTCGGTCTGGAACAGCTCGGCCATCCGGTCGACCAGCCAGGCCTCCGAGGCGGCCGGGTCGCGCCATTCCTGGCCGAGGTCGGCGTGCAGGATCGCCATCGAGCTCTCCATGTTGCCGCCGACCATCGCGAGCCGCGCTTCGTCGGACAGCTCGCCGCCGTACTCCTTGGCAAGCTCGCGAAGCCCGATGTCCCAGACCTGCTCGCTGTCGAGGAGCGTGCCGTCCATGTCGAACAGCACCGCCGCGGGCCTGTCCGTGCCCTCCACCGTGTCCGTCATCAGGTCGAGTATCGCCCGGATGCGGCCCCCGCCCAGCATCCCCGCGCGGGCCGGTGGCGCACGTCACGCGCGTTCGCGCGGCGTTCACCTGTTGTGCGCCGCAGTGACAATGGTGAGTGGTGAGGCGGTCGTTAAAGATCTTGCCGCGGGGGTAAACAGGGCCACCGGTCGAGAGGGGACGTCGCGATGACCAGACCCGTACTGCTGCGGGTGCTCGGGGTGGTGACCGCCGGCGCGGTCGCCCTCGCATGCGGTTTGGGCGACCCGTCGTCACCTGCCGGGGAGCCACCGCCACCGGCGGCAACCGGTGCGTCCGCCGACGACGGCTCGATGACCGCCGAGGAGTTCGAGAGCGACATCGACGACGCGACCAAGTCGGCGGAGAGCTACTGGACGACGGTCTTCGACCAGTCCGGGGAACGCTTCCAGCCGGTGCGCCGGATCGTCAGCTACACCCGCGACGGCCAGATCGACTGCGCGGGCGAGCCGGTGCCCCGCAACAACGCGGTCTACTGCCCGGACGGGGACTTCATCGCATACGACGTGAACTTCGCCGTGGGCGCCTTCCAACAGGTCGGCGACGCGTTCCTCTACTACCTGCTGGGTCACGAGTACGCGCACGCCGTCCAGGCGCGCCTCGGCATCAGCCACCGGCTGACCATCGACCACGAGCTGCAGGCGGACTGCATGGCGGGCGCCTATCTGGGCGACTCGGTCCGCGGCAAGTCGCTGACGATCGACAAGGGCGACCTCGACGAGTTCCAGAAGGGGCTGCTGGCGGTGGGCGACGACCCGAGCGTGCCGTGGTTCGCACCGGGCGCGCACGGCACGGCCGAACAACGCACAGAGTCGTTTTTCCTGGGGTACGAGCGATCGCTGTCGGCCTGCGACCTCAACTGAGCGGCACGTACCCGATAATGGCGGTGCGGCGAATGTCGGGTGATCAGGGTCCGGGTCGCCGCACCATTGGCGGCATGGATGACGCGACCTTGGTTTCCCGCTTCGTGCGCGACGGCTTCGTGAAGCTGGAGGGCGCCGTAGCGCCGCGCGTGGCCGCGGACTGCGCGCGGCTGTTGTGGCGGGAGACCGGCTGCGACCCGGACGACCCGGCGACGTGGACGCGGCCCGTGCACTGGGTGGCCGGCATGGCGCAGGGGCCGTTCGCCGCCGCTCCCAACTCCCCGTTCCTGCATCACGCGTACGACCTTCTCGTCGGCGCGGGCCGCTGGGAGCCGCGCTATTCGCTGGGCACGTTCCCGCTGCGTTTCCCGCACGAGGAGGAGCCGGACGACGCGGGCTGGCACATCGAGGGCAGCTATCTGCCGGAGGGCGAGACCTGGTACTTCACCAACCTGCGCTCCCGGGGGCGGGCGCTGTTGATGCTGTTCCTGTTCAGCGAGGTGGGTGAACAGGACGCCCCGACGCGGATCCGGGTCGCCTCGCACCTCGACGTGCCGAAGGTGCTGGAGGCATACGGGGAGGACGGGGCGAGCGGGCTGGCACTTGCCCCCGATCTGGTGGCGGCCTCCGACCACCGGGCGGTCGCCCTCGCCACCGGGTCGCCGGGCGACGTCTTCCTGTGCCATCCCTTCCTTGTGCACGCGGCGCAACCGCACCATGGGCAGCGGCCCCGCTTCATGGCCCAGCCGCCGCTGATGCCGGCGGCGCCGTACGAGCTGGAGCGGGCCGACGGCGCCTACTCACCCGTGGAGATCGCGATCCGCCAGGGCCTGGGACGGGCATGCTCGACCGGTTGAACCAGGCCATGGATCACATCGAGCGCCATCTCGACCAGGCTGTCGACGTGGCGGAGCTGGCCCGCATCGCGGCGACGTCGGAGTACCACCTGCGCCGGATGTTCTCGGCGCTGGCGGGCCTACCGCTCTCGGAGTATGTCCGGCGCCGCCGGCTCACTCTCGCGGGCGCGGAAGTGCTCGCGGGGCGTGCGACGCTGCTGGAGATCGCGGTGCGCTACGGCTACAGCTCGGGCGAGGCGTTCGCGCGGGCGTTCCGTGCCATGCACGGCGTCGGACCGGGCGAGGCCCGGCGCACCGGCGCGGCGCTCAACTCCCAGTCCCGGATGGCCTTCCGCCTCACCATCGAGGGTGGCAGCAGCATGCGGTACCGCGTCGTGGACAGGGCGGGCTTCACCGTGGTCGGCTTCAAGACCCGGGTGCCGCTGGTGCACGCGGGGCCGAACCAGGCGATCATCGACTTCGTCCGCGGGATCGACCCACGAACCTTGGAGCGCCTGGAGAAGCTGTCGGACGGGGAGCCGCACGGCATCGTCTCGGTCTGCGACGGCTTGGACGCGAACCGCGCCGAGGGCACGGACCTCGACTACCACTACGGCGTGATCACCTCCGCGGCCGCGCTGGAGGGCACGACCACGTTGGCCGTCCCGGCCGGCACCTGGGCGGTCTTCACCACCTCGGGGCCGGCACCGCAGGCCATCCAGGAGCTGTGGCGGGACGTGTTCACCGAATGGTTCCCGTCGAACCCGTACCGCAGCCGCACCGGTCCCGAGATCCTGCGCACCCAGCTGTCACCGGACAAGACCGAGGCCGACGCCGAACTGTGGCTCCCGGTGGAGCCCGAGCGTCAGGCGCGTGATTCGGTGCCGGGGCCTAGGACGTACTCGAGCAGGACCGCGCGCACGTAGCGCGGCTCGGTGGGGAGAGCGGCATGGCCAGCCGCGAACATCAGACTGCTGCCCGGTGTCCCGGTGATCCCGTGCAGGCTCATCCCGATCGCGTCCGGCGGTTGCGGCGCGGGTTGGCCGACCCACGCGCCGGCGCTGAAGGCGGCCAGACCCGTGCTCGGCGCGGTGGTGTTCTCGATCAACCACGGCCGCCCGGCCGGGTCGGTGGCCACGTCGGGCAGCAGGCCACCCGGCGCGTCGCGGAGCACGTCGAAGGATCCAGCGGCGCCGCGTACGGCCAGGCCGTGATCGCCGACCGCCCACAGCTCCGCGGACGAGCGCCCGCCGAGCGCGTTGAACGAGGTCTCCTGCTCGTTGATGCCCACCTGGACCGTGCGCCAGCCTGATCCGTTCCAATGGAACAGCAGCGGGCCCTTGAAGCCTTTCCACGCGCCGTTGCCGGCGGCCCAGACGTCGTTCGGGCCGAAGGCCTTGATGGCGGTGAAGGTGCAGAAGTTCGGCATGCCGCCGAAGGACGTGCCGCCGCTGCGGCATTCGGCGGGCGACTGGTGGGCCCGCCAGCCCGTGCCGTCCCACTGCTCGATGACCACGTCACTCTGGTGGTTGCCGACCAGCCACGTCTGTCCATTCCCCACGGTGAGACCGGTGATCAGCGAGTAGTCCTCGTTGACGCGCCGCGGCAACGACACCTCGCGCCAGGCCGTCCCGTCGAAGTGGAAGACGTGCGCCTCCTGGTCCTCCGGCGTCGGGGCGGCCTTGTTGCCGACCACCCAGACGTTTGCCGGCGAGTCGGCCGCGACCAGCTCGAACCCGCCGTACCACCCGATCTGCGGCAACGCCGCCCGGTCCCAGCGCGTCCCGTCCCACTCGAGGACCAGCGGGACGCCGGTGTCGTCGGGCTTCTCGGGCGAGTAGGCCTCCCGACCGACCGCCCACGCGTGCGTGGCGTCGACCGACGCGACGTCCCACAGCACGTTGCTGGGCCCGCGCAGCTCCGGCAACGTCGCCAACCGCCACACGGGCGGCGGAGCGGTGATGACGGTGGGCGTGGGCGAGGCGCCGGACGGTTCCGCTGGCCCGGCCGTGGTGCCTTCGCCCGTGCACCCGGAGAGCAGCAGGACAACCGCCAATGCCAGGGCGACCTTACGCATGGCGCCGATGGTCGCAGAGCCCGGCCACCGTCGCCGCCCCGTTACGTCAGGCGGTCTGCCAGGTACGCCTGGCCCGGTGTGCCGGCCAGCGGGGACGCGTCCGTGTAGCGGACCTCGTACGAGCGTTCCGTGAACCGCCAACCGTCCGCCGTCCGGCGGTAACGGTCGTGGTAGATGGCGTAGTTGACGTGCGACGTGCCGTCCCTGAGGCGCCCGAGCTCGTGCATATGCGCCCGCCCCGACGCCTCCTCCCCCGTGACCGTCAGAGCCCCCTGGTGCGTGTTCTGGATGAAGAACTCCCAGAACCCCTGCAGCCGCTCGATCCCCGCCCGGATAGCGTCGCGGCCGACCAGCTCAACCCCCGCGTCCGGGATCCGCACCACCGCGTCCGGTGTGAACAGTGACGCGAAGCGGTCGTAGTCGCGCATGAACCCCGCGTCCGTGTACTCCGCCCGCAGCGCTTCGATCGAAACCCGGTCCGCGATTGCCTGGAAATCAGTCATACCCGGTACGACGACGCCCCGCCCGGGAATGTCAGGCTCACAGACAAGGCCCCTGTCTCGTCGGAAGAGCAAGGACGAGGGGAGACACACGATGGCGGACCTGAGCGAGATCATGAGCGAGCGGCGGCAGCTGATCAACCTCGCGTACCGGATGCTCGGCTCCCTGGCCGACGCCGAGGACGTCGTGCAGGAGACCTATGCCCGTTGGTACGCCCTGTCCCGCCAGCAACAGGAGGCGATCGACACACCGGCGGCCTGGCTGACCACCGTGGCGAGTCGCATCTGTCTCGACCAGCTCAAGTCGGCCCGGGCCAGGCGCGAGCGCTATGTCGGCGAGTGGATTCCCGAGCCCCTGCCCGAGGACACCGGCATCGTCGACCCGGCGGACCGAATCACGCTAGACGAGTCGGTCAGCATGGCCTTCCTCGTGGTCCTGGACTCGATGACGCCGGCCGAGCGGGTCGCGTTCGTGCTCCACGACGTGTTCCGCTACCCGTTCGACGAGGTCGGTCAGATCGTCGGCCGGTCGACCGCCGCCTGCCGCCAGCTCGCCTCTTCGGCCCGCAAGCGGGTCCGCGACGCCCAGCCGCCGACGACGCCCGACGCCGCCCGGCGGGCCGGTGTGGTGCGGGAGTTCAAGCAGGCCTGGGAGGCCCGCGACATCAAGGCCCTGGTCGGGCTGCTCGACCCGGAGACCACCGCGGTCGCCGACGGCGGCGGCCTGGTCAGCGCCGCGCCGCACCCGATCGTCGGCGCCGAGGAGATCGCGCGCTACTTCGTCGACCTGGCCCTGCGGGCGCCGGATCTAGAGCTCGTCGAGCGCACGGTCAACGGCCAGCCCGGCCTGGTCGTGCAGCAGCACGGCGAGCTCGGCGCGGTGATCGCGTTCGAGCTGGCGGGCGACCGGATCACGCACCTCTGGGCCGTGCGGAACCCGGAGAAGCTGCGCCCCTGGCGATCCGCATGAACCTGCGGGCGATCGGTCCCAGCGGTCGGTCGGTGGCGGTCGCGAGGGCGATGTCGTACGCCGGCCGGTCGCCCCGCACCCGCACGAACCGCAGGTCCTCGGTCTGCTCGGCGAACGAGCGCGGGATGAACGCGACACCGAGCCCGAGCCGGACCAGGTCGACGATCGTCGAAAGGTCATTCATCTGTACGGTGATCCGCCGGGTCAGGCCCGCCGCCCCGTAGGCCCGGTCGACCGCACTGCGCACGCCCCAGCCCGGCGGGAACTCGATGAACGCCTCGCCGGCGAGGTCGGCGAGGTCGACCTCGTCGTCGGGCAGCGGATGGTCGGGCAGGCACGCCAGCACCACCTCCTCGCTGGCCAGCACCTGCTGGTCGATGCCCGGCACCGGGCCGTGGGTGAGCACGACGGCCAGCTCCAGCGATCCCTCGCGCAGGCGCTCCAGGTGGTCGAGGGTGCCGCGCGGGCCCGGCGCGCTCAGCCACAGCTCGACGCCGGGCAGTTCGGCGCGGAACGTGACCAGCGCCTCGCGTACCCGACCAGGGGTCAGGTTGTAGAGAATGCCCAGCCGCAGCCGGCCGCGGAGGCCCTGACCCACCTGCGTCACCGTCTCCCGGGCGGCCTCGACGGCCGCGAGGATGCGCAGGGCCTCCGGCAGCAGCGCGTGGCCCGCCTCGGTCAGCTCGACCCGCTGGGTGGTGCGGTCGAGCAGCGTCGTGCCGAGGTCGCGTTCCAGCGCCCGGATCGCGGTCGAGACGCCGGACTGGGCGGTGTGCAGCTTCGCGGCGGCGCGGGTGAAGCTGCGCTCCTCGGCGACCGTCGTGAAGACCTCGAGCTTGCGGATGTCCACGGAGCCAATTATTCCAAGATCCGATAAACACATCCAAACTTGATGTTGGATCCCGATGGATCACCTGGTCAGACTCGGCTCATGCCCCGCACCACCCACCGCGCCGGCTTCGCCCTGGTCGCCCTCGCCTACGCCGCCACCACCACGGGCGGCTCGGTGCCGACCCCGCTCTACGTCCTCTATCAGCACCGCGACCATTTCGGTACGACCATGATCAGCGTTGTTTTCGCTGTGTACGTCGTCGGCGTGGTCGCGGGTCTGCTCGTCGCGGGCGCCCACGCCGACCGGCTGCGGCGGCGCCCGGTGCTCGGCGCGGCACTGGCCCTGCAACTGCTCGCCTGCGCGGTGTTCCTGGCCTGGCCGGACCTGCCCGGCCTGCTGACCGCGCGGGTGTTCTCCGGGCTGTCCGTCGGCCTGCTGTCCGGCCCCGCCACCGCCTACCTGATCGAGCTGCGCCGGCGGGCCGCGCCGGACGGCGACCCGCGGCAGGCGGAGGTCGTCGCCACCGCGGCCAACCTCGGCGGCATCGCGGCCGGCCCGCTGCTGTCGGGCGTGCTCGCCGAGTGGGCTCCCGCGCCTCTGCACCTGCCGTACATCGTGATCGGGATCGTCCTCGCGGCGGCCGCCGTGCTGCTGGCCGCGGTGCCGGAGACCGCCACGCCGTCCGGCGGGCCCGCCGCCCGCCCGCTGGCGTTGGTGGGCGAGCGGCGCTTCGTCGCCTCCTGCCTCGGCGGCCTCGTGGCGTTCGCGATGTTCGGTGTGTTCAGCGCGCTGAGCCCGACCTTCCTGTCGGGCATCCTCGGCTACCGGTCGCACGCGCTGGCCGGGCTGGTCGCCTTCCTCGGGCTCGGCGCCGGCGCCGCCGCTCAGGTCGGGCTGCGCCGGCTGCCGCCCCGGCCCGCCGTGGCCGCCTCCGCAGCGACGATGCCCGTCGGTCTGGGCCTCATCCTGCTCGGGGTCTGGGTCGGCTCGCTGAGCGCGTTCGTCACGGGCGGCGCGGTCACCGGTGCCGCCGCGGGCCTGCTGCTGCGCGCCTGCCTGACCACCGTGGTGCAGCTCAGCCCACTCGACCGCCGAGCCGGGACGCTGGCCACCTTCTTCGTCACCGGGTACGCCGGGCTGGCCCTGCCGGTGATCGGGCTCGGCGTGCTCAGCGAGGTCGCCGGCACCCGCGCGGCGCTGACCGGGTTCGCGCTGGCCGGCCTTCTTGCCCTGGTCGCCGTCGCAGCCGTCCGGTTGCGGCCTGACTCATTGTTGGAGATCCCATGACCACCACCATCATCCGCGGCGCGCACGTCGTCACCATGGACGACGAACTCGGTGACCTGCGCCGCGCGGACATCCGCGTGGTCGACGGCGAGATCAGTGCTCTCGGCACCGATCTCGCCGTCGAACCCGGCGCGACGGTCATCGACGCGGCCGGAAAGGTGGCGCTGCCGGGACTCGTCGACTCGCACCGGCACGTGTGGCAGGGCGCGATCGGCGGCGCGGCCGGCGGCCAGTCCCTCGGCGGCTACTTCGGCGTGGTGCTCGGCGCGCTGGTCGACAAGTACTCGCCCGAGGATGTCTACGCCGGCGTGCTGTGGGGCGCGTTGAAGGCGCTCAACGCGGGCATCACCACGGTCGCCGACTGGTCCCACATCGTCACGACGCCGGCACACGCCGACGAGAACGTGCGGGCGCTGCGAGACTCGGGCATCCGCGCGGTGTTCCTCTATGGACCGCCGGTCGGCCAGGGCGTCGTGAAGTGGTTCGTCGAAAGCACCGAGCCTCACCCCGACGACGTGCGCCGGATGCGCGCGGAACTGGGCGACGACAGCGCGCTGGTCACCATGGGCCTGGCCCTGCGCGGCCCGGAGTTCGCCTCACCGTCGACGACGGCACACGACTTCGGGTTGGCGCGCGAACTCGGCGTGCCGATCAGCATGCATTCCGGGATCCCCGGCTACCTGCGGAAATACCGGACGATCGACACGCTGAAGCGGCTGGACCTGCTCGGCCCGGACGTGCATCACGCACACGGCGCCCAGTTCAGCGACGACGACCTGCGCCGGATCGCCGCGACCGGCGGTGCGGTCACCCCGTGCCCGACGATCGACATGACGATGGCGATGGGCACGTTCCCGCTCGTGGGCCGCGCCCTGTCGCACGGCCTGCTGCCGTCGTTCGGCACCGACACGATCGCCGGTTCGGGTGCGGACCTGTTCAGTGAGATGCGTCTCGCACTCGCCGCGGAGCGGGCGCGGGCCAATGCCGCCGCGCTGGAGCGGGACGAGCCGCCGTCCACCGTGGAGCTCGACCAGCGCGACGTGCTCCGGTTCGCCACCGTCGGCGGCGCGGCGGCGTGGGGCATGCAGGACCGGATCGGCACGCTGCGGCCGGGCAAGCGGGCCGACATCATCCTCGTGGACGTCTCGGGGCCGCATCTGACGCCCTTGAACGATCCTGCGACGACTCTCGTGCTCAACGCGGGCTCGTCCGATGTGGATACGGTGCTGGTCGACGGTGTGGTGGTCAAGCGCGGTGGGCGGCTGGTCGGGCCGTTGGCGGAGCAGGCGCGGGAGCTGATCGAGTCGTCCCGGCTGCGGGTGCTCGGCCGCGCCAACCTCGCCGACGCCCTCGGGCCTTCGTGGGCGGTCTAGCTCGACCTCGGTCCTAGCCCGTTGGTCGCAGGCCGGCGAAGACGATGGCGAGCGTGCGGCGCTGCAGGTCGGGTGACCAGCCGCCGTGCAGGGCGCCCTGGGTGATGCTGGTCAGCAGAGCCATCGTCTCGGCCGTGCCCACCTCGGCGCGGACGGTGCCGGCCCGCTGACCCGCCGCCAGCAGGCCCGCGACGGCGTCGGTGAAGCCGCGCAGCGGCTCGTCCACCGCGAGCCCGAGCAGTTCGACAACGGCCCGTTTGGCCGCCGCCTGGGCGACGAGGTGCTCGAAGAACCGGAAGAGCGCTGCGCCGGGATCCGCTGCGGTCAGCGCGTCCACCTGTGCGTGCAGGCGGTCGAGCAGGTCCTTCATGACGGCCCGGAGCAGGTCGTCCTTTGTGGGGAAGTGCCGGAACACCGTGCCGACGGCGACGCCGGCCCGGCTGGCCACCTCTTCGGTCGACCCGGCCGCGCCACGCTCGGCGAACACCGCCTCGGCGGCGGCCAGGATGCGCGCCCGGTTACGCGCGGCGTCGGCCCGCACGACCCGGACTATAGATGGCCCGAACGGAGGAACCGGCGCGCCACGGCAGCCCGTAGGTTGGCGAGCCATGACCATGATCACCGCCGATGCACCGCCCGCCGCCCGGCCGCCGCGCCCCACCACGGTGACCGTCGCGTTCTGGCTCCAGCTCGCGGCGGCCCTCCTCTTGTTCCTCATGGTCGGACTGACGGTGGCGTACGCCGTCTACTTCGACCAGCTGATCGACCGCGCGGTGGAACTGGTGCCCGACGTCGACCCGGCGGACGTGAGCAGCGAGCGCACCAGCAACATGGTCATGGCCGCGGTCGTCGGCAGCGTGTTCCTGGTGGGTTCACTAGCCTTCGCGGCCACGGCGTGGCCGCTGCGCCGGGGCAGCAACGCGGCCCGGATCGTCACGTTCATCGTGTCGGGCCTGCACTTCGTGGCGTGCCTACTGCCCTGCGTCGGCAGCATGGTGATCTTCCCGTTCTTCCTGACCGGCCCCGACATCGGGTACGTCGACCCGGAGGCCATGCCGTACGAGGAAGCGCGGTTCTTCGAGGTCCTGTACGAGCAGACGACATCGACCGAGGAAGCCTTCTTCGCGGGCCTGTCACTGGGCGGCCTGCTGGAGATGATCCTGGTCATCGCGATCGTGATCTTGATCGTGGTCCCGCCGGCCCACCGCTTCTTCGCTCCGCGCACACCGTCCCCGAACTGGCCGGTCGGCTCCTACCCGACCCTGATGCCCGGCCAGCCCTACAGCGCGTACGCCGCGCCCATGCCTGGTCAGCCGTTCAGCGTCTACCCGGCGTCCGTGCCGGGCCAGCCGTTCGGCGTCTACCCGGCGTCCGTGCCAGGCCAGCCGTTCGGCGCCTACCCAGCGTCCGTGCCAGGCCAGCCGTTCGGCGCCTACCCGGCGACCGTCCCGGGCCAGCCGTTCGGCGCCTACCCGGCGACCGTGCCAGGCCAGCCGTCGGCGGCGGCCGCGGTGGACCCGACGTCGGTGCCTGCCTCCGGGGCGGACCCGGCGTCGATGCCGGGTGAGCAATCGGTGGTGGACCCGACGTCCGTGCCGGTTCAGCCGTCTGAGCCGCACCCGGCGTCGGTGCCGGCACAGCCTTCCGGAGCGGACCTGGCGTTCGTGCCGGGTCAGCCGGTCTTCGGCTACCCGATGCCCGGCCAGCCGTTCCCCGGCTACCCGCAGCCCATGCCCTACGTCATCTGCCCGGACCCTTCCGCACACGTCTCGCCGCCGCCACCGGCCACGCCCGAACAGCCGCCACCGGCCGGCGAGGGAAAGCTGGACGCGTGACGACGACCGGCACCCTGCACCACGTCGAGCTCTGGGTCCCCGACCTCAACCGCGCGGTGACCTCATGGGGTTGGCTGCTGACGGCCTTGGGCTACGAGCAGTTCCAGGACTGGCCGGCGGGCCGGAGCTGGCGCCTGGGCCCGACGTATGTGGTCGTGGAACAGTCGCCGGCCCTGAGCGCCGACACCCACGACCGCCTCCGCCCGGGCCTCAACCACCTGGCGTTCCACGTCGCCTCACGGGCGGAGGTCGACGCCCTGGTCGACGAGGCGCCGAAACACGGCTGGACGCTGCTCTTCCCGGACCGCCACCCCCACGCCGGCGGCCCGGACACCTACGCCGCCTACATGGAGGACACGGACGGCTTCGAGGCCGAGCTCGTCGCTTCCTAACAGGGGATTGCGGGCGGACATCGGCGCCCGCATCTCGCAACGTACGCCCGGCGGACCAGCGCCATCGCGGCCATGACGCCGGTGTTTCATGATTCGGCGATGGAATCCGTTGCGTTGGATCGGTCGTTTCGGTTGTGGAGTTACGGCATCGGCCATTCGCAGCTACTGCTGCACGCCCGCGCTGAGGGAAATCACGATGAGCACCTCAACGTTCTGTTCGAAGGCGTCGTCGCGGTGAAAGTGCGGGCTTCGTGTCAGCCGCTGGTCCTTCAACGCGCTGACCACGACACCCGTGCCAGCGTTCTTGCCTTCGCGCAGGTGCCTGCCCGCATCCAAGCCCAAATCCTCTGCTTGGCTCTACCGTCGCCGTCGCCGTCGCCGTCGCCGCCGCAGGCCGAGGCCGGATTCGTCGCGTGTGCGCGAGCCACCGTCCTCGCCAACGCCAACAGCGACGACATGACGGCCGATCGGTGGAACGAGAACTCCCGAGTGCTCCACGTCCTTACCGCCTCGCCGGCTACTTCGCGTTGAAGTAGTTGGCTTCCGGGTGGTGGACGATGATCGCGTCTGTGGCCTGTTCCGGGGTTAGTTGGAACTCCTCCGACAGTGTTACGCCGATGCGGGACGCGTCCAGGAGGTCCACTACCTTCGCGCGGTCCTCCAGGTCCGGGCACGCCGGGTAGCCGAAGGCGTAGCGGCAACCCCGGTAGTCCGTGCGGAGCAGGCCCGCCAGCGTCGGCGGGTCCTCCGCGCCCACGCTTTCGCCCGAGGGGAGCGTCAGTTCAGAGCGGACCCGTTGGTGCCAATACTCGGCCAGCGCCTCCGTCAGCTGGACCGACAGGCCGTGGACCTCCAGGTAGTCGCGGTACTCGTTGCGGGCGAACAGCTTCGCCGTGTACTCGCTGATGGGCTGGCCCACCGTGACCAGTTGCAGGGCGACCACATCCTGGCCAGACGAGAAGAAGTCGGCCAGGCACAGGCGGCGTTCCTGGCGTTGGCGCGGGAACGAGAAGCGGGTCAGCTCCGACGCGCCGTCCGGCGACAGGACGATCAGGTCGTTGCCCGACGAGCGCGCCGGGAAGTAGCCGTAGACCACCGACGCCTCCAGGACCTGGTCGGCGGCCAGGCGGTCCAACCAATAACGCAAGCGCGGGCGGCCCTCCGCCTCCACCAGCTCCTCATAGGACGGTCCCGAACCCCGGGCGCCGCGCAGACCCCACTGGCCCAGGAACAGGGCCCGCTCGTCCAGGAGCGCCGCGTACGAGGCCAGCGGCACGCCCTTCACCACCCGCGTGCCGAGGAACGGCGCCGTCGGGATGTCCACGTCCGTCGACACGTCCGAGCGCACCGAGGCGTCCTCCAGCGGCGGCAGGTTCTCCGTCACCGACGCGCGCTGCCGCTCCCGGCGGGCCCGCCGAGCCGCGAGCGCGGCCTCACGCGCTGGGTCGACCACGGGTGCACCGCCACGCCGCGCCGTCATCACACGGTCCATCAGGGACAGACCCTCGAACGCGTCCCGCGCGTAATGGACCTCGCCGCCGACGAACAGCGACCGAAGGTCATCCTCCACATAGGAGCGCGTCAGTGCGGCGCCGCCCAACAACACCGGCCACCGAGTGGCCACACCGCGCGAGAGCATCTCCTGCAGGTTCTCCTTCATCACCACCGTGCTCTTCACGAGCAGTCCCGACATGCCGATCGCATCCGCGTCTTGGGACTCCGCGGCCTCCAGGATCGACGCGATCGGCTGCTTGATGCCGATGTTGACGACCTCGTACCCATTGTTGGAAAGGATGATGTCGACCAGGTTCTTGCCGATGTCGTGCACGTCGCCCTTGACCGTCGCCAGGACGATCCGGCCCTTGCCCTGGTCGTCGTCCGCCTTCTCGATGTGCGGCTCCAGGTAGGCGACCGCGGTCTTCATCACCTCGGCCGACTGCAGCACGAACGGCAGCTGCATCTGGCCCGAGCCGAACAGCTCCCCGACCACCTTCATGCCGTCGAGCAGCGTGTCGTTGATGATGTCCAACGCCGTCCGGGACTCCAGAGCCGCGGACAGGTCGGACTCCAGCCCCGACCGCTCCCCGTCGACGATCCGCCGCTTCAGCCGCTCGTCCAACGGCAGCGCCGCCAGCTCGGCCGCCCGCGACGCCCGCGCCGAAGCCACGTCCACGCCCTCGAACAGCGCGATGAACTCCTGCACCGGGTCGTAACCCGGCCTGCGCCGGTCGTAGACCAGGTCAAGGGCGACGTCCCGCTGCCGCGAAGGGATCCTCGACATCGGCAGGATCTTGCTCGCGTGCACGATCGCGCTGGTCAGACCCGCGTCGACGCACTCGCTCAGGAACACCGAGTTGAGCACCTGCCGGGCCGCCGGGTTCAGGCCGAACGAGATGTTCGAGATGCCGAGCGTGAAGTTGACGCCGGGATACAGCGAGGCGATCTCCCGGATCGCGTTGATCGTCTCGATCCCGTCCCGCCGGGTCTCCTCCTGGCCCGTCGCGATCGGGAACGTCAGCGCGTCGATCAGGATGTCCGACCGCCGCATCCCCCACCGGCCGGTCAGGTCGTCGATCAGCCGCCGCGCGACGCGTACCTTCCAATCGGCTGTTCGGGCCTGACCCTCCTCGTCGATCAGCAGGGCGACGACCGCCGCGCCGTGCTCCCGGACGATCGGCATCACCCGCGCGTAACGGGACGTCGGCCCGTCGCCGTCCTCGAAGTTGACCGAGTTGACCACGCACCGCCCGCCGAGCATCTCCAGCCCGGCCTCGACGACGGCCGGCTCGGTCGAGTCCAACATGATCGGCAGCGTCGACGCGGTCGCGAACCGGCCCGCCAGCTCCTTCATGTCCACGGCGCCGTCCCGGCCGACGTAGTCGACGCACAGGTCGAGCAGGTGCGACCCGTCCCGCGCCTGCGACCGGGCCATCTCCACGCACGCCTGCCAGTCGCCGGCCAGCATCGCCTCGCGGAACGCCTTCGAGCCGTTGGCGTTTGTCCGCTCTCCCACCATCAGCACGCCGGCGTCCTGCACGAACGGCACGTGGTGATAGATCGAGGACACTCCCGGCTCGTCGGTGGCCTCCCGGGTCGGGTGCTGCGCGCCCACGCCGAGCGCCGCGACCACGGCCGAGATGTGCTCGGGCGTGGTGCCGCAACACCCGCCGACCAGCGCGGCGCCGTAGTCGGAGACGAACGAACCCAGCGCGTCCGCGAGCTCGGCCGGGGTCAACGGGTAGTACGCACCGTCCGCGGTGAGTTGCGGCAACCCCGCATTGGGCATCACCGACAGGGGTACGCGCGAATGCTGCGCCAGGTACCGCAGGTGCTCGGTCATCTCCGCCGGCCCGGTGGCGCAGTTCAGCCCGATCAGGTCGACACCCAGGGGCTCGATCGCGGTCAGCGCCGCCCCGATCTCACTGCCGAGCAGCATCGTCCCGGTGGTCTCGACCGTCACGTGGGCGATCACCGGCACCTCGCGCCCCGCGCCGGCCATCGCCCGGCGCGCGCCGTTGGCAGCCGACTTGAGCTGCAGCAGGTCCTGGCAGGTCTCGATGATCAAAGCGTCGGAGCCGCCGAGCAGCAGACCCAGGGCATTCTCCTGGTACGCGTCGCGCAGCGTCCGGTAGTCCGTGTGCCCCAGCGTCGGCAGCTTGGTGCCCGGGCCCATCGACCCGAGCACGAACCGTGGCCTCTCGACCGTGGCGAACCGGTCCGCCGAGGCCCGCGCGATCCGGGCGCCGGCCTCGGCCAGCTCACGAATCCGCGACTCGATCCCGTACTCCCCGAGGTTTCCGAGATTGGCTCCGAAGGTGTTGGTCTCCACGCAGTCGGCACCCGCCGCCAGATAGGCGTCGTGCACCCCGCCGACCACCTCGGGCCGGGTCACGTTGAGCACCTCGTTGCAGCCTTCGTGCCCCTCGAAGTCGTCGAGCGTCAGGTCGGCGGCCTGGAGCATGGTGCCCATGGCGCCGTCGGCGATCAGGACCCGGCCGGCGAGCGCGTCAAGGAACGAAGTCGACACCCTCTCAGGCTAATAGGTAGTCCGATTCGCGCAGGAAGCGATGATCCAACCCGATACGCGGCTGTGACGGAGGTCGCGTCGGACCACCCACCCGCGCCGCGCCGCCGAGCCCTGACTAGCGGGGCCACGTAGGCTGGCTTGGTGAACGTGTGGACCACTAAGGCGACCGGAGCGACACGGTGGACGGAGGCGTTGGGATGACCGAGTTCGACGGCCTGCCCGAGCTGCGCTCCCCCGTCGCGATCGCGGCGTTCGAGGGGTGGAACGACGCCGCCGACGCCTCGACGGCCGCGGTCGAACACCTCGAACAGGTGTGGGGCGCCCGCGAGATCGCGGCGCTCGATCCCGAGGACTTCTACGACTTCCAGGTCAGCCGGCCGACCATCACCATGGCCGACGGCGAGACCCGGCGGATCGAGTGGCCGACCACCCGGTTCATGCGGGCGAGCATCGACGGCGTCGAGCGCGACGTCGTGCTGATCCGGGGCATCGAGCCGAGCATGCGCTGGCGCACGTTCTGCGAGCAGGTGCTCGAGCTGTGCCACAGCCTGGAGATCAACCGGGTGGTGCTGCTCGGCGCGCTGCTGGCCGACGTCCCTTACACCCGGCCCCTGCCGATCAGCGGCAGCGCGTCCGACAAGGACGCCGCCGACCGCTACCAGCTCACCCCGACGCGGTACGACGGCCCGACCGGCATCGTGGGCGTGCTCCACGACGCCTGCCAGCGCGCCGAGGTCGACGCGCTGAGTTTCTGGGTGCACGTGCCGCACTACGCCAACAACCCGCCCTGCCCCAAGGCGACGCTGGCCCTGCTGCACCGGGTCGAAGAGGTGCTCGACCTGCCGGTGCCGATGGCCGACCTGGCCGAGGAGTCGGCGGAGTGGGAGCAGCGGGTGCGTGCCGCCGCCGAGCAGGACGCTGAGCTGGGCGAATACGTGCGCGAGCTGGAGGAGCGGGCCGGCGACGCCGGCATCCAGACGGTGAGCGGCGACGAGATCGCCCAGGAGTTCGAGAAGTACCTGCGCCGCCGCGGCGGTTCGGCCGGCCCGACCGCCGGCTCCTGGTAGGGCGTGTCGCCGGGCGCGGCCTGGCGCGTGGTGGTGCATCCTAGGATCATCGCCACGCGGGAGGTCGCGCCATGCAGAGCAACCCGGGTGCCGCCGAGGCGCCGCACCGCCAGATAGCCGAGCAGATCAAGGCCCAGATCCGCCGCGGTGACTGGGCGGCCGGCGAGCGGTTGCCGTCCATACCGGCGCTGGCCGAGACGTTCGGTGTCGCGAAGCAGACACTCCAGCGCAGCATCGACCAGCTGCGGGTCGAGGGCGTGCTGATCACCAAACCTGGATCGGGTACGTACGTCCGCGGCACCAAACGCCGCCTCAACCGGCTGTCCCGGGGTCGCTACGGCGGCCACCGCGGCTACCACGCGGACCTGGCGGCGCGGTACCGGCAGCACCTCACGGAGGTCGGCCGGGCACCGGCACCACCGGAGGTCGCGGACGCGTTCGGGGTCGCCGACCACACCCCCCTGCTGGTCCGCCGGCACCTGGTGCGCACCGACGACGTGCCGGTCGAGATCGGTGCGGCCTGGTTCCGGGTCGAGGACGCGGCGGGCACGAGCCTGGAACGCTTCGAGGGCTTCGGCCGGCCGCTGTACCAGGAGGCCGAGGAGGCGCTCGGCCGCCGCTACGCGACCGCGACGGACGTGATCACCGCCCGCCAACCGGACCGCGACGAGGCCGAGATCCTCCAGATCCGCGGCGACACGCCGGTGCTGCATTTGCTGCACGTGGCCTACGACGACAAACACCGCGCGATCGAGGTCAGCCAGGCCACGTGGCCGGGCCCGATGACGACGCTCACGGAGAACTACAAGATCCCGGGCCCGGTCGAGGACGCACCGGACGACGAACCAGGGCTCGCCCTGGGTTAGCGGTCGGCGCCCAGACCGGAAGACGCGGTTGCGGCGGTTGCCGCAACCGCTGGCTGTTCTTGAGGCAGCGCCCACCCCAGCGTTGCGGCAACCGCCACCCGGGTTGCGGCAACCCCCAGCGTTGCGGCAACCACTACGAACCAGGGCTCGCGCCGGTTAGCGGCACGAGCTCGGACAGGACGACGCCGTTGCGGCAACCCCCAGCGTTGCGGCAACCACGACGAACCAGGGCTCCCCTCGGTTCGCGGCCCGCGCCCGGACGGGAAGAGGCCGTAGCGGCGCGTTGCCGCAACCGCTGGTCAGGGTTGGGGCAACCGCCAGCAGCGCGTCACCCCGACCGCCGCCCGATTCCGCCGGGCCGTCACCCGCCCATCGCCGCCACCCCGCCCGCGCGTTGCGCTGCCGCCACGAGCATTGCGGCAACCGCAGCCCGAGGCATCGTCGCAACCGCCGGCAGGATCGTTGCGGCAACCGCAGTCCGAGCGTCGCCGCAACCCCCGCCAAGAAGGTTGCGGCAACCGCCGGCGAGAGCGTTGCCGCAACCCCCGGGAAGACCGTTGCCGCAACCGCCGGCAAGAGCGTTGCCGCAACCGCCGGCAAGAGCATTGCCGCAACCCCCGCCAAGACCGTTGCCCTAACCCCCGCCAAGACCGTTGCCGCAATCGCCGGCAAGAGCGTTGCCGCGACCGGCGGGTCGGGCGTTGCGGTGTTCGTTAGGCCGCCCACGGTGGCTGGATGTGGTTGCCGCCGGCGGTGGCGGTGCTGCCCGCGGCGCTGGTGACGATTGCCGTAAGGCCGTCGGTCGCGTCGGCGGTGACCTGGCGTTCGAGGTCCGGGGCGAGCACCAGGCTGTCGCCCGCGCTGATTCGCACGTCGTCCGCGCCCAGGCGGACGGTCGCGCCGCCCGACAGCACCGTCCAGATCTGCTCCGTGTCGACCGTGTGGGTTGGGCCCGCGCCGCCCGGTGGCATCTCGACCCGCCAGAGCGGGCGGGTCGCGCCGCCCAGGGTCGGTGAGGCCAGCGTCGTCATCACTCCGGCGGGTGTCGTGAAGCGCCGCGTCTGGTCGTACCCGATGACAGTCATGGGTTTCGCCTCCTAAGATGGTCAACGTGGTTGTCCAAAACGTAAACCTGGTTGTCTAACCGTGTCAACCGACGGGTTTCTGCTGCCGCTCAGGCTGTTCGTCGGCTTCCGGCAGCTCATCGACGGCGTCCACGCCGAGCTCGCCCGCGAAGGGCACCCCGACGTGCGACCGCTGCACGGGTTCGTGTTCCAGGCGATCGGGCGCGACGGGACCACGGCCGTCGAGCTCGGGCGCCGGCTCGGCGTCTCGAAGCAGGCCGCCGGCAAGACCATCGACAACCTGGAGCGGCTCGGGTACGTCGAGCGGGCCACCGACCCCTACGACGCCCGCCGGAAGCTGGTGCGGCTCACCGACCGCGGCCGCGAGGTGCTGATCAGATCCGCGCAGATCTTCGACGAGCTGCGTGCCGAATGGGCGGCCCAGATCGGCGCGGACCGGCTCCGCCAACTGGAGGCCGACCTCGTCACCGTGACCGGCGCGGAGGCCTTCCGCCTCGACGTGCCCGGCTGGTTCGGGTGAAGCGTCAGGCGTCGCGCTCGGGATAGCCGACCGGGATGGCGGAGACGTCGTCCAGGGCCGTTTCGATCTCCGACGGCAGGGTCATCGCCTCGACCTTGAGGGCGCCGAGGAGCTGGCCGACCGTGCGGGCACCCAGGACCGGCGCCACGACGCCAGGGCGGTCGCGGACCCAGGCCAGCGCGACCTCGAGCGGCGACACACCGAGACCCCCGGCCGCGGTCGCCACGGCCTCGACGATCGCCGACGACTGGGAATCCAGATAAGTCGCGACAAATGGGCCGAAATGGGGTGACGCGGCGCGCGAGTCGGCCGGGCGGCCGTGGCGATATTTGCCCGTCAGGACGCCACGGCCCAGCGGCGACCAGGCCAGCACGCCCAGGCCCAACGCTTCGCAGGCCGGCAGCACCTCACGCTCGATGCCTCGCTCCAGCAGCGAATATTCGACCTGCGTCGCGACCACCGGCGTCCGCCCCGGCAGCGCCTGCTGCCAGGCCGCGGCCCGCGCCGTCTGCCAGCCTGAGAAGTTGGAGACCCCGGCATAGCGCACCCGCCCGCTGGTCACCGCATAGTCCAGCGCCGCCAGCGTCTCCTCCAGCGGCGTCGACTCGTCATAACCGTGGACCTGCCAGAGATCGACGTGGTCCGTGCCGAGCCGGCGCAGCGAGGCGTCCAGCGAGCTGAGCAGGTGCCCCCGCGAGCCGTCGCGGCGCCGGCCGCTGCCCGGGCGCAGGCCGCCCTTGGTCGCGATCAACAGGTCGTCGCGCGGGATCAAGGTGTCCAGCAGCGAGCCGATCACGGCTTCGGCCTCGCCGTCGCCGTAGACGTCGGCCGTGTCGACCAGGTTGCCACCCGCGTCGACGAAGCCCTTGAGCTGGGCCGCCGCGTCGTCGGTGTCGGTGTCGGCACCCCACGTCATGGTGCCGAGCGCGAGCCGGGAGACCGCGAGCCCGCTACGGCCGAGCGGTCGCTGCTGCATGGGTGCACCTTATGCCGCCGCGCCGCGCCCGGATAGCCGGCCAGTCGGTGCATGATGCACCTAGGGTCCGTGCTCAGACGGGGCACGGGGGTTTCGTACCCTATTCGCGCGTCGCCCCTCACGGCGGCATTGGGGAGGGGCACGGTGAAACTCGGACTCAACCTCGGCTACCAGACCGCCTGGAGCTCGCCGGCGACGGACCTGGCGATGGCGCAGGAGGCGGAGCGGCTCGGCTATTCGGTCGTCTGGGCGGCGGAGGCCTACGGCTCTGACTCGCCGTCCACGCTCGCCTGGCTCGCCGGGCAGACGGAGACGATCGACCTCGGCGCGGCCGTCATGCAGATCCCGGCCCGCACCCCGGCGGCCACCGCGATGACCGCGACCACGATCGACGCCCTCTCCGGCGGCCGCTTCCGGCTCGGGCTCGGTGTCTCCGGCCCGCAGGTCTCCGAGGGCTGGCACGGCGTGCGGTTCGGCAAGCCGCTGGCCCGCACCCGGGAGTACGTCGACATCGTCAAGCTCGCCGTCGGCCGCAAGCCCGTCGAGTACGCCGGCGAGCACTACACCCTGCCGCTGCCCGACGGCCCGGGCAAGACGCTGCGCCTCGGCTTCCACCCGCCGCGCGACCACATCCCGATCTACCTCGCGGCGGTCGGCCCGAAGAACCTCGAACTGGCCGGCGAGATCGCCGACGGCTGGCTGGCCGTCTTCTACTCCCCCGAGTTCGCGGCCGAACAGCACGCCTCCGTCAAGACCGGCCGCGACAAAGCGGGCCTGCCGACAGCGGGCTTCGACGTCGTGCCCAGCGTGCCGGTCGTCGTCGGCGACGACGTCGCGGCGGCCGCCGAACTGGTCCGCTGGTACGCCGCCCTCTACGTCGGCGGCATGGGCAGCCGCAAGCAGAACTTCTACAACGATCTCGCGATCCGGATGGGGTACGCGGACGCGGCCAAGACGGTGCAGGATCTCTATCTCGACAAGCGCCAGCGGGACGCAGCGGCCGCCGTACCCCTGGAGTTCATCGACCGCACCTCGCTGCTCGGGCCGAAAGAGCGGATCGCGGACCGGATGAAGGCGTACGCCGAATCGGGCGTGACCACCCTGTCGGTGAACCCGTTCGTGGCGGACGCGGAGTCGGGTGTGCGGACGTTGCGTACGGTGGCGCAGGCATTGGACAAGGCGGGGGTCGGAGAATAATGACGTGGACCGAGGCCATCGTGCTCGGCATCGTGCAAGGGCTCACCGAGTTCCTGCCGATCAGCTCGTCCGGGCACATGCGGATCACCTCGGCGGTGTTCTTCGGCGCGGACGCCGGGGCCTCGTTCACCGCGGTCACCCAGCTCGGCACCGAGGCGGCCGTGCTGCTCTACTTCGCCAAGGACATCTGGCGAATATCCAAGACGTGGGTCATCGGCATCTGGGACAAGTCGGCGCGCAAGGAGTTCGACTACAAGATGGCGTGGTACGTCATCATCGGCTCGATCCCGATCGGCGTCATCGGCTTCGCGTTCAAGGACCAGATCCGCACCGCCGCCCGTAACCTCTGGCTGGTCTCGATCGTCCTCATCGTCTTCTCGTTCGTGCTCGCGTTCGCCGAGTACTTCGGCCGCCAGGCCCGCAACCTCGAGCGCTTCAAGATGCCGGACGCCGTCACGATGGGCTTCGCGCAGGCGCTGGCGCTGATCCCGGGCGTCTCCCGCTCCGGCGGCACGGCCAGCGCCGGCCTGTTCCTCGGCCTGACCCGCGAGGCGGCACTGCGCTTCTCGTTCCTCTTAGCCATCCCGGCCGTCGTCATGTCGGGCGTGTTCAGCCTGCCGGACGTCTTCGACAAGAGCGGCGGCGGCCTGGTGCCCTCGGGCGCCCAGATGGTGGTGGCGACGATCATCGCCTTCGGCCTCGGGTACGCGTCGATCGCGTGGCTGCTGAAGTATGTGTCGGCGCACACGTTCTACCCCTTCGTCCTCTACCGCGTCGCGGTCGGCGGCATCGTCCTCGCACTGCTCATAAACGGCACGATTTCGGCCACGTAGGGTTGTCGGCGTGGCGACCCTTCTCCTCATGCGGCATGGCCGCACGACCGCCAACGCCGACGGTGGGCTGGCCGGGCGGCAGCCCGTCGAGCTCGACGAGACCGGGCGCGCCCAGGCCTCGGCGGTCGGCGCGCGGCTGCGCGGGCTGCCGCTGGCTGCGGTGGTCAGCAGCCCGCTGATCCGCTGCCGACAGACGCTGGAGCTGGCCCTCCCCGACTCGGTGCCGAGCATCGAGGACGGGCTGGTCGAGTGCGGCTACGGCGACTGGGAGGGCCAGCCGCTCAAGAAGCTGGCCAAGGATCCGCTGTGGCCGGTCGTCCAGGTGCACCCGTCGGCGGCGGTGTTCCCGGGCGGTGAGGCCATGGCCGCCATGGCCGCCCGGGCGGTCGGGGCGGTCCGGCGCTGGGACGCCGAGGTGACCGCCGCGCACGGGCCGGAGGCGCTCTGGCTGGCCTGCACCCACGGCGACATCATCAAGGCGATCGTGGCCGACGCGTTGGGGCTCCACCTCGACCAGTTCCAGCGGATCGTCGCGGATCCGGCGTCGGTGACAGTGATCCGTTACACACCCACCCGCCCGTTCCTGCTGCGCCTCAACGACACCGGTGGTGATCTGGCCGGGCTGGTGCCGCCCAAACGCCGCCGCCGGCCTCGCAAAAGCGCCGCGACCTCGTCGGACGCGGTCGTCGGCGGCGGGGCCGGGCCAAGCTGAAATTCGCTCTGCGCGAACGTCGCTGATCCGCTCCCCACATTCGAGGCAGTGCGCTACGCGGGCGTACGCGTGGGCGGATAGGGTCTTGTTATGACCCACCAGGTGCACGCGTTCGAGCCGCCGGAGCGGTTCGTTGCCGGAACCGTGGGCCCACCCGGCGAGCGCAGCTTCTTCCTGCAGGCGCGCGGCGGCGGCCGCGTGGTCAGCGTCGCGCTCGAGAAGGTGCAGGTCGCCCTCCTGGCCGAGAAGCTGGAGGAGCTGCTCACCGAGGCGGCCCGCCGGTTCGGCGTCGACCTCGAGCTGCCGCCCGAGGAGCCCGCGGCGGGCTCCGACAACGAGCCGCTGGAGAGCCCGGTCGACGAGGAGTTCCGGGTCGGCACGCTGGGCCTCGCGTTCGACGTCGACTCGGCCACCGTGGTGATCGAGGCGATCGCGGCCGGCGAGGGCGAGCTCGACGTCGAGGACGCCGAGGCCGAAGCCGTCGAGGACGACGACGATGACGATGACGACGAGCCCGACGACGACCTCGACCGCCTGCGGGTGCGGTTGACCCCGCAGGCCACCCGTGAGTTCATCAGCCGGGCCCGGCGCGTGGTCGCCGCGGGCCGGCCACCCTGCCCGCTCTGTGGCCAACCGCTCGACCCCCGCGGCCACCTCTGCCCGCGCCACAATGGCTATCACCGGTGACGGCGCCGCGCCGGTGGATTCCCCGTCCCGGCTTCCTGAGCACGACGCGCTGACGCTGCTGCGCTCGGGCGAGATGGAGCTCGAGGGCCGGCTGGTCGACGCGTCCAACACGACCCTGCGGGCGTTCGTGTCCCTCGACGGGGTCACCGCGCGCTGCGTCTACAAGCCCATCAGCGGTGAGCGGCCGCTGTGGGACTTCCCGGACGGCACGCTGGCCGGTCGCGAGGTCAGCGCCTATCTGGTGTCGGCCGCCACGGGCTGGGACCTGGTGCCGCCGACGCTGCTGCGTGCCGACGGGCCGCTAGGCCCGGGCATGTGCCAGCTCTGGATCGACGAGCCGGAGGGGGCACAGCCGCTGGTCGGCTTCGTGCCGGCCCGCCAGCTGCCGACCGGCTGGAAGCGGATCGCGTCGGCACAGGACGAGGACGGCAACCCCTATTCGCTGGCCCACGCCGACGACCCGCGCCTGGCCCGCCTGGCGGTCCTCGACGTGGTCATCAACAACGCCGACCGCAAGGGCGGCCATGTGCTGGCGGGCCCGGACGACCGCGTGTACGGCGTGGACCACGGCGTGACGTTCAACGTGGAGTCGAAGCTCCGCACGGTCCTCTGGGGCTGGACAGGCGCGGTGCTGCCGGACGAGGCGATCGACGTGCTGGGCCGGCTCTCCAGCGACCTCCGGTCGTCGTTGGGCGCCGCGCTGCGCGAGCACCTCACGGGCGCCGAGGTGGCCCGTTTCCGGGGCCGCGTGCGCCGCCTGCTGGAGAACGCCTGCTTCCCGGAGCCGGGCACCGACTGGCCGTCGGTGCCCTGGCCGCCGATGTAAGGAACGGTCCGTTCCTAACGCCTTCCGCATAGGAACGGACCGTTCCCATCGCTTTCCGCGTTTGGAACGGACCGTTCCTAACGCTTCGCTCAGAGGGCGGTGGGCTGGAGCGTGATGCCGAGCAGGGCGTCGACCGTGTGTGCCATCAGCCGCGGTGCGTCCGGGTCGTCGCCCTCGCCGGCCAGGGCGGCGTCCGCCCAGGCGTCGACCAGGGCCAGGGCGCCGGGGGTGTCGAGGTCGTCGGCGACGCGGGCGCGTACCCCCGCAAGGAGGTCGGCTCCCGACGGCCCGGCGGTGGCCGACGCGGCCGCGCGCCAGCGGGCCAGGCGGTTCTCCGCGGTCTTGAGGAGGTCGTCGGTCCAGGTGCGGTCGCCGCGGTAGTGGTCGGCGATCAGGGCCAGCCGCAGCGCCATCGGGTCGACGTGGTCCGCGCGGAGGCGGGAGACGAAGACCAGGTTGCCGCGGGACTTCGACATCTTCTCGCCGTCGAGACCGATCATGCCGGCGTGCACGTAGTGCGAGGCGAACGGCGCCTTGCCCGTGAGCCGCTCCGCGTGGGCGGCGGAGCACTCGTGGTGCGGGAAGATCAGGTCGTTGCCGCCGCCCTGCACGTCGATCGTGTCGCCGAGCAGGCCGAGGGCGATCACCGCGCACTCGATGTGCCAGCCGGGCCGGCCGGGGCCGAGCGGGCCGCCGGGCCAGGCGGGCTCGCCGTCGCGGGCGCCGCGCCAGAGCAGGGGGTCGAGCGGGTCGCGCTTGCCGGCACGCTCGGGGTCGCCGCCGCGCTCGGCCGCCAGCACGATCATCTCGTCGCGGCTGAGGTTCGACTCGTACCCGAAGTTGGGTGTCGTGGAGATGTCGAAGTAGACGTCGCCGGTGCCGTCGTCGAGCACGTACGCGGCGCCGTCGTTGAGCAGCTCGACGACCCGGTCGACGATGGCGGGGATCGACTCGACCGCGCCGACGTAATGCGCCGGCGGAATCATCCGCAGGGCTTCCATGTCCTCCCGGAACAGGGCGGTCTCGCGCATGGCGAGCACGACCCAGTCCTCGCCGTCACGCTCGGCCCGCTCCAGCAGCGGGTCGTCGATGTCGGTCACGTTCTGGACGTAGCGGACCGGGTAGCCGGCGTCGAGCCACGCCCGCTGCACCAGGTCGAAGGTGATCATCGTGGCGGCGTGGCCGAGGTGGGTGGCGTCGTAGGGGGTGATGCCGCAGACGTACATCGTCGCCCCGGTCTCCCGGTCCGGGCTGGTCGGGTGAGCGCTCTGCCGCGCCGAGTCGAACATCACGGGAGGCTGACCGGTGCCCGGCAGCCGCGGCACGTCGTGCCCGGTCCAAGACTGCATTCCGCCAGCCTAACCAGCGGCCCACGGAAGATCGCGGCGGCCATGGCAGCAAGATCAAAGAGAGCCGGTTCGTTGCTGGAGTGACCGGTGGGTCGGCCCGCGTCACACCGTTAGCTGGTTGGGGGAAGGGCTGGTGCCCGCGCACGCGGAGTGGGCAGGATAGGTGCTATGGACTACGAATACGCGCCCCTGCGGTTACCGCCGAATGTCGACCGGTCGACCGCAGAGGCGCAGCTCGCGATCCAGGCGGAGTTCTCCGGTTGGGAGTTGGCCCGGGTGCGCTTGTTCCGGGACGGCACGCGGCAGGTCATGCTGCGGCGCCGTCTGGTGAGCAAGCCGCAGCCGGGCCTCAGCTATTAGGGAACCCCGGCAAGATCGTCCGGACGGCGATGCGGCCGCCCGGCGATAGTCCGGCGCCCGGCGCGACCCCGCCCCGGGCAGGAGCGAGGTCGCCGCGTCGGTGGATCAGCCGCGGGGGTTGTCCTCGTCGTCGTCCTCGTCGCCCGACATCTCGCCGTCGAGGTCGCCGGGGAGGAACGGGTGTTCGTCCAGGCGGCCGACCAGGCGGTCGCTGCCGCCCGGCGTGAACGGGCCCGAGCTGTCGTGTTCCTCGAAGCTTTCCAGGTCGAGCGCCGAGGTCACCTCGCTGACCATGACCACGCCGTCCAGCGGGTCGAGCTCCGGGATGTCCAGCGCGCTCAGTGAGCCGTCGCCGGCCTGGAGGAGCTCCAGGACCGCCTCGCCGACCGTCTCGACCGGGCCGCCGGCCTCCTCCGGGCCCGTCTCGCTGCGGGCCTCCTCGGCGCGGCGGACCAGGGCCACCACGCTCGGCACCCGGTAGTCGCGGCGCTGGCGCACCGAGATCACGTGCGGGTGGGCGTCGCGGTCGCCGTCGCCCTCGACGACCGTGGCCGCGCCGAGCTGGCCCTCGATCTCATCGGGGTCGATCGACTCCACGTCCCACGGCGTGACCTCGCCGAAGGCGTCCAGGAGCAGTTCGTCGTAGTGGTACGACGCGTTGTTGAGCGTCACGTACGCCTGCCAGACGTCGTCGTCGTCGACCCGCCCTTCGGCGGCCTTCACCGCGGCCAGGTGGACCCGGGCGGCGGTGATGACCTCCTCCAGCGCGGCGTCCAGGGCAGAGTGGTCGTCGGTCATGGTGAAACCATCCCTCGGGGAGAAAAGATCAGCAGGTACGCAGGAAGCGGTCGAGCACCCGCGCGCCGAAGCGCAGGCCCTCCACCGGCACCCGCTCGTCGATGCCGTGGAACAGGCTGGCGAAGTTGAGGTCAGGCGGGAGCCGCAGCGGGGCGAAGCCGAAGCAGCGGATGCCGAGTCGCTGCCAGGCCTTCGCGTCGGTGCCACCGGACAGCATGTAGGGCACGGCCCGCGCGCCCGGGTCCTCGGCCAGCAGGGCCGCCGACATCGCGTCGACCAGCGGGCCGTCGAACGTCGTCTCGACCGCCGGCTGGCGCTGGATGTGCGCGATGTCGATGTCGGGCCCGAGCAGGGCGCGGAGCTCGCCCAGGAACGTCTCGGCCTGGCCCGGCAGGGTGCGGCAGTCGATCGTGGCGGAGGCCCGGCTCGGGATCACGTTTTCCTTGTAGCCGGCCTCGAATCGGGTCGGGTTGGCCGTGTTGCGCACGGTCGCGCCCACGAAGCCGGCGATCGGGCCCAGCTTGGCGATCGTCACCTCGGGGTCGTCGGGGTCGAACTCGATGCCGAGCAGCGCCGACACCTCGGCCAGGAACGCCTTGGCGGTGTCGGTCAGCACGATCGGGAAACGGTGCCGGCCGACCCGGGCGACGGCCTCGGCCAGCGCCGTGACCGCGTTGTCGTCGTGGATCATCGAGCCGTGGCCGGGCCGGCCGTGCGCCGTCACCCGCAGCCACTGGATGCCCTTCTCGGCGGTCTCGACGAGGTAGAGCCGCAGGTCCTCGGAGACCGTGAAGGAGAAGCCGCCGACCTCGCCGATCGCCTCGGTGCAGCCCTCGAGCAGGTCGGCGTGGTTGTCGACGAGGAAGTGGGCGCCGTAGTCGCCGCCGGCCTCCTCGTCGGCGGTGAACGCGAGGACCAGGTCGCGCGGCGGGCGCACGCCGGTGCGCTGCCAGTCGCGGATCACCGCGAGCACCATGGCGTCGAAGTCCTTCATGTCGACGGCGCCGCGGCCCCAGAGGTAGCCGTCGCGGATCTCGCCGCCGAACGGGTCGACGGACCACTCCCCCGGGTCGGCCGGCACCACGTCGAGGTGGCCGTGGACGAGCAGCGCGTCGCGGGACGGGTCGGTGCCGGGGATGCGGGCGATCAGGCTGGCCCGGCCGGGCGCGGACTCGCGCAGCTCGGCCTCGACACCCACCTCGGCCAGCTTCGCCGCGACGTATTCCGCCGCCACCCGCTCGCCGGCCGAGGTGGCGTTGTCGCCGGTGTTGGTGGTGTCGATCCGGATCAGGTCACGGCACAGGTCGACGACCTCGTCGGCGGCGGAGAGCGCGGGGCTGGTCATGCGGTCCTTCATACCAGCAGACCCCGCCCACCGGCCGACCGGGCACGCGCGCCTGTGGACATCGCTAGTGCCCCTCGGCGCGGGCCGCGTACAGCGACCGCTCGGCGTCGTTGCGCGTCAGCGACGCGGCGAGCGCGAACGCGGCGCGGGCATCGGCAGCGCGGCCCAGGCGGGCCAGGAGGTCGCCACGGACCGCCGGCAACTGTGGATAGTCCCGCAGCGACTTCTCCCCCGCCACCGCGTCGACCAGGGCCAGACCGCGAGCCGGATCACCGGCCATCCCGTACGCGACGGCCTGGTTGACCCGCAGCACCGGCGACGGTCGCAGATGGAACAGCACCTCGTAGAGGGCGGCGACCCGCTCCCAGTCGGTGTCGGCGTGGGAGCGCGCCCGGGCGTGGCACGCGGCGATCTCCGCCTGGACCGTGTACGCACCGCCACCCAGCGAGGCCGCCAGCGACAGCGCGGCCAGACCGCGCCGGATCAGCAGCCGGTCCCAGCGCCGCCGGTCCTGGTCGGGCAGCAGCACCGGCGACCCGGACGCGTCCTGCCGGGCCGGCAGCCGCGACGCCTGCAGCTCCATCAGCGCCGCCAGCCCGTGCACCTCGGCCTCCCTCGGCAGCAGCCCCTGCAGGAGCCGCCCCAGCCGCAATGCCTCGGAGGCCAGCTCGGGCCGCGCCCAGGATGACCCGCCCGTCGCCGCGTAACCCTCGTTGAAGATCAAATAGACCGTGGCCAGCACCGACGCGACCCTGGGGCCGAGGGAAGCGGCGGGCGGCAGCCCGAACTCCACGCCGCCGACGGCCTTCTTGGCCCGCGTGATGCGGGCCGCCATGGTCGGCTCCGGCACCAGGAACGCCCGGGCGATCTCGGCGGTGGTCAGCCCGCCCAGCAGCCGCAGGGTCAGCGCCACCCGCGACTCGGCCGGCAGCGACGGGTGGCAGACCGTGAAGATCAGCCGGAGCAGGTCGTCGCCGATCCGCCCTTCGTCGAGCACCGCGTCGTACCCGCCGTCATCCGTCTCGACGACGTCCGTCGCGACCAGCCGCAGCTTCGCCGCGTAGTTCTGCCGCCGGCGGATCTGGTCGATCGCCCGGTGCCGCGCGGTGGCGAGCAACCACGGACCGGGATCATCGGGTACGCCGTCGCGCGGCCACTGCTCCAGCGCCACCACCAGGGCGTCCTGGGCGATCTCCTCCGCGAGCGACACGTCGCCGGTCAGCCGGGCGACCACCGCGACGATCCGGGCGGCCTCGATCCGCCACACCGCCTCGACCGTGCGGCGCACCGTGGCAGGATCGGCGGCCCCCATCGCCCCCGATCCTGCCACGCATGCTGATCAAGAAGCGAAGTCCTCCGGACCCATCACCTTGATCACCGACGACTCGCCTTCCCAGCCCGGCCAGAGGTCGCGGTGGGCGCGCATGAAGCGGGACGTCCACTCCACGGCCTCGGCCTTGTCGCGCACGTCGTACACGGCGTAGCTGATCACCTCCTTGGCCTCGGCGAACGGCCCGTCGGTGACGGTCAGCTCCCCGCCGGCCACCCCGACCCGGGCGCCGAACGCGCTCGGCGAGAGGCCGGCCTGGTCGACCAGGACGCCCGCGTTGGTGGCGTCCTCGCCGAGCTTCATGATCGCCTCCATCAGCTCCGGCGGCGGCGGGGAGTCGGGACGGCTGGCGGTGAGTAGCGCGATGTAACGCATGATCGGATTCCCTTCAGACGGCGCGGTAGAGACGGACGGAGAGAACGGAGACCCACGCCGACACCAGCAGCACGCCGGCGGTGAAGGTCAGCAGGCCCCAGGCGGCGCCGCCGCTCGCGTTCATCGCCACGAACGAGGCGACGAAGAAGACGGCGACGGCCCGCGAGAACAGCGGGAACCCGGACGGCCGGGCCAACAGGAAGCAGGCGACGGTCAGCCCGACGAAGCCGACACCAGCGGCGCCGAGGTGGACAAGGCCGTGCCAGCTGACCGTGTCGGCGGCCCCGGCCGGGAAACCCCTGCCCGGGTCGGCGCGGAACAGCCCGGCCACGACCATCCCCACACCGTAGATACCCAGCGGCACGGCGCCGCGGCCGACGGCCCGCCGCACCCCGACGGCCGCCGCGACGACCATCAGGCCGGAGACGATCAGGTTCGTCGTCTGGATCCACCCGAGCGAGCCGTTCTGCAGCATGCTCCAGGCGTGCCGGGTCGGATCGAAACCCTCCCGGGTGTACGCCTGAGCCAGCGAGACGGCGACGTACAGCGGCCCGGCGATGACGCCGTACCCGAGCAGGCTCTTGGTCACGCGATCGGCGAGCGCGGGCGTCGCGCAGGCGGTCGTGGCGGTCATGTCGATCTCCTTCATGGTCCCGTTCTGGTCTGTCACCCGTAGCTCGAACGGGGCCCGCCGGATTCGACACATGGCCCGAGTTTTTCTGTAATACAGATATCAAGGTCTTCCGATGGATCGCCCCAGAGTCATACGGTCACGCTATGAACCTGGAGCTGCGGCACCTCAGGGTGGTCACCGCGATCGCGGAGACCGGCAGCGTGACCAAGGCCGCCTCCATGCTCGGTCTCGCCCAACCGGCCCTGACGGCCCAGCTCCAGCGGATCGAGCGGGCGCTCGGCGGCCCGCTGTTCGAACGCGACCGGCGCGGCGCCCGGCCCACCGCGCTCGGCGAGCTCGTCCTCGACCGGGCCCGGGTGCTGCTGCCGGCGATGAAGGGCCTGCAGGACGAGGCCGCCCGGCTGGCCGGCGGCGACGCGGCGCTGAGCCGCTACCGGCTCGGCGGTGTCAACAGCCCGCTGCTCGGCCGGCTGGTCCTGCGGCTCACCGCCGACCAGCCCGCCGCGCAGATCAGCACCTACGCGAGCTGGTCCGTCGACGAGCTCGCCCGGATGGTGCTGGCCGGCCGGCTCGACTACTCGCTGTGCGGCGTGTGCGGCGACGCCGTGCCCAGCGCCGAGCTGGGGCTGGCCTGGCGGGTGCTGGCGATCGACCCGGTCTGGGTGCTGCTGCCCGAAGGCCACCCGCAGGCCGCCCACGCCGAGGTCGACCTGGCCGACCTCGCGACCGAGCGCTGGGTGGCCGCACCCGGCGACGGCTGCTTCGCCGACTGCTTCGCGGCCGCCTGCGCCCGCTCGGGCTTCACACCGCGCAAGGTCTACGAGACCGACCTCAAGGGCAGCATCGACCTGGTCGAGGCCGGCGAGGCGATCGCGCTCTGCCAGGCCACCTTCCGACCGGTGCCGGGCCTGGTCGCGCGGCCGATCAAGGGTGCGCCGCTGCGCTGGCGGCTGCTGCTCGGCTGGCACGCGGAGGCGCAGGCCGCGGCGTTCGCCGACCTGATGGTCAAGCACGCGGCGGGGGCCTACACCGACATCCTCGACCGCAACCCGGGCTACCGCTCGTGGCTGTCCACCCACCCGGCCTTCGGCGCCCAGGTCACCACGGAGTTCGAGCCGGTCGTATGAGCCAGGTGGTATATACCACCTTCGATCGTTCACGTTTACGTTGACGGTGCTTTCCTTCTCCACACCCCCGAGGAGCGCACCGTGAACCGATTCCTCGCCGGCCTCGCCGCAGCAACCCTGCTGCCAGCCGGCATCACAGTCGCCGTGGCGGCACCCGCCATGGCGAAACCCGCGCCGGCACCCGCACCCGCGCCCGCCGAGGCCGCCTCACCCGAGATGCTCGCCGCGATGCAGCGTGACCTCGGCCTGACCGCCGACCAGGCCAGGGTCCGGATCGCCAAGGACGACGCCGCCTCCCGCACCGAACTGCGCCTGCGCAAGACGCTGGGCGGCTCGTTCGGCGGCGCGTACCTGACCCGCGACGGCTCGTTCGTCGTCAACGTGACGTCGGCCGCGAAGGCCGCCGAGGTGACCGCGGCCGGCGCGACCGCCAAGGTCGTCAGCCGCAGCGAGAAGGCCCTCGACGCGATCAAGGCCAAGTTGGACAAGGCCGCCGCACAGGCGCCGGCCGCCAGCATCCCCGGCTGGTACGTCGACGTCACCACCAACCGCGTCGTCGTGCTGGCCAAGGGCGGCACGGCCGCCGCGCAGCGGTTCGTCCGCGCCAGCGGCGCCGACGCCTCGGCCGTGTCGGTGGTCGCCAGCAACGAGACCCCGCGCACGCTGTACGACGTCCGCGGCGGCGACGCCTACTACATGGGCGGCGGCCGCTGCTCCGTCGGCCTGTCGGTCAACGGCGGCTTCGTCACCGCCGGCCACTGCGGCACCCCCGGCACCTCGACGCAGGGCTACAACCAGGTCAGCCAGGGCACGTTCCAGGGCTCGTCCTTCCCGGGCAACGACTACGCCTGGGTGTCGGTCAACAGCAACTGGACACCGCAGCCGTGGGTCAACAACTACAGCGGCGGCAACGTGACCGTCGCCGGCTCCACCGAGGCCGCGGTCGGCGCGTCGATCTGCCGCTCGGGCTCCACCACCGGCTGGCACTGCGGCACGATCTCCGCGAAGAACCAGACCGTCAACTACTCGCAGGGCTCGGTCGGCGGCCTGACCCGCACCAACGTCTGCGCGGAGCCCGGCGACTCGGGCGGCGGCTGGATGAGCGGCCAGCAGGGCCAGGGCGTGACCTCCGGTGGTTCCGGCAACTGCAGCAGCGGCGGCACGACCTACTACCAGCCCGTCAACGAGATCCTTTCGGTGTACGGCCTGACGCTGCGCACCTCCGGCGGCACCGAGCCGCCGCCGACCGGGTGCTCGGGCAAGGAGTTCACCGTGAGTGGCTCGCTGTCCTCGGGCGGCAGTGTCTACCAGCCGAACGGCAGTTACTACTACTCGTCGCTGTCGGGCAACCACAGCGCCTGCCTCGACGGCCCGAACGGCACGGACTTCGACCTGTACCTGCAGAAGTACAGTGGCTCGACCTGGGTCAACGTCGCGCAGGGCATCACGGCGAACCCGGACGAGACGATCTCCTACAACGGCACCGCCGGCTACTACCGCTACCGCGTCCACGCGTACAGCGGCTCCGGCAGCTACACGCTGGGTTACTCGAACCCGTAACCCGTCATCGGTGAACGCCCCGCCCCGGGCCTGGCGGGGCGTTCACTGTGTCGTCTCGGCTCGCACCCGCGTCAGCGCGTCGACGAACCGGTCCGGCTGTTCGAACAGCGCGCGGTGGCCTGCGTCGTCGAGGACGAAGAGGCGTTTCGTCGGTGCGCCGAGTTGGGCGTACCACTGTGCGAAGGGCTCGGCCAGGCCGCGCATCTCCTGGGCGCCCTGCACGAAGTAGGCCGGGACGGCCAGCCGCGGGACGTCGGTGCGGAGGTCGACACGCTGCATGTCCGGGTACTGGGCCTGCCAGGTGTCCATCATGGCGTTGAGCGTGTGCAGCTTGTCGAGGAGCGTGTACTCCGCGACGTCGAGGTCGTCGACCGAGCCCGCCCCGTCCTGCCCGTACACGGCGGCGGTGTTGGTCACGATCGGCTCGTAGGAATAGAAGTCCTGGTACGGCGGCGGGCCGAGGTCGACGAGTCGGCGCTCCAGCTTGTTGTTTCCGGTCGCGCGGGCCCAGGACAGGATGTCGTCGTAGAAGATGCCGTCCGTCTCGGGGAGGTCGACCGCCTGGCCCGTGCCGACGTAGGCCGCGTAGAGCTCCGGGTGGCGGGCCGCGGCGAGGGCGCCGAGCAGCGAGCCGCCCGAGTGGGCCAGCAGGTAGATGCGGTCCTGGCCGAACCGCTCGCGCAGGTAGTTGGTGGCCGCGACGGTGTCCGCCACCCCGGTGTCGAGGCTGACGGGCGGGCTCCCGTCGAGGGCCGGATAGGAGGCGCCGCCGCCGCGGCGGTCCATCGTCGCCACGACGAAGTGGTCCTCCAGGGCACTCAGGTGGCGGCGCATCGCGCCCATCTCCATTCCGCCGGGTGCGCCAGGCACGAAGAGCAGCACCGGTGCTGACGGGTTCCGGCCGCGGATCAGCACGCCCAGGCGGTAGCCGCCGGCGTCGACGGTCACCAGATCGGCGACGCCGCCGGGGATCGGGGCGGTGCGGGCCGGGATCGCCGCGGCGACGGCGACCAGGACGACGGCGGCCGCCCCGGACGCGACGCCGGCTCGCCGGACAAGGCTCCCGCGTTGGTCGCGGGTCATGCCCGCGCCGCACGCCGCCGCGACGATCATCGGCAGCACCGACAGCAGTCCGTGCAGGCCACGCCCGGTGATGAGCGCGACCAAGCCGAACATGGACAGGTGCGGGCCGTCGACCGACGGGCCGTCGGCCGTCGCTCTGGCGAGCTCGACTGCCGCGACGAACGCGGCCGGCGCGAACAGCATCGCCCAGCGCGACCGGCTCAACCAACCCGCCGCGAGGCCGACCGCGACGCTCAGCGCGATCGACCACAGTGCCTCGCCGGGGGTCAACGGACCGCGCGGGGTCCAGAAGCCGGCGCCGATCCCCCATCCCACCGGCGCCAGCACCGCCATCACTCTTCGCATGGCGCCGAGCGTGCGGTCCGCCGCTCGGCCCGCACATCCGGCATCGGTCGGGGCGGAAGCACGACTTTGGTAGGGGTTTCCTGTCGTACCGGCGCCGTACGCTCTGCGCATGTCCGGTCTGCTGTTCGCGTTGCTCGTGCCCGAGCCGCCGGGCAGCGCGGGGTCGCGCACGCGGGACAGGCTGGCCGACGGTCTCGCGGTCGGGGTCGCGCTCGCCTACGGCGGCCTGATGCTGTCCATCGGCGACGCGACCCGGCCCGGAGCGTTCGTGCCGTGGCCCGTCGACGTCGCGATCGGCGTGCTGGCCTGCCTGGCCCTGCTGGCGCGGCGGCGCTGGCCGGTCGCGGTCGCCGCCGCGCTGCTGCCGGTGACCGCGGTGTCGGTGATGGCGACCGGCGCCGCGATCGTCGCGCTCTTCACCGTGGCCGTCCGCCGCCGGGCGCGGGTCGCGTCGCTGCTCGGCGCCGGCTACGTCGCGGCCGGCCCGATCTATTTCCTCCTGCACGACCGCCCCGAGTTCCCCGTGTGGATGGACGTCGTGGCGCGGGCCGGGCCGGTGCTGGCGGCGATCGGCTGGGGCCTGTTCGTCGGTGCCCACCGGCGGCTCACCGGGTCACGGGTCGACCAGGCACGGCTGACCGAGCGGGCCCGCATCGCCCGTGAGATGCACGACGTGCTCGCCCACCGGATGTCGCTGGTCAGCCTGCACGCGGGCGCGCTGGAGGTGCGCACCGACGCACGGCCCGAGGAGATCTCGGTGGCCGCCGCGGCGATCCGCGGGAGCGTCCACGACGCGTTGCAGGAGCTACGCACGGTCATCGGCGTGCTGCGCGAGGGTGCGGTCGGCCGGCCGGAGCCGCCGCAGCCCGGGCTGGCCGACCTGCCGGAGCTGGTCGACGGCGCCCGGGCGACGGGGATGGCCGTCACCTACACCTACCGGGTCCCGTCGCCCGAGCCGGCCGCGGTGCTGGGCCGCACGGCCTACCGCGTCGTCCAGGAAGGGCTCACCAACGCCCGCAAGCATTCCCCCGGCGCGGCGGTCGACGTGCTCCTCGACGGCGCCGCCGGTGGCGACCTGCGGATCCGGATCACCAATCCGGTGCCGGTGGGTGCGGCGCCCGGCTCCGGCGGCGGCCTGGGCCTCGTCGGGATCGGCGAGCGGGTGGCGCTGGTCGGCGGTCGCGTCGAACACCGCGCCGCGAGCCACGAGTTCCGCCTCGAGGCGTGGCTACCGTGGCCGGGGTGACCCGGCCGATCCGGCTCGCGATCGTCGACGACGACCCCATGGTCCGCACGGGCCTGCGGATCCTGGTCGGCGGCTCGCCCGACATCGAGGTGGTCGCCGAGGGCGCCGACGGCACCGAGGTCGACGCGTTGGCCGACGCGCACTGGCCCGACGTGGTCCTGATGGACATCCGGATGCCCAAGGTGGACGGTCTGGTCGCCACGCAACGGCTGCGCGCCCGCAGGTCGCCGCCACACGTCATCGTGCTGACCACGTTCAACGCCGACGAGCACGTGCTCGACGCCCTGCGTGCCGGCGCCAGCGGATTCCTGCTCAAGGACACGCCGCCGCTGGACATCATCGCCGCGGTCCGCACGGTCGCGGCCGGCTCGGCCACGCTGTCACCGGCGGTGATCCGCCAGCTCATCGACCACGTCGCCGACCCGGCGGCCGCACCGCGCCGCCGCACCGCCCGGGCCCGCCTGTCCCGCCTCACCGACCGCGAGCACGAGGTCGCGGTGGCGCTGGGCCGAGGCTGGTCCAACGCCGAGATCGCCGCCGGGCTGTCGATGTCGGTGCCCACGGTGAAGGGCCACGTCTCCCGACTGCTCACCAAGCTCGACCTCAACAACCGAGTCCAGGTCGCGCTCCTGGTGCACGACGCCGCACTCCTGTAACGCCCGATGTCATCGGTTGTCCGGGCGCCGGTCGGCTCCCGGCAACCCGTGCGGCGTTGGCTCGGTGTCCACGCTGGAGGGAGTGGTATGGCTACCGTCAACCGACGTCAGCTTCTGCTCACCGCGGTGTCCGCAGGCGCGGCGTCCGTGGTGCTCGACCCCGTGAGCTTCGCGTCCGCCACGGGTCCCGGGCCGCAGACCAGGACGCTGTCGGGCACCATCGCGTACGGGGCGCCCGACTGGGTCTACATCCCCGTCGACGTCCCGAGCGGGGTCAACCGGATCAGCGTCACCTACAGCTACGACCGGCCGGCGCCGCCACCCGGCTACGAGGGCAACGCGCTCGACATCGGCGTCTTCGACGGCGACGGCTTCCGCGGCTGGTCCGGCGGCTTCCGGGACAGCTTCACCGTCAGCGCGTCCGACGCCACGCCCGGCTACCTGCCCGGGCGGGTCAAGCGTGGCCGGTGGCACCTCATCCTCGGGCCCTACCGGGTCGTGCCGCAGGGCCTGCGGTGGACCGCCACCGTCACCCTGGAGTTCGGGCCGGACGGACCCGCCTTCACGCCCAGGCCCGCTCCGCACAAGGCCGCCGGCCGCGGCCGGGCCTGGTACCGCGGCGACATGCACCTCCACACCGTGCACTCCGACGGCCGGCGCACGCCCGCCGAGGTGGCCGCCGGTGCCCGGGCCGCAAAGCTCGACTTCATCGTCTCCACGGAACACAACACCTCGAGCGCGTCGGGCGTCTGGGGCGCGTACGCCGGCCCGGACCTCCTGATCATCGACGGTGAGGAGATCACCACCCGCAACGGCCACTACACGGCGCTCGGGCTGCCGGCCGGCACCTGGATCGACTGGCGCTACCGGGCCGCGGACGGCTCCCTCGACCGGTTCGTGCGGGACATCCACCAGGCGGATGCGCTCGCGGTCGCCGCACACCCGCTCGCGCCGTGCGTCGGTTGCGGGTGGAAGTTCGGCTACGAGGGGCTCGACGCGGTCGAGGTGTGGAACGGGCCCTGGACGCTCGACGACGAGGCGGTGCTCGCCAACTGGGACAACCTGCTGGTCGAGGGCAAGCGGTGGATCCCGGCGGTCGGCAACAGCGACGCGCACAGCGAGCCACAGGTGATCGGGCTGCCGCAGACGGTCGTACACGCCGATGGTCTGGATCGGAAGTCGATCCTCGCGGGCGTCCGCGCGGGGCGCTCCTGGATCGCGGAGTCCGCCGCGGTCGAGGTCAGCTTCATCGCGAGCACGGTGCGCGGGCGCACCGCCGGCATCGGCGAGCGGCTCGACGTCGACGACGACACCCCGGTCACCGTGGACCTCACGGTCAGCGGCACGCCCGGCTGTGTCGCCCGAATCGTCACCGACCAGGGCCAGCGCCTGCTCGCGCCGCTGCCGGCCGACGGTCAGGGCACCGTCTCGTGGACGACCACGCCGCGCAACTCGCGGTACGTGCGCGCCGAGATCCGCCGCCCGCAACCGACCGCGACGACCGCGGACACGATGGTCGCCCTCACCAATCCGATCTTCCTCGGCAACGCCTGAATCCCATGGAGGAAACCTTGTCCGATCTCACCGTCAGCCGCCGGCAGGTGTTGGCGACGGCCGCCGTCGCCGCCGGCGCCCTCGTCGCGGCCGAGTCACCGGCCGCCGCACACGGCTCGCACGACACCGCGGAGCCGTTCCCGCTGGGCGTGGCCAGCGGCGACCCCACCGCGTTCAGTGTCATCCTGTGGACCCGGCTCGCCCGCGACCTCTACTCGGTGGAGGGGCTGTCGCGCCGCTCCGTCGAGGTGGGCTGGGAGGTCGCCACCGACGAGCGGTTCCGGCGTGTGGTGCGGCGCGGCAAGGTTCTGGCCCGGCCGGAGTTGGCGCACTCGGTGCACGTCGACGCGGTCGGGCTCTCGCCAGGGCGTGAGTACTTCTACCGCTTCAAGGCGCTCGGTGAGGTGAGCCCGGTCGGGCGCACGAAGACCGCGCCCGCGGCCTGGGACAACCCGCGCTCGCTGCGCTTCGCGATCGCCAACTGCCAGGACTTCCAGAACGGCTACTGGCCGGCGTACGACGCGCTCGCCGCCGAGGACCTCGACCTGGTCGTGCATCTCGGCGACTACATCTACGAGTACGACCCGGACAGCCGCTTCGCCGACCGCAGGCACGTGGCGCCGCAGACGCTCGGCCTCGACCAGTTGAGCACCCTGTCCGACTACCGCAACCGGCACGCGCAGTACAAGACCGACCCGGCCCTGCGCGCGGCGCACGCGGCGTTCCCGTGGGTGGTCACCTGGGACGACCACGAGACGGAGAACAACTACGCGTCGCTGATCGACGAGGCGGACACCGGCGAGCGCCACCAGACGCCGGCCGAGTTCGCCAAGCAGCGGGCGGCCGCCTACCAGGCGTACTACGAGCACATGCCGATCCGGGCCAACCTGCGGCCGGGCAGCCCCGACCTGCGGATCTTCCGCCGCTTCGACTACGGCCGGCTGCTGCGGCTCAACGTGCTCGACACCCGGCAGTACCGCACCGACCAGCCGGGCACCGCCGACTTCGGCCCGGTCGAGGCGGGCCTGGGCAACACGACCGGCACGCTGACGGGCCGTGACCAGGAGCGCTGGCTTTCATCGCAGCTCATCGGGTCGCCGGCCCGCTGGAACGTCATCGCCCAGCAGGTGATGATGAGCCGGACGCTGTTCCCGAACCCGGCGCTGGTCCCGCCGACGATGGCCAACCTCGACCAGTGGGACGGTTACGCACCGCAGCGGGCGCGCCTGCTGGGCATGCTCGCCGACCACCGGGTGGCCAACCCGGTCGTGCTGGCCGGCGACATCCACTCGACGTGGTTCAGCGAGCTGCACGAGAACTTCGACCGGCCGGACATCGCGCCGGTCGCGGTCGAGTTCGTCTCGACGTCGATCAGCTCCGACTTCCCGGCGGCCTTCGACGCACCGGTCAAGGCGGCGAACCCGCTGTTCAACCCGCACGTGAAGTACTTCGACGGTCTCAAGCGGGGCTACCTGCGGTGCGCGGTGGACCGCCAGGTGTGGCGCACGGACGTCCGGACTGTGGACTCGATCGAGACCCGCACGTCGCCGATCCGCACGCAGGCGTCGTACGCGGTCGCCGCCGGCACGAACCGCATCCTCCCCGCCTGACCGGTCCGGCCTACCGCGCCCACCCACACGGGCGCGGTAGGTTGCGGGTCATGACCGATCGTGAAAACGCGCGCCGCGCGGCCGCCGCGCACACCGAGGCGTCCCGCGAGCTGGAGGCGTTCCTGCGCCGGGTGCCCGAGGTGCCGGCACCGGAGCACGTCGCCGAGTTCGCGACGCTGCTGGCCCGCGAGGAGGAGATCCGCGCGGAACGGCAGGACGCCCTGGACGCGTTCGGCCTGAGCGCGCCGAGCATCGACGAGCCCTGAGGCCGGGCCCGCGGTGACCGCACCGCTGGTGGTGGTCGACGTCGCCAACGTCATCGGCGCCCGCCCGGACGGCTGGTGGCGCGACCGCGCGGCCGCGGCCACCCGCCTGCGCGACGAGTTGGCCGCCGCGGTCGCCGCCGGCCAGCCGATCGGCGACATCCCGCCGCCGGTCGACCTGGTGCTGGTCGTCGAGGGCCGCGCGAGCGGCGTCGGCCCGGTGCCGGGCGTCGAGGTGCTCGCCGCGCCCCGCTCGGGCGACGACACGATCGTCGAGGTGGTCCGGGACCGCGCCGGCGACCGCCCGGTCGTGGTGGTCACCGCCGACCGCGAGCTGCGGGGCCGCGTAGCCGCCCTGGGCGCCGTCACCCACGGCCCGCGCTGGCTCCGCCCCTGATTGTGAAGGCGGAGTTGGTTTCGCGTGGGATGGCCGCGGCGACGGCCTTGGCGGCGCGGCTGCATCTGCGGGTCGACGACGTGCTCGTGATTCAGAATTCGAACAAGCTCGCTCTGCGTCTGTTGCCGTGTGACGTCTTCGCCCGAGTGGCACTGATCGGCGAAGAGGTAGCCGCGTTCGAGGTTGACCTGGCTCTGCGACTCGCGGGGACCGCGAGCCCCGTGGCCGCGCCGGCGCCCGGCGTCGAGCCGCGGGTCTACGAAAGCGACGGCTTCGCCGTGACCTTGTGGACCTACTACGAGGCCGTGGTTCCCGACCAGGACTGGCCAGACGCGTATGCAGACGCGCTCCACCGCTTGCACACGCGCATGCGGGGCGTCGAGATCACAACCCCGCACTTCCTGGACCGAGTCGGCGAGGCCGAACGACTGGTCACCCGAAGAACGGAGACGCCCGCACTCGCCGAGGCCGACCGACATCTCCTCCTCACCACGCTGCAGAACGCTCGTGAACGCATCCACGGCCGCGGCGCCGCCGAGCAGCCGCTGCACGGAGAACCGCATCCCGGCAACCTCCTCAACACCCGCAACGGCCCGCTGTTCATCGATTTCGAGACGTGCTGCCGCGGACCCGTCGAGTTCGACGTCGCCCACGTGCCGGAGGACGTCAGCGCACGCTATCCGGGCATCGACCAGGTTCTGCTCGCGGAATGTCGACGGCTCGTGCTCGCGATGGTCGCGGCTTGGCGCTGGGACGTCCGCGACGAGTTCCCCAACGGGCACCAGCACGGCCGAAACATCCTTACCCTGCTCCGCCAAGGTCCCCCGTGGCCCGCACTCGGCACCCTCGCCACCGAGTAGGAGACGGAGACCCGGACCGGTGAGTGCCCAGCAGTAGTATCCGCCGGTGCAGCGAATCGAGGTGACCGACGAGGGGATCACCGTGACGTCGGTGGCCGAGCCGCTGATGTCGGCGTATGGCCGGGAGATGCGGCCGGGCGCGACCAGTGTCTACGCGCTGCCGTGGGATGAGATCGACGGCGTCTCGCTCTCAGCGATGCTGCTGCCGCCCGACGGCGAACGCTGGGTCGACCTGACGGTCGACGTCATTTCAGGCGAATATGTCGAGGTACACGAAGACGCCGAAGGCTTCACCGACGCGGTGCGGAAGCTCTGCCGGTTGTCCGGGCTCCCGGTGCCCGACTCGGCGGCATTGACGACGGACGGGCTGGTGATTTGGCCACCATCCGGCCCATCCTGAACCTTTCGCCGGTGTGACGACGAGGCGCTGCACCTGCATCCTAGTGGAAATCGTCGGCGGCTCGTGCGGCGATGGCCGCGTACTTGCGGTCCGGGCGTTCCGGGAACTGCTGTTGCAGGCGCTCGAGCTCGACGAAACCGGCCCTTGCCAGGCGGGCTGAGAGTTCGTCCACCGGCCAGCGGTACGCCGTGAGGACCTTGTGGTCGAACTCGGCCACCTCGTCGTCGCTGTCGAAGAAGCCGATCACCACGCTCCCGGAAGGCGTCAGGATCCGGCGGAACTCGGTGAGGACTCGGTCCAGCTCGGGCGGCGGCAGGTGGATCGTCGAATACCAGGAGAGGATGCCGGCCACCGAATGGTCCGAGATGTTCAGTTCGGTCATCGAGCCCAACCGGAACTCCGGCCCAGGAAAGGTCGCCCGCGCGTGGTCGATGAAATCGGGGACCAAGTCGATGCCGGTCACATCGGCGCCGAGCGAGTACAGGTAGGCGGTCCAATGCCCCGGTCCGCAACCGAGATCGAGCACCGGGCCGTCCAGGCCGGCGAGGTGGCGCCGAACGAGGGCCGTGTCGTCCACATGGGACTCCCAGTCACCGTCGAACAGGGCGATGTACTGCTCTGACACCGACGAATAGGCATCACGTACGCGTTGGCTCATGCGGGGTTGACCGTCTTCACCATGACGCAGTTCTTCAGCCCTTTGGGCCGGTCGTAGGTGAAGCCGAGCCGCTCGTAGAGGCGGCGGGTGCCGTTGTAGAGGAACGACGACGACATCTTCCTGGTCTGGTCGGTCAGGTCGTGGGGATAGCTCTCGACCCGCCCGCCGCCGGCCTGTGCGATCAGGTCGAGCGCACCGGTGATCGCCAACTCCGTCACGCCCTTTCGCCGATGGCGCTTGTCGACGAAGACGCAGGTGATCCGGTAGTCGGGGTCCGCGGTCTTGGTGGCGTCGTACTGCTTGCGGTGGTGGAGGGTCGGCAACTCGACCGGGGTGCCGTACTCAGCCCACGCGATGGCGTCGTCGCCGTCCATCACCAGTGCGGCATGCGCCTTGCCCTGCTCGACGTAGGCCTTCTTCAGCGCCCGGTTGGCCTCCGCGCCCTGGCCGCGCTCGGGACCGTCAGGGTGGAACCAGATGCACCAGCAGCCCCCGAAGATGCCGTTGTGCCGCTGCACCAGCGCATCAAAGGCGGACCAGGTCTCAGGGCTCAGAGGCGCGACGGTGTACGACGACTCGGTGGCCATACGGTTCACCGTATTCGAACCCGCGGGCCGTGCGCGACGATCGTCCGGTGCAACGTTTCGACAGCGTCGCCGGCGGCCTGGTGGTGGGCACTGCCGTCCGCGCGACGATCATCAGCCACGAGCGGTGGGGAGTCATGGCCCAGGTTCTGGGACATGAGTCGGTGGGCGCGTCGGTCGACGGCGGCTACATCGACAGCCCATCGGGCTCATCGCGGGCGCTGCCCGCGGAGTACCCGCCAGTCGGGGCGCAGGTCGGCGCGCTCGTCGTGGAGGTCGACCGCTACCACCCGCCCATCTGGATACGTCTCACGACCCGTGCCGCGGACCTGCGTGAGTTCAGCCGGCCGTGCGGATGTTGCGGCCGGCCCACCAACCTGAGCCCCGGCGGCGACGGCGTCACCGTCGATGTCCGCAGCAGCGACGGGCCCGGATGCGCCTCGTTCGTCGCGCACCGCTCCTGTCTGGCCGACCGCCTCAACCCGGATTTCAACGGCGACCGCGCGCGGGTCAATGCGGTGGGACACCACCAGCCGCCGTAAGCACCGCTCGAACAGCAGGCCTCCCCCGGGACGAACCCTCGCGCCCTTGACCCGCCGTCGCGCTCTGTGGTGGTCAGGCGGCCGTGAAGGCTAGGACTTTCGGCCAGGTGTCGATGCGGGCCGCGGCGTCAGCCTGGCGGGTGCCGCCCAACGCCCGGACGCCGAAAGAGGTGCCGGCGGCGAGGTACGGGAAGCTGCCGACTCCGTGGCCCGCCTCCGGATAGATCAGGGCCTGGTGTGCGGCGGTGCCGTCGGCGTCGGCGAGGCGCCGGGGCTGAACCAGGCCACCTCCGATCGCCGGTCGCCGTCGCCGTCGGCCTCGACGGTCGCCTCCGCGCTCCAGCGCTGGCCGTGGCGGTCGGTCGCCCGCGCTGCGACCGTGACGGTCTCGCCGGCTCGCTACTGGACGACGACGTCGAAGCGGTCCACGAGCATGTACGTGCCCGATCGTTTGACGCCGCGCAGCGTGTGTGAGCCCGACGGCAGGCCGCGGACCGTGTAGATGACCTGCTGAGTCAGGCGGGTGCTGCTGGTGGTGTCCACTGTGGCCCGCAGGACGCCGTCCAGGTAGATGTCCACCAGACCCTGGTCGGAGTAGCGCTCCGACAGGAAGTCGATGCCGGTGCCGTTGAAGGTGTAGGTGAACGAGCCGCCGTTGGTGGTGGTGTAGTGCACGTCGTCGTTGTAGTCGCCGAAGCCGCGGGCGCTGCTGACCGACCAGCCGCTGCTGTACGTCGCCACGTTGTCGTTGAAGCGCTGCACCGTGCCGGCGGCCGGGTAGAGCTGTGACGGCGGCACGATCTGCGCCGGCGTGTTGGGGCTGCTCCAGATGAGCTTCAGGTAGGCCTCGCCGCCCTGTTCGGTCTGTTCCAGGCGGATGTCGTGCCGGCCGGCGGTGAGTGTGACGCTGCCCTGGTCGATCGTCGGTCCGTGTGGCGTGGTGTTGTCGATGACGAGTTGGCCGTCGATCCACAGCCGGACCGTGTCGTCGGACACGGTGGTGAACGTGTACCTCTCGGAATACCGTGGCTCGATCGAGCCGGTCCACCGGCTGGCGAAGTTGTCGGTGCCGATCGACGGCGCGGGGGATCCGCTGAACCGCCAGGCGTAGTTGACGGTCGGGTCCGTGCGGGTCACCGTCGGCGCGCCGCTGAAGGTGGTGTTGTTCCAGAACTCGGCTTTGAGGCCCGCGCCGGTGCCGACCGCCGTCGGTGCGGGTGTGGTGATGTCGGCCTCGATGACGGTGGCGATGGCGTTGGTGGCGCCGCCGCTGGGCAGGAAGTCGTAGCCGTCGCCGGCGGCGCGCACGCTCACCGGTGACGCACTGCCGAGCACCCGCGCGCCCGTGACCGTGAACGGCGACCGCTGACTAATGTGGAGAGTCGTGGCCCAGCTGTTGACGACGAGGTAGAGCTTGTTGCCCTTGCGGGTCACCTTGCCCCAGGCGGGTTGGGCGACCAGGCCCGTGTAGCCCGCGCCGGTGATGGCCGCGCCGTTGGTGGTCATCCAGTTTCCGACGCCGTTCAGGGCACCGGACTGCCCCGCCGTGACCGCCCCGGTGGGCGTGGGGCCGATGTTGAGCAGCAGGTTGGCGCCGTTGCTCGTGAGGTTGGCCAGATCGCGTACGAGCTGGGTCGGCGTCTTGAAGCTGGTGTCCCAGGCCGCGTACCCCCACGTGTTGTTGATGGTCATGCAGGTTTCCTGCAGCTGCGCCGAGGGCGGTGAGCCGGCGAGGGCCTGTTCGGGGGTGCCGTAGTCGCCGTCGACCGGGCGGCGCTTGCCGATCCGGTTGTTGGTGACGATCTGGGGCGAGATGCCGCGGACGAAGCGCTCGAGATCCTCGCCGTTCTGCTCCGACCACGGGTTGGTGGGGTTGGTCTCGGTCCACTCGCCGTCGAACCACAGCAACGCGGGGTCGTAGTCGGTCACGAGCTCCTGGAGCTGTGCCTTCATCTTGGTGACGTAGGCCGGGAAGTTGGCGACGAAATCCGGGTCGTGCCAGTCCCAGATCGAGTAGTAGAAGCCGAGCCTGATGCCGTTGGCGGTCGCGGCGTCCTTGAGCTCGCGCAGGAGGTCGCGGGAGAAGCCGGCGTGGTCGCGCAGGTTCCACCGGTTGACCCGGGTCGGCCACATGGCGAAACCGTCGTGATGCTTGGAGGTAATCACGATGTACTTCTGACCTGCCTGCTTGGCCATCTGCACGATCGCGTTCGCGTCGAACGACGCGGGGTTGAAGGTGGCCGCCCTGGCCTCGTAGTCGCTCCACGGAATGTTGCACTGCCGCTTGATCCATTCGGCGTCGCGGCAGGTGCCGTATTGACCCTGATAGACGGCGTACGGCCCGAAGTGGATGAACATGCCGAAGCGGGCCTCGTCGAACCAGCGGGTGCGCGGCCCACTCAACGCGTCGTCGACGACGTAGTTGTCGCCCGGCGCGGCGGCGACGGGCGCCGACGGGATGACGATCGCGGCCGCGGCCGCGATAAGCAGCGACAGTCCGATCCGAAGCGTTGCTCGCATGGTGCCCCCTCGCCGGCTAAGAGATTGAAATAGCTCGATAATACTCCCGAAACATCGGACGTCCGTCAATCACCTGAGGGCGAAATCCAAGGACGAAGCCCAAACTATGGTGGATTGATCGGATGACCTCTTGGACCTCGGTCTTGATCTCAGTTGCGCGTCGAGGAGCGTCCGGTTCAGTCTTCGACAACCAACTCGAGGAGGTCGCATGACGACCCTGGCCGACCGGCCCAACTCCGCGCTGCTCGTCATCGACGTCCAGAACGGGGCCGTCGTCGAGGCGCACGACCGCGACCGGGTGATCGCGAACATCAACGCCGCCGTCGACAAGGCGCGGGCGGCGGGCGTACCCGTGATGTGGGTGCAGCATTCCGACGACGAGCTCCTGCCGGGCACCCAGAGCTGGCAGTACGTGCCGGAACTGACCCGTCGCGACGGCGAGCCGGTGGTGCACAAGCGCTACGGGGACGCGTTCGAGGAGACCGAGCTGGAAAGTCTGCTCGCGCAGCTGCGGGTGGGCCACCTGGTCCTCACCGGGGTCCAGACCGACATGTGCATCCGCTCGACGTTGCACGGCGGCTTCGCCCGCGGCTACGACGTCACGCTGGTCGCCGACGCGCACACGACCACGGACCTCACCTCGCGCGGCGCGCCGCCCCCGGCGCAGGTGATCGCGCACACCAACCTCTGCTGGCACGAGCAGCGCGCACCCGGGCGCCGGGGACGGACGGTGGAGGCGGCGCACCTCGACTTCAGCGTGGAGTGAGTCCGGCCGTCCAGCCCCAGAACTCGCGATGGGCGTCGACGGCCCACGCCGAGATCGCGGCCAGGTCCGGGTGCGCCGGCAGCGGCGTGCGACCGGTGTCCAGGTGGTCCTGCACGGTCGCCTGGACCTGTTCGATCTCGGCCAGCACCGCGGCCAGGTCGCGGACCTCGCCCCGTTTGACCCGCAACACCCGCTCGCGCTCCGGCTCCGGCATCGGCAGCGTCAGCCGCCCGTCGCGGACGATCTCCCATCCCTGGTACGCGAGCCGCAGCGCGTGGGACGCGTACTTGACGTCGTAGCCGTAGCGCGCGACCAACTCCGGCCGGTTGGGCATGTCGCTGCGCCGGCCGCGACCCAGCAACCGGTCCCGCTGGCCGTTCATGTAGCCGAGGAACCGGTGCACCGCCTGCTGCGAGAGCAGCGCCGGGGCGAGCGCACGCAGCTGCCGGCCCAGCGGCCGGCACACCAGCACCGCGTCCTCGGGGGCGTAGAGCGGCAGCAGCACGGTCGGGTTGCCCACCGTCGCGAGGCGCAGGTAGCGGCGCAGCGAGTACATGACCAGGTCCGTGTCGCCGGGTCCGCTGCGGGCGCCCTCGGGCTGGGTCCGCCACACGTAGTGGCTCGCCGGGGCGTGCAGGCCGATGACGTGCTCGGGCGGCTCGACGTACACACCCAGCTCGTCGTGGTCGTCGGTGCCCTCGATCGCGATGCCGTGCACCCCGGACCCGACCACGGTCCGCAGGATCTCGCCGGAGAGGGCGACGTCCCGGTCGCCGTACTCAGCCTGAAGGGCGGTCATCGCATGATCATGCGCGGCGAACCACGATCACGCACCGGCATTAAGGCCGCGGAGGACGGTCTCCGCGTGGTCGTCGGCGCGGCGAATCCGTGCGGGTGCAGGGCCGCCCGGAACAGGTTGGTCGGTTCGCCGCGCACGTCCACGGGAATGCCCGCGACCAGCCGGCGCGCCGCGTAGCCCGCCGCCAGCAGCCAGTCGTTGCGCTCCCGCAGCGGCAGGTCCAGCTCTTCGGCGATCCTCGTCAGCAGGCCCGCGCTGGGCTTCGACTTGCCCAGCTCGACGAAGCTCAGGTGGCGCGGCGAGACGCCGATCTCGTGCGCCAGGTCCAGCTGGCTGCGCCGGGCCAACGTCCGTTGCCGGCGGATCAGGTCGCCGACGGTGGCATCTGTCACAGAAAACCACGATAACGAGTACCTCCCAGGTATTCGCCTTCGTGTCCGTCCAGCACGCAGGATGGCGAGGTGCTCAGAAGTATGGAGGTGGACAGTGGCCGTCGAGGTCCTCGAGCTGCTGCGTGACCGTATGCGGCAGGAAAGCGCGCCCGGCCGGCGCAACGACGACGCCCGCCTGGTCCTGCTGATCGAAGGGGGCAGCTCGCGCGGTGCGTACTCCAGCGGCATGGCCGTCGCGATCGAGCAGCTCGGGCTGTTGTCGATGTTCGATGCCGTCTACGGGAGTTCCGCGGGCGCGCTCAACGGCGCGTGGCTGCTCTGCGGTCGCGCCGAGCGCACCATGCACGCCTGGTGGGACCGGACAATCATGCGGACGACCATCGACCCGCGGCGCGCGCTGCTCCGGCAGCCGGTCGTGGACACGCGCTTCCTGATACACACGGTCTACACCGAGATCATGCCGATGGGGTTCCAGGAGATCCTGGACAGCCCGGTCGAGTTCCACCCGATCGCCACGCACGCCGGCACGGGCGAGGCGGTCGACCTGCACGCGCACGTCCGTGACCAGTCGAGCCTGCAGGCGACGCTGCGCGCGTCGACCGCGATGCCGCTGCTCGCGGGCGAACCGGTCGAGATCGACGGGCAGCGGTACGTGGACGCCGGAGTCAGCGCGGCGGTGCCGGTGCGGACGGCCCTCGCTCAAGGAGCGACGCACCTGGTCGCGCTGCGGACCCGGCGCGTCGACGAGAAGGCGTCGGCGCCCTCCCGCGGCGAACGCCTGTTGCTGTCCCGTTGGTTCGCCCGGCAGGCACCGGGCGCCTACGAGACCTGGCTGCGCCGTGCGACGCTGCGGGCGGAGGAGGAGCGCCTGCTGGCCACCCACCCCGCGACCCTGCAGATCCGCCCTCCGCTCGGCAGCGCACGGATCGGCCGCACCGAGCGACGCCCGGGCCCGCTGCGCGCGGCCGTCGACGCGGGCCGACTGGCCGCATCGCACGCGCTACAAACCGACTTCACGAGTCTCGCCCCGAGCTGAACCGGCCACTCTGCGCTCGTAGTAGCGGATCTTCCCCTGCAGGTGCTCGTGCTGCTGGTCGAGCAGGCGCATCTGTTCCTGTACGCGGAGCGCGTGGTCGCGGAGCAGGGCGAGGCGGTCCGTCTCCGTCTCGGTGCCGGCCCGGGACATCTCCGCGAACACGCACATCTGCGCGATCGGCATGCCCGTGTCGCGCAGGCAGCGCAGCACGCTGAGCCAGTCCAGGTCGTCGTCGGTGAAGACGCGCTGGCCGCCGCGCGTGCGGTCGATGTCGGCCAGCAGGCCGATCTTCTCGTAGTAGCGCAGTGTGTCCAATGTGAACCCACTGCGCCGGGCCGTCTCCGCCGGGGTGTAGACCGTCATCACCGGAACATACCTTGACCTGGAGCGCACTCCAGACCCCAGGCTGAATGCCATGACGACGACACGAGTCCTGGGACGCAGCGGCATCGAGGTTTCCGCGATCGGCATGGGTTGTTGGGCGATCGGCGGGCCGTTCTTCGGTGGCGACGGCGAGCCCTACGGGTGGGGCGAGGTCGACGACGACGAGTCCGTCCGCACGGTCCACCAGGCGCTGGACCTCGGTGTGACGCTGTTCGACACCTCCAGCAACTACGGCGCCGGGCACAGCGAGCGCATCCTCGGCCGCGCGCTGGCCGGGCGGCGCGACCAGGTGGTGATCGCCAGCAAGTGGGGACACACGTTCGACGAGTCCCGCCGGCTGATGCTCGGCACCGACAGCTCGCCGGACTACCTGGTCCGCTGCCTCGACGGGGTCCTCGACCGGCTCCGCACCGACTACCTCGACCTCTACCAACTGCACCTGAACGACCTGCCGGTCGACGACGCGCTGGCCCTGGTGGACACGCTCGAAGATCTGGTGACCAAGGGCAAGATCCGCGCGTACGGGTGGAGCACGGATCACCCGGCCAAGGCGGAGGCGTTCGCCAAGGCGGGCACCCACTGCGCGGCGATCCAGCACGACCAGTCGGTGCTCAACGACAACGCCGACATGATCGCGGTGTGCGAGGCGCAGGACCTGGCGAGCCTGGCCCGCGGCCCGCTGGCGATGGGGCTGCTGACCGGCAAGTACCACGGCCGCACGACGGCGACCGCCGCTGACGACGTGCGTACCCTGTCGCCCGAATGGTTGCCCTGGTTCGACAAGGGCATCGCCTCGCCGGAGTGGACACGGCGGGTCGACCAGCTCAGGGCGGCGTTGACCGCCGACGGCCGGACCCTGGCGCAGGGCGCGCTCGGCTGGCTGATGGCCCGCAGCCCGGCGATCGTGTCGATCCCAGGCGCGCGGACGCCGGCGCAGGCGATGGAGAACTTCGCGACCCTGGCGAAGGGTCCGCTCCCCGCCGACGCGATGGCCGAGATCGATCGTCTTCGGTGACCTGCGGCCTCCCGGCTGCCATGCTGGACGGAAGGGAGGAAGCGGACACGAGAGGATGGTCATGATCGACCTATCGGGGGACCCGCCGTCCGCGGTGGCGCCGCCTGGCTCGGCCTTCACGCGCATGTCCCGGCGGCAACTGCTGCTGGCCGGCCTTTGTGGACTGGCCGGTGGCGCCGCCGGGGCGTACGCCGTCATGTCTCTGACCCACAGCGACGATCCGGACACGGCGGCACACAGCGTCACCACCGTCGACCCGGCCGGCGATCCAGAGCAGTTCGTCGACCTGGCGACGCTCGGCCCGGCGGTCACGGTGGCGATCCGGGCGTCGGGGCGGTGCGCGGTCACCGTCGGGGCGACCATCGCGTACGGCTCGGCCGACGTCGACGTGCTCTCGCAGGCCGGCGCGATGTCGTTCGAGGCGAGCGGGGCCAACGAGCTCCCGCCGAGCCTGGAGCGGGCCGCGCGGTCGTCGCTGTCGCTGGGTGGTGTGGGGGTGCCGTTCACCGTCACGCAGCCGGTGGCCTCGACCACGATCCTCGACGACCTGCGGCCGGGGCGCACGACCTTCACGGCGAAGTACCGCGTCGAGGGTGGCTCCCCCGTGCCGGTGTTCTTCAGCTACCGCTCGATCATGGTCACGCCTCTCTGACGCGGGCGGGCGTCGCGGATCAGCGTCAGCACGATGACGGCCAGCCCCAGCAGCGCGACGACGGCGTTGGCCGTCGTGAGGAAGACCGCCTGGCCGACGGTGGCGTGCGCGAGGTGGCTCAGGTGGAAGAAGAAATGCGGCACGGCGAAGACGGAGTACGCCGCGGCGGCGGGGATCGTGAACACGGCCCGCGGCTTGACCAGCGCGATGCCCAGCAGGAGGGCGAGGCCGAGGGTCGCGCCGCCGAAGTCGCGCGCGTAGTGCTCGCTGAACGGCGGCGTGAGCGTGACGGTCGGGAAGTGGTCGTAGAAGCTCCTGGGAAAGACCTGGTTCCAGAACCCGACGACCAGTTCGTCGAGGAACAGGATCGCGAGGGCGATCCGGATCAGCAGGGTCATGTCAGGTGGACCGAGCGACAGCGGAATTCGTGACGGCGTCACGAACGGCGTGGCTGCTCGGTCCACCTGGTGAGCACCGACCCGGGCCGGGTACCTGCCTAGGCGTGCGGCGGTACAGGTCACGACGATGGTGCGGGCGGTGATGGTGGGGCAGGAGAGGGCCTTCGCGGCGTTCGAGGCGGTCCGGCCGAGGCTGTTCGGCATCGCGTACCGGATGCTCGGCAGCGTCCCGGACGCCGAGGACGTCGTGCACGACGCCTGGCTGCGCTGGCAGCAGGCCGACCGCGACCGGGTGCGGGACCCGGACGGGTTCCTGATCACCACGACGTCCCGCCTGGCGATCAACGCGGCCACGTCGGCGCGCGCCCGGCGCGAGGTCTATCCAGGACAGTGGCTGCCCGAGCCCGTCGACACCGCCGCTGACCCGCTGCTGCGCCTTGAACGGGACGAGTCGGTCGAGCTGGCGATGCTGTTGCTGCTGGAGCGGCTGTCGCCGGCAGAGCGCGCGGTGTACGTGCTGCGCGAGGCGTTCGACTACCCGTTCCGGCAGATCGGCGAGGTGCTCGGCACGACCGAGGCGAACGCGCGGCAGATCGGCCGCCGGGCCCGCGCCCACGTGGCCGAGGAGCGGCACGACCCGGTCGCGCGCGCCGACCACGGCCGGCTGCTGCGGTCGTTCCTCGCCGCCGCCCGGACCGGCGACCTCGACCAGCTCGAAACCCTGCTGACCGAGACGGCGATCTCGTACGCGGACGGCGGCGGCACCGTCCGGGCGGCCCCGATGCCCATCTACGGCCGGGAGAACGTGGCGCGGTATCTCGTCGGCCTGATGGCGAAGTTCGGCCACGACCTCACCTTCGAGATCGTGGAGTCCAACGGCCAGCCGGCGATCCTCGCGTCGCGGCACACCGCGGCGGCCGCACTGATCGCCATCGAAGTCTCACCCGACGGCATCGAACGGGTCCTGATCACCCTCAACCCCGCGAAGCTGGCCCGTTTCCAGCGACGGGAAGCCTAGGGCTGCCAGACGTCGCCGAGCTCGCCGGCGAGTGAGCGGCCCTGTGCGGTGGCGGCCTCGATCGCCGGCTCCCAGCGGCCCGCGTCGAGCACGTTGGGGCCGAGCGCGCGCAGGACGTCGTCGTCGGGCGCGACCAGGGCCACCCTGGACCGTTGCCGCAACGCGTCGAGCTCGGCGGCCGGGGCGCCGCGCATCCTGATGGGTGCCAGGGGTGCGAGCACGACGACGGTCGCGGCCTCGGCGGCCAGGTCGGCGTTCGTGCCCGACCGGACGCCGCCGTCCATGTAACGGACCCCCTCGATCGTCACCGGCGGGAAGACGCAGGGCACCGCGCAGCTCGCCGCCACCGCGCGGTGGAGCGGGACCCCGGAGCGGTCGTCCCAGACGACCGGGGTGCCCGACTCCGCGTCCACGGCGGTGACCAGCAACCGGCGGCCGGGCCAGCCACCAGGCGGCAGGCGGCGGCGCAGGGACTCGACATACGGCTCCTCGGCGCCGACCTCCGCCGCCAGCGCCAGTTCGCCGACGCGGGCCCGTACCTCTGCCGGGTCGCGGGTGTCGTCCCCGAGCAGGGCGAACACCTCGCTGCCACGGGCCCATTCCGGACGGATCGGCGGGTCGTCGGCGCCCAGCCGTGACTCGATCTTCGCGGCGTCGACGGGGTCGAGGCCGGAGGCGAGGAGAGCGCCGGTGACGGAGCCGGCGGAGGTGCCGACGATCAGGTCGGCGTCCGTGAGGTCGACGCCGACCTCGCGAAGTCCGATGAGGAGCCCGAGCTGCCAGGCGATGCCGGTTATGCCGCCGGCGCCCAGCACGAGTGCGGAGTCGACCACGGCACCATGGTTATCACGCCTGCGTGAACTGTCACTTCTCGAGCGCGTCGAGCAGGTCCTGCAGCGCGCGCGTCATCGCGGTGAAGCGTCGGTCGCCGATCAGGTCGGCCCAGTGCCGCTCGATCTCGGCGACCCGGTCGCCGGCGTCGGCCAGGGCGGCCCGGCCGCGGGCGGTCGGGACGATCAGCTTGGCGCGGCCGTCCTGCGGGTCGGGCTGGCGTTCGAGGTAGCCGAGGCGCTGCAGGTCGTTCACCAGCTCCGACGTGGCGGCCAGGCTGAGCTGGGCGCGGGCGGCCAACTCCGTGAGCCGGGCGCCGCCGTAGATGTTGCCGAAGATCTGCAGGTGCGGCTCGCGCAGGTCGCGGTAGCCGGACGCCGCGGCCGGCTCGAACATCTCGGTCCGGAACTGGCGCAGCAGGCGGACCAGGAGCTGCCCGACGGCAGCCCGGTCGGTCGGCAGGTCACTTGACGTCGGCTTCACGACGGGATGATACTTCGGAAACCGAAGCTTTGGGTTCCGAAGTAATTCTTGGAGGGGCAATGGCGACCGTGGCCACCCGGGTGGGCCGGCTCAACGTGGCGGTCGAGGGTTCCGGACCGCCCGCGGTGCTGTGGCACAGCCTGTTCGTCGACTCGACGACGTGGGCGCGGCTGCGCCCGTCGCTGGCCGCGACGCGGACGCTGGTGCTGATCGACGGGCCGGGACACGGCCGCAGCGGCGCGGCGCCGGGCCCGTACACGTTGTCGGACTGCGCCGTCGCCGCCCGCGAGGTTCTGCACGGCCTGGGCGTGACCGGCCCGGTGGACTGGCTCGGCAACGCGTGGGGCGGCCACGTCGGCGTCTACTTCGCCGCGGAACACCCGGACGCCTGCCGCAGCCTGACTACGATCGCCACACCGATCCACGCGCTGCTGCCGGCCGACCGGCGCTCGGTCCGGCTGCTCTACACGCTGCACGGCCTGGCCGGCCCACGCCCGGTGGCGGGCATCCTGACCGACGCGCTGCTGGGCAAGGGCTACGGCAGGAAAGACCCGGAAGCGGCAGCGGTCGTACGCGCGTCCTTCGTCAACGCGGACCGGCACGGCATGCGCCAGGCGATCCACTCGATCAGCCTGAACCGCCCGGACGCGACGCCGTTGCTGGGCCAGGTGAAATCCCCTGCTCTGCTCACCACGGGTGCTGACGATCCGATGTGCACACCGACCGACACGGCGACGTGGGCGGCCCAGATCCCGGACGGCCGGTCACTGACACTGCCGGGCGGGGGCCACCTCGCGCCGCTGTTCGACCCACACACCGCCGACGTCATCACCGACTTCTGGACGAACTGCCGCTAGCGGAAGCAGGGGATTCGTACCCGGTGATCGCGCAAAGCTGGCTTGGGGTCTTCGACGTCTGCAGGTGCATCAGCACCGCTGCGCGCACCGGTCCGACGAGCCGGCTCAGCGCCGATGGTGCGACCGTGCCGGCCGGATCGACGAGGAGGCCCGCACATGGGTAGACCACGACGTAACGGTGCGGCGCGAACAGGCACAGCCAGCCGTCGCGCGACAGCGTCGGGATGAAGGAAAGCCGCGCCTCGGTCAGGTCGACTCCCACACCCAGGTGAGCAGGTCGGCCGTGCGGTCGACTACGACGCCTTCGCCGCCAGCGGCCCAAGCTGACTGATCGGGCCAGGAGCGGTGGTCAGGTCGCTTTTCGCGCGAGCAGCAGCCGGCACCGGGGGCTGCCGTCGCTGTGGCGGCCCAGGGTGTCCAGGTCGATGGCTGACGCCGTGAAGCCTGCGGCCGTCAGGTCGGCGAGGACCTCGGGTGTGCGGTTGGTGCGGTAGTACATGACGAACGGCGGGCGCCACACCGCGTTGCGGGCGCGCATGGTCAGGTCGAACCCCAGCGTGACCCAGTGCGCGACCGAGGTCGCCGGCGGCACGGTGCCCACCGGGAAGGCGAACAGCCCGCTGGGGCGCAGCGCGCGGTGGACCCCGGCGAACAGCGCCGGCCGTTCCGCGGGCAGGAAGTGGCCGAGCGCGCCGAAGCTGACCGCGAGGTCGAAGCCGTTCGCGAACGGCAGGGCCCGGACGTCGGCCCGCACCCAGGTCGCGTCCGGATGGGCGTCGCGCGCCCGGGCCAGCATGCCGTCGCTGAAGTCGACCCCGGTGATCTGCCCGCGGCACAACGACCGCAGCACCGGCAGGCCCGCGCCGGTGCCGCAGCACACGTCGAGCCCACGGCCGAACGGGCCGTGCTCGGACAGTGCCGCCGTCGTCGCGTCGAGAATGCTTTCAGGCGTGCGAAACGGTGTGTAGTCGAACTTCGGCGCCAGCAGGTCATAGCCGCCCTCGACCGACGAGAGCGCCTGGACACACAACTCACGCAGCGACGGCCCGCGGGGTGAGAACACCCCACCGAGGTTAGTCGAGGCGGATGTTCACCAGGCCGGCGGTCAACTGCTCCTCCGAGTAATTGCGGACGTCCTGGCCGCCGATCATGACCACGTAGGTGCCCTCCCCCGCCGGCACGTCGTTGACGGAGAACGAGAACCGGCAAGTTCCGTCGTCTAGCGCCTGCGATACAGCGAGTTCTCCGCCGCCGAACCCGGCACCAGCGGTCACGACGACCACCGCGGCTCCCTCGACGACGTCGGCGTGGGTTCCGGTGCCGGCACAGCCACCCTGGTCGTCCTTGGTGAACGACGAGCCGAGCACCACCGCCCCGGACACCACGAAGCTACCGCTGCTCGGGCGATCCGCCACGGCGGGCGTGGGCGGTTGGTTTCTGTTGAGGAACATGTTGACGGCGAGCGCGAGCCCGGCAACGGCACCGACCCACATCCAGATCGGCCGCCGTGCGGGCGGCGACGGCTCGAACGGCTCCAGCGGGCTGCACGACCGGAAGTGTCGTCGTGGATCGTTGATCTTCGCAACCCCGCTCTACGCCGGGACAGCGACCGCTTCGCGGAGGAGGCGGCGGGCCAGGACCAGGCGGGACTCGTCGTCGTCCAGGCCTGGTAGGTCCGCGACCAGCGTGACCGTGCCGTCCAGGAAGGCGCGCAGGGCCTGCGCGCAGCCCGTCGGGAACGTCACCGAACGGTCGAACAGCCGCAGGCGGATCTTGTCCGTGTCCAGCGGTTCCAGGCGCCAGCGCAGGCCCGGGCGCGGCACGATGCGGTCGGCGGCCGTCAGCGCCGTGGCCGCCGCCGCCTGGGCCATCGGGCGCAGCGGGGCCGGGCGCGTCGCCGGCCACGTGCGCCGGCGCAGCCGCTCGGCCACCGCGACCGGGGACGCCGTCTCCAGCCACGAGCGCAGCGCCGCGACCGTTTCCGTCAGCTCCGGCTCCAACTGGTCCGGGTCGCTCACGTCCAGCGCGTACGGCAGGCTCGCCCGCAGCCGAGGTGCCTCCGCCGCCTCGGACAGCAGCGCCTCCACCAGGGCGTACCGCGTCAAGGCCCGCACGCCGACCGTCAGGTGCAGCGACGAGTCGTCCTGCGCGGTCGCGCTGTGCAGCCAACCGCGCGGCAGGTACAGGGCGTCACCGGGTGCGAGGACCACGTCCATCGCCGGTTCGCCCGCCGCCGTGGCCGAGACCTCCTCGGCGCGGCCGCCCCAGGCCTGCCGTTCCAGCGGCGCCTCCAGCACCGGCGGGTGGATCCGCCAGCGCTTGCGGCCGTCGACCTGCAGCACGAAGACGTCGTGCGTGTCGTAGTGGGTCGAGAAACCCTGGTTGCCGGGTGGCGTCAGATAGGCGTTGATCTGCAGCGGCTGGCCGAGCGCCGCGCTCAGCTCGCCGGCGAAGTCGATCAGCGGCGGCCACGTCCGGTGCAGTGCCTGCAGCACCAGGGTCGCGCCGTCCGCGTACAGGCCGAGGATCTTCTCGTCCAGGACCTGGTCGTCGATCTCGGCGCCCGCGCCGCCGCCGCCCGTGTACCGGCTCGTCGGCACCAGCGCGCCGTCCTTGGCGATGCGCAGGAAGGGCGTACGCAGGCCGCGCCGGCTCAGCAGCTCGTCCGCGTCCGCGGGCGAGAGAAGATCCATGAACCCCTCGGGACCGGCCAGTTCCGCCGCGCGCGACAGCAAGGGCGCCTTACCCCAGTAGGCGCCCGCGAACTGGCCCGGGTCGACGCTGACGCAACGGGTCAGCGCCGGGCGGTGCGTCCCGCCCGGCGCCGTCCCGTCAGGCACCGCCGTCGGCGCCACCGTCGTGGCCGCTCGGGTTCGTGCCGCCGTCCGCCGGGCCCTCGCCCGCGCCGCCGTCGGCGCCGCCGTCGCGGCCCTGCGGGTTCGTGCCACCGTCGGCGACACCCTCGTCCTTGGAGGCGCTGCCATCGGCGCCGCCGTCGTGGCCGCCCGCGTTGGTGCCGCCGTCCGCCGGACCCTCGCCCGCGCCGCCGTCGGCACCGCCGTCCTGGCGACCCGGGTTCGCGCCGCCGTCGGCCGGCCCTTCTCCGCTGCCAGCTCCGGTCGTGGCCATGTCGTCGTCGTCGAGTGTCATCGAGTCGCCCCCTCGCGCTTACGACGCCCCGGGGTGCGGGGCGTTCCAGCCGTCCTCGTACCCGTCGAACGATCACCTGTAACCCCAGAATGACCGGTCCGGACGCGCCTGCGGGGCTGATTCCGGGGTAAGTCAGGACCCGTGATCCTCGTCGGCACCTCCGGTTGGCAGTACCGCGACTGGCGTGGCCCGTTCTACCCCGAGAAGCTGCCGCAGAAGGCCTGGTTGGCGCACTACGCGGGCCGGTTCGCCACCGTGGAGGTCAACAACGCGTTCTACCGTCTCCCCGAGCGCGACACGTTCGTCAAATGGCGCGAGCAGACCCCCGACGACTTCCAGATCGCCGTCAAGATGAGCCGCTACCTCACCCACATCAGGCGCCTCAACGATCCCGCGGAACCCGTCAAGCGCTTCCTCGACCACGCCGACGGGCTGGGTGACCGGCTCGGACCGGTGCTGTTGCAGCTTCCGCCGAACCTCAAGGCCGCACCGAAGCAGCTCGATGCCGTGCTGACCGAGTTTCCGCGCACGACCAGGGTCGCGGTGGAGCCGCGGCACGAGAGCTGGTGGACCGACGAGGTGAAGGGCGTCCTCACCGACCACGCCGCCGCGCTCGCCTGGGCCGACCGGCTCGGCCGGCCGGTGACACCGCTGTGGCGCACCGCCGGCTGGGGTTACCTGAGGTTCCATCAGGGACGGGCGACACCGCGGCCGAGGTACGGGCGCAGCGCGTTGCGCACCTGGGCGGGGCGGCTGAAGGCGGCGTTCGGTGCCGGCGCGGACGCGTTCGTCTACTTCAACAACGACACGGGCGGCGCCGCGGTGGTCGACGCCGAGGCGTTCGCGCGGCAGGCCGCCGCGGCGGGATTGCAGCCATCGCGTACGCCATGAGCCCGCGGGTCCTGGTCACCAACGACGACGGCATCGACGCCGTCGGCATCCGCGTGCTGGCGGACGCGTTGCGCGCACGCGGGCTCGACGTCGTCGTCGCCGCCCCACGCACCGACTCCAGCGGCACGAGCGCCGCGCTGACCGCGACCGAGGACGACGGCCGGGTGCTGATCGAGCGCCGGGAGCGCGGGTACGCGATCGCCGGCTCCCCTGCCTACATCACGCTGCTGGGCCTGCACGGCGCCTTCGGTCCCCCGCCGGACCTGGTGGTGTCGGGCATCAACCGGGGCGCCAACGCCGGCCGCGCGGTGCTCCACTCGGGGACGGTCGGTGCGGCGCTGACGGCGTCCGCCGCCGGCTGCCGGGCGATGGCGGTGTCGCTGGACATCCTCTCCGTCTCTGCGGCCACGACGGCCAGCGGCGGCGCGGCGATGCGGATGTCCACAACGGACGAAGCCGCCCGCAACTGGTCCACCGCCGCCGCGACCGCGGTCGACCTGGTCGACGCGCTGCTGGCCGCGCCCGACGGCGTGGTGCTCAACGTCAACGCACCGGACCTGCCGGCGGAAAAGTTGCGCGGGGTGCGCCGGGCGACCCTCGCCGCGTTCGGCCAGGTCCAGCTGGCCGTGGTGGAAACCGGCGACGGCTTCGTCCGCACGGCGTTGGCGGAGTCCGGCGAACACCTGGTGCCGGGCACGGACCTGGCCGCCCTGGCCGACGGCTACGCCACGGTGACCGCCCTGCGCGCACTGGCCGAGCTGGACGTGCCGGGCGTCGCAGACCGCTAAGACCCCCCGGCGACCGCGGCGGTCTCCGCGTCCCACAACGCGATGACGACGCCGAGCACGAAGACCTGGGCCGGCACTGGCACGCCAGGCAGATCCAGCTCGACCTCGCGTCGCCAGGCACTGGTGCGGCGCGCGTAGCCCACCGCGTTGTCGCCGACGTAGAGATCCTGCCGCTGGCTCCACATCGAATGCCGGCGGAACGTGTAGGTCTGGCCCGCGTAGCTGACCGTCCACCGCTTGCGGCCCACCCGCTCGGCCGCCGCGACCTCGCCGCCCATCTCGTCGACCATCGTGGACTTCGTGCCCCAGGTGCTGGACCGCACCTCGAACCGGCGGCCGTCGAGCGTGAACGCCCCGCCCTGCTTCCAGAAGGAGGCTTCCCATGTGGTCAGCGGGCGGCCGTCGAGCGCGACGTCGTATCGGTTGCGCCAGGCGCTGGCCGGGCGTGCCGTGAGCATGGCCCCACGCTAACCGCGCAGCGCAACCGGGCGGCCGTCCCAGCGCCACGACTCCCGCCGCGGGTGGCCGGGCAGCTCGGTGCGGCCCGTGGCCCAGAGCAGCCGCTCCCACGGGTCCGGGTGCGCCGGCAGGTCGGGGAACAGGCGCCCGATCACCCGCTCGCACAGGTCGGCCGGCGGGTGCCAGGGCAGGCCCAGGGTGCCCGCCACGTCGTGGGCGTGCACGACGGTCTCCACCACGCCCATGGCCGCGAAGCCTTCGGGGTCGCTGACGCCGTAGGTGTGGTACGACAGCCGGTCGGCGGGGGTGACGGCGACCACGGCGGCGAGCATCGCGCCGCAGGATTCGAGCACCTGGAGCAGGCCCCGGGTGCCGCTGGCCCGCTCGACGAAGATGGTGCCGGCCGGGCCGCCGTCGCGCTCGTAGTGCCAGCGCGCCGGCACGTGGGTGTCGGTCGGCGCATCGGACGGGCCGAGCTGCAGGGCGTAGACGAACAGGTCGTCGGCGGTGTGCTCGATCGTCTCCCAGCAGGTCCAGGTGAGCGCCCCGGCGGGGACGTCCCAGGCGTCGTCGGGCACGTCGCGCAGGGTCGCGCGGAGCAACGCCACGGCGGCGGTCACGTCGGCGGGGGTAACTGTCACCGGCGGAATCTACCAATTACGTCAGCAGGGCGGCGACCACGATCAGGGCGGGCACGGCCGCGAGGGTGGACAGCACGATCGCGTCCCGGGCGAGGCCGGCGCCGCGGTCGTAGCGGGTCGCGTACACGAAGAGGTTCTGCGCGCTCGGCAGCGCCGACAGGACCACGGCGGCGAGCAGCGCGTGGCCGTCGAGGTGGAACAGGTAGCGGCCGATCGCCCAGGCCACGGCGGGCTGCACCGCGACCTTTAGCGCGACGGCGAGGTAGCGCTGACCGACGTCCGGGCCCGGCGCGAACGGGCGACTGCCGCGCAGCGCGAGACCGAGGGCGATCAGCGCGAGCGGCACGGCCGCACCGCCGACCAGGTCGAACGGGCGCAGCACCTCGGGCGGCAGGCGCCAGCCGGCGGCGGCCACGCCCAGCCCGCAGAGGCAGGCCACGCTGATCGGGTTGCGCAACGGCGTCGAGAGCAACCGCAACGGCGCAGGCCGGTGACCCGCCGCGGTCACGTCGAGCACGGCGAGGCCCGTCGGGGTCGCGATCAGGAGCTGGAAGAGCAGCACGGGTACGACCAGGGAGGCGTCACCGAGCACGTACGCGGCGATCGGCAGGCCGAGGTTGCCGGCGTTGACGTAGGACGCGCAGAGGGCGCCGATCGTCACCTCGGCCGCGGGCCTGCGTCGCAACGTCAGGGCGACGTAGAGCCCGGCGGCCACGAGCGTGCTGAGCACGAACACGGCCAGCGCCGGCGTGAACACCTTGTCGAGGCTCGAGGTGGCCAGCGTCGAGAACAGCAGCGCGGGCGCGGCGAGGTAGAAGACGATGCGGGCGAGCAGCGCGGTGGCCTCCGGGCCGAGGACGCCGAACCGCCCCGCCAGGTAGCCGGCCAGCGTGACCAGCCAGATCCCGGCGAACCCGGTGAGCACCGCCCGCATGCCGGACATCCTGCCGGTGCCAGGGCATCATGGGCGGGTGCGTGTGCGGCCGATCACTCCGGAACTGTTCGTCGAAGGCCTCGCGGAGCGGATCGAGCGGTCGTCGCCGCGAGCGTGGCTGACGGTCGCGCTGGACGGGCCGCCGCCGCCCGGTGCGAATCCGCTGTCGTCGCCGTCTTCGGCGGACAGCCCGCTGGCGGGGCCCGACCCGCTCGCGGCCGCGCTGGTCGAGGCGCTGCGACTGCGTGGGCGGCCGGCGCACGTCGTACCCGCGAACGGTTTCCTGAAATCCGCGTCGCTGCGTCTCGAGCAGGGCCGGACCAACCCGGACGCGTTCTACACCGACTGGCTCGACGAGGCCGGGCTGCGGCGGGAGGTGCTCGACCCGGCCCGGCCCGACGGTAGTGGCCGGATCCTGCCGTCGCTGTGGGACCCGGCCACGGATCGGGCCAGCCGGGCGGCCTACGCGCCGCTGGAGCCGTCGGCGGTCGTGCTGGTCACCGGCGGTTTCCTGCTGGGCGGCGCGCTCGGCTTCGACCTGACTGTGCACCTGGTGGTGTCGCCGGCGGCGCTGGCCCGGCGGACGCCGCCGGAGTGGGAGTGGACGTTGCCGGCCTGGCGCCGGTACGCCGCCGAGGTCGACCCGGCCGGCTGGGCGGACGTGGTGGTGCGCACGGACGACCCACGCCATCCCGCGCTGGTCGAGCGACTTTCGGATGAATGAATCACGAGTGAGTCCCGTGTCTGGTTTGCTCGGCGCGGAGTATGGGTAAACGCCCGCTCCTCCACCGACATTCGGAAGGCGGCCGCCATGCTCATCGACGACCAGACCCGCACCGAGCAGATCCGGCTCACGCTGCAGGGCCGCTACGACGAGCTGACCGCCGAGTACGAGGCCGAGCGCGACCGCGGCCACCGGCTCCGGCTGATCGAGGCGGGCGACTCGGCCGGTGACGACCAGGCCGACAGCGGCTCGAAGGCGGCGGAGCGCGACGCGGCCCGCTCGGTGCTCAACGTGATCCTCGACCGCCGCGCCCAGTACGAGCACGCGCTGACCCGCCTGGCCGCGGGCGGTTACGGCGCCTGTGAGACGTGCGCGGAGCCGATCCCCGTCGAGCGGCTGGAAATCTTCCCGTCCGCGACCTCCTGCGTGGCGTGCAAGCAGACGAAGGAGCGCCGGGCGGCCTAGGGTCGTTGCTGTGGGCGACATCAAGGTCGGCACCGCGTCGTGGACCGACAAGACGCTGCTCGAGTCGGGGTGGTACCCGCCGGGTGAGGACACGCCGGAGAAGCGGCTGGCGTACTACGCCGGCCGGTTCCCGCTGGTCGAGGTCGACGCGACCTACTACGCGCCGCCCGCGGAGCAGACCGCCACGCTGTGGGCCGCCCGCACGCCGCCGGGCTTCACGTTCAACATCAAGGCGTACAGCCTGCTCACCGGGCACCCGACCCGCGTCAGTTCGATCTTCAAGGACCTGCGGCCCGAGACCGACAAGACCAACGTCTACCCCAAGGACCTGCCACCACAGGCGTACGAGGAGATCTGGACGCGTTTCCTGTCGGCGCTGGACCCGCTGGTCGCGGCGGGCAAGCTCGGCGCCCTGCTGTTCCAGTTCCCGCCGTGGTTCGGCATCCGCCGGTCCAACAAGAACTTCCTGATCGAGGTCCGCGACCGCGTCAAGCCGCTGCGGCCGGTGTTCGAGTTCCGCAACGCCTCGTGGTTCGAGGGCGACAACCGGGTGGAGACGCTGGAGTTCCTGCGCCAGCACCACCTGCCCTACGTCGCGGTCGACATGCCGCAGGGCCACCGCTCGTCGATCCCGCCGATCCTGGAGGCGACCGCGGAGCTGGCGGTGATGCGCTTCCACGGCCACAGTCTCAAGTGGACGAGCAAGAACATCTACGAGAAGTTCGGGTACGAGTATTCGGACCGCGAACTGCGGATGTGGGCCCCGAAGCTGAAGAAGCTGGCATCGTCGGCGGACGAGACACACGTACTCATGAACAACTGCTATTCCGACTATGCCCAGCGCAACGCACAGGGCCTGCTCGACTTCCTCGGCGGCGGGGCCGACGACGACTAGCGCCGCGACTGCCAGCTCGTCTCCCATTGCGGGCGGTCCTGCGCCGTCAGACCCGCGGCGCCCACCAACTCGGTGTCCCTCTGCAGGTCGCCGAGTGGGATCGGCGTGTCCTCGGGCTTCGGCGTCTCGTCGGCGGGCGCTTCCGGCCACTGCCGCCAGCGCTTCGCGCTCACCACCGCGACGACGAGTAGCGAGCCCAGCAGCGCGGCGCTGCCGGTGCGCACCGGGGTGGCCAGGTTCGCGTCGTAGCCGCCGATGCGCAGCGTGTGGTCGAGCAGGTTGATCACCCGGCCGGGCGCGAAGACGGCCGCGACGGCGCTGCCGAGGTAGCCGAGCCCGATCAGCGTCGCACCCAGCGGCGACAGCCGCAGCGTGCCGACCACGCCGAGCAGCATGCCGGCCACCGCGATGAAGACGAACGCGGCGAGCGGGTCACCCGCCGACGGCAGGTCGGCGTTCGGCGCGGTGTCGAACACCGTCAGTGACCGGCCTTGGCCGAGGGCGACGAGCACCCAGGTCGCCGGACCGAGGACCACGGCGGCGACGAAGGTCGCGAGATGACGCATGAGAGCACCTGGCACTTTCTGTCGGACGTTTCCCCATAACGTCCAGCGCACCCGCCGCCGCGGGTGTCACAGCGGTGCTTCGGCCACCAACGTGATGGCGGCTTCGTCGGACAGGCGGTAGCCGATCCCGTACACCGTGCGCACGACCGGTGTTTCCAGCTTGCTCCGCAACCGTCTGATGTGGACGTCGACGGTGCGCGGGCCCGCGATCTCGTAGCCCCAGACGCTGCGCAGCAGGTGCTCGCGGCTGAACACCCGGCGCGGGTGCTGGGCGAGGAAGAGCAGCAGGTCGAACTCCAGGCGGGTCAGCGGCACCTCGCGGCCGGCGTGGAGCACCTGGCGGGCGGCGACGTCGATCCAGACCTCGTCGGTGACTGACGGTGACGGGAAGGCCAGCAGAGTGGTGTGCGCGGTCATGGTTCCTCCCGGGGGTGAGCGAGGACGAGGGGCGGGGTGGGCGGTGGCGGCGGCAGCACCGGTAGGCCGGCCGCGCGCCAGGCGACGAAGCCGCCGGCCAGATCGGTCGCCCGGTGCAGGCCGAGGTCCTGCAGCGAGGCGGCGGCGAGCGACGACGAGTAGCCCTGCTGACAGAAGAGCACGTAATGCGTGTCGTACGAGTCGGCGATCGGCAGCCGGGCCTCGCACCGCGGGTCGAGCCGCCACTCCAGCACGTTGCGGTCGATGACCAGCGCACCCGGGATCGTGCCGGTCGCCTCCCGCTGGCCGACCGGTCGGGTGTCGACCAGCACCGCACCGGACCGGGCGGCGACGTGCGCGGCCTCCGGGTCGAGCCGGACCAGCCGCTCCCGCGCCGCTTCGAGAATCTCGTCGATCGAACGCCTCACCAGGCCACCCCCGCGCGCGCCACCTCGGCAACACGGAGGGTGCCGTCGGTCAGGTCATATCGGGTCATGCTAGTCAATTCGGGTGCGTAGCAGTGCACGCTGATCGCCGGTTCGGTGCCGAGATTGCTGACGCGGTGGACGTAGCGCGGACCGAACCGGCGGCCGGCGCCGGGCGCCAACGGGCGGCCCTTCAGCGCGCCGCGGTGGACGGTCTCCTCGGTGAGCGTGCCGGAGACGACGGTGAAGCCGCCGCTCGCGCCGCCATGGTCGTGCAGGTCCGTGTGCTGGCCCGGCAGCCAGGTCAGCAGCCAGACCTCGTGCTCCGGCGTGGCCGCGATCCGGTGGTACCACCGCTCGACCGAGTCGAAGCGGGGCGCGACCGGCCAGCCGGCCGGGTCGCCGGCATGTTGCCGGGCGACGCTGAGCAGGTCAGTGGTGAGGAACATGCCGCTCAGCATAGCCCACTAATCCTACTGACTTAGTAGGGCATCCCGGATGTCAGGACCGGACGTACCGCCCCTTGCCCGGCACGCCGCGGATGAGCCCGCGATCCTCCAGCGTCGTGGTGACGCGGTGGATGGTCGAGACGCTGACGTCGAACTCGGCGGCTAGGCGGACCGTCGAGGGCAGCTTCTCGCCGGGCGCGAGCTCGCCCGACGTGATCCGCCGGACCAGCTCGTCGAGCACCTTTCGATATTCGGTGGTGGGTTCGTTGGGTTCCACGATGGAGACGCTCGCTTTCCGGTTGGCCACCGCGAGTCCACCACAACCACCCTTGTCATGTCACCTTGTTGGAACAAGTTGAGATTGCACATTGACCAGATGGAACCAGTTGGAATAAGTTGAGACCGGGAACGCGGGGTTCACTTCCGGGTTGGCGCCTACGGTGAGCACCGCGTCCCGGGCAGGCCGCCGGCTGGGCAGCTCGGCGGCCACCGCCCCCTGCCGGCCGGCGACCCCCATCACCGGCCGGCAGGACGGGCGTTCAGATGAGGGCGTCGCGGAGGATCGGGTGGCGCCACAGCCACGCGAGATAGGCGCGCAGTTCCGCCGGGGTGGCGACCCAACCGCGGTCCTGATAGGTCAAAATCCGGACCACTTCACCAGGCACCAGGTCGTACGCGGTTGCGCCGGTCTCCGGTATCGGCGCGTCCGGTGGCACCGCCACCGGGACCGGGATGAGCGGCAGGCGTTGGCCGCCGAGCGCTTTCAGGACCGTCAGGAAGACCCGGACCAGGTGGTACGGCGAGACGGTGAGCGCGAGGCTGCCGATGTGGTGCGCCCTTGTTTGGGCGACGATCCATGCCGCCTGAAGGCCGGTGTTCGGAGCCGGCTCGGCCTGGATGCTCACCCCGTCGAGCCGACGCAACCCCAGGCCGCGCAGGTAGACGAGGGTGATCGGCACATAGGTTTGTTCGTCCGGATTCCCGTTGGCCACCAGCAGGTGCCGCAGCCCCGGGTTCGCCTCCCACGAGCGGATCGCGTGGGTGAGCCGCCACTCCTCACCCTGGCCGCTCACCACGACGAGCGCGTCGACGTGGTCCGCGGCCGACCTCGGCAGCGTCAGCACCATGGTGAGCGCGCTGGCCACGTCCAGGAGCCGGGCGGCGTCGAGATCGGCGACCTGCGACGCCCCGACGACCCGAGGGGTCGCCTGGTCGCTCCGCACGCTTCAAGATTAACTTGGCGGCCCGGTAGATATCCGCGTGCCCCCGTTCGTCGTGTCTGTGTGGCGCCCGCCAGGGGCGTCCGGGTGGGAGGACGGGACGATGGCGGGCAGGGCACGCTGGGCGATCACCGCGGTGTTCGCCGCGAACGGGTTGCTGATAGCCACCATGGCGGCGCGGGCGCCGTCGGTCAAAGTGGACCTCGGGCTCTCGGCCGGGCAGCTCGGGCTGACGACGGCGGCGTTCGGCGTCAGCGCGGTGCTCGCGATGCAGGTGGCCGGCGGGCTCGCGGCGCGGTTCGGCAGCCGCCGGGTGGTGCGGGGCGCGGTGACACTGCTGCCGGTCGCGCTGGTCGGCACGGCGGTGCCCGACGGCCTGCTCGGCCTCTCCGCCGCGTTCCTCGTCTTCGGCGCCGTGCACGGCCTGCTGGACGTGACCATGAACGCGCACGCGGTCGCCGTCGAGCGCGAGCTGGGCCGGTCGATCCTCAACGGCTGCCACGCGGCCTGGAGCATCGGGGCGGTCGGCGGGTCGCTGCTCGCGTCGGGCGCCGCCGCGCTGGACCTGTCGCGGACCGTCCATTTCGGCCTGGTGGCCGCGGTGGTCGTGCCTACGGTCGCGGTCTGGACCGGTGCCCTGCTCCCGGCCAGCGCCGACCACGTCGAAGAAACCGCCGCCCGGCCGAAGGCCCGCTGGAGCCGCCAGCTCATCGTGCTCGGCGCGATGGGCGCCACGGTGCTCACCGTCGAGGCCGCCATCGCCAACTGGAGCGGGATCTTCCTGCACGAACGCCTCGCCGCCCCGCTCGGCCTGGCCGCCCTGGGCTACGTCGCGTTCACCGCCTGCCAGACCGCGGGCCGCCTGGTCGGCGACCGCCTGCTCGCCCGCCGCGAGCCGCACGAGTTGCTCCGCGCCGGCACGCTCACGGCGGCCGCCGGCCTGGCGCTCGTGGTGCTGAGCCCGTGGCCGGTGCTGGCGATCGCCGGCTTCGCGGTGGTCGGCATCGGCCTGGCCACTCCCCTGCCGGTGCTCTTCAGCACCGCCGGCCACCTCGGCGCCGCCACCACCGGCGCGGCAGCAACGGTCGCCCGCTTCAGCACGATGACCTACACGGGCATCCTGGTCGCCCCAGCCATCATCGGCGCGGTCGCGGACCTGGTCGGCCTCACCTGGACCCTCGCCGCCCTGGCCCCACTCCTGGCCGCCGTCGCCGCCACCGACCTGCGCGTCCTCGCCCGCCAACCAGCGGCGGTCATGCCCTGACAAGGCGGTCGAGGTCACCCGTCACGGCCGTGTGACCAGGACCTGATCGGCCTTACCTGGACCTTCGGTGCACCGGCCGGCTCCTGGCCGCCGCCGACCTGCACCCCTCGCCGCGAAGCGCGATCATGTCCTGGCGGCCGGCTCGTGGCCGCCGCTGGCCTACACCCCCCGCCGTCAACCAGCCGCGGTCATGTCCCGGCGAGGCGGTCCAGGTCTCGGTTCAGGGCCGTGTAGCCGAGGTCGGTCAGTTTGTCGTGGTCGTGCAGGTCGGTGAGCTTGGTGCGGAGGTCCTTGATCCGTTTGGCCGCGCCCGGTTCGTCGCCCTCGCGGAGGTGGCGGACGATGTCGTCGACCTTCTTGTGCAGGTCCTCCGCCTGCTTGGGGTCGAGGTCGGCGGCCGCTTCGGCGTCGATCGTGCGGTGGAGACCGGCCACCGGATCCACCGGCGTGCGGGTCGGCGCCGGACGCGACGGCGAGGGCGTCGGCGGCCGCGTCGACTGGACGACCACCGGCCGGCTCGGCGAGGGAGAGCTGGTGGGCACAGCAGGCGGCACGGCCACCACGGACGCGGGCGGCGGTGTGGCGGTGGTCGTGGGCGGGTCGTCCCTCGTGGCGGCGAGCAGGGACGCCACCGCGACCGCCGCCAGCACGGCGGCCCCACCAGCGGCGACACCCCAGCGCCGACGCGGCCCGGGCGGGGCCGGAGGCGCGTCGCCGACCACCGCCAGCCGCCCGGCGACGGACGCCGCATCGGCGGGCCGGGACTCGGGAGCCTTCGCCAGCAGGTCGTCGACCAGTTCGGACAGCCACACCGGGGCGTCGGGCCGCACGGCCCGCACGTCCGGCGCGGGTGTCGTGACGTGGTGGTGCACGACCGCGTACGGGGTCGCGCCGACGAACGGCGGTGCGCCGGTGAGCATCGCGTGGATGGTGCAGCCGAGCCCGTACAGGTCGGTCCGCGCGTCGACCGGGCCGCCCATGACCTGCTCCGGCGCCATGTAGCTGGTGGAGCCCATGGCGGTCTCGGCCGCCGTGAGCCGGGCCTGGCCCGCGGTGACGTGCTGCAGGTGTGCGATGCCGAAGTCGCAGATCTTGACGATGCCCGACGGGGTCCGGATCAGGTTCGCCGGCTTCACGTCGCGGTGCACGACGCCCGCGGCGTGTGCGGCCGCCAGCCCCGCGCAGGCCTGGGTCGCCACGGCCACCGCCTCGCCGACCGGCAGCGGCCCGTCGCCGAGCAGGGACGCGACGCTGCGGCCGGCCACGAGCTCCATGACCAGGTACGAGTCGGCGCCGTCGGACCCGAAGTCGTACACCGAGACGATGTTGGGGTGGTTGAGCCGCGCCACGGCGTGTGCCTCGCGGTCGAACCGCTCCACCATCGTGGGGTCGGCGAGCACGTCGCCGGACACCAGCTTGACGGCCACCGCCCGGTCGAGCCGCAGGTCGCGGCCGCGCCAGACGACGCCCATGCCGCCCTCGGCGACCACCTCCTCGAGCTCGTACCGGTCGGCCAGGCGCCGTCGAGCCATGCGGGGTCCTCCCCTGGTCCCGGCATCGATACTTGTGATCCAGCAACCATAGTTCAAGGAGGCCGACGGCGCTCGGCGACGACTCCGCACGCGGAGCCGCCGCCGGGACCGGTGGAACCTAGGCGCCGCCCTCGGTGAGGGTGACGGTCTTCGGGGTGAAGCCGCTGCCGTTGACGTCGACGTTCTGCGACCTCAGCGTCTCCAGGGCCTTCTGGACATAGTCGTTCGTGTACGCCAGCCCCTCGGGCGCCTTGGTCAGCACCGTCTGGCCGTCGGCGTTCTTCGTGGTCATCGACAGGTCGACGGTGGCCTTCCAGGCGGCCTCGTCGATCATCCCGGCGCCCGCCGGTGACGGCCAGATCAGCTTGTTGACCTCGTTGACCTGCCAGAGCTGGTGGCTCGCGCCGAGCTTCGAACCACGCTTGACGACCAGGTCGCGGCAGGCCTCCGGGTTGTCCCGGCAGTACGCCCAGCCCTTGATCGAGGCCGCCAGGAACTTGGTCGCGGTGTCCTGGTAGGACTGATCGGACTCCAGTTTGGACGTGTTGGCCCACACCGCGTCCTGGAGCATCGCGGTGCCCTCGTTGTTCCAGTCGAGCACCGTGAACGCCTCGGGCTTGTAGAGCTGCCCCGTGGCCGGGTCCTTGGCCTCCAACAGCTGCGCGTACTCGTTGTAGCTCATCGCCTGCGCCGCGTCGATGTCCTTGCGCAGCAGGCCCTGCATGTCGAACTGCTGCTGCACCAGCGTGACGTCCTTACCCGGGTCCAACCCCGCGCGGGTCATCGCGGCGAACAGCTCGAACTCGTTGCCGAAGCCCCAGTTGCCGACCTTCTTCCCCTTCAGGTCGGCCGGCGACTTGATGTTCGAGGAGGCGAACGAGACCTGGTAGGTGCCCGAACGCTGGAAGATCTGCCCGATGTTGGTGATCTCGGCGCCCTGCTCGCGGGACGCCAGCGCCTTGGGCACCCAGGCGATCGCGAAGTCCGCCTGGCCCTGCGCCAGCACGGTCTGCGGGACGATGTCGACGCCGCCTTCGAGGATCTCGACGTCGAGCCCCTGCTCCTGGTAGAAGCCCTGGTCCGCGGCCGCGATGTAGCCGGCGAACTGGCCCTGCACGAACCACTGCAGCTGGAGTTTGACCTTCTTCGTGCCGCCCGTGCCGGTCGAGGTCGACGGCTCGTCAGCGGTGCCGCACGCGGTGAGCACCATGGTGGACAGTGCCAGAACAGCAAGGGCGAATCTCGTACGCTTCACAATGGTCCTCCGGTTTGTGCTCAGACCCTCCGCCAAGGCATGACGAGCCGTTCCAGGAGAAGGGCCGCGAGATAGAAGACGAGACCGAGCACGCACGCGCCGACCACGAAGGCCCAGGCGCGGGGGTACGCGGTGTTGGCCGCCGCCGACGTGATCCGGGAGCCCAGGCCGTTCTGCAGACCGCCGAAGTACTCCGCGACCACCGCCGCGATCACCGCCAGGGAGGACGCCTGGCGCAGACCGGTGAAGACGAACGGCAGGGCGGCGGGAAGGCGGACCAACCGGGTGACGGTCCAGCCGCGCGCCGCGTAGCTGGCCATCAGGTCCCGGTGGATCGGGTCCACCTCGCGCAGCCCGCGCAGCGCGTTGACGAACACGGGGAAGAACACCACGATCGCGACCACCAGGCGCCGGGGGACGCTGCTGGTCGACTCGAACATGTTGTTGAGGATGGGTGCCAACGCGATGATCGGCAGCGCGTTGAGCGCCGCCGCCACCGGGATCGAGACCTCGCCGAGGAACGTGACCCAGGCCGCGACCATCGCCGCGAGCAGGGCCACGGCCGCACCGAGGAGCAGGCCGACCAGGGCGTTCTCGCCGCTGGCCAGGCCGGTGCGCCACACGACGGCGCGGTTCTGCCAGAGCTGCTCGCCGATCGCCGACGGCGCGGGGAGCACGTAGGGTGCGACCCGGCCGAGCTTGACGACCATCTCCCAGAGCAGCAAACCGGCCACGCCGACCAGCAGCGGCGGGAGCACCGCCAGCAGCGGGCCGGCCCGCCGGCGCCCGATGACCGGCGCGGTGGGGTCGGCCGCGACCAGCGGGTCGACGGCCGTGGTCATGCCGAAACCAGTGGCATGGCGTCGCCGCGCAGCGCCTTGCGGACCTTCGTGATGCCCGTGAAGAACCCAGGCGACTGCCGGGTCGTCTCGCCGCGCTCGCCGAGGTCGATCGGGACGACGTCGGTGATCCGGCCCGGGCGCGCCGACATCACGACGACCCGGTCCGACAGGTAGACGGCCTCCGGGATCGAGTGGGTGACGAAGATCGTGCTGGTGCCGGTGCTGGCGCAGATCCGCAGCAGCTCGTCCTGGAGCCGCTCGCGGGTCATCTCGTCGAGGGCGCCGAACGGCTCGTCCATCAACAGCAGCGGCGGGTGCACGGCCAGCGCCCGGGCGATCGCCACCCGCTGCTGCATGCCGCCGGAGAGCTGAGCCGGGTAATGCCCGGCGAACTCGGCCAGCCCGACCAGTTCGAGCATCTCCCGGGCCCGCTCGGCGCGCTCTTTCCGGGACGCGCCACGCAGTTCCAAGGGCAGCTCGACGTTGCGCTGGACGGTCCGCCAGTCGAAGAGCCCGGCCTGCTGGAACGCGATGCCGTATTCCTGGTCGGCCCGCGCTGTCCGGGCCGGCTTGCCGGCAACGGTGACCGTGCCGGCGCTCGGCTGGATCAGATCACCGACGAGCCGCAGCAGGGTGGACTTGCCGCACCCGGACGGCCCGATCAGCGAGACGAACTCGCCGCTCGCGACCGTCAGGTCGACGCCGGTCAGCGCGGTCACCTCGCCGGCCCGACCGGCGTTGAATACCTTTGACACACCCTCCAGCACCACGGCTGTCATGCCGCCGCCTCCCTTCGGTCGGCGGAGCACGACTGCTGGCAACTGAGCTGGCCGCGCTCGCTTCGCTCGCTCATGCGCGCACCCTCCGCCGGCCGACGAGGAACTCGCTGAGGCCGACGACCCCGGCGACCGCCAGCCCGAGGGCGGCCGCGCCGATCATCGCCGTGAAGACCTTGGCGGGGTCGGTGGTCGCCTCCCGTGAGTATTCGATCACCAATCGACCGACTCCACCACGGGTCCCCATGGAAATCTCGCCGACCACGGCGCCGACCACCGCCGCCGCGGCCGCCAGCCGCAGGGCCGGGAACAGGTAGGGGGTGGACGCCGGGAGCCGCAGCTTGACCAGCGTCTGCCACCAGCCGGCGGCGTAGCTGCGCATCAGCTCCTCGGCGATCGGCGCCGGCGACTGCAGGCCGCGCAGCATGCCGACCGCGACCGGGAAGAACGCCAGGTACATCGCGATCACGGTGACCGACATCCAGGGCTGCCAGGGGTACGTGCCGATGGAGAGCCGACCACCCCAGCCCGCGATCACCGGGGCGAGCGCGATCAGTGGCACGGTCTGCGACAGGATCACGTAGGGCAGCAGCCCCCGCTCGACCACCCGCAGGCGCTGCATGAGCACCGCGAGCAGCAGCCCGACGAGCCCGCCGGCGACGAACCCGATGGCGACGCTGCGCAGCGTGAACAGGCACGCCTGCAGCACCACCAGCCAGATCGGGTGCCCGCCGGCCAGCTCCGGCTCGCCGAACCGGGACAGGATGGTCCACACGTGCGGCATCGCGGCGTCGTCGGTGCGCGGCAGGACCCGCGTGCCGAACAGGACGGTCCCGTCGGGGTCGCCGACCGCCTTGTAACCCTCCCAGAGCAGCACACCAACCACCGCGGCGCCGAGCACGCCGAGGACCAGCCTGCCCCGGCGGTTCATCGCAGAGGCGAAGCCGTGGCCAGGGCCGGGATGATCTTCTCCCCGTACGCCTGGAGGGTGTGCTCCTTGTCGTCGTGCTGCAGGTAGAGCGCGAACTGGTCGACACCCAGGTCACGCAGCTCCAGCAGCTTCTCGAGGTGCGCCTCGACCGGACCGAGCACGCAGAACCGATCGACGATCTCATCGGGTACGAAGTCGGTGTGCGTGTTGCCGGCCCGCCCGTGCTCGGCGTAGTCGTACCCGTGCCGGCCACGGATGTAGTCGGTCAGCGCCTGCGGCACCGCACCGGACTCGCCGTAGCGGGTCACGATGTCGGCGACGTGGTTGCCGACCATGCCGCCGAACCAGCGGGTCTGCTCGCGCTGGTGCGCCAGGTCGTCGCCGACGTAGGCCGGGGCGGCGACACAGAACTTGATCGACGCGGGGTCACGGCCGGCCTTCTCCGCCGCCGCCCGGACCGACTTGATCATCCAGGCGGCGATGTCGGGGTCGGCGAGCTGCAGGATGTAGCCATCGCCCACCTCCCCCGCCAACGCCAGCGCCCGCGGCCCGTACGCCGCGATCCACATCTCGAGCTGCCCGTCGCGCACCCACGGGAAGTGCACCGGGCGGCCCTTGTAGTCGGCCTCCCGCCCGTGCGCCAGGTCGCGGATCAGCGTCACGCACTCGCGCAGCTCCGCGATGGTGGTGGGCTTGTAGCCTAGCGTCCGCAGCGCCGAGTCACCCCGGCCGATGCCGCAGACCGTCCGGTTGCCGAACATCTCGTTGAGGGTGGCGAACAGCGATGCCGTCACCGTCCAGTCACGGGTCCCCGGGTTCGTGACCATCGGCCCGACCGTCACGCGTTCCGTCTGGGCGAGGATCTGGCTGTAGATGACGAACGGCTCCTCCCACAGCAGATGGGAGTCGAACGTCCACACGTGACTGAAGCCGAGCGACTCCGCCTGCTTCGCGAGGCGGACGACCTCGCTGGCGGGCGGGTCGCACTGGAAGACGACACCGATGTCCATCCATGGTTCCTTTCTCTACCGGACTTTGGGGAACCCCAGGTCGACTTCGCTGGTGGCCGGGTCCGGCCAGCGGGACGTGACCACCTTGGTGCGGGTGTAGAAGCGCAGGCCGTCCGGCCCGTACATGTGCAGGTCGCCGAAGAGCGACGCCTTCCAGCCGCCGAAGCTGTAGTAGGCGACGGGAACCGGGATGGGGACGTTGACGCCGACCATGCCGCATTCGACGTCATATTGATAACGCCGGGCCGCGCCGCCGTCGCGGGTGAAGATGGCGGTGCCGTTGCCCCACTGGTTGTCGTTGACGAGCTGCACTGCCTCGTCGTACGTGTCGACCCGGACCACCGACAGCACCGGCCCGAAGATCTCGTCCTGGTAGTAGGGCGACCCGGTGTCGACCTTGTCCACAAGCGACGGTGCGAGGAAGAAGCCCGGCCCGTCGCTGATCGCGGCCGTGCGGCCGTCGACGACCACCTCGCCGCCGTCACCGTCCAGATAGGAGCGTACCTTGTCGCGGTGCTGCTGGCTGATCAGCGGGCCCATCTCGGCGTCCGGGTCGCTGGCCGCGCCCACCTTGATGCGACCGATCCGGGTGGCGATCTCCTCGACGAGCTTGTCGCCGACCGAGCCGACCGCGACCACGACCGAGACCGCCATGCAGCGCTCCCCCGCCGACCCGAAGCCGGCGGAGACCGCGGCGTCCGCGGCGGCCGGCACGTCGGCGTCGGGCAGCACGACCATGTGGTTCTTCGCGCCGCCGAGCGCCTGCACGCGCTTGCCGTTGCGGGTGCCGGTCTCGTAGATCGACTGTGCCACCGGTGTCGAGCCGACGAAGCTGATCGCCTTGACGTCGGGGTCGGCGAGCAGCGCGTCGACCGCCTCCTTGTCGCCCTGGATGACGTTGAAGATGCCGTCGGGCAGGCCGGCCCGGCGCAGCAGGTCGGCCAGCAGCAGCGAGACGGACGGGTCCTTCTCGCTGGGCTTGAGCACGAACCCGTTGCCGGCGACCAGCGCGTTGCAGAACATCCACATCGGCACCATGGCCGGGAAGTTGAACGGCGTGATGCCGGCGACGACGCCGAGCGGCTGCTGGATCGAGTAGACGTCGACGCCGCCGGCGGCCTGCTCGCTGTAGCCGCCCTTGAGCAGGTGCGGGGCGCCGGCCGCGAACTCGGCATTTTCCAGGCCGCGGGCGACCTCGCCGGAGGCGTCCGCGATGGTCTTCCCGTGCTCGGACGACAGCAGGGAGGCGATCTCCTTGCGGTGCCCGTCGACCAGGTCGCGGAACCGGAACATCACCTCGGCGCGGCGGGACAGGCTGGCCGCCCGCCAGTCGGGCTGCGCGGCGAGCGCGGTCCGTACCGCCGTGCGTACCTCCTCGGTGGTGGCGGCGACGACCTCGGCCTGGACCTCGCCCGTGGCCGGGTCGAAGACGGGCAACCGGCGCGAGCCGGTGCCCGCGACCTCGCGGCCGCCGATCCAGTGTGGAACCTGACGCATGGAGCTCACCTTCACCGTAGATAGGAGGACAGGCCGCGCTTGAGGTAACGCCCGCGGCCCTTGCGGCCGTGGTAGGTGCCGTCGCGGTCGACGAGGACCTCGCCGCGGGAGATGACCGTGTCGACCTTGCCGGCGATCTCGACGCCCTCCCACGCGGAGTAGTCCAGGTTCATGTGGTGGGTCGCGGCACTGATCGTGGTGCGCCCGTTGGGGTCGTAGAGGACGATGTCGGCGTCGGAACCGGGGGCGATGACGCCCTTGCGGGGGTAGAGGCCGAACATCCGGGCCGGGGTGGTCGCGATCGTCTCGACCCAGCGCTCGACGGACAGCTTGCCCTCGGCGACGCCCTGGTAGACGAGGTCGACCCGGTGCTCGACCGTACCGATGCCGTTGGGGATCTTGGAGAAGTCGCCGAGGCCCAGCTCTTTCTGGTCCTTCATGCAGAACGGGCAGTGGTCGGTCGAGACGATCGCCAGGTCGTTGGTGCGCAGCCCGCGCCACAGGTCGTCGCGGTGCGACTCGTCGCGTGGGCGCAGCGGCGGCGAGGCGACCCACTTGGCACCCTCGAAGCCGGGCGCGCCGAGCTGGTCCTCGAGCGTCAGGTAGAGGTACTGCGGGCAGGTCTCGGCGAAGACGTTGCGGCCGGTCGCGCGGGCCGCGGCGACCTCGGCGAGGGCTTCGCTGGCCGACAGGTGCACGAAGTAGAGCGGGGTGTCCCTGGCGACCTGGGCGAGGGCGATCGCCCGGTGGGTGGCCTCGCCTTCCAGGATCGAGGGGCGGGTGATGCCGTGGTAGACCGGGTCGGTCTGACCCTTGGCCAGCGCCTGGGCGACCAGCACGTCGATCGCGATGCCGTTCTCGGCGTGCATCATGATCGTGGCGCCGTTCTCCCGCGCGGTCTGCATCGCGCGCAGGATCTTGCCGTCGTCGGAGTAGAAGACGCCCGGGTACGCCATGAACAGCTTGAAGCTGGTCACGCCCTCGTCGGCGACGAGCTGGTCCATCGCCTTGAGCGCGTCGTCGTCGACCCCACCGATGATCATGTGGAAGCCGTAGTCGATGTGGGCGTTGCCGTCGGCCAGCGCGTGCCAGGCGGCCAGGCCGTCCTGCACGACCTCACCGGTGCGCTGCACGGCGAAGTCGACGATCGTGGTGGTGCCGCCGTGCGCGGCCGCCTTCGTACCCGTGTCGAAGTCGTCAGAGGCGAACGTGCCGCCGAACGGCAGCTTCATGTGCGTGTGCACGTCGATGCCGCCGGGGATGACGAGCTTGCCGGTCGCGTCGATGGTCTTCGCTGAATCCGCCGGGCCGGTGCCCGGTGCGAGGAGTGCGCTGATCTTCTCGCCGTCGACCAGCACGTCGGCGGCGAAGCGGCCGGTCGGGCCGACCACCTCGCCGCCCGTGATCAGGAGGGTCATGTCTGTCGGCTCCTCAGGGCTGGACGAGCTGGTCGTAGGCGTCGGGGCGGCGGTCGCGGTAGAACTGCCAGCGGTCGCGGACCTCTTCGAGCAGGCCCATGTCGAGGTCGCGGACGATCAGCTCCGGGTTGTGCGCGTCGCCGACCTCGCCGACGAACTTGCCCTCGGGGTCGACGAAGTAGGACGTGCCGTAGAAGTCGTTCTCGCCGAGGGGCTCGATGCCGGTGCGGTTGATCGCGCCGATGAAGTACTCGTTGGCGACGGCGCTGGCCGGCTGCTCCAACTGCCAGAGGTAGCTCGACAGGCCGCGGTGGGTGGCGCTCGGGTTGAAGACGATGCGGGCGCCGGCCAGGCCCAGGGCCCGCCAGCCCTCGGGGAAGTGCCGGTCGTAGCAGATGTAGACGCCGATCCGGCCGACCGCGGTGTCGAAGGTCGGGTAGCCGAGGTTGCCCGGCCGGAAGTAGAACTTCTCCCAGAAGCCCTTCACCTGTGGAATGTGCGTCTTGCGGTATTTGCCGAGGTAGCTGCCGTCGGCGTCGACCACGGCGGCCGTGTTGTAGAGGACGCCCGGCTGCTCCTGCTCGTACATCGGCAGGACCATGACCATGCCGAGCTCCTTGGCCAGCGCCTGGAAGCGCTCGGTGGTCGGGCCCGGGATGCTCTCGGCGTACGAGTAGTACTGCTTGTCCTGGACCTGGCAGAAGTAGGGCCCGTAGAACAGCTCCTGGAAGCAGATGACCTTGGCGCCCTGCGCCGCCGCCTGGCGGGCGTACTCCTCATGCGCCTTGATCATCGACTCTTTGTCGCCGGTCCAGTTCGTCTGCACCAGCGCCGCGCGGATGTGGTCCGCCATCGGAACCTCCTTGTCCCCGGCCAGCGTGAATCCGTTCAGCCTATGACCGAGGCGGGTTATCCGACAGGTTTAGAGTCCCAGCGTGGCGGGCTCCGGCGTGATCGCCTTCCAGCGTTCCCTCGGGTCCGCGACCAGTTTGCGGGTCTTCAGGTCGATCAGTCCGCCGACGCCGTCGACCTCGGCGGCCAGGGTGCCGTCGGTCTTGCGGATCTCCTGGTGCACCCCGAAGGTGCGGCCGTCGCCCCACCGGAACTCGCAGCTCACCGTGACCTCGTCACCGGCACGCAGCTCGCGGCGGTATTTGATCGTGGTCTCCATGGCGACGGGGGCGATGCCGGATGTGAGCAACGCCTCCTGGCTGAGACCGGCGGCGCGGAGGATCTCCCACCGGGCGTGCTCGGCGTACTGGAGATAGACGGCCTGGTTGAGGTGGCCGAGGCTGTCCAACTCGTAGCCGCGGACGGTGATGGTGACCTGGAACATCTAGTCCTTTCGTTCGCCGGGCATCCAGACCGCGGCGTCGTGGGCGAAGACGACGAGCTTCGGGTCGAGCTCCTTGAGCCTTTCAACCCATTTCGGGTACGGGACGCCTGGTTCTTTGTCGGCCAGCACGTCCCTTCCGTAGGTGGTGGCGTCGTCGCGGGCCTGGCCGGCGAGGATGACCGTGCCGTCCTCCCGTCGCACGGCCACGGACTGGTGTCCGTCGGTGTGGCCCGGGGTGGGGATGATCCAGACACCGGGCCAGAGCTCGGTCTCGCCGCTGAGCTCGAGGTAGTGGGCGTCCTGGAAGTCGACCAGCTCGGGGAGGGTGTAGTCGGTGGTCGTGCGGGCCGCGGCCAGCTCCGTCTGCTGGGCGACGATCGGCGTTCTCGGGAAACCGGGGTTGCCGCCGCAGTGGTCGAAGTGCAGGTGGCAGTTGACGATCATCGTGACGTCGTCTCTCGTCACGCCGGCGTTGGCCAGTGCTTCGTCGAGCGGCCTCCGGGTGGGCTTGTAGTGGGCGTCGACGTCGGGGTGCGTGCCCATGCCGGTGTCGAAGAGGAGGAGGCCCTCGGTGCGGCGGACGAGGTAGCCGTAGACGGGCTCGACCCGCGGGTGTGCGGCGCCGGCCTCCTCCGCAGGACGGACGAAGTAGCCGAGGTCGATCCGGCGGACATCTGCCACGTTCTTGATCCTAGGCTTTACCTGTGACGTCCTCCTTGGCCACTTCGATGTCGGCGGCCGCCGGTGAGCTGTTGTCGCTGGTCGGGCCGCCGCTGCCGTACTCGTTCGACGACGCGGGACGGCGGTGGATCGAGTACCGGCCGCGGACCCGGCCCGGCGTGTCGCTGGCCTCGCTCTCGTCGCCGGCGCGCAAGGCGGCGTTCCGGCTCTTGGCGACAGGGCTGAGCGCGCACGCGTACGCGCAGGCGCTGGCGATCGTGTCGCTGGAGGAGGTGCTGGACCGCGCGGAGGGTTTCGCCCGCGGTCGGCACCTCAACGACTACTGGGTGTCGGTGTTCGGGACGCCGGGGTCCTCGTCGCCGTGGTCGTGGCGCTTCGAAGGGCACCACCTGTCGGTGTCGATGACCGTCGTGGGGTCCACGGTGTCGCCGGCGCCGGTGTTCTTCGGTGCCAACCCGGCGCGGGTCTCGTACGGTGCGCACACCGTGTCGCGACCGTTGTCGGCCGAGGAGGACGTGGCGTTCGCGCTGCTCTCTTCGTTGTCCCCGACCGAGCTTTCGCTGGCGCTGGTTGCCGACGTGCCGCCGCCGGACATCGAGAGCGGCACGCTGGCGGTCGCCTCGTCGCTGTCGCCCGCAGGGGTGTCGGCGACGTCGCTCAACCCGGCTTCGGGTGCGCTGCTCGCGCAGCTCGTGGCCGTCTACCTGGACCGGCTGCCGTCTTCGTTGGCGGACGAGCTGAGCCCGTCGCTGGAGTCGCTGCGCTTCGCATGGGCCGGGCCCGCGCGCCCGGGGGTGCCGGCCTACTACCGCCTCCAGGCTTCGGACCTCTTGATCGAGTACGACAACACGGCGGGCGGCAACCACGCGCACACGGTGCTGCGGCGGCCGTCGGCCGACTTCGGGGCGGACCTGCTGGCCGAGCATCGCCGGGCGTACCACTGACGGGGTAGCCCGTTCTGTTTGACAACGCACGTCGATCGTGTGGTTATGGCCGTCGTCGGTGGGTCATGGGCGGTTTCGTCCTGTTCAATATCTTGAACCCGCTGGTGCCCGCCACGGAGCTGCCCTCATGTCGACGTCGCAGGCCGCCACGCCCGAGTGGCAGATGACCCCCCGAGCCCGTCGCACGTTCGTCGGGTTGATCGTCGGCGCGCTCGTGGTGATCCTGACGGCCAGCGCGTGGATGACGTACGACAGCCAGGTCCGCGAAGACCCGGGCGTGCGGGCGTGCGGCGCGTTCGCCCGGCGGGCGCCGTTCTCCTTGAGCGAGAGCGAATACCGGGACCTGCAGTCGATGTTCGCCCGGTCGTCGCGGGTGTCGCTGCGCGAGCACGGCTTGCGTGCGCTCAAGGCCGGAGTGGTCTCCCCGGGCCCGTCGCTGGTCGCGGTGCTGCACCCGGGCGACGGCGAAGGGGCGGCGTTGCGGGCGGCGTGCGTGGCGGAGGGTGCGCTGCCGGGCTGACGGTAGGGTGTCCGGCGTGGACTCCCTCGTCACGCACGCGGACCCGCTGCTCTCCTTCTATGACGACGCGACGGGCGCGCACCGGTCGTTGACGGCGGGCGAGCTCGGCTCGCTGGCGGCCGCGACGGCGTCGCTGCTGACCTCGGGTTGCGGCCTGGGCCCGGGCAGCCGCGTGGCGGTCGTGCTGCCGCCGCACTGGCAGACGGCGGCGGCGCTGTTGGGGGCGTGGTCGGCCGGGGTGGCGGTGTCGTTCCACCTGTCGGCGACGGCTGGTCTGCCGTCGCTGGATCCGGGCGGCTCGGAGCCGTTCGAGGCGCTCTTCGTGTCGCGGGGGGCGCTGGACGACTGGCTGGTCGACGTGCCGGAGGCGACGCACCGCTTCGTGTTCTCGGTGGACGACGAGAAGCGGCCGGTTGGTTTGCCGTCGGGCTACCGTGAGTTCCTGCCGGCCGTGTCCTCGTATGCGGGTGACCCGGATCCGTCGGTCCTCCTGCGGGCCACGGACCCGGCGAGCTCGGATGGCACGACTTACGCCCAGTGGGGCGCCTTGGCGCACGAACTCGCGGGGCGGGCCTCGCTGTCGACGGGCGACCGTGTCCTGGTCGACGCGTCTGAGCACGAGCATCCGGTGAAGTGGCTGCTGGCGCCGCTCTCGGCGGGTGCGTCGGTGGTCCTGTGCGCGAACCTGGACCGCGCACACCTGGAAGCTCGTATGGCCAGCGAACGCGTAACCCACGTCCTGTAGCCGCTCGGCCTTGACTCTTCTGGGCGGGCAGGCGATCCGTCGGCGGTGCGTCTCGACCGTCCGGCCGGGGCCCGTCCCAAGCTGGAGTCGGCGGGAGTTTGGTGTCAGGCGGGGTTGCGGCTGTCGGCGCTCAGGCCGTTCAAACCGCCAAGGCCGGTGCGGAACTCGGTGGTGAGATCGGTGTCGTTCGCTCCGGCCTGGCGGACGGTCAGACCGGCGCGATTCGCGGCGCGGTTCGTCGCGTACACGGTGCCGGGTCCGTTGGTCGCCGGTGTCGCGACGAGTCGGCGGCCTCGCGGCGGACCGGTGCGGTCGCCCGCCATCGTGCCGAAGCGGCGCATGAGCCCCGCGCCGAGCCGGATGCCGAGCACGCCGACGCCGAGCGCCAGCGCCTCCAGGATGACCATCGGCACGCTCGCCAGCGGCTGGCCGCTGCCCGCCCGCATCAGGCAGATCACCAGGAAGATGCCGGCCATGGCGGCGTTGACCGCGTTGAACGTCAGCACGTCGCGACGCACCGGCCCGGCGGGCACGTCCCAGAGGTCGACAAGACCGGCCACCATGGTCAGCGCGGTAGCCACAAGCCCGGCGACCGCGGTCCAATAGCCCACTTCACCGACGATCGCCGGCGCGCCGACAAGCCGTCCGACGTCGAACACGACGGCACACACGAACAGGCCGACGGGAAACGTCATCAGCACCGGCTGGATCGGATGGCCGGAGATCCGAAGGCGGGTATCCACGAGCTCCTCCACCCATAAGGTCGTGGTCAGGGTGCCATGCGTCGTTACCCGAAACGACCGGACGAAAACCCACGTCGCCCGATTCACCCGATCGATACGGTTAAAGCAGTATTAGCACCATCCGTTCGGGCGCATCCCTTCGGCGGGTCCCGCTCGGGCGACCCTCCACTACCGACAGTCCGGCGCCTGCCACTCTCGGGGCGCGCTGTCAGCTTGCGCGGGCCCGATCCTCCGCGGACCGCACCAGCCGCCGCGCGACGTCCTCGACCGGGATCGACAGCGCGGTCGACGCGCCGCGCAGCACGTCGAGCGCCTCGGCCGGCGGACAGCGGCGCTGCATCATCACGACGCCGATCGCCTGCCCGATCACCTCACCGGACGCGAGGGTGTCGGCGAGATCGCTGGGCATGGAGTCCCGCCGGTCGCGCTCCCGCACAGCCGCGAGCAACAGCCCGGCGTGTTCGGCCAGCAACATGGCGGTGAGCTGTGCCCCGGGCCCGAGCACACCCGGCTGGCACGCGTACAAGCTGATCGACCCAAGCACCTGGTCGTCAACGTCCACCGGCGCGGCGAGCACCGCACACGCCCCGTAGGTCACGGCCCGAGGCGTCCACTCGGCCCACCGCGTCTCGGAGCTCAGATCATCGGCGAGCACGACCTCGCGCTGCCGGATGGCACTCATCGCGGGCCCGTCCGCCGCGTACTGCAGCGAGTCCAACCGCTGCGCCCGCCGATCCGAGGCGGCGACGCTGGCGGGCTCGCCCGCCCGCAGAAGGGTGACGCTCGACCACGACACGCCCGGAAGAGCGTGCCGGCTGGTCTTGGCGAGGTGGTCCAACGCCTCCTCGAGGTCATTACTGGCCAACAGCCCAGCGGTCAACTCCCGCAGCAAGGCCGCGGTCTCCACCGCCACCAAACTCGTGGGATCCCCGCCCGAACGCGGACCCGCCATATCTGTTGTCCTCCCCCCGCACCGCGGACGCGAACGCCCCCTGTGCGACCGCGCGCGTCCCCGAGTACCCCGGGCACGCACCTCCAAGCCATCCTCCCCGCCCCGAGATCGGCCGGGGCAGGTTCACGCGCGCTTTGCGCCACCCGTCACCAACTCATCCCGACACGTCTTCTGTCCGATATCGCCCTATTCGCTGGTGACGCCTCTCCGGCAGCCCAACAGCGCCCTCCGGAGATCGCCATCGGACCTCGACCCAACGGGATGCGGGGCCGCCCGGTCAACGCGAGCAGCACCGCCTCGGCACCCCCGGCCGCGCCGCCGCGCCCACGCAGCCGGATTCGCGCCTACGGCCGATCGCCGTTGAAAGGCCGGCCGGGGCTACGGGTCGGTTTGCGCCCCAACCGTCTCGCGTCCGCAATTGGCGCTAGAGCGATGCAACCGATCACCGCGACCAGTTGCACGATGCGGCGCCGCCCCCGAACGCGGCTCCGGCGCCGCAGCGACCCACCGCCCGCCGCCTCGGCGAGGCGAGGGAGTCAACCCGCGGCCTCGGCCGTCGACCGCATCGCCACGACCCGCCGCAACAACATGGCCGCGCCGCGCCGACGGCGGCCGGCCTCCAAGAGCCGACCGAGTCAACGCAGGCAGCCCCGCGGACAGCCCGCCGACCACGGCGTAGCGACCCACCGAAACAACACCGCTGCGACATATCGACGGCGGCCAGCCGCCACCAGGCGACCGCGTCAGCGCGCGCCGGCGATCACGCCGCGCACCGCCGCGACCCACCGTCGCCGCCGCGACCGGCAGACCAGGCCGCAGCGATCCGCGACCGAGCCGCAGCGGTCCGGTGGCTGCGGCTCTTGCCGAGGCCCGGGCCGCGGGCGGCGGCTAGTTGTTGCCGCCCGCGCTGAGGCGGCGGCCGACGGCCGCGACCAGGCGGTCGAGCTCCGAGCCGAACGGGTTGTCGTGGACGAGGTAGGTCCAGGTCGCGCTCGGGCGTACCAGCGTCTTGTCGTCCGGGGCCCAGTCCTTGTCGAACTCGTTCTCCTCGAACGTCTCGATCGTGCGCTCCTCGATCGCGGGGATCAGCGCGTTGAAGGCCGGCACGGCCGCGCGGTGGAACTCGTCGAGGGGGTCGAGGCGGCCCAGGGCGCGTAGGTGGACGCCCTCGCGTACCTCGGACAGCTCCGCCAGGTGCTCGGCCCACAACCGGTCGATGTGGTAGAGCGCGATCGACCTCGACACCCGCGGCAGCAGCTCCTCGTCGAGCTCGACCAGCTCCTCAGCCTTCTCGGAGCTGCGGGTCTTGAGCATCTCGGCGGTCACGTCGCTGGTCAGCACACGCTCGCGGCGCTCGGACAGTGCCTTGCGCTGCTGCTCGATCACCACGCTGTAGCGCCAGGTGTTGCGGTGGATCTCGTGCTGCACGCCCTCGGAGACGCGCTGCGCGTGCTCGACCGCGTAGTCGACCTGCTCGTCGGTGACCAGACCGTCGAAGTTCATCCGCGGCGAGGCCGGGATCGCGTCGGGCGCGTTGCGCTGGATCAGGTCGTCCTCGAGGCTGACGAAGAAGGCCGAGGCACCGGGGTCGCCCTGGCGGCCGGCCCGGCCACGGAGCTGGTCGTCGACGCGCCGGCTGTGGTGCCGGCCGCCGCCGAGCACGTAGAGGCCGCCCAGCTCGGCGACCCGCTCGCGGTCGGACTGGTCGCTGCCGCCGAGGCGGATGTCGACACCGCGGCCGGCCATCTGGGTCGACACGGTCACCGCGCCGAACTTGCCGGCCTCGGCGATGATCGCGGCTTCCTCGTCGTCGTTCTTGGCGTTGAGGACGTTGGCCGGGATGCCCGCCGCGTCGAGCGCCTTGGCGAGGCTCTCCGACTCTTTGACGTCGAGGGTGCCGACGAGCACGGGCCGGCCCTTCTCGTGGCTCAGCGCGATCTCGGCGACCAGCGCGTCTTCCTTCTCCTGCCGGGTCGCGTAGATGCGGTCGGGCTCGTCGACCCGGATGCACGGCGTGTTGGGCGGGATGACCGCGACCTCGAGCTTGAAGTATTCGCGCAGCTGCTCGCCGACCAGCACCGCGGTCGCGGTCATGCCGCAGACCGTCGGGTAGAGCGCGATGTAGGCCTGGACGGTGATCGTGCCCAGCACCTCGCCCTCGGCGGTGGCGTCCAGACCTTCCTTGGCCTCGACCGCCGCCTGGAGGCCGTCGGGCCAGCGGCGGCGCTGCGCCACCCGGCCGCGCATCTCGTCGACCAGCTCGACAGCGCCGTTGCGCACGATGTAGTCGACGTCGCGGTGCAGCAGCGCGTGCGCGTGCAGGGCGACGTTGACTGCGGAGAGCTGCTCGACGTGCTCGTCGTCGTAGAGGTCGATGCCGCCCAGCTTGCGCTCGACCACCGCGAGGCCGGTGCTGGTGAAGGCCACGCTGCGGCCGTCGTCGGCGATCTCGTAGTGGCGCCCGGACCGCAGCCCCTTGACGACACCCGCGGCGACGTGCACCGGGTCGTGCTCGCCCGCCACCGCGCCGGCGAGCACCATCGGAACCCGCGCCTCGTCGATCAGGATGGAGTCGGCCTCGTCGACGATCGCCGTGGCCAGGGCGCCCTGGACCCGGGCGTCGACGTCGGTGACCAGTTGGTCGCGCAGGTAGTCGAAGCCTGCCTCGCTGACCGACGCGTAGGTGACGTCGGAAGCGTAGGCCGCCCGCCGCTCCTCGGGCGTCGACGACTCGGTGACCCAGCCGACCGACAGGCCGAGCAGCTTGTAGACCGGCTCCATCCACTCGGCGTCGCGGCGGGCCAGGTAGTCGTTGACGGTCAGCACGTGGACGGGGCCGTTGTTGCTGCGCACATGCCCGTACGCCGCGATCGCCGCCGTCAAGGTCTTGCCCTCACCGGTGGCCATCTCGGCGACGCTGCCGCCGAGCATCGCCAGCACGCCGAGCAACTGGACGTCGTAGGGCCGCTCGTCGAGGGCGCGCCGCGCCGCCTCACGGCCGAGCGCGCAGATCTCGGCGACCTGGGTGGCCTCGGCGGCGCGTTCGGTCAGCGCCGCGTCGTCGAGCTCCTTGAGCTCGTCTTCCAGGGCCTCGATCTCGGGCAGCACCTTCTGCAGCGGTGCCAGGTCGACCGTCGTGCCGGGCCGCTGGAGGAACCGCTGGGCCCTGTTCTTCAACCGCTGCATGACTCCCATGGACGGAAACGGTACCTGGAAGACGCCGCTCTGCGGAGCCCGGCACGGGCCTGTGGACAACTGTTCGAATCTGCCTGTGGATAACCGACCTGATCTTGGTTTAGACGCTCAGAATCACCTGCAGCTCCTGGCGTTTCCGGTTCGCGAGATCGACGAGCAGCGTCGCCGCCGACTCGAAGGGCACGACCGCCGACACCAGGTGCTGACGGAGCAACGCGCCCCAGGGAGAACGGAGCAGGTCGATGGTTTCAGCGGAAAGGCGATCCCGGTCCCAGGCGTGGGCGAGCCCGCGCGGCACCCGCCCGATTTGCGCACAGCGCACGGAAAGGCCGTTGTGATGAAACTCCTCGCCGAGCCGCACCGCGTCCGCGCCCGCTTGATAGAAGGCGAGGTCGACCACGGTCCCCTGGGGCCGCAACAGGCGCAGCGCCAGCTGCAAGGCGAAAGACTGCCCCCGACACTGGAACACGACGTCGGCGCCCCGGTCGCCCGCGGCGTGCCGCCACCGGGTCTTCAGCACCACGGCCGGGTCCTCGTCGGCGTCCGGGTCGAGCACGTCGAAGCCGAGCGCTGCCGCGACGGCCCGGCGCTCTGGGGTGGGGTCGACCACGACGACCGACGCCGCACCGTGGTGCCGGGCGAGGGCGGCGGTGAGCAACGCGACGACGCCGGCGCCCACAACCGCGACCCGCCGGCCCCGCACCCCGTCGCCGAGGTCCCGCACGCCACCTGAGGCGAGGTCCGCCGCGGCGTGCAGCAGCCCGTTGGCGCAGATCGGGCCCATGTGCGCGGCATAGACGCCGAGCATGGGGTCGACGTCGGCCGGCAGCGGCACCACCCGGTCCACGAGCGGGTCGCCGAGATAGGCGGTGCGGTGGCCGTAGGTCATCGCGACCAACCCGCCTTCGGGCACGGCCGCGGTCCCGCTGGCCACCACGCGGCCGACCTCCATATAACCCAACCGCTCGACCGGGTACGGCGAGGCCGATGCGCCCGGCTCGAACAGTCCCAGTTCCGCGTTCCAGGTGGACCCGAGATAGGGGTTGGTGCCTTTGACGTAGCTCAGCTCTGTGCCGGCCGACACGCCGGAGAAGACGGTCTCGACCCGGAAGGTCCCGGGCGTGACCTGCTCCGCGGCGACGTCCCGGATGGCCACCTCACCGGGCGCGGTCACCACCACCACGCGGTCACTCATCGGCCGACCCAACGTCCGCGGACGCGGGTGGGGTCGCCGTGGCACCGCGCGCATCGGGGCTCGCCTGCACGGGGGCGGTCCGCGACGCGGGAGCGCCCTGTACGGGGGCGGTCCGCGACGCGGGAGCGCCCTGCACGGTGGCGGTCCGCGACGCGGGAGCGCCCTGCGCGGGACCGGCCGGCGCCGGCGCGGAGGCCGGGGTCAGGTTCACCACCTGGCCCGTGCGGGCCGACTCCGCGATCGCACAGGTGACGCGGTGGGTCTCCAACGCCTCGGCGTACGGGACTCGGATGTCGTCGCCGATGCCGCGGACCGCGTCCACGAAAGCCCTGTCGACCGCGACGCGCGCCGCGTCCGGATCGCCCGGGATGCGGCGTTCCTGACCGGTCCCGTCCCGTACGACCAGCTCGTCCTCGCCCACGAACAACGCCAGACCGTCGGCCACGATCTCCAGCCCGGCCCGCTGCTTCCAACCCAGGACACAGGCCGAGCTGATCGTGCCGACGGCGCCGTCCGCGAAGATCAACGTTGCGGCGGTGGCCGCGTCGACGTCGGCGTCGGGCACCGGGGGTGGCGCCCCCGTGCCGGCGGCGAACACGGCGGTCACGGGGCCGACCAGGGCCCGCGCCAGGTCGACCACGTGCGCCGCCTGCTCCACCACCGGTCCGCCGGACCGGTCGGACCGGATCCACCACGCCACGGGAGGCACCTTGTCCCACCACACCCCGTTGACGAGCCGCACGGGGCGGTCGGCGAGCAACTGGGCCGCCGTGCGCACCACGTCCAGGTATCGCCAGTGGTGACCCACCGCCGTGAGCGTGCCGCGGCGGGCGACCTCGGCGGCCAGCCGGGTCGGCACCGTCAGGTCCGCAGCGAGCGGCTTCTCGACGAACAGGGCGGCGCCCGATGCCAGCACCGCTTCTTCGGCATGGCCGTGGGCGAATGGGGGAACACATACGTAGACAGCGTCGGGTTCGAGCGAGAGGAGGGCCGCCGCGTCCGGCACCGCGGGCGCTCCACACGTCGTGGCCAGCGCTTCGGCGGCGGGAGCGAGGACATCGGTCACACCGATGATCTCCACGTCGGGGAAACCGGACAGCACGCGCGCGTGGCGTTGAGCGACATTTCCGGCGCCGATCATTCCGATCCGACACTTTTCGCTATACGCCATAAACCGGCCTTTCGTCTCGAATGTCCGCAGCTCACCGGTTACTTTTGCCACCGGCGTATGCGGATCAAACATCTGATACGTGTCGGACTTCGGGAACCATCGACACTTACCGCGTCATCAAACGTTCACATAGGTGAGTGGGGAATGCGCAATTCGATGATCAGTATGTGTAAAAGCGGGCGCGGTTTGTTTCGGGCAAAGCGGGGAAATGGAACGCGCTCGCCGCAGCGCCGAGGGGCACGGCAGCACCGCGCACAGCAGCAGAAGTGAAGGCACAGCGGATCGCGTCTGGGGGTGTGCCTGTGTGGCACTCGCGAACAAGCGTTTCACCAGTGGTCGAGGCCTGGTCGACCTACCGCACCGGCTCAGCGGGCCAGTGGACACCGCGCCAGCTCGTCGCCGCCAAACGTGGCACGACGGTGAGCGTGGTCATTCCCGCCCGTAACGAGGAGGCGACGATCGGAGCGATCGTCGCCACCATCCGGCAGCAGCTCGTCGAACGGGTCCACCTGGTCGACGAGCTCATCGTGGTCGACTCACGGTCGTCCGACGCGACCGCCCGGGTGGCGGCCGCCGCCGGGGCCCACGTGGTCAGCCAGGACCAGATGACCCGCGGCCTGCCCCGGCTCGAGGGCAAGGGCGACGCCCTCTGGGCCGGCCTGGTCGCGGCGAGCGGCGACGTCGTGGCGTTCGTCGACGGCGACCTGGAGGACTTCGACGCCCGGTTCGTCACGGGCCTGGTGGGGCCGCTGCTCACGGACCAGAGCGTCGGCTACGTCAAGGGCTTCTACCACCGCGGCCTGCACCACCCGGCCGGCGTGGTCGAGGCCGACGGCGGCGGCCGGGTCACCGAGCTGACCGCACGGCCGCTGCTCAACCTCTTCTGGCCGGAGCTGTCGGGGTTCGTGCAGCCGCTGGCGGGCGAGTACGCGGGCCGCCGGACGCTCCTCGAACGGCTCCCGTTCGTATCCGGCTACGGCGTCGAGATCGCCATGCTGATCGACCTGCTCGACCTGGTCGGCCTCGACGCACTCGCCCAGGTCGACCTCGGCGAGCGGCGCCACCGCCACCAGAGCACGGAAGCGCTCGGCCGGATGGCCGCACAGATCATGCAGACGGTCTGGGTGCGCCTGCAGCGCCAGGGTTGGGTCACCGCCGACTCGGAGCCTTCGACCATGCTCACCCAGTTCCGCCGCGGCGGCACGGATGCACTACCCAACCTGGACCGCGAGATCGTCGTCACCGACGTCTCGGTCCAGGAGCGCCCGCCACTGCGCGAAATGGCCGACCTGGCCACCCGGCGACGGCGCAGCCGGGTGGCGGCGTGAGCGGCATAGACGCACGGACAACAAGACCCCGGCAAAGCCATGCCCGCACGGCGCGCCGGACGCCAGACACCAACGCGCCCGGCGAACGCGACCGCGGCGCGCCGATACGCCGACGGCCGCGAGCCCCTTCCGGGCGACTACGACGCACGCCCGAAACCGATGCGCTCAACGCGAGCGACCCCGGCGCGCCGCCACACAGAGCACCACCAGACCTTCTCCGCCAGCCGCAACACGCACCTGAAACCGATGCGCCCAACGCAAGCGACCACGGCGCGCCACACCAACCGCCAACACGTCCTCCCCTCCAGCCAGAACGCCCACCGGAAACCGATGCGGTCAACGCGAACGACCGCGCACAGGCACGCAGAGCACGGCCACACCCTCCCTTCCGGCCGCAACACACATCCAAGACCGATGCGCGCAACGCGAACGACCGCGACGCACAGACGCGCCGAGCACCAACAGACCGTCCCCGCCGGCAACAACGCGCACCGGAAGCCGATGCGCTCGACGTGAATGACCGCGGCGCACAGATACGAAGAGCGCCGCCCGACCCTCCCCCGGCCGCTACGAATGCCCGAACCCAGCCCTCTGTGCCCAGGCAGCGAACCCAACGCCGCGCCAACCCGCTCGCGGTCGAATCAGCCTGAGCCGACCGGCCGCGCGCCGACGGTCGCCGCGAACGTGCTGGCGACCGAGACGCGGAGATGACCAGACAGATGACCAGATCGCGGCGAAGCCGCGCCTACCCCCTATGTGGACCGTCCACAGGCCTGCGGCCAACATCCCCGGAAGCGAGGCCGCCGCATGACCTTCACCGTCCTTGTCAATGCTGGTCCCTGGCTTCCCGTGCCGCCGCGCGGCTACGGCGGCATCGAGAACATCATCGCGACCCTGGTCCCGGAACTGCGCCGGCTCGGGGTCACGGTGCTGCTGGCGTCGGTCGGCACCAGCACCGAACCCGTCGACGAGTTGCTCGCGCCCTTCTCCGACGGGCAGTTCGGTTGGCTGCAACGTCCCTACAACCAGGCGAACGGCGTCGCCACCGCGCACCAGGCCGCGGTCGTCCGCGCCGTGCGACAGCGTGACGACATCGACCTCGTACACGATCATGTCGAAGCGATCGGGCTCGCCATGCTGGCCGCGATGGAGCCGTCCGCCACCCCCGTCCTGCACACGCTGCACTGGGATCTCGGCAAGCACCCCGAGCTGTACGGCGAGTTCGACGGCGGCGGCCGCGTCAGTGTCAACGGCGTCAGCGCCGCGCAGCTGAGGAGGGCACCGCGCGCGCTTCGCGCGCACGCCATAGGTCACGTCCATCTGGCCACGCCGCTCGCCGTCGAGGCCGAGCGCCGGCCCATCCCCGACCGCGCCGAGCACCTCGTCATGCTCGGGCGCATCACCCCCGGCAAGGGCCAGGACCTGGGCGTACGCCTCGCGCACGAGACCGGATTCGACCTCGTGCTGGCCGGCCCGGTCGGCCCCTACAAGCAGCCCGACGACCTGGCCGCCGCCCTGCGCGACCCGGCCGCGGCCAACAACCCCGACGTCCGCTTCTGGCGCGAGCAGGTCGCGCCGCTGGTCGACGGCAGCCGCGTCCGCTGGGTCGGCACTCTGACCGGCGCGGACCGCGACACCCTTGTGGCCGAGGCCCGCGCCATGCTCGCACCCCTGCGCTGGGAGGAGCCCGGCGGCACGTTCGTCGTCGAGTCGCTCGCCCTGGGCACCCCAGTGGTGGGCACCGCCCGCGGCTGCCTGCCCGAGCTGATCGAGAACGGCCGCACCGGCCTGCTCACGAAATCCGAGGCCGAGCTGGCCGACCTGGTCATCGCCGCCGGCAAGCTCGACCCCGCCGAATGCCGGCACGAGGCGGCCCGCCGTTTCACCCCTGCGGTCATGGCCGAACGTTACGTGGAGCTCTACGAGGAGGTGGCCGGCCGGCCGGTGGGCTGATCTTCACCATTATTCATTCACGGGCGATCATCAGCGCTGATCAATACACTGGGTGAACACAGCCTGACGCAAAGTGGTGGTCAGCAATGAACGACACCGTCTTCTACCACTCCGGACCAACTGTCACGGGCCGCGTCGTGCGGCTGATGCCCGGGTACGCCCGCGAGATGAAAGTCGGCCAGCCGGCCCTCGTCGTGGTCGTCACGGCCGCCACGGTAGGCAGGTTGATCGGCCGCGCGATCCTCTCGATCCTCCAGGCAGGCACCCGCCGCGGCGCGCCACGCCGCTTCAAGGACCTGCGCAAGGCGCCGGAGTTCCTGGTCACCCCGCTGAGGCTCCGCGACGCCGCCGGCCGTCTCTGTGAGGTCGAGATCCACGGCCACCTGCCGCAGAGTGCCCTCGAGCCGTCGGACCACATCCAGGTGACGGTGGCCCGCCAGAAAGATCGCACAATGCCGCCGAGGGTGGAGCGCATCGTCAACATCACCACGGGCCAACTCCTGCGCCCGCGCATCCCGACACTGTGGAGCCACATCGGCCCGGCCCTGCTCCTGCAGGCCGTCCTCGGTCTCACCCTCGTCGGCGCGATCGCCACCGCCTACACGGCCGGTCGCTGAGATGGCGCGGACGACCGGGACCCGGTCCGACCGGATCACGATCGCGGACGACGGGTTTGCCCGCCGGTGGCACGATCTCCGCCATGATTGTCTGGATCAACGGCGCGTTCGGCGCGGGCAAGACGACGACGGCGGGCCTGCTGGCCAAACGCCTGGAAGACGCCAAGATCTTCGATCCCGAGTACGTCGGCTACATGCTGACGTCGTTCGTCCAGTCCCCGACCGGTGACTTCCAGGACCTGCCGCTCTGGCGCCACCTCGTCGTCGAGACCATGGCCGGGCTGGCCAGCCAGTACCAGCATCCGTGGATCGCACCGATGAGCCTGATCAACGCCGACTACCGGATCGAGATCCTCGGCGGCATCCGCGCCGCGGGCGTCGACGTCCGCGAGTTCGTCCTGAGTGTCCCCGAAGACCAACTGCGGGCCCGGATCGACGCCGACCAGGTCGAGGTCAACGCGCGGCAATGGCGACACGACCACGTCGCCCAGGCACTGACCACCTTCGCCACCCTGACCGACACCACCGTCGTCGACGGCACCCAACCCCCTGAGCAGGTGGCGGACACGATTCTGACGCGGGTGAAGGCCTGACGCGGCCGCCATGGGTAGGGCCACCCAAAGACAGGCCCGTTGCCGTGCATCAGGGGCACCTAGCCCGTGACCACCTGACGCAACGCCTCGCGGCGGTCGAGGTTTCCCTTCCAGGTGGTGTGGGGTACCGACCTGCCAGCCCGACCAGGTCGCGGACCCCGCCCTGACCCGAGTCAAGGCCTCAACGCAGCCGCCACGGACAGGTCCACCGCGCCGTGCTTCACGGGCACATAGTGCTTGACCACCTGACGCAACGCCTCGCGGTGGTCGAGGCCGGCCTGAGCAGGTGGCGGACACCGCGCTGACGCGCGTCAAGGCCTGAAAAGCAGACGCTACGGGTAGGGCCACTCGTGGACCGGCTCGTTGCTGTGCATCAGGGGTACGTAGCGCTTGACCACTTCGCGCAGGGCTTCGCGGCGGTCCAGGTTTTCCTCTTCCTCCAGGTGGTGCAGCGTGTCCACCTGCCAGCTCGCGCCGTTGCGGCCCAGCAGGCACCGCTGTTCGATGATGCCCAGCAGGCGGTCGCGTTCCTCCGCGGCCACGCCCCAGCGGTCCAGGCCCGCCGACGCCAGCGGCAGCAGCCGGCGCAACACAAGCTCCGTCACCGGCAGATAGCCCAACCCCGGCCAGAAGACCTGGGCCGCGATCCCGTTTCGGGCGCAGTTGTGGAAGCTCTCCTCGGCCGCGCTGAACGACATCTGGGACCACAGCGGGCGGTCCGACTCCGCGAGGGTGCGTACCACTCCGAAATAGAACGCCGCGTTGGCGATCGTGTCGATCACCGTGGGGCCTGCCGGCAACACCCGGTTCTCCACCCGCAGGTGGGGGCGGTTGCGGACCACGTCGTAGATCGGGCGGTTCCACCGATAGATCGTGCCGTTGTGCAGGCGCAGCTCGGCCAGGGTCGGCGTGTCGCCGTTGGCGAGGGCCTCCGCCGGGTCCTCCGGGTCGCAGATCGGCAGCAACGCCGGGAAGTAGCGGACGTTCTCCTCGAACAGGTCGAAGACCGAGGTGATCCAGCGCTCGCCGAACCAGACCCGCGGGCGTACACCTTGAGCTTTGATCTCTTCCGAACGGGTGTCCGTGGCCTGCTCGAAGAGCGGGATCCGGGTCTCGCGCCACAGCTCCTTGCCGTAGAGGAACGGCGAGTTCGCGCCCAGCGCCACCTGGACGCCGGCGATTGTCTGTGCGGCATTCCAGTAGGAGGCGAACTGCGCCGGCGACACCTGCAGGTGGAACTGCGTCGACGTGCACGCCGCCTCGGGCGCGACCGTGTCGGCGGTCGTGTTTAACCGCTCCACACCGTCGATGCGGATCGTCAGGTCCTCGCCGCGGGCCGCGAAGATCTGCTCGTTGATCAACGCGTAGCGAGGGTTCGCCGACAGCGACTCGACCGTCAGGTCGCTCTGCCGCAGCGTCGGCAGGATGCCGATCATGACCATGTGGGCGCCCACGGCCCGCGCCTTGTCCTCGGCCGCGTTGAGGCTCGCCCGGATGTCGGTCTCGAACTCCGCCGACCCGCGGGTGCCCAGCCGCCGCGGCGCCACGTTGATCTCGACGTTGAACTGGCCCAACTCGGTCTGGAACGCCGGGTCCGCGACGGCGGCGAGCACGTCCGCGTTGCGCATCGCCGGGTCGGCCGCGTCGTCGATCAGGTTGAGCTCGATCTCCATGCCGGTCAACGGGCGCTCGAAGTCGAAGCGTGACTCGCGCAGCATCTCCGCGAACACGTCGAGACACCGGCGCACCTTCTGCCGGTAGCGCGCCCGGTCTTCGCGGGTGAACTCCCGCTGGTCGACCTCTTCGCCCATCAGTCACCGCCCGTAGGAGTGGGTCCACCCGATGTACCCACAAAGCTCCCACGACACGCGGCCCGCCGAAAGGGTTACGGCGCGTCGTCCGCGAACTACTCCAAGAACACTAGGGGTACGGCGGCCCGGACGGCAGGCATATGGCAGCGTTGGCCGGGTGTCCCTGCTGCCCGCCCTGACCGGCTCGTACGGCGACGCACCCGACGCGGTGCGGATCGGTGACGACGCGCTCTCGTTCGAGGACCTGGCCGCCGCGGGCGCCGCCGTCGCCCGGCGGATCGCGGGCGCCCGGGCCGCCGCCGTCACCGCCACGTCCACCGTGGAGACCGTCGTCGCCGTCCTCGGCGGGCTCGCCGCCGGCGTCCCGATCGTCCCCGTCCCACCCGACTCCGGGCCGGCCGAGCGCGACCACATCCTCCGCGACTCCGGAGCCGAGGTCGTGCTGGACACCCTTGACCGCCACGACCGGGCAGACTGGACCGACCCGGCGGCGACGGACCGCCCCAACCTGATCCTCTACACGAGCGGCACCACGGGCCGGCCCAAGGGCGTCCCGATCACCGGCGCCGCGATCGCCGCCTGCCTCGACGGCCTCGCCGACGCCTGGGACTGGACCGCCGACGACCGGCTGGTGCACGCGCTGCCGCTCTACCACGTGCACGGACTGGTCCTCGGCGTCCTCGGCGCCCTGCGCACCGGCAGCCGCCTGCACCACACTGGCCGGCCGCGCCCCGACCTGCTCGCGGCCGCGAAAGGCAGCCTCTACTTCGCCGTCCCCACCATCTGGCACCGGGTGGCCGCGGACCCGGCGGCGGCTCGGGCCCTAAGAAAGGCCCGCCTACTCGTCTCCGGCAGCGCCGCCCTGCCGGCCGGCGTCTTCAGCGCGCTGGAGGACCTGACCGGCCAGGCGCCGGTCGAGCGCTACGGCATGACCGAAACCCTGATCACCGTGGCCACCCGAGCCGACGGAGAACGGCAGCCGGGCGCGGTCGGCAGGCCGATCGAGGGCGTCGAGACCCGCCTGGTCGACGACCACGGCAACCCGACCGCCCACGACGGGGTGACGCCGGGCGCGCTCGAGATCCGCGGCGCGACGGTCTTCGCCGGCTACCTCGGCCAACCGGACGCGACGCGACAGTCCTTCACCGAATCCGGCTGGTTCCGCACCGGCGACGTGGCCACGATCGACCCCACGGGGTTGCACCGGATCGTCGGCCGGGCCTCGACCGACCTGATCAAGACCGGCGGCTACCGGGTCGGCGCGGGCGAGATCGAGGACGCCCTGCTCACCCACCCCGACGTCCGCGAGGCGGCGGTGGTCGGCCGCCCGGACGACGACCTGGGCCAACGCATCGTCGCGTACGTCGTCGCGGACGAGGTCGCCGCGGACACCCTGGTCCGACACGTGGCGACCACCCTGTCAGCGCACAAGCGCCCCCGCGAGGTGGTCTTCGTGAGCGAACTCCCCCGCAACGCCCTCGGCAAGGTACAGAAACACCGGCTCTAGACGAGCAGGCCTGCTCGGTCAGCAGCTGGGCTCCCGGATGCGCCCGACCGCCGCGCGGGAAGCTCCAGGAGATGCCATTCGGTCGGAGCCGAACCAGCCGGGTGAGCATGCGGCGACGGGCACGCGCATCACCGCCGGTGGCGCCGCTCCCGCACCGCTCGTTCGACCGCCTCCGTGGCGTTGCCGTCGCCCGCCGACACCGCCGCCGGCAGGGCGAGCACCATCGTCAGACCGCCGCCGTTCGTGGTCTCCGGGCGCAACGACCCGCCCATCGCCTCGGCCAGCCCGCGCGAGAGCGCCAGGCCCAGCCCGACGCCGTTGTGGTTGTCGCGGTCGCCCATCCGCTGGAACGGCACGAACACCTTGTCGCGGTCGGCCTCCGGGATGCCGGGCCCGTGGTCGACCACCCGCAGCTCCACCCGGTCGTCCAGGTAGCGGGCCGTGACCAGCGGCGGACGCCCCGGCGGGCTGAACCGCAGCGCGTTGGCGATCAGGTTGACCAGGATCCGCTCCAGCAGCCCCGGGTCCGCCGCGACGGCGGGCAGGTCGGCGGAGAGATCCGAGCGCACCACCGCACCCAACTCGTCCAGCGCCCGCGGCACCGCGTCCTCCAGCCCGATCTCGGCCAGCGTCACGCCCAGCGCCCCGGCCTGCAGCCGGCTCAGGTCGAGCAGGTTGTCGACCAGGCGGGCCAGCCGGTCCAGCGACTCCCGGGCCGCGTCGAGCAGGTCGTCGCGGTCGTCGTCGGAGAACGCCACCTCCTCACCCAGCAGGCTGTCGACGGCGGCCTTGGCGGAGGCCAGCGGCGTGCGCAGGTCGTGACTGACGGCGGCCAACAGCGCCGTGCGCATCCGGTCCGCCTCCGCCAGCGGCCGAGCCTGGGCCGCCGCCGCGGCCAGCCGCTCGTGGCGCAACGCCACCGCGGCCTGCGCGGCGAACGCCTCGATCAAGCGGCGGTCGGCGGCAGCGGGGGTACGCCCGCGCAGCGCCAACACGAGATCGTCGTCGACCGCCACCTCCGTGTGCGCCTCACCGGGCGTGCAGCAGGGTGGCCCGCCGACGCTGGCGGCCACCGACCAGGCGGCCGGGCTGTGCTGCCGGTCGGGCCGCTCGGCGGCGTCGGAGGACCGCTCCAGCACCGTCACCGTGTCGAGTCCGAACGTCTCCCGGAGCCGCTCCAGCAGCGCGGTCAGCGGACCGGTGCCGCGCAGCACGCTGCCCGCGACCGTGGCCAGCGTTTGCGCCTCGGCGCTCGCCTGCGCGGCCTCGCGGGTGCGCCGCGCGGCCACGTCGACGATCCAGGACACCGCCGCCGCGATGCCGACGAAGACCGCGAGCGCCAGGATGTTCTCCCGCTCGGCGATCGTCCACGTGCCGGTCGGCGGCGTGAAGAAGTAGTTGAGGACCAGCGAGGCGGCGACCGCGGCGAGCAGCGCGGGCCAGATCCCGCCCACGAGGGCGATCCCGACGACGGCGGCCAGGAACAGCAGCATCTCGCTCGGCAGCGACAGGTCCGGCCGGAACGGCAGCAGCAGCCCGGTGAGCGCGGGCAGGCCCAGCACGATGAGCGCGAAACCGACGAGCCGGCGGCGGGGCGAGAGCGCGGGCGCCGGCACGGTCAGCCGGCCGCGACCCACTTCCGCGTGCGGCACGAGGTGCACGTCGATCGCATCGGACCGGGCCGAGGTGGTCACGCCGACACCGGCGGCCAACAGCTGCGCGAACCGGCCCCGCCGGCTCACACCCAGCACGAGCTGGGTCGCGTTGACACCCCGGGCGAAGTCGAGCAGCGCCCGCGGGATGTCACCGCCGACCACCTGGTGGAAGCTGCCACCCAGGCTCTCCACCAGCAGCCGCTGCTTGGCCAACAACGCCGGGTCGGCGCCGGTCAGACCGTCAGAGCGCGACACGTGTACGGCCATCAGGTCGGTGCCCTTGCTCCGGGCGGCGATCCGGGCGGCCCGGCGGATCAACGTGTCCCCTTCGGGGCCGCCGGTGACCGCGACCACCACGCGCTCGCGGGTCTCCCACGTCGACCCGATGCCGTGCACGTCGCGGTAGCGCTCGAGCTGCTGGTCGACCTTGTCGGCCAGCCAGAGCAGGGCCAGCTCGCGCAGCGCGGTCAGGTTGCCGACCCGGAAGTAGTTGCCGAGCGCCGCGTCGATCTTGTCCTTCTGGTAGATGTTCCCGTGCGCCATCCGCCGGCGCAGCGCCTCGGGCGTCATGTCGACGAGCTCGACCTGGTCGGCGCCGCGGATCACGCTGTCCGGCACCGTCTCCCGCTGGACGATGCCGGTGATCTGCTCGACGACGTCGTTGAGCGACTCCAGATGCTGGATGTTGACCGTGGACAGCACGGTGATCCCCGCGTCGAGCAGCTCCTGGACGTCCTGCCAGCGCTTCTCGTTGCGCGAGCCGGGCACGTTGGTGTGCGCCAGCTCGTCGATCAGCGCCACCTCGGGCCGGCGCGCGAGCACCGCGTCGACGTCGAGCTCGGTGAAGGTGGCGCCGCGATATTCGGCCGAGCGCCGTGGCACCACCTCCAGATCTCCGATCATGCGCGAGGTGTACGCGCGGCCGTGCGTCTCGACGAACCCGACGACGACGTCGGTCCCGCGCTCGATGCGGCGCTGTGCCTCCTCGAGCATGGCGACCGTCTTGCCGACACCCGGGGCGGCCCCGAGATAGATCCGTAGTTCTCCACGTGCCATCCGGAACCGCCCCGCCTTTCCGTCAGCGAGCAGGGAGCTCGCGGTCGAGTGCCAGGTTCAGCGTGAGCACGTTGACGCCGGGCTCGCCCATGAAGCCCAGCGACCGGCCGGTGGTGTTCGCCTCGACCAGATCGCGCACCGCCGCCGGGTCCGCGCCGCGCTCGCGCGCGACCCGGGCCACCTGGAGCTGTGCGTAATCCTCGCTGATCTGGGGATCGAGGCCGGAACCGCTGGCGGTGACCGCGTCCGAGGGCACGGCCGGCTGGGCCGGCGCGTCACCGCGGATCGCGACCAGCACGCCGCCCGAGTAGTCCTCGCCCGGCTTGGCGGACTCGACGGTGACGCCCTGGTAGGTGCTGATGAACGGGGTCGCCGGCGCGGCCTGGTTGACGCTGACCGCCCGGGTGACCGACCCCGTCAGACCGGAGGAGTAGAAGACCCGCAGGACCGCGCCGACGCCGTCGGGCGTGCAGTACGGCCGGGCGCCGGAGACGCCCTCACGCTGGCCGATCTCCGCGCTGCGCGCGCAGACCTGGGTCAGCAGGCTCTGCGAGCCCTCGTCCGGGTTGCCCTCGTCGTCGACCGCGCCCGGCACCGGCAGGGTGTCCTCGATGCTCTCCGGGCCGAGGTTGCTGGCCGCGGTCGAGGTCGGGTCGTAGCCGTCGCCGGCCGCGGACGGCCGCGACTGGAAGTACGTGAGCACCGGCTTGCCGTCGGCGTCGGTGAACGACTGCCCGATCAGCGAGCTGCCCACGTCCTTGCCGTCGGCGGTCTGTACGACGGACCCGTTCGCCTTGTCGCGCAGGCCCGGGATCTGGGCGATGCCCGTCATCAGGAACGGATAGGCGAGGCCCAGGATGACGGTGAACACCAGGACGGCGCGCAACGCCGCCAGATGCTGTGAGATCCAGGAAGGAAGGCGCATCAGAAGATCCCTTGGATGATCAGGTCGATGATCTTGATGCCCGCGAACGGGACGATGATCCCGCCCAGGCCGTAGATCCAGAGGTTGCGGGTCAGCAGCTTGGACGCGCTGCTCGGCCGGTAGCGGACGCCGCGCAGGGCCAGCGGGATCAGCGCGACGATGACCACCGCGTTGAAGATGACCGCCGACAGGATCGCGGACTCCGGGCTGCTCAGCTTCATCACGTTGAGCGCGTCCAGGCTCGGGTAGATCCCCGC
>NZ_BONC01000025.1 GCF_016862515.1 Asanoa iriomotensis
GCGCACGTCGACCGAGCTGTTGGGTGACTGTTCCGAAAGTGACCAGGCGTTGTCAGCGAACGTATCGGGTCACTGGAGGATGTCGGCCTCGGCTGTCGTATGGGAGCTCGCGGTCCCGATGACCGTCGTGAACTGCCGCCGGCCTGTCCGACGGGTCCTGGAAATCAGCGGAGTCCTCCCTCTGCTGTCCGCTGGCCATTGAGAACGCGAGCCTAGGCCGGCGCTGCCTGCCGAGCTTGCCCGTCCGCCGCGCGTAGCGGACACGCACGACCGGCAGGTGCTGACCCCGATACCGCGGAGCGGCCGACGATCTCAAGTGACAGGCCGCGTTGCGGCCTGTTCTCGGCCTGTTACTGGCCGCCGCTGCCGATCGTTGGACCGGGAAACACCGGACGGGATCGGGGTCACGATGAGCGAGAACACCGACGACGACACCGACCGGCCAGACCCTGACCACGGTTCCGATGGTCGGACGCGGCGGCAGCCCTCCAACGCCGGGCGACGCCGTGCCGAGCTACCGCCGGCGTGGCAGCGGGTCCGCGCCAACCAGGGCCGGCACCTCAACAGCCACGACCCCACCGAGCCGTAACCGCGCTCGCGGTCAGGCGAGGTGATATCGGGTGTAGGCCGAGCCGCCGGATCGACGCGCGGGGCCGGGCAACCCAACAGCCCGACCGGGCAACCCAACAGGGCGCGACCGGGTGCCCAGCAGTCGGCGTTGTGTGTTTCGGGGTCCGGCGCCGCGCGTCGTTGCCGAGCTGGCCGAGCGCGGCTGGTCGTCCAGGGGTTCGCGTGGGCGGGTGAGGATTCGACGGGTCGGCGGGTCCGGCGCGTGCCGAGCTGGTGCCAGGCCGGACGGCAGATCGGGGAGCCGGACAGATCGGGGTCACGAGGTAGGTGGCGTGCGCGTGCCGAGTAGGTCGGCAGCTCCTTGATACGGGACTTCAGTGAGGCGCAGCCGCCCGCCGGGACGGCCTAGTAGCCACCACACCGCCTCGGCCGGGTTCAGGCCGCGTGCGGTGATGAGGTCGGCGGCGGTGGTCGCCACGATGGCGTTGAGCGTGCCGTCGATGTCGGCGAGGAGGTTGTGGAGGTTCATCTCGCGTCGGGTGGTGGGGAGCCAGAACAGGACGGGCCACCGCCAGTTGACGTAGCGGGTCAGGGTTTCGTAGCTGGCGATCTTTTCGGCGAGGACGGTGAGGCTTTCACCGCCGCGGTCGTACTCGAGGAAGAACGGCACCGTCATGCCGGCGTCGGTGAAGACGCCGTGCCCGTCTGGGCGTGGCAGCCGGGATTCCAGCACGACTCTGACGTCGGCGTTTGCGAAGGAGTACGCGCCTCGGGTTTGGAACGCTGATTCCGGCCACCATCGGTCGAGGCTGGCACCGTCATGGAGGCGTTCGTAGGCGGCCAGTGCGGTGAAGAATCCGTTGACGCCGAGCAGGTGCGGAAGGCGGGCGCGTGAGGTGAGTCGGTGCAGCCGCCGCCGGGCTTCGCTGCGCCTCGGCAGGGGGTCGGTGCGTTGCGAGGCGATGACTTCGACGCCGAGCTGGTCCAGGACGTAGTGGTAGGGGAACGTGCCGCCGGTGGGGCGTTGCGGCCGGAACCGGGTCACGGCTCCGAGGCGGGTCAGCCGCAGCAACCGGCGTTGGCCGTAGTCGCGTGAGGGGAACAGTGCGATGGTGATCTGTTGGGTGGTCAGCAGGCCGTGGTCGTAGAGCCAGTCCAGTAGGCGTAGGTCCCGGTTGGTCAGGGATGCTTGTGCCCGTAGGAGTCGGGCGTCGTCTCGGCTAGTCATAGGCATACCTCCCTAGATAAATACGTTCTCGGGGAGACTCACAAAGTAGAGAGTCTTTCTGGACAATCTTGCGAGCGGTGTTGGGTAGGTTGACCAGCGCTGTTAGGCGTTGGCGGGGGTCCGTGTGGGGGTCCGGATCAAGGCGGACACCCACGCGGCCACCCGTACGGACCCTCGGACGGACAGCCACACCGCCGAGGTAGGACGGCCGGTGTGGGAACAGAGTTGGATTCGCGTGCATGACAGGAACTCCTTCACGGGATGTGGGAGCAGCTCGCCGCGTTGATCGCGGCGAGCAGCGGGCAGGGGCCGACACTGTTTGGTCGTTCCGCTATGGAGTTGTCAACAGACAGGCGCACACGGCGAAAACCCGGGCATCGGAAGCAGCACAGACAGAGAAGGGGGTGCGGAAAGCCGCCCTGACAGACAAGGCGACGGGGCATGGAGAGCCGCCGGACAGTGGAGGCGACGCGATGCGAGCGGGTGAGCAAAGTCGACGGTTCAGCGTCGCAGCGACCCGTGTTCGGGGTGCTCCGCTGACGCAGCCCACACTGCGGGGCCGCTCACAGTGACGCGGTGTCCGTCGCCGACCTGCCACAAGGGCTCGGTGTGCACCCATACGGACGCCTGGTGCGCCATGCGAACGACGCGGCAGGCCCGCGATCTGAAGGGGCGTCGCCGCCGACCGGCCATCACGGCGGGTGGGCACCCATACGACACTGATCCAACAGACCCACGAACCCTGTGCGAACGCGCAAGGTCTAACCGGGGTGAAACAAACAGCCCCAACAGCATACGCGCAACCGAGAAGATCACGAATCGAATATTGGGCATCGAGCCGCCGCCCGAGGAGACCCTCGACCCGCAACCGGGCGCTTAAGCCGTGCCGGGCAGCCGCCACGTCATACCTAACACTCTGACACTCGGGCCCGCCTGTGGCGACACCCCCCGATCAACGGGCGTCCGGCACCGACTACGGGTCCGCCGACTCCGTCGCCGCGACTGACGCCGGTCATGCAGACCGAGGGCGTGGCCGGGTTGAGACTTCGGCGTGCCGTCGCAGACCTCCGCTGGCCTATGGGGCCGTCTGCCGTCCGTGTGTGCAAATGGTGACGGGTGGCGATTGACAAACTTGTATAGGTTTACGCGTCGTGACAGGCTCGCTACCGCCTAGGCATTGGAGTTGCTGCGACTGCACGTCACTCAACGCAACCAACTAATGGGGTGCCAATGTCCGAAGATCCAGCTTTGCAGGCAGGTCCGACTGGAGAGCGGCCGATCAAGAAGGAAACGAGCCGACGTCGCTTCCTGCGCTACTTAATGGCTGGCCTAGCGGTTGCGATCCCATCGTCCAAGGTTCTTTGGGATACAGAGCCTGCTAAGGCAGACCCTCCTCACAACCATTGCGGATTCTGCTACACCTACCTCAGGTACACCGGGCACTCGTGCCAACACGGACGAATGATCGGCTACTACGATGTGTACTGCAGCGTCTGCGGGTACTATTGTCGGACGTTCACAGTCGACGAGGGTCCCTGCTAAGAAGAGAAGAGGAGATTCTCATGCCTGGTCCGGTGCGACACGACCCTTATGGTGATCGACTTGGCCTTGAACGCGGACGCCTGCGCCCGTACGCCGAGGTCGTCGATGAACAGCATCCAACGATGCAGGCGTTCCGAGCCGGCAAGGTCGAGCGCCAGCCCGGCCGACTCTTGCGGGACTACCTCGCCGAGTCAGGGGGTGCGTACGAATTCAACATGCCGATCGGCGAGCGTTTGAAGCAACAGATCATTGAGTTGGCCACACTCAACGATGACGCCGAGCTGAAGGCGACGGCCACGAAGTCGCATTACGTGGTTTCACTCGAACACCTTCGCGGACTCGATCCGAACAAGACCCGCATCGTTGTCGGCCTGAGCCTCGACTACACCCATGAAGAGGCTACGGCGCTCGGCAAGAACCAGCATGTTCCTGAGGGTGACCGCGTTTACATTGTGCCGAAATAGAAAAACATGCGCGCCTGGCTGCACGCGGTTATAGGTGCCTATCTCACGATCACCCTCGCTATGACGGCGATCGCGAAGGTGCGCCGACGAGCACCAGTGGCTGCATCGTGGGCATGGGAACTGCATAACCTTCTCCGACGCCCCGTTTCTCGACGCCACGTAGTCTCGTTCGTTATCTCTTTGTGCGTTTGTGAGATCGGCTTGGCAACAGCGATCGCGCTCGATCGGCAAATCGGCGCCACTGCTGTGATCGCATGTGGAGTCTTTCTGCTCTTCGGGTTGTACCGGTTGATCGTGTTTTGGAAAACGGGCGAAAGCGCCTGCCTGTGCGCTGGCACTCGGCGCAACGTCGCGTTGTCGTGGACCGCAACGCTCGGCGCCGCGTCGGCGGATGTGGTGCTGGCCGGCCTTGCGATCGGTTGGGCACTGACGGGTCCAGGCGGCGGTTGGGTGGCGTGGCTGCCTGCCCTGGCCCTGGTGGTTCCGTTCGGGTTCTGGATCGCGACTGCGTGGATTCGATCCGCCAGGGTTGCGCTGCCGTAGCGTCAACGCAAGCGAAGCGAGGACAGCTCCACAGCCGTCCACTCAACAACGCCACCCTTGGGAACGAATGTGTAGGTGGGGGCCTCCCGGAGCAATGGGAGGCCCCCGCGTTCCCGGGGCGAACCCCAACAACCCCGGGAACGGCCCTTGCCGAGGCCAAGCCTGCGGGCAAGGGTGGTGGTAGCGCGGCCCGTTGCTACCCGGGGGGCGGGGTAGGGCGGCGGGCAGGCGCTCACCCGATGGTGAACTCGGCTCCCCGGCCGCGGGAACCCGGGTCCCCCCGGGTCGCACCGGACGATCGGTCCGGTCAGCCAACGGCACCGCGTACGTGGGCCAAGACCTCGTCACGCAGGCGGACGACGGAAGCAGTGTCGGGTCCCTCGACGTTGAGGCGCAACATCGGTTCGGTGTTGGACGGACGCAGGTTGAACCACAACTTGCCGTAGGTGACCGTTAGACCGTCGAGCCAATCGACCTGCGCCCCGAGCGTCGCGGCATAGGTCGCGCCGACCGATCGCAGCGTCGCGGCCGGGTCCGGAACCTGCGAGTTGATCTCGCCGGACGCAGCGTAGCGGGTGTATTCGCCCGCGAGTTCGGACAGCGGCCGGTCCTGTCCGCCGAGCGCGGCCAGGACGTGCATGGCGGCCAGCATGCCGGTGTCGGCGCGCCAGAAGTCGCGGAAGTAGTAGTGCCCGGAGTGTTCCCCGCCGAAGATCGCATCGTGGTCGGCCATGAGCTGTTTCATGAACGAGTGCCCGACCCGGCAACGCACCGGGGTACCGCCGGCCTCGGTGACGATCTCCGGGACGGCTTGCGACGTGATCACGTTGTAAACGATCGCCGCGCCGGGGTCGCGGGCCAGCTCCCGGGTCGCGATCAGACCGACGATCGCGGACGGCGGGACCGGGTCGCCGTTCTGGTCGATCAGGAAACACCGGTCCGCGTCACCGTCGAACGCCAACCCCGCGTCCGCGCCGTGTTCCACGACCGCCTTTTGCAGGTCGACCAGGTTGGCCGGGTCGATCGGGTTGGCCTCGTGGTTCGGGAACGTGCCGTCGAGGTCGAAGTACATCGGCACGATCGACAGCGGCAGCGCGGGCAGCAGGGCGTCGCCGAGCACGGCCGGGACGACGTGCCCGCCCATTCCGTTGGCCGCGTCCACGACGATCTTCAACGGGCGGATGCCGGACAGGTCCACCAGGCCCCGCAGGTGCCGGGCGTAATCGCCGAGCAGGTCCAGCTTGGACACGGTGCCCGGGGTGCCGTTGCCGGCACCGATGCCGTGTTCGATCATGGTGCGGATAGCGCGTAGCCCTGTGTCTTGTCCCACGGGGGCGGCACCGGCGCGGCAGAGCTTGATCCCGTTGTACTGGGCCGGGTTGTGGCTGGCGGTGAACACCGCACCGGGCACGCCCAGGTGTCCGGAGGCGAAGTACATCAGGTCGGTGGACCCGAGGCCCGCGTCGATGACGTTCACACCTCGGCTGGTGGCCCCCTCGGCGAATGCCGCCGCGAGCCCGGGTGAGGACGGGCGCATGTCCCGGACGGTCACGATGGTGTCCGCGCCGGTCCACTCGGCGAACGCCGCGCCGATTTGCCGCGCCAGCCCCTCGTTGAATTGGTCCGGGACGGTGCCCCTGATGTCGTATGCCTTGATCAGCTTGCCCAGGTCCTGCATCGGTGCGGAAACCCCCTTGTTTGTGGATCTAGAACTCAGACGGGGGGAAAACCACCCCGTGAGACTCACTGGTAGTGAACACCATGACGCGCACGGGTAGGTCACGCAGCGTCGCCAGCACCGGCCCGATGGCATCCAACGGCACAAGCGCGAACAGGCACCCGCCGTGCCCCGAGCCGGTCAGCTTCGCCCCGTAGGCGCCGGCCGCCAGACAACGGATGACGCAGTGGTCGGTCAGGTCGGTGGAGCAGCGCACCAGGTCCCGCAGCAACGTCTGTCCCTCGTTGAGCAGCGCGCCGACCCGCCCCGGGTCCGGCATCGCCGCCCGCAACTCGCCGGTCATCTCGTCCACCAGGCCGGTAGCCGCGTCGGCGTAGGCGCGCATGCCCGGGTCACCGGACCGGAACCGGTCGCGTTTGGAGGCCAGCACCGCCCGCGTGGTGCGCCGCTGCACGGTGTCGATGAGCACCAGCGGCGTACCGAGACTGTCCGAGAGCCGCGTCACCCGGGGTTGCTCGCCCGCGTCGATACGGCAGACACCACCGTGCGTGCAGGCCAGGAAATCCATCCACCCCGCGCCCGTGCCCAACTCGCCCGCCTCCGCGTGGTAGGCCGCCCATGCCACGCTCGCGGCTTGTGGGATCACCCCGACCGCGAACCGCATCAACGCCGCCGCCGTCGCCACCGTCAACGCGGCACTACTGGACAACCCCGCGCCGACCGGCACCGACGAACGCGCCTCGATCGTCGCGCCACCCATCAGCAACGGCCACGACTCCTTAACCACCTTCGCCGTGGCCTGCATGTAGTCCAGCCCGTCGCCGGCATAGCCGCCCAGGTCCGACAGGGCCACCGCACGCGCGGTCGGTTCGCTGTCCGGGGAGCGCAGCACCACCGGGCCGCCGTCGCCCCGAGTCACGCTCACCTGTGTGTGCAGCGGCACCGCCGCCACGACCGACGGGCCGCCGGTCATCCAGTCCAGCGACTCACCGGCCAGACACAGCCGGCCCGGCGCGCACGCCGACACCGCCGCCGACCGGACCCGCTCGCGCGTCTCGGCCATCACCGGGGCGCTCATTGCCGGGTCTCCGGCAACGGCTGCACACACGACGCGCACGCGGGCGACAGTGACCAGTCGGCACGGGCGTGCGCCGCCCGGTAGGCGTTCATCTGCGCCGACCCCCACAATTCGGCGAACGTGGCCGTGTGCAGGTCCCCGATGACGTACCCGGCGTGTGCGGGCGCCTCCGGATAGACGCAGCAGCACATCTTCATCCGGCCGCGGTAGTCGATGACCGCGCTGGTAGCGGTCATCAGGCACGGCGCGGTGCGAGACTTGGCCAGCATCGGCAACGTGGTGACCGCGCCGCCGCGATGGTTGTACGCCTCGATGATCTGCGGAGAGATCACCTCGATCCGGCAGCCCCGCAGGTCAGCCAACGCGGCCAGCCCTTGACGTACCGGCTCGAAACGCCACGGCGCCTCATCGGTCAAGCCCTTCTGATGCAGCCACGCCCGGATGGCCTCGAACGAGGCGGGTGTCTCCGCCCGGTGCGGATACCGGGTCACCCGCAGATACGCCACACCGGAGTCGATCAGCCGGTGGAACATCGCCGCGTCGATCACGTCGCCGTTGCTGTAGATGGCCGGACGCGCCGCGCCGATCGTCGCCCGCACGTAGCTGACCTCATCGAGGATGCGCCGGTTCAGCAACGGCTCGTTGTAGTTGTGGAAGGCAAAGAACCCATCGAAGCCGCTCCCGCCCAGCTCATCAACCACCCGCCGGAACAGCCGCCAGTCCATGATCTGCTGGGCGCGGCGGGCGTCGCTCTCGCCGTTGGGGCACCACGCACAGGTGCGGTTACACCGCCGGGACGTCTCCACTTCCACATAGCGCGGCATCGGCACCGGTGTAGACCCGTCCTGCACGGCCGGTGCCGTCGTCGCGGGTGGTGCGGTCGTTGCGCTCATCGTGTCTCCCCAGATCCCAACCCCGAGCAGGGTCGCCGTATCGAGCAAAAGAACGCGTGTGCCTATCGGATGTGCGCGAACGCAACCCCCGCGCGATTGGCGGGCGCCGTAGTCCGCCGGTGACGGCGCTGGCGACCGCCCGCGGGAATGGCCGCCGTCCGCGGCCGCGGGATCAACCCGGCCACCCGACCCCGACCGGAACCCGCAGCAGGCCGCCGCACCGGCACCACCGCATCTGCGGCACGGCCGACCGCGAAGCGGCCACCTGCTGTGCGTGGACACGGGCCAGCGACCGCGCATCGGCCGCCGCCGCCGTCAATCGGCCCCCCGCGTGCACCACCGCGTCGCACTGCGCCCAGAACGCGTCCGGGACGTTCTGCCGGCCCCGTTCCACGTTCGCGATCGTGCTCCGTGACCATGGCACCAATCCGGCGAGGTTGTGTTGGGTCAGCCCGGCCGCGACCCGGTGGGCCGCGAGGACCCGCCCCGCCGACAACCACGCCTCGCCCACTCGCAGCCGCCCCTGCACCTGCCGGTCGACCTGCTCCGGTCCCGCCGGTGGGTAGGGGCGGGAAGGCACGTCAGGGCGGACCGGGGTCATCGGACCGGCTCCGGGGTCGCTGGCTGCGGATTCGGGGTGTTGACCGCGTACCCGCCCTCGGCCCGCCGTCGCACGTGCCCTGACTTCACCACTGCCTCGATGGCGTCGTACGCCGTCCACTTGGACACGCCGTAATGTGTGGCGATCTTCCCTTGGGACGGCAGCTTCGCGTCGGGTTCGAGACGACCCGCGTCAATAGCTTGTGCGATCCGCTGCGCGATCTGCGCTGTCAACGGTCTCCCGTCACGGTGCAGTGGCTCCAACGTGCGCCACACCGGCTCCACCGTCGGATACGACCTGACCGGCGTAGGTGACGGCGTTGCCGGCAGCGCCGCGATGGGCAGCGGCGCGGCTTGCGCCGCAGCCGGGGGCGCTACGGCAGCGAAGGGCACCTGCGGCAGGGTCAGAGCACAGAGGACGAGCAGCAGGAACCCGGCGACGACCGTCCGAGCCACCCACGGCCACAAGCCGGCCTTGTCGGAGAACTCGGCCGCTAACGCGAACGCCGCCGACAGCCCGACGAGGACGAACGCCGCCCAAGCGTTGATCTCGCAGAACCGTTGCCTGGCCATCAGCTACGCCACCGGGGGTCTGTTGCTTGCTGGTCAACTCCCGAGCGGGCTGACGCGGGGATCGGCCCGTACTTGCCGGTGCGGACGTCGTGGGTGAAGGCGCCCATCTCGTCAAGCCAGAAGAACAACGCGTCTTTGTCGCGGCCGGGCGGGGCGATTTTCACGACGTGCCCGCTACCTAGTTCCTCTGCGTACGGTGGGAGGCCGCCGGCTGCGATCACCTGTAGCAGCTCGGACCACTCGTCACGGGTGAATCGCAGCTCCTCGCCGTGCGGGACCCTGGAGTTGCGGACGTAGACCGCGTCCGGCTCCTCCCGTACGTCCCACCGCGAGCCGCCACTGTCCGTGCTCATCGTGTCGGGAATGCCGGTCAGGTACGGCATCAGGCGACCGCCTTCGTGGTCGGTTCTTTGCCGTTGACGCGGACCGTGCGGGGCCGGGTGAGCCACAACGCCGCTGTCAACAGGACTCCGACGAGCGACCGCGAAACCGCCCAGCGGAGCCGTCCAGATGCGGGGCCGTGCGCGACGGCGGGGATGGCGTCCAGCGGGTGTCCGGTGAACTCCATCAACATGAAGGTGCTGCCATCGAACACAAACTGTGTGTCGGACAACGCCCATTCGACGCGTTCCAGGACCGTCCTGGTGTCGTCGTCCAGGACCGTTCCGCGCGGGTCCAGGCTCAACAGCACCGCGTGATCGCCGAACCCGATCTGTGTGTGCAGAGCCAACCGGTACGCCAGCTCCCACACCGACAGCGACGCGTCCAGCCGCGCCCGCGACGCGTCCAACTCAGCCATCAACGCCTTCTCCTCTTGACTCGATCTCCACGTATCAGCCTCTGCCCAGAACCCGAACGCTGCGCCACCATGCGCGGCTGGCCCTTCACCGAATCGGGTTGCTGCGCTTGGCTTTCAGCCCACGGCATGTAATGGCGTCGGCCCCGCGGTAGCGGTGCCCGGGTCATGCCCGGAGGCGCCCAACAGCACCGCGAACCGGCCCCGCGCGTCGGCATCGGCCATCTTCAGCGCCCTGTCAAGGACGGATTGGGTGGCCAGGCGCAGCGGCGTCACCGCTCGGGCGTTCTCCCACAACGAAACGGTGTTAGTGGTCATGCCCAGGTGTTCGCCGAACGCCCGTACCGTCATCCGTAGCGCCTCACGCAACATCCGCGCTTCCCGTGGGGTCCACCGACCCACGACCAGGCCGCACCCGCACGCCGGGACCGTCAGCGCGGCACGCTGTTCGTCCGCGCCGTCCTTGGCGTGGCCTTGGATGATGAAGAACCCAAGCTCGGCATCCGTTGCTGCGCCCAGCACCGCCCGGAACGCGCTGCGATTGTGCGCGGAGGGCCAACGATTCTCGCCGCGTTCGAGTTTGGCGACGTACCCGCCAACAACGCAGCACCGTTGCCCCAGATTCTCGAACAGCCACACGTTCACCGCGTCGGCCAACTCCTGCCTGGACATCGGCCGCCCGGACCCAGACGGAGACTGCCGTGCCCGCCGAGCACTCGATAGCAGGTGATTCGGACCCGCTTGGTACATGGAGAAAGCCCATCCTCGGGAAAGTGGGTGGTCGGGGGAACGTTGCCTACAGGGCCACGGCTTCGCGCACTCCGCAGCGGCGCGCGTAACCCTCGGCCGTTACCTTTTGCTGTCTACGTTCAGTGCCTCATCGATCTCCCCCGTCTCGCGGTTGGAATCGGTCGATGCCGCCGCATGCGCTGACCATCGGCGCCGTCTCGGGAACGGTCGGGCCAACATTGAGCGCCCGCTCGGTCGTGGTCGGGCAGCCCGCCCAGAACAGGAACCGGTCGGCCAGCAACCGCGGCTTGCCGTCGGCTGTCCCGAACAGGTCTTCCGACGCGGTGAACAAGTGCTCAACAAGGAACACCGCCAGCGCCGCCCCGTCCTCGGTGAACCGCGCCGCCAGCTCGACCCGCGCACCCGGACACGGCCATTGCCCGCCGTCAACCCGGCAACGCCAGTCAGGACGCGACGGCCGGTGCACTAAAATCACGGCGGTACTCACCGGACACGCCCCCGCTTCGCCGGACCAACAATCGTCCGCAGCCCCGCGACCCGAACGAACACCGAGCGACGCTCGACCGCGTCGCCGGTCACGGTGAGCTGGTAGACGTCCAACCAACACCAACCCTCATAGGTCGGCCAGTCATGGCAGCGGATTACCCGCGCGAGGATCGCGTTCGATCCTCCAAACTGGACACTCGCCGCCCGGTTCAACACCAGCACATCACCGGAACGGGGCAACCTCGCCCGCACCGGCGCGGTCACGCGGCGCCGCCGAGCAACCCACCGCGAGCCGACACCAGCCGCGCGCCCACCAACTCCGGACGAGTCAAACCCGGACGTCGGCGCGGCAACCGCGCCGACCGCTCGAACACCCCGGACGCCGCCTCATGTTTGCGGCAAGGGCCAAGCGTTCCGCACGCCAGACAAAGGCCGGTCGCGCTGGACGTGATGTGCGTATCGAGCGTGCGCTGAGCCTCGGCCAATCGCTCGGCCGCTGTCGCGGCGTAATACGTCGTCGCGCTCATGCGACTCGTCTCCTTCCGCTCCCTATCGGGCGTTGATGCCCGCACTGCGGTCCGCGCGGGCGTCCTGCCGCACGGAGGTACCTCACGTACGACAGGAGCCACAGCGGAGGAGCCTTCTTGCACTTTCCTGTGGTGCACACGCCGAGAACCCGTGTGCACGCCGCCCCCTCAGAGGACGACCAGCCGAGTCGCCCCGGTTGTTGATCTCAGTGGCATAGGCCACTTGCGCAGCATTGTGGCATAGGCCAATTGCGAACCGCAACGCATGCTGCCAGTGGATCTAGCCCCTAACGGGGCATGGCTCAGAAGACGGGATAGGTAGCTTCGAACGCCCACCGATTCGGGGGATACACGGCCTCGGTGAACTCGAACGGTCGATCCTCGCCGTCGTAGACCACATGTCGGACGAGGAGGACGGCGGAGGGGTCCGACAGGTTTAGCCGGTCGCGCTCCTCCGAGGTGGCCATGCGTGCGCTCATCTCGTCTCGGGCATACCGGGCCTGCCTGCCGGTCGACTGCTCCACGTACACCAGCGTGCCGGCGCGGATGCGCTCACGAACAAGGAGCTTCGGCGCGAGTTCGCCGATGGGATGCGCATACCAGGCGGTCGAGATCTCCACGGGGTGATCATCAGCGTAGATCACGCGCTGGCGTCGGACCGCATCTGCGCCCACGGCGATGCCGAGCGCCGTCGCGGCGGCCTCGGGAGCGGGGCTGTACCCGGCTGCCACGATCTCTGCCCGCTCGTTCGACGGGTAGATCTTTCCGGTCTCGCGTGCCCGAGAGTAACGCTCCCGGGCGAGTCGGTTGGGCCGCATGCCCTCGCGCACGTAGCTGCCCGAACCTTGACGGCTTTCAACAAATCCCTGTCGGCGCAACGCCTCTAGCGCACGTGCAGCCGTTGGCCGCGCGACACTCCAATCCGCGACGATCTGCCGCTCAGACGGCACTTCGTCCCCCGGCCGCAGGTCGCCCCGCAAGATTTGGTCACGCAGGTAGTTGGCGATCTGCATGTATTTGGGAAGGACGCGTTGGATTTCCGGCAATCTCGTTACTTTCTGTGACTGGCCTAGACCACTAGCAACTCGGGGGACATTATGGCACCGCTACGCTGTCGCGGTGACCACGCTTCTCGTCGCCGCGGGCGGTGGTGGCGACGCTATCGCCGCCGCAGCATTGTCCCCGCTTGCCCCTGGGGGCGGCGTAGGAGTCGCTACGTTCGCCTGGGATCGCCTCCTGGTTGACCCTTTACCCGGTCCTCGCAGCGCGGCTGACTTCGCAGGTCTGGAGCGTCGCAATGACTGGTGGCAAGTGACCGGGCGTAGTCGGCCGGTGGCACCGGCTGGATCTACGCTTCCTCGGCTTGCGGATGAGATCCCATTTCCGCTCATCCTGCTCGATCCGTCAGGGGGCGCGCGGTCCATCCATCGGCAGATCGCAGCGGCGGCCACCGAGTTGGGCGCCGAACACATTCGTGTAGTCGACGTCGGCGGCGATTTGCTCGGTCGGCCCGGCGATGCCGGTCTTCGTAGTCCGCTCGCTGACGCTCTGACTGCGACGAGCTGTTTGGGCTTGCCGTCGCTGGCCTGGATCGCGGGACCCGGGCTCGACGGCGAGCTTCCAGAGAATGTCGTGGTTGAGCGTTGTGCTGATGCCACCGTCCTGTCGGTTGATGCCGCTCTCTGGGAGCCGTACCTTGCCGTTTTGCAGTGGCATCCGTCGGAGGCAACGACGTTGCTTGCCTCGGCGAGTCTCGGCACCCGTGGCACGGTTGAAATCCGTGACGCTGGCATTCCAGTCCCCTTGACGGCGCGCAGCCCCAGCGTCCACGAGCTGGATATGTCGGCCGTCTGCCACGCGAACCCGCTCGTCCCAGCCTTGGCGCAGACTGAGTCGTTGTCAGAAGCCGAACGGCTCGCCGTGGGAGTCCTGGGAAGCACCGAACTGGATGTAGAACGCGTTAAGGCAAGTCAGCGAAGAGAGCGCCGTCCTCTCTCGGGCGACGACATACTCGGAACACTTCCTCGGTGGGATGAGGCGGCCCGAGAGCGGGGCATTGACTACGTAACGTACCGCCGCCTGGCCGAAGCGCTCGGCAATGTTGACGTACCAACCCTCAGGGCACTACTGCGCGCCCGTCGACCCGACCGCGCCGCCGGCCTCTTGTGGCCGACCGGCACCAAACCGCTGAGGGCCGATTAGCGAAGTCCCGGACGCGCGCTACGTAGCAACTGGCCAAGGGACACCCCATGTAGGAGCGCCCCTCGTTGTCCGCGAGAACCTACGATCGGGGCTTACGCCACCACCTCCGACAGCGGGTCGAGATCTTCCGGACGGGGCCGGGCGGATGCCGGGCCGATTGTGGTCACATCCCGCTCGGCTTTGAGGATCTTGAGTAGGAGTGAGGCCCGTTCGTTGGATACGCCGTGCCCATCGTCGCGCATCACGTCCGCGAGGTTGTCCCGCGACAGCGTCCGGCCATCACTAGCAAGAGTCGCGCGGGCCGCCCGCGCCGCCGGCACGAGATGCGCCACGGTCCGGATAGCCAGCGGCGCCGCCGCCTGCTCGCCGGAGTCGCTCGCCGCGCGCTGTCCCGCCCCGCCCGGGGCGAGCGTGGTCGGCGCGGCGGGCCGGTCGGCCGGGCCGGTCACGGACGGCACGGGGACGTTCGTCCGCTCAGCGAGGACGGTCCCGGACGGTGCCGTGTCGTCTCGTCCCGTCTGGCGGACGGTCCCTGGGACGTCCGGGACGGTTGCGGACGTCCGCTGATCGTCCCGGCCGTCCGCCTGGTGACCATCGGTGTTGTGGTCGATCAGGCCGAAGAGGAGCTTGACCGAGACGAGCATGGACAGCGCGGGCCACCCGGCAAGTGCCTTGCCGATCGGGTCCGCGCCGCCTACGGCCACGTTCGCCGCCAGGCTGGCCAGGGTGCCGACGATGAGCGCGACCCACGGAATCACGCCGGTGGGCCGCCCGGCCCGGCGTTGTGCCACGAGATAGAGGCTGGCGACGATTTCCAGGCCGTCAACGCTGATCGGGAACGCGTACGACTTCCAGCCGAGTTGACCGTGGTGGGTCGCCAGTTCCCGCATATGCGCGAAGCTGATTGCCCCCGCGACGATGGCCAGCCCAGCGACGAACAACGCCGTCACTGTCAACAGGATCTTGTCGGTTGGGGTCTTCATGGGGTCACCTCCGTTGAGGGGTCGACTGGTACGAGTAGCTGTCGGGTGTGCTGTTCATGGGTGAAGTCCTTTGCTGGCAAGGGGTTCGGGATCGCGCTCACCGGGGGCACATGCGCCGGGAGCGGCTGGGAGGTTGACTGCGCGAGGCACGCGCAATCGGCCCCGGCCCGCGCGGCGGGTCAGGACGTCAAGGGGTCGGCAGCGACCGGCGCACGGTCGACGCCGGGCCGGTCAGAGTCCGCGTCGACCGCCCGTTAGCGCGCCGGAGAGGTCACGACGCGGGCGGTCCGGATGCTGACGCGGGAGGGTTTATGCGCCGCCCGGTACGTTGGACATGCGCCAGCGGGCCGGCGTTGGTGGTTGCCGGTCGCCGCGATACGGGCTGACCGGGCGTCGCCTACCCGATCAAATCGGATAGATACAGGCGAAAATCTGTGGGTTATTTCCGGGATTCGGCTTGCCGGTCCTGGCCATGCATAGGGACTGGACGGTGATCGGTTGTGTGTCCACAACCAGGCTTGATATGACCCGATGGTGCTGGTGCACGCCCGCGCGCTGCTGAGCAGCCACGCCGAGGGCAGCACCGACTACCTCGACGCCGACCTGCGCGATCCCGAGGCGGTCATCGCGGGCGCGAAACGGACGCTCGACTTCGACCAGCCGATCGCGGTCATGCTGCTCGGCATCCTCAACTTCGTGCCTGACGACGAGGAGGCCGCCGCCCTGCTGCGGCACCTGGTCGACGCGCTCCCGTCGGGCAGCTACGTGGCGATCTCCCACCCGACCACCGAGGTCAACGGCGAGGTCATGACCGAGGCGCTGCGCCTGTGGAACGAGGGCCCGGCGGCCAAGATGGTGCTGCGCAGCGCCGAGCAGGTGGCTCGGCTCTTCGGTGACCTCGAGATGATCGAGCCGGGCGTGGTCAGCTGCTCGCAGTGGCGGTCCGACCCGGGCGCGGCGGCAGACGAGGTTCCGCACTACGGCGGCGTCGGCCGCAAGCGCTGATCAGCCAGCCCACGGGCGGAGGGCGACGTCGGTCGCCTTCCGCACCGCCGCCTGCACGGCGGCCGGATCGTCCAACCGGTCCATGTCACCCAGCAACACCTGCAACGCGGCGGTGACCGCGCCGACGAACGCCCCGGTGAGCGCCGCCGCGCCGACCTCGTCGAGCTGGTCCGGGAACGCGGCCGCGAGGTGCCGGGCGATCTCACCCTGCGCCTGCGTCTGAATCTGCAGCGCGCGACCGCGTACCGCCGGAATGTCCCTGATGAAGCGCAGCCGCAACGCGGCCAGCCGGCTGCCGAGGTCGTCGCTGTCGTCGCCGATCTTGTGGAGCGCGCGCAGCAGCACCTCGGTCGGCCCTTCACCTGGCTGCCGGTCGGCGATCGCCTCGACGGCCGCCCGCACCCGGGCGTCGCTCTCCGGGAACAGCACCTCCTCCTTGCTGGCGAAGTAGCTGAAGAACGTCCGGGTCCCGATCTCCGCCTCGGCCGCGATGTCGGCGATCGTCGTCTCGTCGTAGCCGTCCCGCTCGAAGAGGGCCGCGGCCGCCTCGACCAGCGCCTGACGGGTCCGGGCGCGCTTGCGATCACGGAGCGACATGGCGTGGATCTTATCGCACCAACTGCGATCCAGCACTCGTTGCAATTCTGCATCGAGTGCAGCTATCGTCGACAACATGACCTCAGTGCTGATCTCCGGTGCCGGCGTCGCCGGTCCCACGCTCGCCTACTGGCTGGCCCGGCACGGCTTCGCCGTCACGGTCGTGGAACGCGGTGCGGGCCCGCGGTCCAGCGGCAACCCGGTCGACGTCCGCGGCCCGGCCTGGAGCGTCGCCAACCGGATGGGCATCGTCCCGCGGCTGCGCGCGGTGGCGACCCACGCCACCGCCATGCGACTGGTCGACGGCAACGGCCGGTCCCTGGCCCGCATCCCGATGCCCGCCACCCGTGGTGACGAGGTCGAGCTGCCGCGGGGCGACCTGGCTGCCGTGCTCCTCGACGCGGTCCGCGACGACGCCGAGCTCGTCTGGGACGACACGATCACCGCTTTGGCCCATGACGCAGGAGGCGTCGACGTCACCTTCGAGCGCGCGGCGCCCCGTCGGTTCGACTTCGTGGTCGGCGCCGACGGTCTACATTCGACAACTCGGCGGCTGGCGTTCGGCCCGGAAAGCGAGTTCGTCAGCCACCTCGGGCTCTACGTGGCGACCGTGCCGCTCGGCTCCGACGAGGGCACGGATGTGTTGCTGCACAACACTCCTGGCCGCCTCGTGTCCATCCACCCGGCGCGCGGCGCGGCACTGGCCGCGTTCATCTTCCGCTCCGCGCCCGTGCCCGGCTTCGACCATCGAAACCAGACCCAACACAAACAGATCGTCACCATGGCGTACGCGGACGCGGGCTGGCGCGTGCCCGAGTTGCTCGACCGGCTGGCGGCCGCCGAGGACCTGTACTTCGACGCGGTCAGCGCGGTGCGGCTCGCTTCGTGGTCCGCGGGCCGAATCGCCCTGCTCGGCGACGCCGCGTCCTGCGTCTCGCTGTTCGGCGACGGCTCGACGCTGGCGATGGCCGGCGCGGAGACGCTGGCGGCCGCGCTGGCCGCGGACCCGGCGACGGGCTTCGCCCGCTACGAGGCGGCCCACCGCCGCCTGGTCGACCCCAAACGACGCCGGGTCGGCCGCGCCGCCGGAATGCTGGTCCCAAGGACCCACCTGGGCCTGCGCGTGCGCGACCTGGCGGCCCGCGGTGTCGCGGCATTCCGCTGACACCCACGCCCGGGAGATCGACATAACAGGTGATCTGCCGGTGCGCCGGGCGGGCGCCGACGTACCGTGAAAGCGTGCTCGCCAACGACGTACTCACCAGCGCCGACCTCGCCGAACTTCGCCGCTCCGCGCTCGGGACGGCAGATCCGCTCGGTGTCGCCGCTGACCTGGCCGAAGCCGTCGACGAAGGCCGGCTGGCCAATCCCGAGGACGCCGGCGACGCGCTGAGCCTCGCCGCCGAGATCGCCGAGGTGCGGTCCCGGCTGGGTGCCGCCCTCCAGTACGCGGACCGGGCCGTGGCCGCCTTCCCCGAGGAGGACACCCCGGGCTCGGGCTTCGCCCGGGCGCTGCGGGCACGGATCCTGTTCCGGCTCGGCCGCGACGACGAGGCGCTCGAGGTGGTCACCGCGCTGCGGCCCATGCTCACCGAGCAGGCGGACGCGGCCGCCTATGTCAGCGCCGCGCTGGCCGCCGGCCGGCGGGACGCGACCGCCGAGGAGTGGCTGAGCGAGGCCGTCGACGGCATGCTCGAGGCCCGCGGCGAGGCGCCGGAGGAGGTCGGCCCGCCCGAGGCACCCGGCGTGCTGTTCTTCCTGCTCCAGCAGCGGCACCGGGTGCGCCGCGACCTGAACCTGCCGCACGACCGCCAGGACGACCTCGCGGACCGGCTCGAGACACAGCTCAACCGAGGCGCCCAACAGCCGCCGGCGGACGAGGCGGACCTGCTCTTCTTCCCGCAGGCGGAGTTCGACCAGGTGCGCCCGGACGCCGACTGGGACGCGCATCGGGCCAGGCTGGAGAAGGCGCTCGTCCGCTTGGCCGACGGCGGCGCCACGGGGCTGAGCGTCCTGCGCGGCACCGCGGCCGGGCTGACCGCCAACGGAGACCCGAGCGACGCCGCCGTCCGCGCCCGCTACGCGCGACAGCTCACGGACCTGCCCGACACCCACATCGCCTGGCCACCGGAACGCAACGCCACGTGCTGGTGCGGCTCGGGCCTGAAATACAAGAAGTGCTGCCTCCCCCGCTCGCGCAGCTAACTAGGCCAGCGTCAGGGTGAGGGTCGCCGCGTAGTCGCCGGGTGCCGCCGTGTCCGGCACGTCGAGCCGCAGGTCCGCACCGCAGACGAAGGTGCCGGCGCTGCCCGCCGGCGGGGCCGAACAGAGCGTTACGCCGTCGGCGAGGCCGCCCACCACCGTGCCTGGGACGACCGGGAACCCGGGCAGCACCGCGCCGGACCCGCTCACCTTGCTCGCCGACGGCGTCCAGCCCAACTGAGCGCCCGGAATCGTCGCCACCCCGTTCGTGAAGTCCTCGACCTGGGCGGTCAGGTCCCATCCTCCGTTGGTGCCGCGCAGGTCGACGACGGTCGCCGCCGGCAGCGGGCCCGCTGCCGAGCCGCCGACGACGCCACCGCCCAGGTTCGCCGTCGGCGACGCGACCGCGAGCGAGAAAGCACCAGGCGCCACCTCGGCACTGATCTCGACCTGTCGACCGTCCCCGGGCGTACCGCCGACGGTGATCCGCACCGGAAGGGAGACCGACGAGGCGTACAGGCTCGGGTCGGTGGGGTCGAAGCGAGCGGTCAGCTCGTAGCTTCCAGGCGGCAGGGTGTGCGTGGTCAACTGGGCGAGGGTGCCGCCGATCGCCTCGACGGACCCGACGGCTGTCGCGTCCGGCCCGCGCAGGAAGGCGACCGTGCCGGTCACGCCGAACGGACGCACGGACGCCGTCAGCGTCAGCGGGTCGCCGGGGTTGATCTGGGTGGCGCTCACGGTCAAGTCGATCCCCGAGGCGATCGTGCTGCCGGCGCACTGCTGGCCAGAGGCACGGTTGTCACACTCCGCGGGCTGTGGCGCGGTCTCCAGGAGCGTGTTCGTGCCGTCCGGCGCGAACGTCGGGTTGGCGCAGCCAGCGATCGGATCCGCCGGCACCTCGGCGCCGGGGATGCGACGGATCTGGTCGAACGCGGTCCGGACCAGGTTGATCGGCAGCGGCGCGTAGCCGAGCACATCGGCCGACTGCTGACCCTCACACACCGCGTAGGAGGCCGATTCGGCGAGCGTGTATCCCTTGTCGATGTCGAGGCCCCGCTCGATCGCGGTGGGTGCGACCAGATAGGAGTACCCGGAGAGCGGGTAGGCCCGTGGGTCGGGGTTGGTGAAGACCCGATCCAGCGTGGCGGGGTCGGCGGGGTTGTCGACGACCTCGGCGGCGCTCAGCGCGACCGCCACCGCGTTGGCCGTGGGTGAGACGTAGTAGCCGGCCTCGTTGAGGACCTTGGCGACCGGCAGCCGAGCACCGATGGCGTACGCGTTCTCGACGTAGGTGATCGCACCGTCGGCCGAGGCCTGCTGGACGTAGCCGGTGACGCCGAGCGAACCCTGCTGCAACACGTGGCCGTTCGCGGGAAAGAGCGGCGTCGCACCGCACGGCGGCGTGCCGCAATAGGCGTTCCACTCGTCCGGATACCGCGTGCTCATCCAGCGGGTGAGCTGCAGGGTGGTGCCGGCGCTGTCCTGCCGGACGACGGAGAGGATGTTCTTGGCCGGCAGCACGATGCCCGGGTTGTCCGCCTTGATCAGCGGGTCGTCCCAGCGCGTGATGCTTCGGGTGAATATCTTGAAGATGACGTCGCCCGACAGGCGGAGGTTCGTGATCTGCCTACCATCGGCCCGCAGGTTGTAGGCGAAGGCGAGACCGCCCGCGGCCAAGGGCAGGTAGGTGAACTGCCGCACCGGCGGTGGGTCGCCATCGAGTCCATAAGGGACCTCGGTGACGGCGAAGTCGACGGTCCCCATGGTGAACTGCTGCCGGCCGTCGGCCGATCCGGTCGGGTTGTAGTTGAGGTAGATCTGGCGCTGCACCAGCTCCCGCCGCCATTTGTCGATCAGGTTGGCGGTCCACGTCGAACCGGCGCCGTTGATTGGCACCCGTCGCGGTGCCGCGTGTGCCGGTGAGGGCAGCACGACGAGTCCAACCAGCAACACCAACAGGGCGACAATCGATCTCCGCACCCGCGAAGGGTGCCGGCAACCGGTGAGTTCGGTCCGAGGCCGATGTGTACGCCGGACACGCGCACCGTGAACGTCAGGCGCGGGCCGGTTCGGCCAGGTCTCCGATCAGGCCCTCGGTGACCAGATCCAGGAACACGTCGGCCACCGCCGGGTCGAACTGGGTGCCGCGGCACCGTTCGATCTCGGCGCGGGCCTGTGCGACCGTCAGCGGCGGCGAGTACGGGCGGTCCGCCAGCATCGCCGCCCAGGCGTCCGTGACCGTGACGATCCGGGCCTCGATGGGGATCCCCGTGCCGGCCAGGCCGCGCGGGTAACCCGTGCCGTCGAAGCGCTCGTGATGGGCCGCCACGACCGCCGCCAGGTCCGGCCGGCCGCCGAGGTCCGTGAGCAACCGCGCGCTCTCGTCCGGGTGCCGGCGCAGTTGCTCCCACTCCCCCGCGGTCAGCGGCAGCGCCTTGCGCAGCACCGCGTCCGCGACGGTGACCTTGCCGATGTCGTGCAGCCGGCCGGCGGCCGCCACCCGGCGCAGCGTCGCCATGTCGAGGCCCAGTCGCTCGGCCACGAGCATCGACCAGCGCGACACCGCGGTGCTGTGCTCGTGCGTGCTGAGCTGCGCGTCGATCCGGTCCGCCAGCCAGACCAGGCCCGGCGGCAGGTCGGGGTCCGCGTACACGGGGTCGACCAGCATGCCGGCCGCGACCACCCGGTTGCGGCCGGTGGCCTTGGCCCGGTACAGCGCAGCGTCGGCCTCGTTGACCAGGCCGTCCGGGTCGGCCAACGGGTGGGAGTCGCGGGTGCCGCCGGTGGCCACGCCGAGCGACGAGGTCAGCCGCACGTTGCGGCCCTGGCCGACGGCCACCTCGCTGCGGCTGATCGACTGCCGGATCTGCTCGGCGATCTCGACGGCCACCTCCTCGTTGACGCCGGGCAGCAGGCAGCCGAACTCCTCACCGCCGTAGCGCGCCACGATGTCGCTGGCGCGCACCGAGCCGCGGATGCGGTCGGCGATCTGGGCCAGCACCGCGTCGCCGGCCGGATGGCCGTACCCGTCGTTGACCTTCTTGAACTCGTCGAGGTCGAGCAGGACGACGCTCAGCGGCGTGTCGGTCCGATCCGCGCGTTCGGCCTCGATCCGCAGCATCTCCTGGAAGAAGCGGCGGTTGTAGACGCCGGTCAGACCGTCGGTGATGGCCAGCCGTTCCTGCTCGCGCAGCGATGCCCGAAGCTGGGTCGCCAGCCTGGTGCGGTCCCGGATGATCAACAATTGCCGGGACAGCAGGCCGGCGAACAGCGCCAGCAGTATGACCAGCATGCCGCCGGTGATGGGTCCCTGGTCCACGCGGTCCGCGACGAGCAGCCCGATGGCCGCGAGGGCGGCGATCGTCAGCGGCACGGCGGTCAGGTCCCGGGATCTGGTGCGCTCCCGGGCCTCGGGCTCCGGTCGGCGGATCGCGGCGACCGCGGCGAGGCCGAACAGCACGGCCTCGACCTGCCAGCCCACGTTGATCCAGTTGCTGTTGATGTTCTGCGCGGCGATCGTGTACGCGTACACGGCGTCGGTGACGCCCGCCACCGCGAAGCCGGCGCCCACGAGCACGCCCCAGGCCGGCAGCCGGTGCCGCCCGGCCAGCCCGACGGCCGCCAGCGTGGTGACGATGGCCACACCGAACAGTGGGTACGCGAACGCCACGAAGTCGGCCAACCGTGGCGACTGTGGCAGCGACGGCGAGATGGCCACCTGCCAGCCGATCGTGCCCAGCCCGAGGGCCAGCAGGCCGGCGTCCAGCAGCCCGCGAACGTGCCGCAGGTGGCCGCTGCTGCCGATGCCGACGAGGATCGCCGGGATCGCCACCACGTACGAGGACAGGTAGAAGAAGTCGGCGGCGGACACCGCGGGTGGCCCGCGCTGGAGGACGTAGGTGTAGTAGACCCAGACGACCTCGCCGGTCAGCCACAGCGCGTTGGAGATCGCGAGCAGGACCCAGGCGACCCGGGTGCGGCCACGCGTGACCCACGCGGCGGCGCCGGACAATCCGACAGCCGCCACGATCGGCACGAGATATGGCACATCGACCAGCACGGTCGAGGGATGGACCTGGGCTATCACCAGCAGGATGGCGAAGACCGCCAGCCAGCCGACTCCGATGCCGACGGCCCACCGCATCGCCCGGTCCCGCTGGGCGAAGGAAGCCAAAGACGCGGCATCCGACACCTACAGTCCCTCCAGCGTCACCCGGTGTTACGGTCGCCTGCCCATTCAACGCCTGCCTGAGGTGACCTCCAAGGGGACTGCGACGTGAAGCGGACCACGCGTGATCAGCGGGTGATGGCGAACATGTAGCAGCCGTAAGCCACGTTGCGGCTGTGGATCCGGTCGACCTCCGGGTCGGCGAAAATGGCGGCGATCTCGGCCTCCGGATCGGTGCCGTCGTGCACGCGGGTCGAGGGGTGGATCCAGCCCCGCTTGTCGTAGGCGCGCAGGACCTGCCGGCGGCCGCGCCAGCCCGCCGGGTAGCCCGCCGCGGGTGGCGTGGAGCACGGCTGTGCGTGTGCGAAGACCGGGCCGATCTCGCGGTACGGGCTGGCAGGCAGCGCGGGCTCGTACCCGAAGAGGATCAGGTCCTCGCCCGGCTCGGCGTCCCGCAGGCAGCAGCGCAGCGGCTCGCCGCCGGTGGCCACCACGGGCTCGACCGGGTGGCCGGAGACGTCGCGCCCGCTCGTGCGTACGCCGGTGAGGGTCTCGTCGGAAATCGCGTGGGTGCGGAAGCTCATGGGGTCAGTCTTCGATCCGCGGCGGCGGAATGCTGGCGGCTTCCGGACGTGAGGCTCGCCAGCCGTGCGACACGCCGACAAAGGCACGGCTGGCGAGCGTTGATCACGTTACGCCGTCAACGGCCTTCACTGCCCCGCCGTGTGGGCGATGATCGCCGGCAACACGATCGGCCAGACCTGGCGGGGTGGGTGCTCGTGGCCGACGCCGGGCAGCGGCACGAGCCGGGCGCCCGGAATCTCCCGGGCCATCGCCTCGCCGTGCGGCAGCGGGAACATCGGGTCCTGCGTGCCGTGCAACACCAGCGTCGGCACGGCGATGTCGGCCATGCCACCGGCGACCGGCAGGCTGCCGTCGGCGACGATCCAGTGGTTGGTCTGGCTGGCCGCGAAGTCCGTCGTCCGGTCGTAGAAGCGGCCCACCAGCTCACGGGCCTCGGCCGGAGTGAGCGTCACCGAGCCGCCGAAGGTCGCGAGGTCGGAGACCACGCGGTCGATCGCCGCGGCGCGGTCGGTCCAGTCGGTCTCCGGTTGTGCCGACCCGAACAGGGCCTGGATCCGCTCCGCCGGTGGCGGCAGCGGCGGAGCGTCCGCGGGGCGGGGCAGGGCGGCGCTGGTGTCGATCAACGTGATCGACGCCACCCGGTCGGGGTGGCGGATGCCCAGCTCCTGCGAGATGCCGCCGCCCATCGAGACGCCGACCAGGTGGACCCGGGCGAGCCCGAGCGCGTCGGCCACACCGAGCGCGTCGGTGGTCAGGTCGGCGCCCGTGTAGCCGGGCTTTCCGACCGGGTAGTTCGTCGAGCGGCCGGTGTCGCGGTGGTCGTAGCGGATCACGAACCGGCCCGCGTCGGCCAGTGCCGTGCAGAAGTCGGTCTGCCAGAAGTCCATCGAGCCGGCGGCGCCCGCGATCAGCAGGATCGCCGGGTCGCCGGCCGTGCCGAACGTCTCGGCGCACAGCGTGGCGTCGTCGACCGGTAGCAGCTTTTCAGGCACGGGATCAGCGCTCCTTGGGCTCGTAGCCGAGGTTGGGGCGGAGCAGGCGTTCGGTGTCGGCGAGCGGGACGCCCCCGCGCTGCGCGTAGTCGCGGACCTGGTCCTCGCCGATCCGGCCGACCGCGAAGTAGCGGGCCTGCGGGTGCGCGAACAGCAGCGCCGAGACGCTCGCCGCCGGGGTCATCGCGAAGTTCTCGGTCAGGGCCATCCCGACGTCGCCGGCGGCCAGCAGGTCGAACAGCGGGCCCTTCTGGCTGTGGTCGGGGCTGGCCGGGTAGCCGAACGCCGGGCGGATGCCGCGGAACCGCTCGTGGTGCAGGTCGTCGAGGCTCGGGTCGGCGTCCGGCTCGTACCACTCGCGACGCGCCGTCAGGTGCACCCACTCGGCGAACGCCTCGGCCAGGCGGTCGGCGATCGCCTTGACCATGATCGCGTGGTAGTCGTCCTGCTGTGCCTCGTATTCCGCCGCCAGCTCTTCGGCGCCCTGGATCGACACGGCGAACGCGCCGAGGTGGTCGCCGGCTGGTGCCACGTAGTCGGCGAGGCAGCGGGCCGGCCGCGAGTCCTGCCGCTGCTGCCGCAGCATCGGGAAGCGGAGGTGCTGCTCGCGGCGCCCCTGCGCGTCGGGAGGCCCGACGCCGAGCACGATGTCGTCGGCCTCGCTGTGCGCGGGCCAGAAGCCGTAGACGCCGCGGGCCCGCAGGAGGCGCTCGGCCTCGATCCGGTCGAGCAGCGCCTGCGCCTCGTCGTAGAGCTCACGGGCGACCGGTTCGTCGAGGATCGCCGGGTAGCTGCCCTTGAGCTCCCAGGCGATGAAGAAGAACCGCCAGTCGATCATCTCGCGCAGGGTGCGGATCTCGGGCGTGACCTCGCGGAGCCCGGTGAACGCCGGCACCGGCAGCTCGTCGAAGGAGACCACCTCGCGGTTGGCCCGGGCGGTGGCGATCGGCACGAGCGGCCGCTTCTCGCGGTCGGCGTGCTGGTCGCGCAGGCGCTGCTGCTCGACCCGGTTGCCGGCGTCGAACTCGTCGACCCGCTCGGGGTCGAGCAGGCCCGCCAGCACGCCGGCGACCCGCGAGGCGTCCTGCACGTGCACGGTCGAGCCGGCGTAGGCGGGCGCGATCCGGACCGCGGTGTGCTGGCGCGAGGTGGTCGCGCCGCCGACCAGCAGCGGCAGCTTCATGCCGCGCCGCTCCATCTCGGCCGCCACGGAGACCATCTCGTCGAGCGACGGGGTGATCAGCCCGGACAGGCCGATCACGTCGGCACTGACCGCCTCGGCGGTGTCGAGGATCGTCGCCGCCGGCACCATCACGCCCAGGTCGATCACGTCGTAGTTGTTGCACCCGAGCACCACGCCGACGATGTTCTTGCCGATGTCGTGCACGTCGCCCTTGACGGTGGCCATCACGACGGTGCCGCGGCCCTTGCCCGTCTCGTTGTCGTCGGTCTCGGTGTCGGCCGCCGCGGCGACCTTCTCGGCCTGGAGGTACGGCTCGAGGTAGGCGACCGCGCGCTTCATCGCCCGGGCGCTCTTCACCACCTGCGGCAGGAACATCTTGCCGGCGCCGAACAGGTCGCCGACGACCTTCATGCCGCCCATCAGCGGGCCCTCGATGACGTCGAGCGAGCGGGCCGCCTGGCGCCGGGCCTCCTCGGTGTCGACCTCGATGAAGTCGACGATGCCGTGCACCAGCGCGTGCGCGAGCCGGTCCTCGACCGACGCCTCGCGCCAGGACAGGTCGACCACCCGCTTGGTGCCGGAGCCGGTGACCGTCGCGGCGAACGAGACCAGCCGGTCCGTGGCGTCCGCGCGCCGGTTGAAGATCACGTCCTCGACCAGCTCCAGCAGGTCGGCCGGGATGTCCTGGTAGACCGCGAGCTGGCCGGCGTTGACGATGCCCATGTCGAGCCCGGCGCGAACCGCGTGGAACAGGAACGCCGAGTGCATCGCCTCGCGGACCACGTCGTTGCCGCGGAACGAGAACGACAGGTTGGAGATGCCGCCGCTGGTGTGCGCACCCGGGCAGCGCTCCTTGATCAGCGGCAGCGCCTCGATGAAGTTCTTCGCGTAGTCGTTGTGCTCCTCGATGCCGGTGGCCACGGCGAGCACGTTGGGGTCGAAGACGATGTCCTCGGGCGGGAACCCGGCCTGCTGGGTGAGCAGGTCGTACGCCCGGGCGCAGATCTCGACCTTGCGCGCGACGGTGTCGGCCTGGCCCTGCTCGTCGAAGGCCATCACGACGACGCCGGCGCCGTAGTCGCGGATCCGGCGGGCGTGCGCGAGGAACTCGGCCTCGCCCTCCTTGAGGCTGATCGAGTTGACCACGCCCTTGCCCTGCACGCACTTGAGGCCGGCTTCGAGCACCTCCCAGCGGGAGCTGTCGACCATGATCGGGATGCGGGCGACCTCGGGCTCGGTGGCGATCAGGTTGAGGAACGTGGTCATGGCCTTGGCGCCGTCGAGCAGGTCGGCGTCCATGTTGACGTCGAGCAGGTTGGCACCACCGCGCACCTGGTCGAGCGCGACCTCGACGGCGCCCTGGTGGTCGCTGGCCTCGATCAGCCGGCGGAACTTGGCGGAGCCGGTGACGTTGGTGCGCTCGCCGATGACGACGAAGCCGGTGTCGGGGCCGATCTCGAAGGGCTCGAGGCCGCTGAACCTGCTCCTCGTCTCGGGCTGGGCCAGCACGCGCCGTGCGCTGCCCCGGACGGCGGCCGCGATGTGCTCGATGTGCGCCGGCGTGGTGCCGCAGCAGCCACCGACGAGGTTGACCAGGCCGGCGCCGGCGAACTCGCCGAGCGCTTCGGCGGTCACCTCGGGCGTCTCGTCGTAGCCGCCGAACGCGTTGGGCAGGCCGGCGTTGGGGTGGATGCTCACGTAGGTGCCCGCGACCCGCGACAGCTCGGCCACGTAAGGACGCAGTTGGTGCGCGCCGAGCGAGCAGTTGACGCCGACGACCAGCGGCTGCGCGTGCGCGATGGCGTTCCAGAACGCCTCGACCGTCTGGCCGGACAGCGTCCGCGAGCTCTGGTCGACGAACAACGAGATCCACAAGGGAACGTCCGGCGCCACCTCGCGGGCCGCGGTGATAGCGGCCTTGGCGTTGAGCGTGTCGAAGATCGTCTCGATCAGGAACACGTCGACGCCGCCCTCGGCCAGCGCCGCGAGCTGCTCGGCGTAGGCGGCCTTGACCTGGTCGAAGACCACGACCCGGTAGGCCGGGTCGTCGACCTTCGGCGACAGCGAGAGCGTCACGTTGAGCGGGCCGACCGAGCCGGCGACGAACCTGCCGCCGGCCTCGTCGGCCGCCTGCCGGGCCAGCCGGGCGCCGGCCAGGTTCATCTCGCGTACGTAGGCCTCCAGGCCGTAGTCGGCCTGGCCGATGCTGGTCGCCGTGAACGTGTTGGTGGTGGTGATGTCGGCGCCGGCGGCGAGGTAGCGCCGGTGCACGTCGAGGATCAGGTCCGGCCGCGTCAGGTTGAGCACGTCCGGGTCGCCGGTGACGTCGTGCGAGTGCTCGGTGAACCGGTCGCCGCGGTAGTCGGCCGGAGTCAGCTGCTCGCCCTGCAGCATCGTGCCCCAGGCGCCGTCCAGGACCATGATCCGGCTGTCCAGGGCCTCACGAAGGGCCTCAACCCGGCTCCGCGCATCGATCATCGCCGCATTCCCTCCGGTCGCTGATCGCCCCCTCATCGGGCAATCACCCGATCGCCGGAGCGACCGTCGAGAATACCGGGATCCGGTCGAGTTCGGACGAGTGCGTACCAGAGTGTGAGCGGGCTATCGCGCCAGACGCGCCAATAGTCCGGATGCGGCCGCGATGCCGACTACCGTCGCGAGGATGAGCACCCCGAAGTCCAGCGGCAGCCGGGCCGGGGTGCCGATCAGCAATCCGCGCAGCGCTTCGACCTGATAGCTCAACGGGTTGAAGTGATTGATCACCTGCAGCCAGCCGGGCATCAGCTCCACCGGGTAGAGCGCGTTCGACGCGAAGAAAAGCGGCATCATGATCGCCTGGCCGATGCCCATCATCCGGTCCCGGGACAGCACGAGGCCGGCGATCGTGACCGACAGGCAGCAGAAGAACGCGGCGCCGAGCAGCACCACCACGACCACGCCGAGCAACCGCAACGGGTTGACCGTGAACCGCACGCCGAGCAGTTCGGCGATCGCGTAGACGACGACCGCCTGGGCGAGTCCGCGTACCCCCGCCGCGAAGGCCTTTCCGGTGACCAGCGCGGCCCGGGGCGTCGGCGTGACCATCAGCTTGGCCAGCACGCCCGCGTCGCGTTCCCAGATTATCTGGATGCCGTAGAAGATCGACACGAACAGCACCGACTGGGCCAGCACGCCCGGCGCGAGGAAGTCGAGGTAGGGCACCCCGCCGGTCGGGATGACGTGCAGCTTCGTGAACGTGGTGCCGAAGATGACGAGCCAGAGCGCGGGTTGCACGGCACGGGTGATCAGCTCGCTGCGGTCGTGCGAGAGCTTCTGGATCTCGACGATGCAGAGCGCGACCACCCGCGACAGGACCAGCCGCGGGCTCATCCGCCGGTCGACGTCAACCGAGCCGGCCAGCGGTGCGGCGAGTGGCACGGACATCGCGCAGTCCTTTCTGTTCCTCGTCGAGCGAGCCACCGGAGTACGCGCGGAAGACGTCCTCGAGCGTCGCCTCCGGGCGGCCCAGCTCGTCGATCAGCTCGCGCGGGGTGCCCAGCTTGCCGAGCAGGCCGCGGTGCATGAGGCCGACGCGGTCGCAGGACTGCTCGGCCTCCTCCATGTAGTGGGTGGTGAGCAGCACGGTCATGCCGGTCTCCGCGCGCACGGCGGCGATGCGTTCCCAGACGCTGCCCCGAGCGATCGGGTCGAGCCCGATCGTCGGCTCGTCCAAGATCAGCAGTTGCGGCGAGCTGACCAGGGCCTGGGCCAGCTCGAGCCGGCGGATCATGCCACCGGAGTACGTCTTGGCCAGCCGGCCGGCGGCCTCGGTGAGCCCCATCATCTCCAGTGACTCGCTGACCTTGGCCTTGCGCTGCCCCCTCGGCACGTCGAAGAGCCGGGCGAACAGCGACACGTTCTCGACGCCGGACAGCGAGCCGTCGGCGGAGAGCTGTTGCGGGACGTAGCCGATCAGGCGCCGCACGGCCATCCGGCGCTTCGCGACGTCAAGACCGAAGACCTCGATGACCCCCGCGGGTACGGGCAGCAGCGCGGTGATGGCCCGGATGGTGGTCGTCTTGCCCGCGCCGTTGGGCCCGAGCAGGCCGAAGATCTCCCCGGGTGCGACGGTCAGGTCGACACCGTCGACGGCCGTGGTCTCGCCGAACTTGTAGTGCAGGTCGCGCACTTCCACCGCAGGGCTTGTCATGCTCCCCTCCCGGCCGGTTCGGCGATGTCGGCGCGCACCTGGTCGAGCAGCCGGCGCAAGGCCGGCAGCGCCGCGGCGATGGCGGCCTGGTCGTCCGGCGTCGCCCGGTCGAGGGCGTCGCCGATGAGGGCCGCCCGGGCCGCGCGCCAGGCGGCGATCCGGTCCCTGGCCTTGTCGGTCAGGCTGAGCCGGGCGGCGCGGCGATCGGCCGGATCCGGATCGCGGTGCAGCAGGCCGGCGTCGACGAGCTGGTTGACCAGGGTGCTCACGGAGTTGCCGGCGAGGTCGAGCGCCTGCGCGGCCGCGGCGACGCCGATGCCGGGCTGGTTGGCGACGACGAACAGCAGCTCGCGCTGCGCCTCGGGGAGCGGGGAAACGGCAACCGCCTCCGCGGTGCGCCGCCGCGAGAGCCGGCGCAGGGCCGCCGTGATGGACATCAACTCGCCGACTACCTCCGCGTTGCTGGTCATCTTCCAAAGATTACCTCGGTGGCAGAGGTATTTCGCGGCCACCGCACACGCTGTCCGTTGTATGCCCTAGAGCGAAGTTACGGTTTGACGGAAGACGAGAATGGGGGTTCTCGTGCGCATCACGGTTGCGGAGTCACCCGCCGGCGGCGCGACGGTCGTCAAGCTGGCTGGTGAGCTGGGCGTGGACACCGCGGGCGAGCTCGCGGCGGCGCTCGAAAAGCTGCTGCGCCACCCCAATCCCACCAACCGCATCGTCATCGACCTGACCCTGCTGGGCTTCTGCGACTCGATCGGCCTGTCGACGTTCGTCGACGCGCACCGGCGCTGCGCGGCCAGCGGCGGCTACCTCGCCCTCGCGGCCCCGTCCCCGTTCATGCACAAGCTGCTGGGGGTGGTGGGCCTGACCCGTCAGGTGCCGGCCTACGCGACTGTCGCGTCGGCTCTGGCCGGCGGCGAAGAGGGCCGCCTCCGCTGAACACCGCAGCCCGCCTGGTGCGGCCTCGGGTTGACGTGGGCTTTTATGGGGATTTTCCGTTTTCGACAGGCTATGTTTGGGATAGCTATGGGATGAGGTGGGTCGCATGAGTCGGTCCGTTTCCACCAAGGGGAACCTCCCCGACGAGATGCGCCGCACCAAGATCAGCTTCTCGTGGATCATCCTTCTGGTCGGCGTGATCCTGCTCGCCTTCCTGTTGGTCTTCGTGTTGCAGAACCTGGCCAGCGTGCGCATCCACTTCCTGACCGCGGACTTCACGATGCCGCTGGGCGTAGCCCTGCTGCTGGCCGCCATCGGCGGCGCACTGATCGCGGCGGTCCCGTTCTGCGCGCGCATCCTGCAACTCCGGCGGGCGACCCGCAAGAGTCGCAACTACCACGGAGCACCGCGCTAATTTAGCTGCATGGCAAAGGTTCTCTACACGGCCGAGGCCCACGTGTCCGGCGGCCGCCAGCACGGCCATGGCCGCACCTCGGACGGCGCCCTCGAGGTCGACCTGCGCACCCCGGTGGAGCTGGGCGGCGAAGGCGGCGGCACGAACCCGGAACAGCTCTTCGCGGTCGGCTACGCGGCCTGCTTCGAGTCGGCCCTGGCGGGTGCGGCGCGCCGGGCGCACGTCGAAGCCGGCGACGCCACCATCGACTCCAAGGTCAGCCTGCTCCCGACGGGCACGGGCGGCTTCAAGCTGGCCGTCGAGCTCGACGTGACCCTCCCCTCGATCACCGACGACGCGCAGGCCCGTGAGCTGGTGCTGGTCGCGCACGACAGCTGCCCGTACTCGAACGCCACCCGCGGCAACATCGACGTCGCCCTGACCGCCAACGGCAAGCCCGTCGAATAGCTGGTCCTGGGGTAATTCGCCGTGACATGCGTGGCAAACCCCGGGAAGATGTCGCACCCTGGTCGGCTGGTCTGTTGTACTCCATCTGTGTCAGCGATCGACCACCTGCTCCATGCCAACGAGACCTACGCCGCGACGTTCCCCGGGCCGCGCCCACAGCGGCCCAAACTGCGTTTGGCGATAGTCACCTGCATGGACTCCCGGCTCGACCTGTTCGGCGCCCTCGGGCTGCAGATCGGTGACGCCCACCTGATTCGCAACGCCGGCGGGCTGCCCACCGAGGACGTGCTGCGGTCGCTCGCCGTGAGCCAGCACTACCTCGGCACCCGCGAGATCGTCGTCATCCACCACACCGAGTGCGGGATGGAGGGCTTCGACGACGACGCGTTCCGCGAGCGACTCACCGCCGAGACCGGCGTCGTGCCCGAGTGGAACGTCCCGGGGTTCAGCGACATCCGGCTGACCGTGCGCAAGTCGATCGCCACCGTCCGGGGCTGCCCCTGGCTGCCGCACCGCGACGACGTGCGCGGCTTCGTCTTCGACATCGCCACCGCCCGCCTCGAAGAGGTCGAGGCCGGCTAACCGCGCAGGCTGGGCAGCACCTCGGTCGCGATCTTCTCGACCATCGCCGGGTCGTCGGTCCACACCGGGTCGTCCGGGCGTGGGTGGTGGAAGACCAGATCGGTGAAGCCGAGCTCCGCGTAGCGACCGACCAGGTCCGTGAACGCGTCGACGCTGGCCAGCGGGCGGTCGTCGCCGTTGTCGACGAGCAGGATCCGGTCCATGGTGCGGCCGGATTCATCCATCAAAGCGGCGTTCGTCCGAATCTTCGCCTCGTCGCCTTCGGTGATCCACGCGTCGGCGTACCGGATGACGGTCTTCATGGTCTTGGGCCCACCCGCGGCGACCGCCAGGGGCACCCTCGGCCGCTGCACACTGCCAGGGATCATCCGCGCCTCGTCGACGGTGTAGAAGTCGCCGACCCGGGAGGTCGCGGGCTCGCTCAGCAGCGCGTCGAGGTGGCCGACGAACTCGTCGAGGCGCCGGGCCCGCTCACCCGGAGTGAGCACCTGCCCGCCGAGCACGGTCGCGTCGAAGCCGATGCCGCCGGCGCCGATCCCGAGGGTGAGCCGCCCGTCGCTGATGTGGTCGAGCGTCATCGCCTCCTTGGCCAGCGTCACGGGGTGGCGGAAGTTGGGCGAGGAGACCATCGTGCCGAGGCGGATCCGCGAGGTGTGCGCCGCGACACCCGTCAGCCACGGGATCGCGGCATGCCAGGTCTTGTCCCGGTAGCGACGCCAGGAGAGGTGGTCGTAGGTCCAGAGATGGTCGTAACCCATCTCCTCGATCCGCCGCGCCAACGCCAGGCTCTCCGGCCAAGGATCGGCCGGCAGCACCAAAACCCCGATTCGCACCCGCCGACAGTATCCGGTCAGGCCGAATCGAGATCCTTCACAAAGATCCGGCAGAAATCGGGGTACGTCGCGACGGTGCCGTCGGGCAGGTGCTCCTCCCGTTCGGTCTCGACGACGCCGTGCGCCCACTCCCGGTAGCCGAGGCGCTCGTAGAGCGGCACCACCAGGTCGTTGTCGAGGTCGATGCCGATCGCCAGCCGCCCGGCCAGCCGCACCTCGTCGAGTTCCTCCGCCTCCCGGAGCAGCGCCTGACCCCGACCCTTCTTGCGCCTGCTGGGCACGACATACAGCCGGTGTACGAACGGGACGCCGGGCAGGTACAGGCGGACCTGATCCTCGTCCGCGGGCTCCCAGGTGACGTAGACGGTGCCGGTGAGGTCCTCGCCCTCCCAGGAGGTGAGCACCACACCCTGGCGTTTCAGCCGGTGGCGATAGAAGGCCGTCCGCTCGGGGCCGAGGACACGCTCGAGAAGGAGCATGTCCTCGGCGGACGCCGGCCGGATCTCCACACCGCCATGGTGCCGGTCGAAGGTGAAGTCTCGTCAGATCCGCGTTATGCGCGGACCACGACGACGGCCAATACGACCATGACGGTCAGCAGAGCCGAGGCGCCGAGCGCGACAGCCGCCACGATCCGCACGGCGTGCACGAATGCCTTGCCTACCTGCGTGATGAGGTCGTAGAACGCACCGATCAGCACGAGTCCGGCGAAGGCGGCGAGCAAGGGGGTGATGGTGCCCTGATCCAGCACAGTGGAGTCCTTGGCCAGATCGGACAGAGCGATTACCGTGGACATGGACGGACTCCTCGCTTCAGACCCGCAGGAGCTTGCCGTTTGCAAGACACCCTCGGTTGCCGCCGAGGGTGTCTTTTGTGTTCCACAGCCAAAGTGGACCCTGCTAAGCTTCTCCCCGCGCTTCACCCCTCTCGTTAAGATTCAGTAACGTCGTTGGATCTTCAGCTTAAACTTCAGCATTGAGCTGAATCAACTGCTATCGTGCAGCAGACAGCACCGATCGGCGTGAATGTGGCATTCATTTGCCGTCATCCACGTGGGACGCAACTTCAGGCTTCTTCGCTGAAGTTGACTGAAGGAGACGGCATGGCTGGCGACGACGACCCCGCGCGGGTGCTCGCGGTGCGCCTACGCCGTCTCCGGCTCAACGAGTGGCCGACTCCGATAAAGCAGCCGCAGCTCGCGCGGGCGCTCGGTGTGAGCGTGCCGCTGATCTCGTCGTGGGAACGCACGACGGCGCCGAAGGCGCCGCCCGCCGAGCGGCTCACCAGCTACGCCCGCTTCTTCGCCACACCACGGTCCGTCGTGGACGGCCGGGCGGCGTTGCGCACCGACCTGACCACCGACGAGGAGGAGCGCCGCCGGGAGCTAGAGGACGAGTTGCTGGGCCTGCGCGCCGCCGCGGTCGGCCGGGTGCCCGGTCCGCGGCAGCCCGCCGAGCTCGCCAACCATCCGCCGGCCGCCGGCCCGTGGTACTTCGGCGACGGCGCACCCGTGACGATCGTCTGTGGCGAGCTGCCCGAGGCGCGTCGCGCGGATCCGGTCTACACCGATCAGGACAGCCCGGACTACGTCGCCCTCTACAGCCACGCGGACCTGGATTCCCTGGTGGAGCTGCACGGACACGTTCGAGCGGCGAACCCGGACAGCGACGTCTGGTTCATGCGCGCCTCGTTGGTAACCAGTGACCACCTCACCACCCACCTGGTCCTGCTGGGAGGCGTCGACTTCAACGACCTGACCACCGCGGTCCTCGACTCGTTGGGTGTGCCGGTGCGGCAACTGACCCGCATCACCGACGAGCCGGACGACGAAGGCGCCTTCGAGGTGCGCGAGGGCGGCGGGCGACAACACCGGCCGTCCCTCATCAACGAGCACGGCCGCCGGATCCTGGTCGAGGACATCGCGCATTTCTGTCGCGGCCAGAACCCATACAACAGTTTGAGGACCGTCACCGTGTGCAACGGCATGTTCGGTCGGGGAGTCTACGGCGCGGTCCGCGCGCTCACCGACCAGCGTTTCCGCGATCGCAACGCAGGCCACGTGCGGAGTCGCTTCGAAGACGCGCAGACCTACAGCATCCTGTCCCGGGTGCGGGTGGTGCGGGGCGAGGTCGTCACGCCCGACTGGACCAAGCCGGAGAACGTCCTCCACGAGTGGTCCGCGTGACCGACGTGGCCAGCCGGCCCGCCGAGTCGCCGGCGCGCGCTCCGCGCCATCACACGTCGCACACCCGCCTGCTGCGCCGCGTCGACCAGGTGACCGCGACCGAGCAGCTCGACGCCATCATCGTGCCGACGGGCCGGCCGACCGTCTATCTGACCTTCGCCCTGCGCCTGGCGCAGCAGCTCGACTGCCCGCTCGTGGCGCTGTGCAGCCTCCGCTCCGGCGCCGATGGCGCTCTCCGAGCGGCGCAGCGGATCGGCGCGCAGCTCATCGCGACGGACGTCGACGACCGGGTCCGGCTGCCGGCGTTCGCCACCTCGGCCCTGCCGGACGAGCCGAAGTTCCGTCGCCGGGGAGACCTGAGCCTCAAGCGCAACATCGGGCTGGCTCTCTCGCGGATGATGGGCTGGAACCGGGTCGCGTTCCTCGACGACGACATCCGTTCCGTGCGCCCCGAGGACATGGCGGCGGCCGCGGGCCTGCTCGACCAGTTCAGCATGGTGGGGCTCGGCAACGCCGGCTACCCCGACAACTCTGTGGTCTGCCACGCGCTGCGGGTGATCGGCGTCGACCAGCAGACGTTCGTCGGTGGCGGCGCCATGGTCGTGCCGGTCGGGCGCACCACCACGTTCTTCCCCGACATCTACAACGAGGACTGGTTCTTCCTGCTCGACGAGGACGGTTTCAGCCCGACCGCGGTCACGGGACTGATGGTCCAGGAGCCCTACGATCCGTTCCGGACGACCGAGCGGGCCCGGGCCGAGGAGTTCGGCGACTGCCTGGCCGAGGGCATCTACGCGCTGCTGGACGACGGCGGGTCGGTCGACGACGCCGACCACGCGTTCTGGGCCGCGTTCCTGGCCGACCGCACGGCCATGGTCGACCGGATCATCGAGGCGATACCGCGATGCGACCGCACGACGGACGAGAAGCGCCGGATGACCGAGGCGATGCGGGCCTCGCACGGCCGGCGCCGGTTCATCACGCCGGACCTCTGCGTGCGCTATCTCGACGCGCTCGCCGCCGACCGGGCGGTCTGGCGCGACTTCATCCAGGGGCTGCCGAAGGGCCTCGGACCGCGCCGGTCTCTGTCGCGGCTCGGACTGAACGCCACGCGGGTCTTCGAGCCTTGATCGGGCTAGGGTTTTTCCGTGACTGACGTTCTTCTGCCGGCGCTGCCGGAAGACTGGTCGCGGGCGCTGGCCGTGGCGGCGCACCCCGACGACATCGAATACGGCACCGCGTCCGCGGTCGCGCGCTGGACGGCGCAGGGCAAGACGGTGACCTACCTGTTGGCCACCCGTGGCGAGGCCGGCATCGACTCGATGTCGCCGGAGCAGGCCGCGCCGCTGCGCGAGCAGGAGGAGCGCGCCGGTGCGGCCGAGGTCGGCGTCGACGTCGTGGAGTTCCTCGACTACCGCGACGGCGTCGTCGAATACAGCAACGCGCTGCGCCGCGACATCACCCGCGCCATCCGGCGGCACCGGCCCGAGATCATCCTGACCGGTGCGTTCACGGTCCGCATGGTCGGCGGCATGACCAACCAGGCCGACCACCGCGCAGTCGGCCTCGCCGCGCTCGACGCGGCGCGCGACGCCGGCAACCGGTGGATCTTCCCGGAGCTGGCCGACGAGGGCGTCGAGCCGTGGAACGGGGTGCGCTTCGTCTGCATCGCGGGCGCCGAGCGGCCCACGCACGGCGTCGACGTCACCGGTGAGCCGCTCCAGCGCGGCATCGCCTCGCTCGCCGCGCACGCCGAATACACCAAGGGCCTCGGCGTCGGTGGTCCCGACCCGGAAGGGATGCTGACCTGGGCGTCCGGCATGGCCGGGCCCGCGCTCGGCGTGCAGCACGCGGTCCTGTTCGACGTGCACTCGCTGCGTTTCGAGGGCCCGCCGCCGTGGGAGCAGGGCACCCAGCCACCGGTCGTCACCGATATCTGACCCTTCGGCACCTAGCGCTACACCCCTGTCACCGGGTAGAAACGGATCGATCTGAGAGAGCGCTCTCACATCCCCGTCCCCGTTAGGCAGGTCGATGAGAACCGTCCGTCTCCTTGGCGCCGCCGCTGCAGCGGCCACCTTGACGGCTGCCGGCGTTTTCGCGCTTCCCGGCAGCGCCGCCGCGCATCGCGGTGGTCCCGACTTCGGTCCGAACGTCTTCGTCTACGACCCCAGCACGCCGGCGGCCGAGATCCAGGCCAAGTTCGACGAGCTGTTCGCGCAGCAAGAGAAGAACGAGATGGGCACCAACAGGTACGCGGTGCTCTTCAAGCCCGGCCACTACGACGTCAACGCCCGGCTCGGCTACTACACCACGGTGTCCGGGCTCGGGCGGTCGCCGGCCGATGTGGACATCACCGGTGCCGTCCGGGTGGTCGGCCAGGTCAACCCCAACGTGCCCGGCGGTGTCTCGGCGCTGACCAACTTCTGGCGCTCCGCCGAGAACTTCACGGTGACGCCGACCGACTGGTCCAACCAGTGGGCGGTTTCCCAGGCGTCGCCGATGCGACGCGTACACGTGAAGGGGATCCTCTGGTTGGAGCCCGGCAACGGCGGCTACTCCAGCGGCGGCTTCATCGCCAACTCCAAGGTGGACGGCATCACCATCAACGGCTCGCAGCAGCAGTGGCTGACCCGCGACAGCGAGCTCGGTGACGTGTGGACCAACGGTGTCTGGAACCAGGTCTTCTCCGGCGTGACCGGAGCGCCGGCGACCGGTTTCCCGAACCCGCCCTACACCACGCTGCCGACCAGCCCGGTGACCCGCGAGAAGCCTTACTTGTACGTGGACGAGCGAGGTCGTTACCGCGTCTTCGTGCCGGCGCTGCAGCGCGACACGGCCGGCACCACCTGGTCCGACGGCAGCGAGGCCGGTTCGTCGATCGACATCGACGACTTCTTCATCGCCAAGCCGTCCGACAGTGCGGCGCGGATCAACCTGGCTCTCGCGCTCGGCAAGCACCTGCTGCTCACTCCCGGCGTCTACCACCTCGACCGGCCGCTGCGGGTGCTGCACAAGAACACCGTGGTGCTCGGCCTCGGCATGCCGAGCCTCGCGCCCGACACCGGCGAGGCCGCACTGAAGATCGCGGACGTCGACGGCGTCAAGGTGGCCGGCGTGCTGGTCGACGCCGGCGCGCGGGAGTCCGACACGCTGATCGAGGTGGGCTCGCGCGGTGGCCGGCGCGACCATTCGCGCAACCCGACCTCGCTGCAGGACGTCTTCATCCGGATCGGCGGCCCGTGGGTCGGCCGGGCGAAGACCAGCCTGGTGGTCAACAGCGACGACACGATCCTGGAGAACATCTGGGCGTGGCGTGGCGACCACGGCAACGGCATCGGCTGGACCCAGAACACGGCCGACGTGGGCGTGGTGGTCAACGGCGACGACGTCACCGCGTACGGCCTGTTCGTCGAGCACTATCAGAAGTGGCAGACGATCTGGAACGGCGAGCGCGGCCGAACGATCTTCTACCAGAGCGAGATGCCGTACGACCCGCCGAGCCAGGCAGCATGGACCAGCCCGACGGGCAACGGCTGGGCGTCCTACAAGGTCGCACCGTCCGTGCGGACGCATGAGGCGTGGGGCCTGGGCGTCTACTCATACTTCAACCAAGGTGTCGACATCCGGGCCGCGCGCGGCATCGAGGTGCCGGACCGACCCGGGGTGCGGTTCCACAACATGATCACCGTCTTCTTGGACGGCAGCGGTGGCATCGAACGCACTATCAACGACGCGGGCACGCCCTGCGTGGGCTCATTCAGCACGAGCGCACTGACGGAATACCCCGCCTGATCCGGCGCGGCGGGCCCGCCCGGACCGGGTGCGGGCCCGCCACGCCCCAGCCGTCCAACACCGGACGCACCCGCAACCTGAGCCATCCTGAGTCAGCACGGCGAACCCGCACCGACCTGGTCCTGTGGCTGGAGCGATGTGGCGTATCTCTGGGTCGGGTGCATGCGCGAGGGCCCGCGCCGAACCGGCGCGGGCCCTCGCCCCCATTCCCCCGAAGGTCAGACCGTGACGGCTACGCGGTCGTCGACCTCGTCGTCGACAGCAGCCGGCTGGTTCTTGAGGCCTGGCAGCAGCCAGGCGGTGAACAGCGCGCCCAGTGCCGCTACCGCGGCGCCGCCCAGCAGGGCCAGCTGGAAGCCGTCGGTGGCGGCTACCGGTGGCGTGTTGCCGTTGGTCAGCGACGACGTGGTGGCCGCCGTGGCGATCGCCACCGCGATTGCCAGGCCGATCGAGCCGCCGACCTGCTGGGTTGTGTTGATCAGGCCGGATGCCAGGCCCGACTCGTCCGACCGGGCGCCGGCCGTCGCGGCCAGGGTGACCGGGATGAACATCAGCGCACCGCCGACGCCGGCCAGCAGCGACGGGCCGAGCAGCTCGGTCCAGTAGCTGCCCTGCGCCGTCAGCAGCAGTGCCAGCCAGACCAGCGAGCCGGCGGTGATGATCATGCCGGCCAGCAGTGGGGTCTTGAAGCCGATGCGGGTCACGATGCGCGAGGTGAGCCCCGCGAACAGGATCAGCGTGATCGCGAACGGCAGTTGGCCGAAGCCGGCCTCGATCGGGCTGTAACCCCAGACCTGCTGCATGAACAGCGTCAACACGAAGAACATCGGGAACACCGCGGCCGTCACGGTCAACGCGATCAGGTTGGCGCTGCGCAGCGTCTTCTGCTTGAAGACGTGCAACGGCACCAGCGGGTGCTTGGCTCGCGACTCGATCACCACGAACGCGATCAGCAACGCGATCGCGATGGCCGCGGAGACGATCGTCTGCGTCGAACCCCAACCGGCGTTGTTGCCGTCGACCAGGGCGTAAACGCCCAGGGCGACACCGGCGGTGACGGTGATGGCGCCCATGACGTCGAAGCCGTTGGCCCCGACCGCCTCACGGGCGGCAGGCAGCAGCCGCGGTGCGAGGGCGAGTGCGGCGATGCCGATCGGCACGTTGACCCAGAGGACGGCCTCCCAGCCGATCCACTCGGTCAGCAAGCCACCGAGAATCGAACCGGCGGCCGCGCCGCCGCCGGCGACCGCGCCCCAGACCCCGAGCGCGCGGTTGCGCTCGGCGCCGGCCGGGAAGATCGTCATCAGCAGCGACAGTGCCGCCGGTGCGACCAGCGCGGCGCCGAGGCCCTGTGCGGCCCGGGCGCTGACCAGCATCGCCGGGTTCTGCGCCAGCGCGCCGACGAACGACGCGACGACGAAGAGCCCGAGACCGGCCATGAACATCCGGCGTCTGCCGAGCAGGTCGCTGATTCGGCCGCCGAGCAGCAGGAAGCCACCGAAGGCCAACGTGTAGGCGTTGGTCACCCAGGACAGCGAGTCCTGGGAGAAGTTCAGTTCGCGGCCGATCGACGGGAGCGCCACGTTGACGATCGACGCATCGAGGACCAGGACGAACTGGGTCACCGCGAGCAAGGCCAAGGCCAAGGTCTTGTGCGGTGCTGCTTGTTCAGCGCGGCTCATCTCCGCGTTCCCCCCGAGGTTTGAAGTGGAAGTCGAATTCCGCTTCCGGTATGCTTCGAACCTACGGAATCGAGATTCCGGTTGTCAATCGGATTCGGTAGGATCAGCGTGATGACCACCACAGCCCAGCCCGGTTCGCCCGAGGGCAAGACACTGCGCCCCGAGCTGGCGGGCGCGCCCCGGCCGATGCGCGGCGACGCCGCCCGCAACCGCGCCCGGGTGCTCGACGCTGCCCGCGCCGCCTTCGCCGAAGACGGCGCCGAGGTGCAGATGGAGCAGATCGCCAAGCGGGCCGGGGTGGGCGTCGGCACGCTCTACCGCAACTTCCCGACCAAGCAGGCGCTGATCGCGGAGCTGGCCGACCGGTGGATGGACGAGCGCGTCGAGATCGTCGACCAGGCGCTCGAGATGCCTGATCCGGCCGAGGCGTTCGGGTGGTTCGTCCGGCGTACCGCCGAGGACATGGCCGGTGATGCCGGGCTGTGTCATCTGTTCAGCGGGGTGTCCGGTGGGACCTGCCCATTTCCTGACCTGTTGGTCGCGCGGACCGAGGAGGTGCTCGCGCGGGCCCGGGCCGTGGGTGCGATCCGGAGCGACGTGAGCGTGGCCGATTTTCAGGCGATTCTCGGTGGGCTGTCGGCGGCGATCGCTCAGACCGAGAAGTGGGAGCTGTTCGCCGAGATGCTGATCACGGGGTTGCGGGCGCCTGCTCAGCCTTGCCCATAGGGACGTCTCCGGGGCTCTTCCCCGGACCCCGCCGAGCTGCGAGGACCCACAGGGAAGGGCGGGGCGGTTCCGTTGTCCGCGTAGGCCGAAACGGGATCAACCCCTTTGCCGCTGGGTGTTCGTCGTTACAGGTTCACCCGGAGGGTGCAGTCCCTGGCCGTTGTGGCGATCATTTCGCTTGTGCCGGGCTGGCCCGCGTATTTCTCTCGGTAAGCCTGGTCGACCGCGTCCAGCGTTGAGGTGTCGGTGATCGGCGAGACGGTCGCCTGGTAGCGGTGGTCCGCGTCGACGAAGGTGACCTGGCCCGCGCGGGTGGCTCGCCGATACCACTTCGAATCCGGGCCATAGCCGCTGCGTACGTATGGCACGCCCGCGGCCACCACCGCCCAGATCGGTGTCACCACCTCGCCGCCGGCGCGTAGCGGGGTTGCGATGCGGACGACGCCGGTGTTCGCGAGATAGTCCAAAGCGGTCATAACCGCGAGCCTACCGACCAAATGAGTGCAGGTTTGTCGTCCTTGTGCGCATCACCTGCGGCAGGTCCTCGATGATCAGGGCGACCGCCATGATCGCCAGCAGCGCGACCACCTGCGCGGTCGCGTCGATGTGGCCGATGAAGATCGTGAGCATCGAGAGGACGGCCGCCATCAGGCGGTGTGGCACTCCCCGCCAGATCTTCAGCAGCATCAGGAACGCGGCGTGGCCGACCAGGAACAGGGCCGCACCGGCCGCCAGTGCCGCGGCCGCATTCCATTTCAGCGGATCGAACGCGGCCGGGATCGCCTTCTTGATCCCAGCAGAGAAGAGCACGACACCGATGATCATCGGGTAGTGCGCGTACGCCCACGCGAAGACCGCGATCAAGGCCTTGCGTCGCGGGTCCGTGATCCCGGCCAGAGCCTGCGCCGAGCGCTCCTCGTCGCCGGCGAAGTACGCCCACCAGAAGTAGTAGGCCACACCGAGTCCGAGCAGTGCCACCAGCAGCGCGGAACCGTCGAGGTCGACGCCCGCGAAGCCGAGGCCGATCGACACGATCGACTCGCCGATCACAATGATCATGACGAGCCCATGGCGCTCGACGAAGTGGTGCGCGTTGATCGTGAAGCCGCCGATCCGGGCCAGGTACGGCGTTACGAACTGGACGGCCAGCGCGGCGCCCCACCACCATGCCCGCTGGTCCGACGGCAGGAACCCGCCGGCCAGCACGAGCCCCGCGGACAACAGGTTGAGCGGCGCGAGCGTGGTCGCGGCCCGGACCGCCGCCTCGCCGGCCGAACGCAGGAACAGCGCGCTGTGCACCAGGTTGACGACCAGATAGCCGACGCCGAACGCCCACCCCGTCTCGCCGAACGCCTCCGGGATCGCCAGCGCGATGACCAGGAAGCCGGCCATGCCGACGAGCAGGAGCGTCCGGCGGTACGTGCTCGTCGGCGCCATCGCGTTGGTGAGCCAGGCGTAGCCCGAGTACATCCACCAGATGATCGCCAGCATCAGCAGCGACTGCCCGAGCCCGCCCCAGTCGAGGTGGTCGGCCAGGGTGTCGGTGAGCTGCGTGATCGTGAAGACGAAGACGAGGTCGAAGAAGAGCTCGAGGGTCGAGACCCGCACGGTGGGCTCGATGGGCGTCGCTGCCGCTTCGGTCACGCCCCGGACCCTAGGTCAATCCGGCATCCTGCGCGAGGAGCGCGACCTGGACCCGGTTGTTGAGGTCCAACTTGGTGAGCATGCGGGTCATGTGCGCCTTGACCGTGGCCACGCTCATGAACAGCTCGGCGGCGATCTCCGCGTTGGACTTGCCCTGGCCCACCGCGATCGCGACCTCGAGCTCCCGCTCGCTGAGCCGGGCCAGGAGCTCGCGCGACCGGTTGCGGCGCGCGTCGACGCCGTCGTCCGCGAGGTGCGCGATCAGCCGCCGGGTGACCCGCGGCGAGAGGATCGGGTCGCCGGCCGCGACGCGGCGCACCGCCTCCACGATCTCGGCCGGCGGGGTGTCCTTGAGCAGGAAGCCGCTGGCGCCGGCCCGCAGCGCGCGCAGCACGTACTCGTCGGCCTCGAAGGTTGTCAGCACCAAGACCTCGGGCGCGCCCTCCGTGCGGCGCAGGCGCTCCGTGGCGGTCAGACCGTCCATCTTGGGCATCCGGATGTCCATCAGCACGACGTCGGGCCGCACCTCGGCGACGGCGGCGGCCACCTCGCTGCCGTCGGCGGCCTCGCCGACCACGGTCAGCACGGGCGTGCCGCCGAGGATCATCGAGAGCCCGGCCCGGACCAGCGGGTCGTCGTCGACGATCAGAACGCGGACGGGCTCGTCAGTCATGCCGGCCACGGTAGCCAAGCGCGCAGCTCGAACTCGCCCGTGTCGGTGCGGCCGTGGGTCAGCCGGCCGCCGGCCAGGCCGGTGCGTTCGACCAGACCCACGATCCCCGTGCCGGTGCCCGGAATGCTCGCGGGCGCGCCGACCGGGGCCTGGTTGCGCACCGCGATGGTCAGACCGCTGCCGGCCGTACCCTCGAAAAGAATGTCGACCACGACGCCAGCCGCATGCTTGCGGGCGTTGGTCAAACCCTCCTGGACCACGCGGTACGCGTTGCGCCCGACCGCGGCCGGCACCGCGTCGAGATCCTCGACCTTGCAGTCGACCCGGACCTTCATCCCGGCGCCCCGCGACTCCTCGATCAGGGCGGGCACGTCCGCGAGCGTGGGCTGCGGGCGAATCGGCTCGCTGTCCTCCTCGCGCAGCACGCCGATCACCTCCCGCAGGTCCTGCAGCGCCTGGTGCGCGCTGCTCCGGATCACCGCCGCCGCCCGGGCCACCTCGTCCGGCGGCGCGTCCGGGCGGATCTCCAGCGCACCGGCGTGCAGGCTCAGCAGCGAGATGCGGTGGGCCAGCACGTCGTGCATCTCGCGGGCGATCCGGGTGCGTTCCAGATGCTGGGCCTGCGCCACCCGGAGCTGCTGCTCGGACTCGGCGCGGTTGGCCCGGTCGTGCAGCGACACGACGAGCTGACGGCGGGCACGGACGAACATCCCCCAAGCGAAGATCGCGAACGTGGCGAGGATCCCGAAGCCGGAAACCACCCAGTAGGGCATCGCTTCGTCCGGGCGCCAGGCCAGGAAAACCGGCGTCGTGGCGGCGCTGAGCACCGCGACCGGCGCCGAGATGCCGACCCGGCGGTGCACCGCGACGGTGAACAGGGTGACCAGGCCCGCAGCGGCGGCGGTCAGCGAGAACGCGCCGATCGGCACCAGGACCAGCGCGAGCCCGACCGGCCAGCGGCGCCGGAGCCACAACGCCGCGGACGACGCGACGCCCAGGGCGATGTCGGCGCATTTCACCCAGAGGGGCAGAGAGTCGTCGACCCACACACTGCCGGCCAAGGCCGCCGTCGACAACATGGCCAGCACGAAGATCAGTGAGTCGACCACCCAGTCCCGGGTCGAGCGCCGGACCGGCCGCGCATCGACCGTGTGCAGCAGCCCGCCCGGCAGCATGGACGGTATGTCCGGGCCGACCCGGGTTGCCAGACTCATGATCAAATGGTACGACCACCCGGCGCGGGCGGCATCAGACCAAAGTCGATATCGGTCGGCTACCTTCGGCGCGCGGCATCGACCTTGGCCCGAAGCGCTGGACCACCCGGCGCCGGCAGGCTTATCGGCATGATCAGTGTGACCAGCTTGACCAAGCGGTACGGGGCGCACACGGCCGTCAACGACGTCTCCTTCGAATGCGCCCCTGGCACCGTGACCGGCTTCCTCGGCCCCAACGGTGCCGGCAAGTCGACCACGATGCGGATGATCACGGGGCTGACCCCACCGACGTCCGGCACGTCGGCGGTGGCCGGGCGTCCGTACCGGCAGCTGCCCAACCCGGCCCGCGAGGTCGGCGTGCTGCTCGACGCCTCGGCGCAACACCCGGGGCGGACGGGGCGGGAGGTGCTCGCCCTGTCGGCGCGCACGCAGGGTGTCGCCCGCGAACGGGTCGACGAGCTGCTCTCGACCGTCGGGCTGGCCGGTCCGGCGGCCGGACGGCGCGTGCGCGGCTACTCGCTCGGCATGCGGCAGCGGCTCGGCATCGCGCACGCGTTCCTCGGCGACCCGCGGGTGCTGATCCTCGACGAGCCGGCCAACGGGCTCGACCCCGAGGGCATCTTCTGGATGCGCAGCCTGCTGCGCGAGTTCGCCGATCGGGGCGGCACGGTGCTGCTCTCTTCTCACCTGCTGCGCGAGGTGGAGGCGGTCGCGGATCGACTCGTGGTTATCGGGGGCGGTCGAATCGTGGCCAACGGCACCAAGGCCGAGCTGCTGGCCGGCGGCGGCGTGCGGGTGCGGGCGCTGGACCCGGCCACGCTGCGGGTGGCCCTGGAGCGGGCCGGCCTCGCGGTGACCGGTGGCGCCGACGGTGCGCTGATCGTGCAGGCCGAGGCGGAGCAGGTCGGGCAGGTCGCGGCCAGCATCTCGGCGGTGCTGATCGAACTGCGGCCGGTCGACACCGGCGGCCTGGAAGAGCTGTTCCTGACCCTGACCGCCGGCGAGGCCAAGGAGACCGCGCGATGACCGCCACCCTGACGACGACGCCCGCCGCCGCCACCACGCCGCGGACGTTCACCCGGCCCGGCATCCTCCGGCTCACCGGCATCGAGCTGCGCAAGATGGCCGACACCCGGGCCGGGTTCTGGCTCATGGTGGCCACCGCGCTGATCTCGGTGGCGATCGTGGTCATCCAGCTGTTCGCCGCGGACCCGCCGGACCAGACGTTCAAGAACCTGTTCCAATCGACGCTGTTCCCCGTGGCGGTGCTGCTGCCGGTCCTGGGCATCCTGTCGGTGACCAGCGAGTGGACCCAGCGCACGGCGCTGACCACGTTCGCGATCACACCGCAGCGCCAGCGGATCGCGGCCGCGAAGGCCCTGGCCGCGGTGGTGTTGGGCATCGTCGCGCTGCTGCCGAGCCTCGGCGTGGCGGCGATCGGCAACGCGGTCGCGGGCGGCATGGACAGCGCGGCGGGCGACTGGTCGTTCAGCGCGCTGCTGCTCGCGTACGCGGTGCTGTTCAACGTCGTCAACGTGCTGGTCGGCCTGGCGTTCGGCATGCTGTTCATGAACTCGGCCGTGGCGATCGTGCTGTACTTCGTCGTCCCGACCGTGTGGACGATCCTCACCCAGCTGATCTCCGCGATGCGTACCCCGTCGGAATGGTTCGACCTGAGCATGACGTCGACGCCACTCTTCGAGAACGCGGCGCTGTCCGGCGGAGAGTGGGCGCGGCTGGCGGCGTCGATCAGCTTCTGGGTGGTGCTGCCGGGCGTACTCGGCCTGGTCCGCCTGCTGAAGCGCGAAGTGAGCTGAATTCCGAGAAGGTGGCGTGGGCGGTCGCGGGTCGGGGGTCCCGCGGCCGCCCACGCCGCTGTGCGCAGAATGGCTGGTATGGCGAAGGGTGCGTGCCCGTGCGGCAGTGGGCAGTCGTACGACCGGTGCTGCGGTCCACTGCACCGCGGCGCGGCCGTCGCGGCCACCGCGGAGCGGCTGATGCGCTCGCGCTACAGCGCGTTCGCGGTCGGGGACGCCGACTATCTGCTGCGAACCTGGCACAGCCGGACGCGGCCGGAGTCGCTGGAACTCGACCCGGCGCAGCGCTGGGTGGGCCTGGAGGTGCTGGCCACCCGCACGGGCGGGGTCGACGACCGGTCGGGCGTCGTCGAGTTCCGGGCGAGCTATCGGCATGGCGGGCGCACGGACGACCTGCACGAGCGGAGCCGATTCGTCCGGGAGGACGGCGAGTGGGTTTACGTCGGCGCGCTGTGACCTTCGCGCCGGGCACCACGGTCGCGTGGCGCAACGTCTTCGGGGGCCGGCTGTGGTCGGCGATCCCGACGCGGGTCCTGCACGACACGGGCCGGGTGGTCACGGCCGCACACTGGCCAGGCGTGTCGTGCGCGGTGCCCACGGCATGGCTCGACGGCGACCCGTTCGGGCCTGCTCGCTGATCTGCTCTCGGGCTCCTGGCACGGGCGCCTGGTGGTACGTCAACTTCCAACGCCCGTGCGTCCGCGGCCCGGGCACGGTCGACACCTTCGACCTGTTGGTCGACCTGGTGCTCAGCGACGACCTGACCTCGGCGACCTGGAAGGACGAGGACGAGTACGCGGATGGCCGCCGGTCGGGGTTGATCGACGCCGCGGACCATGTGCGTCTCACCGCGGCGCGCGAGCGAGCCCTGGCCCTGGCCCAAGCCCGCCGCGGCGCGTTCGCCGACACCCGTTGGCACGACTGGTCGCCCACATCGGACTGTGCCCTTCCGGCCCTGAGCGCAACCGACATGAAAGCGGCGCGAAGCGCCTAAAGGGCTGTCCCGGGCTCGCGGTGGTGCGGACCGTCGCTCCCGCTGGACACCGCTCCGCTTCGCTGCGCTGCCATGTCCGCGCTGGGTCGCTCGGCGGCAGATCTTGGTAATCGGCTGCTGCTGTAGCAGCAACCGATTACCGACGTTCTCCGTGTCGTGGTGGCCTGGTCGCCGGGGATCTCATGCCACAGCCGATCGCAGGTGCTGCCGATCCGGGACAAGCCGGCGCCACCCGAGCCCAGCGGCTGGTCTTGTTCCGGGGTCACCCCGATCGTCGTCGTAGGAGGACACTGGGCGGCATGACCGATCCGCGAGTGTTGATCGTGGGTGCCGGGATCGCCGGGTTGGGTGCGGCGCAGGCGTTGCGGGCCCACGGGATTAAGGCCGACGTGGTCGAGCGCCATCCGCAGGCCGACGCCGGCGGCACCGGGATCTATCTGCCCGCCAATGCCGTGCGGGCGCTCACCTCGCTCGGGTTCGGTGACGAGATTCGTTCCGTCGGCCATGAGATCCGCCGGCAGCGGCTGCTCGACCACCGCGGGAAGGTGTTGCTCGATCTGCCGATCGAGCAGGTCTGGGGTGGCATCGCGCCGAGCGTCGCGGTGCGGCACGCCGAGCTGCGGCGCATTCTGCGGTCCGGGCTCGAGAGCGAGATCGTCGTCAAGACGTTCGTCTCCGACGATGCCGCGCCGTATGACCTGGTGGTCGGCGCCGACGGCATACGGTCGGCGGTGCGGGGGTGGGTCTTTCCGGACGCGGCGCCGCGGCGGGTCGGCGAGCTCGCCTGGCGGTTCGTCGCGGACGGCTACGTGGTCGACCACCTCTGGTGCACGTGGCAGGGCAACGGACGCACGTTTCTGGCCGTCTCGCTCGGGGGCGGTCAGGTCTACTGCTACGCCGACCTGACCGCTGCCGCACCGCCGCCCGGCGACTGGCGTCGGGTCTTCGACGAGTTCCCGGAGACGGTGCGCGACCTGGTAGCCCGCGCGACCGACGCACACGCGAGCACGATCGAAGACGTCTTCCTCGACACCGTCGCCCGTGGCAAGACGGTCCTGATCGGCGACGCGGCGCACGCCTTCTCACCCAACATGGCGCAGGGTGCGGCACTCGCCCTCGAAGATGGGCTGGTGCTGGCCGAGCACCTCGACGACCTGGCCAGCTATGCCCGGCGCCGGGTGGCACGGGCGCGCTGGGTCCGCGACCAGACCCGCCGCCGCGACCGCGCCCGCCACCTGCCACCCCCACTCCGCGACGCAGTGCTCCGCACCGTGGGCCCGCGCCTCTTCAAGGCCGCGTTCCGACCACTGCACGACCCACCCTGACAGGCGCGGGACCCGCTGAGTCCGCGACCAGACGCGACCGCGCCCACCACCTAGCGCCGCCACTGCGCGACCCAGCGCTCCGCACCGTGGGCCTGTGCCTCTTCAGGGCCGCGTTCCGACCGCTACATGACCCTCCCTGACAGCCGCGGGACCCGCTGGGTCCGCGACCACACGACCGCGCGGCCGCGCTCGCCACCTGCCTCCGCCACTGCGCGACGCGGTGCTGCGCATCGTCGGCCCACGCCTCCTCAAGGCCGCGTTCCGACCAGACACACCGCCGGGATCGCGCTCGCCGCCTGTTCCCGCTCTGCGCAACGCCGTGCTCCGCACCGTAGGCTCGCGGTGCTTCATGGCCGCCTTCCGACCGCTGCGCGACCCACCCAGTCAGGCACCCTGCCCTGACGCGGACCTGTGGGCCCGGCAGCCCGGTGGGTTTCCTCGGTTGTGAACGAGGTGGGGCGGGCCCGTGGGCACGACCTTTCTCGGCGCGCGAGTGGCCGGGTTGGTGCCAGGCTCTGAGTCAGACCGCTGCGTGCCTCCAGGAGCAGCGCAGCGAGACAACTAGCCACCGCGCGCCCGTGCGTCGACTGCGGGCAGAGCGACCCGAGCGTCCGTGTCGACGCGGGTTCGACTCCTGGGCGCAGGGCCGCATCGACCCGCACGCCGCGACGGCGGCGCCGGCTATTGGTTTGGCACGTTGAATCGCAGCGCGCGCACTGGCCGGCCCGACGACCCGGGCCTGGCTGGCGGCTCGGGCGCTGATGCTTTCGTCGCGGCCCGTGGCGATCGCGGCGTGGCTGGCACAATTGCCCGGTGACCGCACCCGTTGCCGACATCGATATCGACGCCGAGCTCGTCGGCCGACTGCTTCGGGCGCAGCATCCCGATCTCGCCGATCGGTCCCTCCGGCTCGTCGCCAACGGCTGGGACAACGCGATTTTCCGGCTCGGTGACGATCTCTGCCTGCGATTGCCTCGGCGCGCCGTCGCGGTGCCCTTGCTTGTCAACGAACAGCGTTGGCTGCCTGCCCTGGCGGAAACCCTGCCCGCTCGGGTTCCCGCGCCCGTCCGGGTGGGTGTGCCGGGCGACGACTACCCGTACCCCTGGTCGATCTGCGAATGGGTTGACGGCGAGATCGCCTCACTGGTGCCCGTGGCCGAGCGTCGCGCGGTCGCGGGCGAGCTGGCTGAGTTCATGCGCCGGCTGCACGTGCCCGCACCCGCCGACGCGCCGGTCAGCCCCGTGCGCGGCGTGCCGTTGGCCGTGCGCGACGAGCAGATCCAAGACCGGCTGACCAGCGGCAAGCTGGCCCGCGAAGACGAGTTGCGCCGGCTCTGGGACGAGCTGATCACCGCGCCGGTGTGGGCCGGGCCGCCGGTCTGGGTGCACGGTGACCCGCACCCGGCCAATCTTGTGTTGCGCGGGTCGCGGCTGGCCGCCGTGCTCGACTTCGGGGACCTCAACGCCGGCGATCCGGCGACTGACCTCGCGGCCGCCTGGCTGGTGTTCGACGCTCAGGGGCGCGCCGCGTTCCAGGCCGGGGTCGACGCCGACGACGCGACCTGGACCCGGGCGCGGGCCTGGGCGCTGGCGATCGGCACCGCGATTGCGGTGTTCGCCGACATCCACCCCGGTTTGGCGGATGCCGGCGAACACGCGATCACTCAGGTGTTGGCGGATCAGGGATAGTTGGTCAGATACTGCGTTTCGGCGCCGCGCTGGGCCGTACCACCGGTGTTGTTGATGATGCGGTTGATCGTGCCTTGACCGCCTAGCGAGACGGTCACCATGTTCTGGAACCGCACGCCGGCCTTGGTCGGCACCTCGAACGAGCGTTCCGCGACCACCGATTCGTCCAATGTGAACACACAGTACGAGCCGAGCCCGATGGCGAAGTGTTCGTTGACCGCGTCGTTGACCTTGTAGGCCGCGTACCCGCGTGTCGTGCCGTTCATCCAGGAGGCCTGGTTGGGCATCTCGTACGGGAACTCGTTCTGGTAGAAGTACGTCCGGCCGCGCTCGCCGTTCCAGACGGTCTGGTACTTCTGGAAGTGCTCGACGAACAGGCCGTACATGGTGACGTCGTCGCCGTTGACCGTGAGCCCGGTGTCGGCGGTGTTGACCGACCAGCCCACGCCGGCGCCGTGGTCGGCGCGCCACAGCCACATGTGGTCACCGATCACGTCGTCGCTGTTGACGGTGAGCGTGTTGGTCGCCTTGCCGACGCCGGGGCCGCCGATCCGGAAGAACACGTCGTGCAGCGAGACCGGGTTGGCGGCGTGGTCCACACTGGAGCCGGCCGGGCCGACCTCCATGAGCACCGGCGAGTTGGTCGCGCCGGCCTCGAACATGATGCCGCCGACCTTGACGCCGTCGACGTCGGCGATCCGCATGCCGACCGAGCCGTTGTCCGCCTGGATCGTGGCCAGGCCCAGGCCGAGGATCACGGTGTTGGCCCGGTTGACCTGGATCGGTTGCGTCACATGGTGTACGCCCGGCGTGAACAGCAGGTTCTTGCCCTGTGACAGCGCGTTGTTGATGGTCGCGACCGGCGTGCCCGGGCGCACGATGAAGAACGTCGACAGTGACAGCGACGAGCCGGCCGGGGTCTTGTTGAACCACGTGGTGCCCGTCGAGTTGGCGCGCAGCGCGGGCACGAACACCCGGTACTCGCCCGTGCCGTCGACATAGAGGAACGGCTTCTCGCGTACGGTCGGCGTGTTGGCGACGACCGTGTGCGACGGGTTCGGGAAGTGGTTGGGCGGCGCGCCGGTCACGCCCTGGAACACCATGTTCCAGACCGACCCGGACCACGAGCCGAACTCGCTGTTGCGCGAGTACCACTGCTGCTGCGAGCCCGAGACGACCATGCCGTCGATCTTGGTGTCGGCCATGAAGCCGCCGCTCGACCAACCGTCGCCGCCGTTCCAGAGCTGGATCTGGTTGCCGGCACCACGCAAATGCATGCGGCGGTACGGTGCCGCCTGCGAGACCGCCCACCGCTCGACGCTCACGCCGGCCGGCAGGGTGACCGACAGGTTTTCGGCCGCACGCCAGAAGTTCTGCGTGGCGTTGCCGCCGAACCAGAACGCCTCGGCGCGCACGTGCCCGTTGAGGTTGACGTCGTCGGGCGACATGCCGAGCCCGGCGACCTGGGTGAAGAAGCCGAGGTTGACGTCGGCGGTGTAGTTGCCCGGCTTGAACAGCACGGCGTACCGCTCCGGGCCGAACTGGTTGGTCTCCTGCTGGGTGAAGATGGTGTTGAGCCGGCTCTGGATGGTCGCGGTCGGCGTGGACGGGTCGAACACGAACGTGTTGGAGCCGAGGTTGGGGTTGCGCGGGTCGGTGGGCTCGACCGGGTCGCCGGTCGGCGGGTCGGTCGGTGGGTTGGTCGTGCCGGTGCCGGTGAAGATCCGAATCTCCCAGAGTGAGTAGCCGTAGCCCGTCGCCCGCGCGGTGCCGTAGATCCGCAGGTAGCGCGCGCTGGCGGTGACGTCGATCGTCTGGGTGCCGCCGGTGCCGGTCGTGGTGCTGTAGATGCTGGTCCAGGTCGAGTCGTTGCTGCTCGTCTGGATCTGGAACGCGCGGCCGTACGCGGCCTCCCACTGCAGCACCACCTGGCAGATGCTCTGCACGCTGCCCAGGTCGATGCGGATCCACTGTGGATCGGAGGCGGCCGAGGACCAGCGGGTGCCGGCGTTGCCGTCGACGGCCGCGGTCGCCGGGAAGCCGGCGTTCTGGACCGAGCTCGCAGTGACGGGCTTGCCCTGCGCGGCGTTGGTCGTGCCGCAACCGGCCGGCGGGTTGGTGGGCCCGCTGCCGAACGTGCCGTGCACCTGGAACTCGAACAGGCTGTAGCCCCAGGCGGTGGCCCGCGCGGTGCCGTAGAGGCGCACGTAGCGGCCGCTGCCGGTGACCGGGAGCACTTGGGTGCCGCCCGTGCCGGTGGTGGTCGAGTAGATGTTGGTCCAGGCGCTGGCGTCGGCGGAGGTCTGGATCTGGAACGACCGGCCGTACGCGGCTTCCCATTGGAGCGTGATCTGGGTGACGTTCGCCGTGGCGCCGAGGTCGACCTGGATCCATTGTGGATCCGAGAAGGCCGAGGCCCAGCGGGTGCCGGCGTTGCCGTCGACGGCGGCGCTCGCGGGGAAGGTGGCGTTCTCCGTCGAAGAGGCGGTGGCCGGCTTGCCCTGCGAGATGACCGCGTCGGCGGCGCTGGCCGCGGACGACACGGTCAGCACGGCCGCGACCAGGGTCGCGGCGGCGAGGGCCGCCGTGGCGGCGTGACGCCGTCGCTTGTTGGACCGGGTCGGTTCGGGCGGCGGTGCGGCGAGGGGCGGTGTTTCGGGTCTCATGTGCCTGCCTAACGGTGATAGGCGGCGCGCGCGAAATGCACGCCGGGACGGGGGCGTGGCGCTCGGAGAGCGCTCTCCGAGCGGCTCTGAGTTTGAACCGCGATTCGGTTCTCGTCAATATCCTGGGGAGCGCTTTCCGGGGATTGACACGCATCGCAATGTCGCACAAACTGGCCTCTGGCGAGAGCGCTCTCTCGCAGAATTTCATCGATGAACCAAGATCTCTCAGCGACGACCGTCCCCGTCGAGGAGCTGACCGATGACCCGCCGCCGTGCCGTGCTCGCGCTCGTGCCGCTCGCTCTTGTCAGCGGGTGGGCCGGGGCTTGCTCGACGCCGGATCGCGCCGGCGCCGGACCGGGCGTGCCGGGCTCGCCGACTCCCCGGAGCCGCCCCGGCTCGGGCGGGCCTGCCTCGGGCGGGCCCGCTTCGGGCGACGGTGCCGCGGACGGCGCGGGACCGAACACGACCGACATCGCATGGCTGCAGCTTCTGATCGCGATGAACGAGCGGCTGCTGCCCATCTTCGACCTGGTGCCGAGCCGCAGCGGCGACCCGGCGGTGCAGCTCTACGCGTCGGTGGCGCGACGGGCGCGCGAGGCGGAACTCGAGTCGCTGCGCAAGCTGGCGGCCGGGGTGACGATGCCCAGCGACAACCCGCACCTACAGCACGACATGCCCGGCATGCCCACCGCTGCCCAACGGGACGAGATGACGCGATCCAGCGGAAAGGCCTTCGACCGCGGCTTCGCGGCCGCGATGATCGCGCACCTCGACCAGACCTCCCGACTCTGCACGGGCGAACAGAACGCCGGCGCCGACCCGGCGTTCCGTTCGCTCGCGGAATCGATCGCGCGCGGAGTCGGCGAGGAGCGAGCCCGGGCGTCCGCACTGGACGCCCGGGCCGCTTCGCCCAGCGCGAACACGCGTTGACGTCAAGCTGTCTTGACGGTAGGCCTGGTCTTATGACGACGCCTGAGGCCCTGGAGCGGGAACACACGCTCGCCACCGCCACCGCGCGCTTCGACCAACTGCGGACCTGGGAGGCGCTGGGCGAGCCCGCGCTGGGTCAGGCGGAGGTCTTGGAACTGCTCGCGCTGAGCGAGGTGCTGTCCCGCAAGGCGGCTTATGGCCGGCAGCTCAGCGTGCGGACCGCCCGCGCCAGTGGGGCGTCCTGGTCCCAGATCGGGGCGGCCCTGGGCACGAGCAAACAGGCGGCCTGGGAGGCCCACGCCAGGTGGATCGACGACCAGGCAGCCCAACACGGCACGACAGGCATCGCCGGCTTGCCGGGCGCCGAGATAACCGACCTCCGCAACCTGGCCGGCGACGCGGACAGCTAGCCGGACGGCAACGAGAACGCCCGCGGACACGCATGCGGCGGTGGCCGCGGTGACGCCCCCGTTTGGCGTCGCGCGCGGCCACCGCGTCACAGGCGCGCCCGGTGGCGCGCGGTGGGGTCAGCGGAGGGTGCGGAAGAACGTGCGGACGTCGTCGACGAACAGGTCCGGGGCTTCGAGGGCCGCGAAGTGGCCGCCGCGGTCGTACTCCGTCCAGTGGGTGATGTTGTTCGTCTGTTCCGCGTAGCGGCGGATCGAGACGTCTTCCGCGAAGACCGCCACGCCGGTCGGGACGCCGCTGTTCGTCGGCCAGTTGCCGCTGTGCATGCTCTCGTAGTAGAGGTTGGCCGACGTGCCGGCCGTGTTGGTCAGCCAGTAGAGCATCACGTTGGTGAGGATGTGGTCGCGGTCGACGACGTCCTCAGGCAGCTTGCCGCCGTGGGTCCACTCCTGGAACTTCTCGACGATCCAGGCGAGCTGACCGACCGGTGAGTCCGCCAGGGCGTACGACAGAGTCTGTGGCCGGGTCGCCTGGATCTGGAAGTAGCCGTTCATGTCCTGCATGTAGTTGGCCAGGCGGCCCAGCCGCACCCGCTCTGCGTCGGTCATCGTCGCCTGCTCCTCTTCCGGCACCTCGCCGAACGGGATGAAGCCGAGCGTCGCCGCGTTGACGTGGATGCCGATCACGTGGTCGGGGTCGACGCGGCCGAGGTCCGGTGCGATGAAGGCGCCGTAGTCGCCGCCCTGTGCGCCGTAGCGCGAGTAGTCGAGGCGGCGCATCAGCTCGGCGAACGCGCCCGCGATCCGGCGGCTGTCCCAACCCGCCTCCGCGACCCCGCCGGAGAGGCCGAAGCCCGGGATCGACGGGATCACCACATCGAAGGCGTCGGCCGGGTCGCCGCCGTGTGCGCGCGGGTCGGTCAGCGGGCCGATCACGTCGAGGAACTCGACGATCGAGCCCGGCCAGCCGTGGCTCAGCACCAGCGGGAGGGCGCCGGGCTCGGGCGAGCGGACGTGCAGGAAGTGCACCCGCTGGCCGTCGATCTCGGTGGTGAACTGCGGGAACTCGTTGATCTGGCGCTCGGCGGCACGCCAGTCGTAGCCGTCGGCCCAGTAGGCGGCAAGGTCGCGCAGGTAGTCGACCGGCACCCCGCGGGACCACTCGGCGCCCGGCAGCGCGAACGGGTAGCGGGAGCGGGCGAGCCGCTCGCGGAGGTCGTCGAGGTGGGCCTGGGCGACGTCGATGCGGTAGGGCTGCATGGCGGGCCTCCAAGATTTCGGATCGTTGCGTTCCGTTCCACTTCACCATAGCAGAACGGAATGGTTCGTTCCAACACTTGGATCGAGGCAATCGGTTGGCAGGTCGCCCGCGCGATGTGGGAACGTTTTCGCATGCGGAAGTACGTGATCATGGGTGTCCAGGGCAGCGGCAAAGGCACCCAGAGCACCCTCATGCGCCGCGATCTGGAGCTGACCCACATCAGCGTCGGCGACATACTGCGCTGGCACGTCCAGGAGCACACCAAGATCGGCGCACAGGTCCGCCGCACGATGACCGCCGGCGAGTTGGTCAGCGACGACCTGGTCGAGTCGATCGTGCGCGACCGGCTCCAGCAGCACGACTGGAACTACGGCTTCCTCATCGACGGCTTCCCCCGCAACGTGCGCCAGGCCTCGTTCTTCCTGGAGAGCTACGACATCGACGGCGTGATCCACCTCGACCTGCCGGACGAGGACGTGCAGAAGCGGGTGCTGAGCCGCCGGCTCTGCGCCAACTGCGGCATGGACTACAACCTGATCTCCGACCGGCCCGAGGTCGAGGGCAAGTGCGACGTCTGCGGCGGCAAGCTGGTGACGCGCGCCGACGACACCCCGGAGGCGCTCGCTGCCCGGCTGCGCGACTACTACAGCAAGACGGAGCCGGTGCTCGAGCTGTTTCGGCGCAAGGAGTACGTGCTCACCGTCGACGCCCGGCCCGACCCCGCCACCGTGCAGAACGCGATCCGCGCCGGTCTGGGGCTGCCGCCGGGGAAATAGGGTGGGTGGCATGACGATCTACCGCTCTGTCAACCCGGCCCGGCTCGACGACGTGGTCGCCGAGGTGCGGTTGGCCGACGCCGACGGCTTCGTCGCGGCCTGCCGCACCGCGCGGGCCGCGCAGCGTGGCTGGGCTGCCGTGCCCGCGCCGGTCCGCGGTCAGGTCATCGGCAACCTGGGCCGCCTGGTGCGTGCCAACTTCGAGACGCTCGCGCGGCTCGTCACCCGCGAGATCGGCAAGCCGATCGCGGAGGCCCGCGGCGAGGTCCAGGAGATCATCGACACCTGCGACTTCTTCCTTGGTGAGGGACGCCGGTTGTACGGGCAGACGGTGCCCAGCGAGATGTCCGACAAGCAGCTGTTCACGTTCCGCGTGCCGGTCGGTGTCGCCGCGATCATCACGGCCGGCAACTTCCCGGTCGCGGTGCCGTCCTGGTACCTGGTGCCCGCCCTGCTCTGCGGCAACGCCGTCGTCTGGAAGCCCGCCGAGTACGCGTCGGCGAGCGCGGCCGCGCTGGCGGCACTCGTGCGGCGGTCGGGCGCACCCGATGGGGTCTTCGAAGTGGTCGACGCCGACGGCGCCGCGACCTACGAGGGTCTGTCCGGGGCGCTCGACGCGGGGCTGGTCGACAAGGTGGGCTTCACCGGCTCGTCGGAGGTGGGCGCGCGGATCGGCGAGCTGACCGGCCGCCACCTGCAGACGCCGTGCCTGGAGCTGGGCGGCAAGAACCCGATGGTGGTCACGCCCGACGCGGACCTGTCGCTGGCGGTCGAGGGCGCGCTGTTCGGCGGCTTCGGCACCGCGGGCCAGCGCTGCACGTCGCTGGGCACGGCGATCGTGCACGAGTCGGTGTACGAGTCGTTCGTCGACTCGCTCGGCAAGGCCTTGTCGGACGCGGTGATCGGCGATCCCTCCCGGGAGGACGTCCTCTATGGACCGCTGCTGGCCGACCGGTTCGCCCGGCGCTACGAGGACTACCTGGGCTGGATCGGCCCGCACCACCGCGTGCTCGGGTCGGGCGGCCGCACGGGCCGGATCACCGCCGACAACCCGCGGCCAGGCTTCGCCGGCGACCCTGCTGGCGGGCTCTTCTACCACCCGGTGCTGGTCGCCGGCGTCCGCCCGGACGACGAACTCTTCCGCACGGAGACGTTCGGCCCGATCGTGGGCGTGATGCCCTACCGCGAGCTGGACGAGGCGATCGAGCTGGCGAACGCGCCGGGCTACGGCCTCTCGTCGTCGATCTACACGAACGACCCGCGATCGGCGTTCGCCTTCCGCGCCGGCGTCTCGGCCGGCATGGTCAGCGTCAACAACTCCACGTCGGGCGCGGAGGCCCACCTGCCGTTCGGCGGCAACGGCCGGTCGGGCAACGGCTCCCGGCAGTCGGGCATCTGGGTGCTCGACCAGTTCACCCGCTGGCAGTCGATGAACTGGGACTACTCGGGCCGCCTGCAGAAGGCCCAGATGGACACCCAATCCATCACCCCGGACCTGGACTTCCGCCTGTAGCCAACGCGATCAGGCCGGCGCCGGTCGGCCTGAACCCGCAAGCGTCGAGGTAGAACCCACGTAGGTGTTCCTCGAAGTCGACATGCAGCCACGCGACGCCGGCCGCCCGCGCGTGCTCGGCGGCGAGGCCGACGAGCCGGGCGCCGACGCCCGCACGGCGGACGCGCTCGGCAACGACGGTGTCCAGGACGAACGCGTGCCCGCGACCGTCCCAGGCGACGTTGACGAACCCGACCAGCTCTCCGCCGGCACGGGCACACACCCAGCCCAGGCTGTGCCGACGCACCCGCGCGGACCAGTCGTCAGTCGTCACGTCGTGCCCGAAACCCGCCGCGTGCAAGGCCTCGACCTCGCCGTTGTCGAAGTCACCACGCCATGCATAGGCAACCAGCGTCAAGCACCTCCGAATCACGAGCCCGCCGGAAGACCATCCGGTCGGCCGAGCAGGGCGCCACCGCGAAACCCTGGGACGGCTGCGGCGGGCGACAGCACCGGACACGCGCCAGCGCCGGCGCGCCCCGCTTGAACCCCGTGTGGCGTCGGGGCGGGTCAGTCTGGGGCGGCGGCGACGTGGAGGGGGCCCGGGGACGGGCGGCCGTCCAGGGCTGTCGGGTCGATGCTCCAGCGGCCCGCCAGGCGGGCCACGTCGTCTTCGCCGACCAGGAGTTCGTCGGTGTCCGGGGCCGATTCTGGGATGCCCAGGGAGCGCTCCGCCTCGTCGGGGTCGCCGCGCCATTCGGTGACCTTGCCGGTTTCGCCGACGAAGTCGAAGGCGCGGACCAGGACCCCGTCGACCGCGCGGACCCAGCGGTGTTGTTCGCCGACCCGGTGGGTGGAGAAGAACTGGACCTCCGTGGCCAGGGCCACCGACAGCGCCACGGCTTCGACCGTGCTCGGGATCGTGAACAGGCGGCGGCCGGCGACCAGGATCCAACTGCCGTCGCGGGCGCCCGGCAGCGGCGGTGTGACCGCCAATCGGTCGTCGGTCAGGTGCGCCAGGTCGACGCCCTCGCGCCACGGCGCTGGGCCCAGGTCGCGCAGGCCCAACGTGTCGACGACCGCGCGCGGGTCGCTGCCGCGGATCGCCAGCCATGCCTGTTTATGGCCGAACCCGACCATCGTCTCCGCTGTCACCCGTTGGACGTTAGCTCGCCCAACGGGCTCTCTAGGAACTCACGCGCGACCCGTTTGGGGACGCACATCCGCCACGCGTCGAGGACCAGCTCGCGCATCTCGACCTCGTCGATGGCCGCCAGGCGGACCCGGACCCAGTTGTAGCGCTCGTCGGAGGGCTCCGGCATCAGGAACTTGTCGGGCTCGGCGGCGACCAGGGCCGCCCGCTCTTCTTTGGGAAAGCCGAAGCCCATCACGGTCTCGTCGCGCGAGAACGCCACGAACACGATCTGGCCGACCCGGAACTTCACCCGGTCGCGGACCAGTGCTTCGTAGGCCCGCGGCAAAAGCCGCACCAGCCCGCGGACGTCATCGATGGTGACCATAGGAACACGCTACGACCGAGGTCCGACAAGAATCAGCGCCAGCAGCGTCCCGGCCACCAGGAACGGGCCGAACGGCAGGTGGCTCGTCCAGCGCACCCGGCCGGCCACCAGGAGCGCGATGCTGACGAGCGCCGACGCCAGCAGCCCGGCCAGCAGCCCCGCCAGCACCGCAGCCCAGCCGAACCAGCCGAGCAGTGCCGCACAGCTCAGGGCCAGCTTGGCGTCGCCGAGCCCGAACCCGCGCCGGCCGAGCAGCACCGTGGTCGCCGCGAAGAACAGCGCCACCGCCGCACCCGCCAGCGCCGCGCGCCACCATCGGTCGAACTCGCCGGAGAACACGGCAGGCACCAGGAGCAGCAGGACCACGCCGCCCGCGGCGGGCAGCGTCAACCGGTCCGGCAGGCGGTGCACGGCCAGATCGACCAGCACCAGGGGCACGGCGAACGCCGCCCACCACAGATAGGCCGCCAGCACCGACCCCGGCACCGCGAACACCCCCACCGCGAGGGCAACCAGCGCGAGCACCTCCACCGAGAAGGCCCACGGCCCGAGCCGTGACCCGCACCCGCCACACCGCCCCGACGGCCCGGCCAGACCGATCGAAGCGGCGCAAGAGGGGCACGCGCGAAGCCACGGCGACCCAGGCGGCACCGCGTGCCGCACCGCGAGCCACCGCAACACCGGCGCGACGAACACGGCAGGTAGCCAGGACGGTGCCGTCCGTACCCGTTCCCACGTAGTCATGCCAACCGCCCGGTCGTCACGGAGAGTGATGCCATGATCGCAATTGTCGATCTCTCCAGCCGCCGGTCATCCACACCCAAGCAAGCAGAAGCGGTGGACAACGCCGACGCGCCAATGCCCGAACTTCCGATCCACGAATCGGACACAAACCGACGGTCTCGCGCATATCGAAGTTTGAATCGCACACGCTGTCCGTCGTCGGATAAGAAGCGCGGGTTGCGTTCACCCGAGTGCCGCAGCCAGCCGAAAAACGCCGCCATCGTTGATCCTTTCCGGCCGGTCACGACCACCGCCGTGACCCTACGTGTTATTTGAGATCGCCTCTGTTGCATCGGCGATCGTCAGCCTATGCTCGGCCCTCGGGTGTTGCACTACCCACCGCAAAGCCCACATGCGCTATCCAAGTTCATGAATAGGAAACGTGGTCGGACCGCCGTCCGACCCTTAGCTGACCACGCCCAGTTTCGCCCACGGTCCCAGGCGACGCAGGGAGGATGCACCGTGCCCGCACCACGACTGGCGAGCGCCGCCGTCGCCGTCGCGCTCGCGGCGGCGCTGGCCGCTTGCGGTTCAGAGCCGCCCTCGACGGCCACATTCGACAATGCACCGGCGCGCTCGGCCGACCCCGATACGGCCACGGCGACAAAGTCCGCGCTCGACGCGTACGCCGGTTATCTCGCCGCCGCCCGAAAGGCCGAGGCAATTCCCGATCCGAACTATCCGGAGCTGAAGAAATACCTCGGCGATCCGCTGCTGACCCGTGTCCGGACCACTATTCGCGACATTAAGGAGCACGGTGCGATGCGTACCGGCAAACTCATTTCCGACCCGCGGGTAACCGCCGTGAGCTTGGATTCCGTGCCGGCGACCGTCTCGATCCAGGACTGCATCGACGCCACCGGCTACACGATGGTCGACGCTAAGACGAAGAAGCGCGTCCCCGGTCACGCGGCGGGCCGATACGTCGCGACGGCGACGGCGAGCCGCTACCCCGACGGCCGCTGGCTGATCGACTCCGGCCTCGCGCACAAGGACCAGCCGTGCTGACCCGGCGCCGGTTGACCCGGTTCGGCGTGTTCGCCGCGAGCATCGCGGTCGTGCTGGTCGGCGCCGTCGCCGCGCTGGCCGACGACGGCGGCGCCGAATGCCCGCCCACCCAGACCACCTGCGAGGGCTGGGGCGAAGGCGGCGGCAACACCGGTGGCGGCGGTGGCAACACCGGCGGAGGTGGCGGCAACGGCGGCGGTGGCGGCAGCCCGTGCCTGCGCAACGGCGAGCAGGTCCCCTGCTACGACGACCTGCTCGGCTGGTTCAACTCCAGCGACAGCTGCTACTACCGGGTCACCGAGCCACAGCCGGCGGGCGTGCCCGAGGGCATGACCTCGTACACCCGAAGCTGCGGCGCGGGCGCACTGGCCGGCGGTGAGCCGGTCCTGCTGGAGAACCCGCCGCCCGGCTTCGCAGCGCCACCCGACCCGGCCGAGCTGGCCGCCCGGGCCCTGGCCCAGCTCGACCTGCTCCCACCCGAGGTCGGCATCGCGCCGGACCCCGCCGTCGGGCCCGGCCTGGTCGGCCTGCCCATCTGGCTCTGGGTGCCGGCCGACGGCAACCCCGGCGACAACGTCAGCACCTGGGGTCCGCTGACGGCCAGCGAGTCCGAGCGCGGCGTCACCGTCAACCTCACCGCCACCGTGGGCAAGATCGTCTGGGATATGGGCAACGACGAGACGGTGACCTGCACCAACCCGGGCACGCCGTACGTGCGGCAGGGCGGCAAGTCGCCCACCTGCGGATTCGACGGCTATCGGGCGGCCGGCACGTTCAGCGTCCAAGCGACCACGACGTGGTCCGTGACCTGGGACGCCGGTGGCGAGACGGGCACGATCGACGGCGTCACCCGCGAGAGCGAGCCCGCGCAGATCCAGATCGACGAGCTCCAGGTGGTGACCAAGTGACCGCGACGCCGACCCGCAACAACGCTGCCGTCCCGGTGCCCGCGCCGGTGGCACCGCCCAAGGTGATCCGCCAGCGCCGGATGCGCCCAGGCCTGCTCGGCCTCGCCGTGTTGCTGATCGCGCTGGGCGGCCTCGGCGCCGCGTTCGCCATCACCTCGGTGAAGGCGACGGGCTCCTACCTCGCCGTCGGGCGTCAGGTGCCGCAGGGCACCGTGCTGACCGCCGACGACCTGGTGACCGTGCAGGTGGCTGGGGGCGCCGGGCTGGCGCCCGTGCCGGCCAGCCAACAGGCCCAGGTCGTCGGCAAGCGCGCCGCCGTCTCGCTCGTGCCCGGCTCGCTGCTGACCATGGCGCAGCTCACCGACAAGCCGCTGCTCGCCGCAGGCCAGCAGCAGGTGGCGCTCGGCCTGCGGGCCAACCAGGTGCCCGCCCGGCGGCTGCTGCCCGGCGACAAGGTGGTCCTGGTCGGCACCCCGGAGAAGGGCGCGCCGCCGTCGGTCACCCGCTACGACGCCACGGTCATCGACATGACCCTGGACCGCAGCAACGCGACGGTCTACCTGGCGCTTCGAAGCGCTGACGTCGCGGCCGTCGTGTTGCTGGCGGACGCCGACCGGATCGCCGTCGTGCTCACCCCCGGCGCGTGACCAGTGGCGATCATCGCGCTGGTCTCTGGCAAGGGCGCTCCGGGTGTCACCACCACCGCCCTGGCCTGCACGCTCACCTGGCACCGCCGGCTCGTGCTGGCCGAGTGCGACCCGGCCGGCGGCTCCGTCCTGGCCGGGTACCTCGGCGGCGCGCTGGAAGGCCGCCGCGGGCTCGGGGAGGTGGCCGTCGCCGAACTGCGCGACGGCAACCTGGAGGCGCATTTCTGGTCGCAGCTCGTCGACCTCGACGCGCCCAAGCGCGAGCGGCTGCTGCTGCCGGGCATCGTCGACGCCGCGCAGGCCGGCAGCGTGACGCCCTTCTGGCAACGGTTCGCCGACTTCTTCAGCTCGCTCGAACGCGGCCAGCCACCGTTCGACGTGCTGGTCGACTGTGGACGCGTCCAGGTCGGCAACCCGCCGTGGCCGCTGTTGCGGGCCGCGGCGACCGTGCTGGTGGTCACCGGCGCGCGGTTGGCCGACCTGTCGGCGACCCGCGGCGCGGTCAAGGCGATCGAACGTGACTTCACCGACAACCGCGTCCCGCCCGGCAACCTGCGCCTGCTGGTGATCGGCGACGGCCACCCCAAGTCGGAGATCAGCAAGGCGATGGGGCTGCCGGTCATCGGCCACCTGCCGCACGACCCGCGTACCGCCGAAGTGCTCACCCACGGCGGCACCGTGCGTGCCAACCGACCGTTGATGCGCGCGGCCGGCGCGCTCGAAGTGCCCGTGCACAGCCTGCTCGAGCGCCGCCGGGCCCGGTTGAGCTGGCCGACGGAGGTGGGCAATGCGGTTTGAGCCGGTCGCACAGGACCCCCGCGCCGCCACCTCGACGGTCCCGCCGCTGTTGCCCAACGGCCGGCACCACCACCCCGAGCCGGCGCCGCCAGCACCAGCGCCACAGCACCAGCCCCAGAACCAGCAACGCCGCAGGATCGACTTCGCCCTCGTCCGCGAGCTGCGCCGCGAGCTCTCCGAACGGCTCACGCACTGGCAACGCGGCCGCGACTACACACCGGGCGAGGAGGACCTCGAACGCACCCGACTCGCGGCCGAGGTCGTCGCCGCCTACGCCGACGCCGTCCGCCGGGCCGGCACCCCGTTGCACGCCGCCGACGAGCGCGCGCTGCTCGACCAGGTCACCGCCGAGCTGGTCGGCCTCGGCCGGCTCCAGTCCCTGCTGATCGACGAGTCGATCGAAGAGGTGCACATCCTCGGCTGCGATCAGGTCCGGATCACCCGGCACGGCGGCGGCGTCGACTGGGGCGACCCGATCGCCGACAGCGACGAGGAGATGGTCGAGATCCTCCAGGCGGCCGCCCGCCGGGCCGGCTCGACCGAGCGGAGCCTGTCCACCTCCAAGCCCACCCTCGACCTGCAACTCCCCGACGGCAGCCGGCTCGCCGCGGTCTTCCTGGTCAGCCACCGCCCGTACGCGGTGATCCGCAGGCACAACACGCTCGACGTGACGCTCGACGAGCTGGCCGGGGCCCGCGCGGACCTCGACGAGATGATCGATCCGCTGGTACGCGACTTCCTCCGCGCCGCGATGCGCGCCGGCCTCAACATCATGGTCGCCGGGCTCGCCGGCGCCGGTAAGACCACGGTGATCCGGGCCCTGATGAACGAGATCCCGGCCGACGAACCCTACGTGCTGCTCGAGGAGAGCCGCGAGCTGCTGCCCGCCCGACGGCAGCTCAAGCACCGCGCGGTGATGAGCTTCGAGTCCCGCGAGGGACACGGCGAGCGCGGCTTCGACGGCCGCCCCGCCGGTGAGGTGACGATCGCCGACCTGATCCCGGTCTCGCTGCGGATGGGCGTGCTCCGGATCATCGTCGGCGAGGTCAGATCACGCGAGATCGTGCCGATGCTGCAGGCGATGACCACGAGCCGCGGTTCGATGTGCACGATTCACGCGCGTACGCCCGGCGGGGTCAGCGAACGCATCATCGAGCTCGCGCTCTCCCACGGCCGCGAGATGACCGTCGACCAGGCCCGCCGGATGGCCGGCAACGCGCTCGACCTGATCGTCTACGTGACGGTCGAGGACGAGACCGCGATCGGGGGCCGCAAACACCGCTTCATCTCGCACATCGAAGAGGTGATCGGCGTCAGCGAGCACAACCGGATCGCCACGACCACGGTGTTCGGCCCGGGCGCCGACGGGCGGGCGGTCCCCCGCCACCTGCCGGAACGGGTCCGCGACCAGCTCATGCGCATCGGGTACGACGCCCGGATGCTGACCCGCTACATCGAGGCGGGTGTCGGTGCGTGGCGCCGGCCCCGGCACACCCAGCTCCAGAAGCGGGGTGCGATGTGAAGCTGCCCGCCGACCTCGAGCTGATCGCGCTGCTGTCCGGCGCCGCCTGCGTGGCTGGCGCGATCCTGGCGGTCGTCGCCGTCGTCGGCACCACCCGGCAGGCCCGGCCCGGATCGCGCGGATCGGCCCTGACCAGGCTGTGGACCGGCTCCAGCGACAACCCACGCGACCGCCGCCGCCACCAGATCCTGCTGCTCTGCGCGGCCGCCGCAGGCGCACTGGCCTTCCTGGTCAGCGGGCTGCCCGTGGTCGGCCTGCTGGTGGCGATCGCCGTGCCGGGCACACCGTGGCTGTTCACGGTCGGCCGTGCCGAGCAGCGGGCGGTGGCCCGGATCGAGGCGATCGGCGAGTGGACCCGCCGCCTCAAGGACGTCTCCAGCACCGGCCAGGGCCTGCAACAGGCGATCGTCGGCACGGTCGCGACGGTGCCGGAACAGATCCAGGAGGAGGTACGGCTGCTCGCCGCGCGCCTACAGGCTGGTTGGCAGGCCCGCACCGCGCTGCTGGCGTTCGCCGACGACATCGCCGACCCGGTCGCCGACCAGGTGGTCGCCGCGCTGATCCTGCACCTCAGCGATCGCGGCGAGCGGCTCGGCGACGTGCTCGGCTCGATCGCGTCGGCGGCCGCCGCCGAGGTGGGCACCCGCCGCGAGGTGGAGGCCAAGCGCACCCAACCGCGGTTCGCGGTGCGGTTCCTCACCGGCATGGTGCTGCTGGTGCTCGGCTACGGGCTGGTCAACCCCGACTACATGCGCCCGTACGGGACACCGACCGGCCAGATCGTGATGGTGGTGCTCGGCGCGATCTTCGTGGGCCTGCTCGCCTGGGTACGCACGATGAGCCTGCCGCCGCGGTCCGCCCGCTTCCTCGCCGCACCCAAGTTCGAGGAGGCCGTCCGGTGATCGTCAACGTGCCCTTCGTCAGTGGCGTCCTCGGCGGCGCGCTGATCGGCGCCGGCCTGTTCGTCATCGTCCGCGAGACCCTGCCGGCGGCACCGGCGCTCGCGCCCGCGCTGCGCCGGCTGCACCAGGCCGGGCCCGCGGCGCCCACCCGCACCAACCTCGACTGGCTGGGCGGGCTGTCGCGCTGGCTCCGCCCGCCGACCCGCGACCTGGCGTTGCTGGGCCGCACACCCGAGCAGTACGCGCTGTCCATCGTCACCGCGGCCGGCGCCGGTCTGCTCGCGCCGGTGCTGCTGCTGGTGATCTTCCAGATCCTCGGCATCGGCGTGCCGTTCTTCGTGCCGGTGATCGGCAGCCTCGGCCTCGCCGTCGTCGCCGCCGTGATCGCGCACCGCGACGTGCTCAGCAAGGCCGACCGCGCGCGGCGCGAGTTCAGCCGCGCCGTGTGCACCTATCTCGACCTGGTGGCCCTGCAACTGACCGCGGCGCACGGCCCGGTGCAGGCGTTGGAGAACGCGGCGGCCGTCTGCGACGGCTGGGTGTTCGAGCGCATCCGCACCGCGCTGCGGCTGGCCCAGCTGCAGATGCACTCGCCGTGGGACGAGCTGCGCGGCTTGTCCGAGGAGATCGGTGTGCCGGAGCTCGGCGACGTCGGCGCCATCATGCAGTCCTCCGGCACCGAGGGCGCACAGGTCCACGAGACCCTGCGCACCCGGGCCGACTCGCTGCGCGACCAGATCCGCACCGACAACCTCAGCCGCGCCGAGGCGGTCACCGGCCGTCTCGACGTACCCGGAGCGATGCTCGTGTTCGTACTCATGGGCTTCGTTCTTTACCCCTTCCTGACCCGGGTGTGAGACCCGGGCGTCCGAAAGGAAGCACCACCATGGTGTACCTCGCCTATTGCTACACGGTCGCGACAGAGCGGTTGCGGTCACTGTCCCGCGGCGGCGAAGGGGACCGGGGCGACAACCCGGTGCCGACCGCGATCATCATCGTCGGCCTCGCCCTGATGGCCGGCATCGTCGTGGCCTGGGCAATGACCACGGCCAACAACTTCATGGACCAGTCCGACCAGATCCAGGAACTGCCCGCTCCCGGAGCCGGCGGCTGACGATGGCCCTGCCACCGATCCCGGGCACGGACGCGGCTGCCGCGCGCCGGGGCCGCACCGTGCCCGGAGATCGGAGCGGGTCCGACCGGGGCGCCTCGCCGGTCGAGCTGGCCATCGTGGCGCCGCTGATCATCCTGTTGCTGTTCCTGGCCATCCAGATCTCCGCCGTTTTCCTGGCCCGGTCGGCGGCGCTGTCCGCCGCGCAGGAGGCGGTCAGCGCGCAGCGGGCCTACCAGGCGCAACCGGGCGCCGGCCTGGCCAAGGGCAACGAGTTCCTCACGCACACCAGCGAGCTGCTGACCGACGCCGAGGTGGTGGCCGCGCCGGCCGAGCCCAACGAGGTGGCGTTCACGGTCACCGGCCAAGCCCTGTCGGTCATCCCGGGCATGGACTTCGAGGTTTCCCAGACCGCGTACGGCGAGATCGAGCGATTCACATTGGACGGAAATGAGTGAGCGCGGCTCGGCGTCGGTCGAGGTGGCCATCCTGCTGCCGGCGTTCATCATGCTGATGGTGGTGGCGTCCTTCGTCGGGCGCGTGACCATCGCGCAGAACGCCGTCGACCTGGCCGCGCACGACGCCGCCCGGGCCGCGTCGATCGAGCGCGAGGGCGACCTCGCGGCCGCCGCGGCCACCGACGCCGCCACCGACACCCTCGACGAGCTCGGCGTGCTCTGCGCGAGCCGGACGATCACGCCGGACGTTTCCGACGCGTTCGCGAACGACGACTTCGGCCCGCAGGACGGGCCGCCGCCCGTGGTCACGGTGACCGTCGACTGCACGCTGAACTTCGTCGGCTTCCCCTTCCTCGACTTCACCACGACGACGGTGTCCTCCCGCTACACCTCGCCGCTGGACTGGTACCGCGGCCGGAGTCTCGGGTGAACGGCTCGGCCGACCGCGGTCGGGTCAGCGTCTTCATCGCCGTCGCCCTGGTCGGCGTGCTGATCGTGATCGGGCTGACGTTCGACGGGATCGGCCGCATCCGGGCCTACCAGCGGGCCGCCAACATCGCCGCCGAGGCCGCGCGGGCCGGTGGGCAGGCGATCAACGTCGCCGACGCCATCGCCGGTGCGACGCCGGCCGTGGACGAGGCGGACGCGACCGCCGCCGCGCTGGCCTTCATCGACAACCTGGACGACCCGACCATCGTCGACCGCGAGGTGTCGCTCGGTCAGGACGCCGGCGGCAACGAGAGCACCCAGTTCCTCCGGGTCGCGGTGACCATCTCGTACGACGCCGCGATGCTCGACTTCTTCGGCTTCGCCGACACGTTCCCGGTGCGGGGCGAGGCCACGGTCGAACTGGTCACCACCACCGATGCGACTTCGTAGGGGGTTCCGTGCGCGGTTTTCCGCCCCGACGTGTGGGGCAGATCGTCACCGGCCTGGGCGCGCTGGTCGTGCTGGTCGGCCTGGTCGGCGGTGCGCCGATCGCACTGCTCGCCTTCGCGGGCAATCCGTTGCCTGACCACGTGCCCACCCTCGGCGAGATCGGCACGACGTTGACCAGTCGCGACGACGGTCAGCTGTTCGTGCGCGCGCTGGCGGTGGTCGGCTGGTTGGGCTGGGCGACGTTCGCCGTCTCCGTCCTGATCGAGCTGCCGTTCCGGCTCTTCCGCCGGCCGGCGCCCCGACTACCCGGGCTCCGCCGCCAGCAGCGGATGGCGGCGGCGCTGGTCGGCTCCGCACTCATCCTGATCGGCAGCCCGGCGACCGCGGCGATCGCGGCACCCGGCCAGCCGCACGGCTCGGGCCTCGCAGCCGCCGCGGCGACACCGTGGGCGTCCACACCCGAGCGATCCACCGTCGCGGCGCCGCCACCGGCCCGTGACGCGGTCGCGGGTCCGGGCGGCGTCGCGCACCTGCTGCCGGTCGCGGCGCAGCGGCAGAGCGGCGCGGGCGACGAGCCGCGCTACCAGGTCGAGCGCGGCGACTACCTGGGCTCGATCGCGGACCGGTACGTCGGCGACTTCACCGACTATCCGGAACTGGCCCGGATCAACAAGATCAAGGATCCGGACCGGATCTACCCGGGCCAACTCCTGCGGCTGCCCGACGAGGCGCGCGACCGCGGCTACCGCGAGCACGCCAGCGGCATGGTCATCCAGCCAGGGCTCGACGACGGACACGACCCGACGCGGCCGCCGGCGGCCACCGCACCGCCGGCCACGCCACCGCCCGCCAAGCCGGCGCAGCCGACCAAGCCGGCGCAGCCTGCTCCGCCCCCGGTCGTGACCGTGCCACCCGTCCTGCCGGCGCCGCAGCCGCCGAGGGTGGTCCCCCTGCCGCCGGCCTCGCCGGACGAGAACCTGGCGGCCGGCCCGCAGCGGCAGGACGACAGCGGCCTCGAGATCAACCGCCCGCTCGCCGTCTCGGCCGTGATCGCCGCCGCGGCGATCGTAGGCGCGCAGGTCGGCACCGTCTTCGGACTACGTCGTCGGCCGGCCGGGACCCCGGTCGACGGCGGCCGCCACCGCGCCGAAGACGACTGACCTGCCGGGCTCGCGGGTTCCCGCCGTTTGTTCGGGCGGCGGCGGGAACCCGCGCTGCTCTCAGTAGGTGCCCGGGCCCAACGCGCGCGGGCCGCTGTCGCCGCGCAACTGGCGGGCCTGGCGCAGCGGCTTGGTCTGGTGGTAGACGCCGAAGCCCCAACCAAGGATCGGCCAGAGCGGCCACGGGTACCAGGCGCCGGTGGCGACGCCGACGGCCAGCCAGATGAAGATCATCAGCGAGCTGCCGGCCAGATAGGCGGCCAGGTGCTTGCGCGCCGAGGACCGCTGCGCGAGCAACCGCTCGGTGCGCCGGCGGGACTTCTCCCAACTCCGTACCCACTCGGGCGGGATCTCGGCCTGGACCCGGTCGAGGTCGGCTCTGGTGACGGCGGAGTACGCCTCCGCCACCCGCGCGTCGAACTCCTCGGTCGTGAGATAGCCGGCGCCGGTCGCGTCGGCGAGCATCTTGGCGGCCGACTCGCGTTCGGCGTTCGACACGCGCTCGTGCGGTCTGGTCATGTCGGGGCCCCCTCTTCCCACCATCTACCTTCCAGGTTAGTCTTGTCACCGTCAAGATAACTAGTCGATGTCAAGATTGGATGGCCTCCGTGACGCTGACCTCGCAGTCACTGGGCATCGCCGGGGTGCTTCTGCTGACCATCGTGACCATCGAGACGGGTGGTTACTACCTGACCAGGGTGGCCCGCGGTGCGGTGGCGCTGACCGACTTCCAGAAGGCGTTCGCGCGGGCCGGGCACGCGCACGCCGGCGTCTTCGTGATCCTCAGCCTGGTCGTGCTCCCGTATGCCGACGCGGTCGGCGCGCACGGCTTCTGGGGCTGGCTGGCCCGCACCGCGATCCCGATCACGGCGATCCTGATGCCCGCCGGCTTCTTCTTCTCCTCGATGGGCAAGGGCCGCACCAAGCCCAACGCGCTGGTCGCCCTGATCTGGATCGGCGCCCTCTTCCTCGCCGCCGGTGTCCTCACGCTCGGCATCCTCGTGTTGCAGGCCGCCGCCTGACGAAGAACGACCCCCGGTCCGATGTGGACCGGGGGTCGTTCGGGAGGGAAGGAAGCTACACGTTGGCGATCCGCAGCAGTTCGCCGCGACCCGCCGACGTGGAGTGGTTGGTAACGAACAACGAACCGTCCGCGCCCACCGCGAGGCCACCCGGCGCGGTGAGCCGGCCCGGCACCAACTCGGTGTGGTTGCCACGCCGGTCGACCCTGATCAGCGCACCGGTCTGGTCACCGCTGGCCAGACCGTTCTTCGCGATCTCCAGCACCAGCAGTCGGCCCTGGCGGTCGAACGCGATGTCGACGATGTTGGTGAACCCGCGGGCGACGACCGTCGGCTGCTGGCCCGGCACGACCCGGTAGACCCGGGCTCCGCCGACCGGGAACGGGAAGCCGGTGAGCTGGCCGACGTAGAAGGCGCCATCGGGACCCCGCACCACCGAGGTCGGCACCGCCTGCATGGACACCCGACCACCGGACGGCCCGGCCACCATGCGGTTGGGGAAAACCGCCAGCGTCGAGACCGCACCGCGTTGACCGATCGTCAGCAGGGTGTTGCCACCGGCATCGACGGCCACCGCTCCGTTGCGGGTGCCGAGGATGCTGTACGGGTTGGAGTCGACGCCCTGCCGGTCCGGGTCGCGCCGGCCCTCGAAGGCCGCCGGGTCACCGAACGAGCGGGTGCTCTGACCGTTGCGGTCGGACCGCACGATCAGGGTCTGCCCGAGCATCAGACCCGCGAGACCCAGGTCGAACCGGCTCTGCGGCGTGCCGCCGAGCCCGAGCGCCGTGACGTACTCGCGATCCCCGTACGGCGACACGTCGTGCGGCCCGACCGCCGACGCGCCGTCGCGGCCCGCGAGCGAGGGAAGACCGCCCACGATCCGCCGTTGCGACCACGCCCCGCGCCGGCCGACGGAAACCGCCGTGATGCCGCCGCTGAGGCCGAGGCAGACCTTTCCGCCTTCCGGGGAGTCGACGCACCGATCGCTGCGACCGCCGCGGCCCGCCTCCGCCAGCACGACTGCGCCGTCGTAGCCGATCGTGACGCCGCGCGGGTTGTCCAGCCCGCGAGCGACCACGGTCACCCAGGCTCGATCGCGCATGGGTGCGGCGTTCGCGACCGCTGGCGCGAGCATGGTGGCGGTGAGCGCACCGGCAAGCACTGCGGCAAAACGATGAAGTCTCACTAAACCCCCCGTATAGGCACAAAGGACGCAACCATGCTGGCATGCGAGCCGCGTCCCGGGCGGGTGCCCCGCCGGAGGTCACCCGCGCGGGTCTGTGATCGTTGGGTGATGACCGTGCGAACCGAGCGGGACGGCGCCGTCACCACAGTGGTCATCGACCGGCCCGAAAAGCGAAACGCCGTCGACGGACCGACCGCCGCTGCGCTCGCGGACGCGTTCCGGGCGTTCGAGACCGACGACGGCGCCGCGGTCGCGATCCTCACCGGCGCGGGCGGCACGTTCTGCGCCGGCGCCGACCTCACCGCGATCGGCACGGCCCGGGGCAACCGCGTCGCACCGGACGGTGACGGCCCGATGGGCCCGACCCGGATGGCACTGTCCAAACCGGTCATCGCCGCGATCGAGGGGCACGCCGTCGCCGGCGGCCTCGAGCTCGCGCTCTGGTGCGACCTGCGCGTCGCCGCCGACGACGCGGTGCTCGGCGTCTTCTGCCGCCGCTGGGGCGTCCCGCTGATCGACGGCGGCACGGTGCGGCTCCCCCGGCTGATCGGCGAGAGTCGGGCGCTGGACCTGATCCTGACCGGCCGCCCGGTGCCCGCGCTGGAGGCGCACCAGATGGGTCTCGTCAACCGGCTGGCGAAAGCCGGCGAGGCGCTCGCCGCCTCCCGCGCACTGGCCGCGGAGCTGGCGAGCCTGCCACAGACCTGCCTGCGCAACGACCGGCAAGCGGTCTACGCCGGCACGATGGAAGACGAGTTCGCGTTCGGCCTCGAGTCGCTCGCGGCCGGCGCGGCCGAGGGAGCCGCACGGTTCGTCGCCGGCCAGGGCCGCCACGGCGCGCCCGCCGCCGAGAGTTAGGAACGGACCGTTCCTATGCGGAAAGCGTTAACAACGGACCGTTCCTTAAACCGAGGCGTGCTTCGCGAGGAACGCGAAGAAGGCCGCGCGCAGCTTGGCGTCGCCGCCTTCGATCACCAGGGGCACGCCGTGCGTCGCGCCGGGTGTGACCAACGCCTGGGCGTCCGGGCTGGCGGTGGCGGCCTTCTCGAACTCCAGCGCGGCGTCGCCGAAGAGGCCGTCGTCCTGCTGGGCCAGGAAGAGCGCCGGCACCGCCAGCTTGGGCGTCTCCTGTTGCGCGCTCACCCCGCCGTAGGCGAGCGGCGCCGACACGGAGACGACCCCGGCCACCGGCGGGCTGATCTCGGCCGCCGCCGCGATCGAGAACGTGCCACCCATCGAGGCGCCGACCAGCACGACGGTGGTCGCACCCGCCGCACGCAGCGTCGCCGCCGCGGCCGCCACGTCCTTGTCGAAGCCGACCTCGCTGCTCTCCGACGCACCGTGCCCGTGGAAGTCGAACGCGAGCACCTGATAGCCCTTGCCGATCAGCTCGTTGAAACCCAGGATCCACTGGCACAGGTCGGCCTCGGCCTGGTGGGCCAGCACGACTCCCGTCGAACCCTTGCCGCCGAGCAGGCCGGCCAGGTTCGTGGCGCCGTCGACGCCGAAGCGCACCGGCTTCGCGCCCACGCCCGACGCCATGCCCGGGCACTCGGCGCCCGGCACCGGGCCGGTCGGGCTCGGCGCGGCCGCACCGGAGCCCACGTCACCCGAGCAACCAGCCAGAAACAGCAAAGCGGCCATGCCGGCCACCAGCCCCCGTCGCATCAGACCTCCGGAAGATCGGGAGTGCCCCGGGGACTCGGCGTTGTCCCCGGGGCACCCGGTCCGTACCTAGTTGATGATCAGTTGGAACGTGGTCGTCGTGTTCTTGATGTTCTGGAAGTTGTTGCTGAACCGCAGGTTGTTGAACGTCGCCGAGCCGACCGCCGGGCCCTGCCCGGGTTCGGGCAACTCGTTGACCCAGATGCCGAAGCCGGACTTGGCGTCGAACGCGTCACCGCTCTTCTGCGCACCCGAGATCGAGATGTTCGTGAAGATGGTGTCCTGCACCGGGAACTCCGCCGCTCCGTTGTACTTCGTCTGGAACATGATTCCGGAGTACGTCGGATCAACGATGTCGACATTGGACACTCTGATCCCGCGGAACTCCTTGGACGCTGAGAACGCCCATATCGCGCCGAAGGTCTGGTTGCCCCAGAAATGGCCGCCCGACCTGATCAGCGAGATGTTGTCGAACGTCGTGAGCCCCGGGCCGAACCCGACGAACGGGTAACCGAAGTCCAGCGAGCTGATCGTCAACCCGGAGTAGGTGAGCTGGTCGGCGATGTAGAGGTTGCGGAACGTGTTGTTCTGTCCGCCGTACACCGCCACACCGGCCGCCCGCCACGTCACCGTCGCGGACAGGTTCTCGAACGTGTTGCCGGTGTTCGCACCGCCACCCGCGTCGGTGGCGGAGAACAGCGCGAACGCGTCGTCGCCGTTGCCCCGGCCCTCGTTGTTGGAGATCAGGTTGTCGGTGCTGCCGTTGGTCATGTTGACCGCGTCGGCGAACGTGTTGCGGAAGCGGCTGTTGGTGATCCGCAGACCGCTCACGCTCACGCCCCAGTACGCGCAGATCGTGTGCTCGACCCAGACGTTGTCGATCGTCATGTTGTCGACGTTCTGCAGCTCACCCCAGACCTTGCCCGGCCCGTCCTGGCGCGACGTGTAGTTGCCGAAGAACGCCAGGTGCTCGAACGACGACCCGCTGGCCGAGGCCTGCACGTCGAAGCCGGCGTTGGTGTCCTGCTGGGTCTGTGGCGTCTGGAACCGGGTGTACCAGATGCCGGCACCGACGACCTTGATCGGCCGCAGGTAGATCTGGAACTTGTTCGCCGTCTCGTAGGTGCCCGCCGGCAGGTAGACGCCGAGCGAGGTGGTGTCCTGCCGGGCCGCGTCGAACGCCGCCTGGACCTGCTGCTGGCTGGTGCCGGCCGGCACCTTGTAGCGCGCCGGGTCCGGGTTGGCCCGCGGCGCGACCTGCTCCAGGTTGATGAAGTCGACCGTTGCCTCGGTGCCGCTGTCCTTCTGCAGCCGGATCGTGGCGCCGGCCGGGATCGACGAGTTCAGCATGATGTTGGCCTCGTCGTAGATGTGCCGCGGCCCGCCGGAACCAGGCGAGTTGTTGGGGCTCGCCTCGGCGCCGTAGAGCCACGCGTACTTCGAGTCCAGCGGGATCGCCTTGTGCAGCGAACCGTTGACGTAGATGTTCAGCGACGAGGTCTGCCCGCCGCCGCCCGCCGAGTCCGGGATGGAGAACCGGACCACGAGGGTGTTGGTCGGGTTGCGGGTGGTCCACTGCACCCACGAGCCGTTGGTGGGCAGGCGCACCGCGCGCCGGCCCGACGCTTCGCCGGCGAGGTCGCCGATGGTCCGGTTCGGTGCCAGCGACTGCGCGCCGCCACCGATCGAGCCATCCTCGGCCTCGTACATGTCGTAGGGCATGTTGGCGCCGCGGCCCGCGAAGAACGGCCGCTCGCTGGTGTTGTTGGTGCGCTTGACCGGCAGCTCGTTGGCGTCGTCGGCAAGCACGACCCGGATCGTGTAGCGGCCGTTGGCCGCCGTCCATGAGCCGAGGTTGACCGCCGGCGCCGTGGCGCCCGCGGCGATCGTGCCGCTGAAGGAGCCGGTGAGCGTCTGCACCGTGCCGCCCGACTCGTTGAGGATCGTCAGCGTGATGCCGTGCGCCCCACTCGCCGAGGCGATCGTGCCCTGGTTGCGGATCGCCACCGAGAACGCGACGGACTGGCCGGCCGACGGGTTGTTCGGCGACCAGCTCACCGAGCCGGCGACCAGGTCGGAGCTCTGCACCTGGCCGACGACGAGGTTGCCGCCGGTGAACGTGTTGTTCGCGTCGCTCTGCTCGATCACCGTGTTGTTCTCGTCGACCTTGGCGACCAGCTGGTAGGTGCCGGCGTCGCGCGGGCCGATGTTCGAGGTGACGGTGGTCTGGCCGCCGGCGGCGAGCGCGCCGACGTTGGCCGTGGCGACCTTGGTCGTACCCAGGTAGAGGCCGACCGTCGTGGCACCCGAGCCCGCGTTGCCGATGTTGCTGACCGTGGCCGACAGCGTGATCGCGTCGGTCTCGATCGGGCTTGCCGGCGACGCGGACATCGCGGTGACGGTCAGGTCCGGGTTCGGTGCCGGGGTGCCGATCACCTGGAACTCGGAGACCTGGCCGTTGGACGAGCCGCTGTTGGCGGTGAAGGTGAGCCGCACGTCCGCCACGGAACCGCTGACCGGGATGGTCACCGTGTTGCTCGCGACCGAGTTGCTGAAGCTGTAGGTCGCGGAGCCCACAAGGGTGGTGAACGTGGACGAGCTCTGCTCCCGACCGGAGATCGAGAACGTCTGGGTACGCGGACCCCAGGCGGCGTCCGGCGGCAGCTTGACCACGACCGAGCTGACCGTGGCGTTCGCACCGAGGGAGACGGTCAGCGTGCTCGGGTAGGCACCCGGCGCGCCCTCCCAGTAGGTGGCGGCGTTGTCGTCGTTGGCGTTGGCGGCGACGAACGTGTGCACGGTCGACGAGCCCGTGATCGGCTTGCCGACGGCCAGGTTCGTGCCGCCCGGCCCGCCGCTGCCGGCCCGGGTGACCGTGTTGCTGTTGCCGGAGACGTTGCCGGCCGCGTCCTTGGCCCGCACGTAGTAGGAGACCGTCGCGGTCGCCGGCTGCGTGTCGGTGTAGGTCAGCACGTTGCCGGCCACGCTGGCCCGGACCGAGCCGTTGGCGTAGACGTCGTAGCCGGTCACGCCGACGTTGTCGGTGGACGCGGTCCAGGTGAGCCGGATCTGGTTCGAGCCCGGCTCGGTGTACGCGAGCCCGGACGGCGCCGACGGTGCCTGCGTGTCGGTCGACGTGCCCTGCCGGGTCACCGTGTTGCTGTTGCCGGACTGGTTGCCCGCCGCGTCCTTGGCACGGACGAAGTAGGACACCGTCGCGCTGTCCGGCTGGCTGTCGGTGTACGTGGTCACGTTGCCGACGCTGGTGCGGAGCTGGCCGTTGGCGTAGATGTCGTAGCCGGTCACCCCGACGTTGTCGGTCGAGGCCGTCCAGGTCAGCCGGATCTGCCCGGAGGCGGGCTGGGTGAACCCGAGGTTCGTGGGGGCGGTCGGCGCGGAGGTGTCACCGCTCGTCGGGCCGTAGACCTCGACCTCGGAGAGCTGGCCGGCCGGCCAACCGGTGTTCGCGGTGACGTTGATCCGCACGTACCGCGTGGTGGCCTGGTTGAAGGTGATCGAGACGGTGTTGCCGCTGGCGGGGTCGAAGGCGCGGCCCGCGGACGGCGACAGGTCGGTGAACGACGAGCCGTTCGTGCTGCCCTGCACCGACAGCGTCTGTGTCCGGCTGCCCCAACCGGTGGGCAGCTTCAGCACGACCCGGTTGACCGCCACCGCGGCACCCAGGTCGACCTGCACCCACTGCGGGAACGCGTTGTTCGTGCTCTCCCAGTACGACGCCTGGTTGCCGTCGACGACGTTGCCGGAGCCGTAGACGTCGGCGTGCCCGCTCTCCGCGGTCGCCTTGCCGAGCGCCAGGTTGCTGGACGACGTCGTCGCGCCGTACACCTCCAGCTCGGAGATCTGCGCGGCGCCCCACCCGGTGTTGGCGGTGACGTTGACCCGCACGTAGCGGGCGTTGGTCGCGCCGAAGTTGATGGTCACCGTGTTGTTGTTGCCGGGCGAGAAGGTCTGTCCCGCCGACGAGGTGATCGCCGAGAAGCTGGTGCCGTTGGTGCTGCCCTGGATGGACAGCGTCTCGGTGCGCTGCCCCCAGCCGTCGGGGAGCTTGAGCACCACCTGGTCGATGCTGATCGTGCTGCCCAGGTCGACCTGGCCCCACTGGGGGAAGGCGCCGGAGCTCTCCCAGTAGCTGCCCTTGTTGCCGTCGGTGAGGTTGCTGGCGACGAAGCCGGCGTTGGTGCTGCTGGCCGAGGTGGGCTTGCCGGCGGCCAGGTTGGGCCCGCCGGCCGCGGCGGCGGGCGAGCCGGACACGGCGGACAGGACGGAGCCGACGAGCAGGGTCGATACCGCGGCGGCGATCAGCCGCGAACGTCTTTTCCGGGGTAGGGACATGGCGGGGGTAGCACCTCTTCCGTGAGGGATTCCGTGGAGTCGGAAGGGATGGGTCAGGAGGCGTAGACCTCGAACTCGGAGAGCTGACCGGCAGGCCAGCCCGTGTTACCGGTGAACGTCAGCCGGACGTAGCGTTGCGACGTCGCCGGGAACGTGATGGTGGCGGTGTTGCCGCTGGCCGGGTTGAACGTGCGGCCGGCGGCGCCCGCCAGGGTCGTGAACGACGAGTTGTTGGTGGAACCCAACACCGCGATCGTCTGGGTGCGCGTCGCCCACGCGGCCGGCGGCGGCAGCTTGAGCACCAGCCGGGAGATCGACTGCGCGCTGCCCAGGTCGACGGTCACCGACTGCGGGAACGCGTTGTTGGCGCTCTCCCAGTAGGTGCTGGCGTTGCCGTCGACCGCGTTGCCGGCGCCGTAGACGTCGGCGTGACTGGTCTCGGTGATCGGCCGGTTGAGGGCCAGGTTGGTCACGGGCGGGGTGGTGCTGGTGCCCACGCCGGACAGGCTCACGGTGTGCGGCGAGCCGGGTGCGTTGGACGCGATCGACAGCGTGCCCGTGCGGGTGCCCGTGCCGGTCGGCGTGAAGGTGACGTTGACCGTGCAGGAGGCGCCGGCCGCCACCGACCCGCAGTTGTTGGTCTGCGCGTAGTCGCCGGTGACGGAGACGCCGGAGATCGACGCGGTGGCGTTGCCGGTGTTGGTGACGCTCACCTGTTGCGCCGGGCTGGTCGTGTTGACCTGCCGGCTCGCGAACGTCAACGCGCCCGGCGTGACCGACAGGGCCGGGCCGGTCGACCCGCCGCCGCCGTAGACCTCGAACTCGGATAGCTGCGCGGCCGGCCAGACGTTGTTGCTGTTGAAGGTCAGCCGGACGAACCGCCGGGTGCCTGCAGGCAGGTTGACGGTGACGGACGAACCCTGGTTGAACGTGTAGTTGGCCCCGCCGAGGATCTGGCTGTACGAGCCGCCGTCGGTCGAGCCCAGCACCGTGATGTTCTGCGTGCGGGTCTCCCAGTTGGTCGGCAGCTTGAGCACCAGCCGGTTGACCGACTGGGCGGCACCCAGGTCGACGGTCAACGACTGCGGGAACTGCCCGTTGCTGCCCTCCCAGTAGGAGGCGACGTTGCCGTCGACGGCGTTGGTCGCGACGTACGGGCCGTTGTTGGTGGTCGCCGTGACCGGCCGGCCCGCGGCCAGGTTGCCGGCCGGGTCGAACCCGACGCCCGACAGCCCGATCACCAGGTCACCCGGCGTGGTCTGCACGAACGCCATGCCGGCGCGGTTGCCGGCGGCGGTCGGCCGGAACGTCACCGTGAGCGTGCAGGTGGCGTTGGGTGCCAGGGTCGCCGGGCAGTTGTTGGTCTGGCTGAAGTCGGCCGGGCTGACCGAGATGCCCGACACCGGCGCGTTCGCGGTGCCGTTGTTGCGCAACGTCACGGTCTGCGGCGCGCTGGTGGTGTTGAGGTTCTGCGTGCCGAAGGTGAGGCTGCTCGGGCTGGCGACGATCTGGCCGGACCCGGGCGGCGTCGTCGGCGGGTTGGTCGGCCCACTGTTCCACTGTGGAGCCGGCCAGGGCCCGCACGCCGGTGTCGCGGTGTACCAGCCCGAGTTGCCGGCGCCCTGGGTGATCTGGAAGCCCGAGCCGACGCAGTTGTGGATCGGCACCGGCTGGGCGATCCCGGTCGCCACCACGTTGGTGAACGAGACCTGGCTGGCCGCCTGCACCTGGAGCGCGTAGGTGCCCGCACCTTGGATGCGGACGTTGTTGAAGTTGATGCCGCGGGTCTGACCCTCGATCCAGTGCAGCGCCGCGTACGAGCTGTCGAGGATGTCGGTGTCGGTGATGTTGATGGTGGCGTCGCTCGCGAACGCCTCGTTGAGCGCCGAGAACCAGATCGCGCCGACGCCGAAGTTCCAGTTGTAGTCGGAGTTGCCGGCCCGGATCGTGGTGTTGCGGGCGATCGTCCAGGTGCCGTGCACCGCGGTCGCGCCCTGCACGCCCGGATACCGGTTGGCGACGTGGATGCCGCCGCCGTTGGTCAGCGAGTCGGCCACGACGTTGTCGCTGATGGTGATGTCCCGCCCGCCGTAGCTGACCAGGTGGTTGGCGAGCAGCGTGACGCCGATCGTGTTGTGGGTGAACGAGTTGCCGACGTTCGGCACGTTCTGCGCCCACATCGCCAGCGCGTCGTCGCCGGTGTTGCGCAGGAACGTGTTGGTGACCGTCGAGTTCGTGACGCCGGTGTGGAAGTTGACCCCGTCGGCGGTCTGGTCGAGGATCCGGCTGTTGCGGATCGTGAAGTTGTTCATCGGGCCGTCCATCCAGGCACCGACCTTGGTGTGCTGCATCCAGACGTTGTCGATGACCGAGTCCGTCATCGCGCCGCCGAACGCGTTGACCTGGTCGTCGTCGATCCGCTCCTGGATGTCGCCGATGATCGCGAGGTCGCGCACGGTCACGTTGCGGCTCGGCCCGTTGGCCTCGTGCGCGCGGATCTCACCGGTGTAGCCGCCGCCGGGCACGTATTTGCCGTAGATGCCGGCCGCGCGCTTGCGGTCGGTCGGGTGCCGGCCGCCGAGCACCGAGTACCACGGGCCCGCGCCGCGCAGCGTCACGCCGTCGACCACGACGTGGTCCCAGAGCGTGAAGTTCCCCTGCGGCACGTAGACCGGACGCCCCTGTGCCTGGCCGGCGTTGACCGCCGACTGGAACTTGGCCGTCGAATCGGTCGCGCCCGTCGGGTCCGCGCCGTAGTCCGCGACCACGTCGATCGCGTTGGTGGGCTTGGCGATCGGCGCCGGCACGTTCTCGAAGTCGGCCAGGTCGATGGTGAAGGTCGGCGACGCGGCGGTGGAGTTGACCTGCAGCCGGATCTTGGTGCCGATCGGCTGGGTCGAGCCGAACATCGCCCGTGCCTCGTCGTAGAAGTGGTGCGGGTTGGTGTCGCCCGGGTTGTTGTTGAACGGGTAGCCGCCGTAGTACCAGCCGTACTTCGAGGTGACCGGCACGGTCTTGAGCAGGGTGCCGTTGGCGCGCAGGTCGATGGTCGCGTCCCGGCCCTGGCCGGAGGGCCCGTCCGGGATGCTGTAGCGGAAGGTCACGGCGTTGGCCGGCGCGGTCAGCGTGAACTCGACGTACTCACCGACGGCGTCCAGCGTCACCGCCTCCCGGCCGGAGGCCTCGGCCGGCAGTTGGCCGTAGAACCGGGTCGGGCCGATCTTCGTGCCGGTGTGCGCGACCTCTTCGGCCTCGTGCTCGATGAACGGGACGGTCGCGCCGCGGCCGGCGATGTCGAACGGTGACAGGCCGGCCGCGGCGGCGGGCGTCGCGGAAAGGGTGATCACGCTGATGCCGGTCGCGAGCAGGGCGGAACTCGCCAGGATGGCGAGCCCCGCCCGGCGGCGGGTGGCGGTGCGCGATGCGGTGCCGGCTGTGGGCGCAGCGACGGCGTCGTGGTTGGGCATGGGTTCCCTTCCGAGAGGTGGGACGATCCCCCCGTGCGTGGTGCCCTTTGGTGCGCGTACCCCCGTGGTCTTCAGTTGTTTCCGTGGAGCCGTCAGTCTGTTAGGCCGTGCGGAGCCAGGCGGTGGTGTCCGGCGGGAGCCGGTCGCCGTCGAGCGGGCCGCTGGCCAGCCAGATCTCCTCGTGTGCGGGGAGGTCGACGCTGGCCGCGGAGAGGTTGGCGACGCAGGTGAAGCGCGGGTCGCGGGTGAAGGAGAGCACCCCGGCGGGCGCCGGGAGCCAGGTCATGGCGCCGTCGCCGAGGGCCGCCGCCTCCCGCCGGACCCGCAGCGCGCAGCGGTAGAGCTCGAGCATCGAGTGCGGGTCGCCGGTCTGCGCCTGGACGGTGCGGTCCTTCCAGTCGGCCGGTTGCGGCAACCAGGGTGCGGCCGAGCCGGCGGCCGAGAAGCCGAACGGCGACTCGACGCCGGACCACGGCAGCGGCACCCGGCAGCCGTCGCGACCGGGGTCGACGAAGCCCGACCTCGGGTACATCGGGTCGGTGCGCATCGCCGGCGGGATGTCCTCGACCTCCCAGAGCCCGAGCTCCTCGCCCTGGTAGATGTAGGCGCCGCCGGGCAGCGCCAGGCAGAGCAGCGCCGCCGCCCGGGCCCGCTGGTAACCGAGCTGCAGGTCGGTCGGCGTCCCCTCGCGCTTGGTGGCGAAGCTGAACGTCGTGTCGGCCCGGCCGTAGCGGGTCACCGGCCGGGTGACGTCGTGGTTGGAGAGCACCCAGGTGGCCGGCGCGCCGACCAGCGCGTGCGCCTCCATCGTGCGGTCGATGCAGGCGCGCAGCAGCTCCGGGTCCCAGGCGCAGCCGAGGAAGTCGAAGTTGAACGCGGCGTGCAGCTCGTCGGGGCGCAGGTAATTGGTGAACCGGTGCGCGTCGGGCAGCCAGACCTCGCCGATCAGCGCGCGCTCGCCCGGGTACTCGTCGGCGATCCGCCGCCAGCTCCGGTAGATCTCGTGCACCCCGTCCAGGTCGTGGAACGGGTGCAGTTCGGCCGCTTCGACCTCGGGCAGCGCGGGGTCCTTGAGCAGCAGGGCGGCGGAGTCGATCCGGATGCCGTCGACGCCCCGGTCGAGCCAGAACCGCAGGATGCTCTCGAACTCGGCCCGGACCTTCGGGTGGTCCCAGTTGAAGTCCGGCTGCTCCGGGGTGAACAGGTGCAGGTACCAGTCGCCAGGTGTGCCGTCCGGGTTGGTGGTGCGGGTCCAGGTCGTGCCCTTGAACTCGCCACGCCAGTCGGTGGGCATCTCGTCGCCGTTGCGCCCACGACCGGGCCGGAACCAGAACAGCTCCCGCTCGGGCGCGCCCGGCCCGCCAGCAAGCGCGGCCTGGAACCACGGGTGCTGGTCGGAGCAGTGGTTGGGCACCACGTCGATGATCACCTTGATGCCACGCTCGTGGGCCTCCGCGATCATCGCCTCGGCTTCCGCCAGGGTGCCGAAGAGCGGGTCGATGTCCCGGAAGTCGGAGACGTCGTAGCCCGCGTCCGCCATGGGCGACGGAAACCAGGGGCTCAACCAGACCGCGTCGACACCGAGCGAGGACAGGTAGTCGAGGTGTGCCCGGATGCCGGCGATGTCGCCGATGCCGTCGCCACTGCCGTCGGCGAAGCTGCGGGGATAGATCTGGTAGATCACCGCCCCGCGCCACCACGGCTGGCTCTCTGCGATGGACACTGGATACCTGCTTTCTGTTTCAGGTGGTTCGGGTGCGTTTCGCTCGGTCCGGCATCCTCGCCGGCGCTGATCCGCTGGTCAGCCCTTCATACTGCCTGCCGCCAATCCGCCGATGATGCTCCGCTGGAAGATGAGGAAGACCACGATCATCGGGACGCTCGCGATCGCCAGCCCCGCCATCAGCTGGGTCGGCGGCACCTGGCTGGTGGAGGCGAGCCGGCTGAGCGCGACGCTCAGAGTCTGCGTCTCCGGGTCCTGGAGCACCAGCAGCGGCCAGATGAAGTCCTTCCAGATGGCCACGATCGAGAAGATCGACACCACGCCGAGTACGGGTCGCGACAGCGGGAGCACGATGCTCCAGAGCACCCGGAAGCGGCCGGCGCCGTCGAGCGCCGCGGAGTCGAGCAGGTCGTTGGGTATCTGGTCGAAGAACCGCTTGAGCACGTAGATGTTGAACGCGTTGGCGACCGCCGGCAGCCAGAGCGCCCAGGGGCTGTTGAGCAGGTTCCAGCCGAAGATCGGCACGTCCGTGACGGTCAGGTAGGCCGGGATCAACAGCGCGGTGGCCGGCAGCATCAGGCTGGCCAGCATCCCGCCGAGGACGACCTTGCCGAACATCGGGCGCAGCTTCGACAGGGCGTACGCGACGCCGACCTGGAAGACGAGTTGGATCAGCCAGCCGCCGAAGGCGTACAGCGCGGTGTTGCCGAAGAACTTGGCGATCCGCATGCGATCCCAGGCGAGCCGGTAGGTCTCCGGCTCGAAGGAGTGCGGGAACAGCGTCGGGTCCGGCTGGGCGTACTCCTCGGGTGTCTTCACCGCGCTGCTGAACATCCAGTAGAGCGGGAAGATGAACACGGCCAGGAAGAGCACGAACACCAGGGTCAGGACGACCCAGTAGAGGACGCGGCCCTTGCCCCGGCTGATCTCCGTTTCGGAGAAGAGGGTACGGGTGACCCCGCCGCTGGACGCGCGGCGCTTGCGGGGCGGCGCGGCGGCCGGCGGGGTGGCCGGCAACGGCCGGATCGGCGCGGTGATCGTCATCGTGGTGCCCCTCAGTCCCGGTCCCGGGTGACCCGCAGGTAGATCGCGGAGAAGATGGCCAGCACCACGAACAGCAGCACGCTCATCGCGGCGGCCATGCCGAAGTCCTGGTTGACGGTGAACGCGTACCGGTAGATCAGCACCATCACCGTCACCGTGTCGGGGTTAGAGGTGCCGGTGAGCTGGTACGGCTCGATGAAGACCTGCATGGTCGCGATGATCTGCAGCAGCAGCAGGACCAGCATGATGAACCGGAGTTGCGGCAACGTGACGTGCCGCAACCGGCGCCAGGCACTGGCGCCGTCGAGCTCGGCCGCCTCGTAGAGGTCACCGGGGATGCTCTGCAGCGCGGCGAGGTACATCAGCGTGGCGCCGCCCAGGTTGGCCCAGGTGGAGACCAGGACCAGGGAGATCATCGCGGTGGACGAGGACTGGGTCCACTGGGACTCCGGCAGGCCGACCCCGCGCAGGATCGTGTTGAACAGGCCGAAGCCGGGGTCGTAGAAGTAGCGGAAGAGCAGGACGCCGACGATCGGCGGGAGCATCACGGGCAGATAGACGGCGACCCGGAAGAAGCCCTTGAGGTGGCGCATCTCGTTGATCAGGATCGACAGCGCCAGGGGTACGAAGAAGCCGAAGATGAGCGCGAGCCCCGTGAAGACCAGGGTGTTCTTCCACGCGGTGAAGAACAGCGGGTCGTCGAAGATGGCGGTGAAGTTCTCCGCGCCGACCCAGTAGGGGTCCGTCACGAAGTTGATCTGCTGGAAGCTCAGGATCACGCCGCGCACCAGCGGGTACCACGAGAAGAGCGCGAAGCAGGCGATGCCTCCGGCCATGAAGGCGTACGCCATGAGGTTGTCCTGGATCTTCCGGCCCAGGCGGCTGCGGAACGCAGTCCGCCGGCCGGCGGTGGCGACCGCCATCTCCAGCGTCCTCTTTCAGGTCTGGGCGGGCCGCCGCCGGCGTGGTGCGCCGGCGGCGGCCGCTACGGGTTATTTGACGCTGGCGAGGATGCTGTTGACCTGGGTCTCGGCGTCAGACAGGAGCTTGGCGATGTCGGCGTTCTTGTCCGTCAGCACCTTCTGCATCGGCACGTCGAGCACCGCGTAGATCTGCTGCGCGTTCGGCGGCTCGACCTTCAGCGGGATGTTGGCGGTCGCGTCCGCGAACGGCTTGTAGTTCTCGACCGGCAGGTTCTTGAGCTTGTCGATCGCGGCCTGCTGCTTGTTCTTGGCCTCACCGGTCCACAGCGCGGGCTCGGGCAGGCCGACCGGGGTCTTCTGCTCGGCGGCCCACTGGTACTCGGCCTCGATCCGGTCCGGGTTGTTCCACCAGTAGGTCAGCCACTTGAGACCGGCGCGGATCTTCTCGGGCGTGGCCTTGGCGTTGAACATGTAGCCCTCGCCACCGGCCAGGGTGGCGGTGCCGTTCGGGATCGGGCCCAGGCCGTACTTGTTGAAGTCGCCCTTGAACTGGTTGACGATCGTCTCGATGTTGTCCGGTGCGGCGACGTACATGCCGAGCTTGCCGGAGCCCATCATCTGCAGCAGGTCGGCCCACTCCAGAAGCTGGCGCTGGCCCATGCTGTTGTCGGTCCAGCGCATGTCCTTGAGCTGCTGCAGGACCTGCTTGCCCTGGTCGTTGTTGAACGCGGCCTTCCAGGTGCCGCCCTCGTTGACGGCGATGTCGCCGCCGAGCGAGTACATCTCGGCGGTGAAGTGCCAGCCGCCGGTGTTGTTCTTGCTGTAGTCGCCGTAGCCGACGTAGTCCTTGCCCAGGCCGGCGATCGCCTTGGCGGCGGTGCGGACCTCTTCCCAGGTCTTCGGCGGGTTGTTCGGGTCGAGCTTGGCCTTCTCGAACAGCTCCCGGTTGTAGAGCAGGCCGAGGGAGTAGTTCTTGGCGGGCAGGCCGTACACCTTGCCGCTGTCGTCCGAGAAGATCTTCATGAGGTCCGGCCGGAGTTCCTTGGTCGGCGCGAACTCGTCGAGGTACTTGCTGATGTCGGCGACCTGGCGCTTCGCGATCAGGCTGGCCGGGTCGGTGAAGTAGACGTAGAAGACGTCCTCGAGCTGGCCACCCGCGAGCTTCGACTGGAAGGTCTGCGGGTCCATCTTGCCTTCTTTGGCATCGACGTCGATGTTCGGGTTGAGCTTCTCGAACTCGGCGACGTTGTCGAGGAAGTGCTTCCGGTTGACCGCCTCGGTGTCCGGCGGCAGGCCGTTGATGACGAGCGTGACCTTGGCATTGGGGTCAGAAGCCGGCGCTTCGCCGCCGTCGTCCGAGCCGCACGCGGCCGCCGACAGTGCGACCCCGGCGACCAGCAGCAGCCCGACGGCGCTACGCAGCCTGGATCTGTTCATGAGGTGAACGCCCTTCCTGGGTGGAGCGGGGATTCTTCGGTGTGATGTGGCTCTCGCACGTGCATGTTTCGTGGCGATGACGATACAAAGCCGAACTAGCTCTCGCAAGAAGCTGACTGGTCTCAGAAAAAACACGACTTGTTCTGGGAGCGCTCCCAATCCGAGCACGAAAATGGGCCGGACCGTGCGGTCCGCCCCATCGACGCAGGTCAGCGTGAGCCGGCCGGGCCCGTCGACCCGCGCACCACCAACTCCGGCTCGAAAAGCAGCTCGTCGGTGTTGACGCCGACCCCCTCGATCTGGTTGACGAGGATGTCGACGGCCGCCTGGCCCATCATCTCGATCGGCTGGCGGATCGTGGTCAGCGGCGGGTCGGTGCAGGTCATCAGGCCGGAGTCGTCGAAGCCGATGACCGAGATGTCGTCGGGCACCTGCTTGCCGAGCCGGCGGACGGCGCGGATCGTGCCGAGCGCGATCACGTCGCTGGCGCAGATGAGGCCGGTGGCGCCCTTGTCGATCAGCTTGGTCGCGGCGACCCGGGCGCTCTCCATCGAGAAGCTCGTGCGGCCGACCCAGCGCTCGACGTCGTCGTCCTTCCAGCCGGCCGCGTCGGCCATCGCCGCCAGCTTGCGCCGGGACGGCATGTGGTCCTCGGAGCCGAGCACGAGCCCGATGTTCTCGTGGCCGAGCGACCGCAGGTGGCCGAAGGCCTGCTCGACCGCGACGGCGTCGTCGGTGGAGACGCGCGGGAAGGGCAGCTCGTCGACGCCGGCGTTGACCAGGACGACCGGCAGGCCACGGTCGGTGAGCTGGCGGTAGTGCTCGTGCTTGGCGTCGGCCAGGGCGTAGGAGCCGCCCGCGAAGATCACGCCGGAGACCTGGTGGTCGAGCAGCATGTCGACGTAGTCGGGCTCGGAGATGCCACCGATGGTGCGGGCGCAGAGGGCGGGGGTGAGGCCGCGCTGGGCGAGGGAGCCGGTCACCACCTCGGCGAGGGCGGGGAAGATCGGGTTCTGCAGCTCGGGCAGCACGAGGCCGACGAGCCGGGCGCGCTCGCCGCGGAGCTTTGTCGGGCGTTCGTAGCCGAGCACGTCGAGCGCGGTCAGCACCGCGGTGCGCGTGGACTCGGAGACGCCGTCACGGCCGTTGAGCACGCGGCTCACGGTCGCCTCGCTGACGCCGGCCTTGCGCGCGACCTCGGTCAGTCGTCTGGTCACGCCGCAAGGGTACGTCATCTTTTTGCAAGAACATGACAGCCGTTTGCCCGACCCCGACAACACCCGGTTATCCACAGGTTGTAATGGATCAAACGCAGATGCAACGCTGATTCGGTAGACAAGGGGCGTGACAACCATGACCAATCCGCAGCAGATGCGTGCCGATGACAATGGCCCGTGGACGGTAGACGACCTTCCCGGGCTGCCCGAGGCCTCGCGCTACGAGATCTTCGATGGGAGCCTCCTGGTGACGCCCGCCCCCGCCACCCCACACGTCAACACGGTCTACCAGTTACGACGTCTGCTCGATCGTCAGGCGCCTGCACCGTTTGCCGTGGTGACGGAAGGATGGGGCGTCTATGCCAACGAGCGCAACTACTACGTGCCGGACCTGCTGGTAGCCGACGCGTCAATGCTTGGCGGTGGCGACAACGGCATCAGCCCGAAAGATGTGTTGCTCGCAGTTGAAGTCGTATCGCCGTCCAATCCCGGCAATGACCTCTTGCTCAAGCGCATCGTCTACGCCGAGCTCGGTATCCCTGAGTACTGGATCGCCGACGGCCGCCAACCGGTGTTGACCGTATTGCGGCTCGGAAATGGCGCCTACCAAGAGGTCGCGGCCTGCCGGCCAGGTCACGTCTGGTCGGGGGCGTGGCCGTTCCCGCTAAGCGTCGACCCGGCAGAGATCTTCTAGGCGAGGTTGCGGAGGGCGTCTTCGATGGCGCGGTGGAAGGTGGGGTAGGCGTAGATCATGCTGCGTAGTTGAGGCAGTGGGACGCGGGCGTGGACCGCGAGGGTGAGCATGCTGAGGACCTCGCCGCCCATCGGGCCTGCCGAGGTCGCGCCGATCAGGACGTCGCCGTCGGCGATCAGTTTGATCAGACCCGCGTTGCCCTCCTTGTGGATCCAGCCGCGCGAAGAGGTTGTCAGGTCCGTCAGTCCTACTCGGACGTTCAAGCCGCGATCCCGGGCCTCCGCTTCGGTCAGGCCGACCGTGCCTACCTCCGGGTCCGTGAAGGTCACGCGCGGGACCGCGCGGTAGTCCGCGGGCGGGCCTTCCTGGCCGAGGATGTCGCGGATCGCGATGCCGGCCTCGTACATCGACATGTGGGTGAAGGCACCGTGACCCGTCACGTCGCCGACCGCCCAGATGCCGTCCGCCGCCCGCATCCGGTCGTCGGTCTCGATCGCGCGGGCCGACGGGTCGAGGCCCACCGTTTCCAGGCCGAGGTCGGCCACCCGGCCGCGGCGGCCTGTGGCCACCAGCAGCCGGTCGCCGGTCACGCTCTCGCTGCCGACCTCGACCGCGAAGCCGTCCGGCTCGCTGTAGAGCACCCGGGTCGCGTGCATGCCGGTCCGCACGACTACACCGTCGGCTTCGAGGGCGGTGCGCACCAGGTCCGCCGCCTCCGGCTCGTCGAACGGCAGCAGCCGGTCCGCGGCCTCGACCACCGTCACCCGCACGCCGAAGCGGGCGAAGACCTGCGCCAACTCCACCCCGATCGCGCCACCGCCGAGCACGACCAGCGACGTCGGCAGGTGCTCGACCTCGATGGCCTCGCGGTTGGTCCAGTACGGCGTGCCCGCCAGGCCCTCGATCGGCGGCGCCACCGGGGCCGCGCCCGTGGCGATCACGATCCCGCGGGTCGCCTCGAACTCCTGGTCGCCGACCGTCACCGTGCGTGGCCCGGTCAACGTGCCATAGCCCCGGACGAACCGGCCGCCCTTGCCGACGAAACGGTCGACAGCGACCGTGTCGTCCCAGTCGTCGGTGGCCTCCTCGCGGATCCGCTTGGCGACCGGCGACCAGTCGGGATGCGCCGTCGCCGAGCCGGCCAGCTTGGCCACCCGCCGCGTCTCGGCCAGCGCGTTGGCCGCCCGGATCATCATCTTGCTCGGCACGCACCCCCAGTAGGGGCACTCGCCGCCGACCAGGTTGCTCTCGATGCCGACGACCGCGAGCCCGGCCTCCGCGAGCTTGCCGGCGACCTCCTCGCCACCGACGCCCAACCCCACCACGACGACGTCCACGCGCTCAGCCACGTAGCCCATTAAAGCTCTAGAGTGGCGGCCATGTCGCAGGTGACCGGCCACGCCGACGCGGATTTCACATCCGTCCGCGAGGTCTTCGAGCGTCTCTTCGCCGACGGCCGCGAGACGGGCGCGGGGATTGCCGTCGTGCACCAGGGCCGGCTCGTGGTCGATCTGGTCGGCGGCTCGCGGGCCGACGGGCAGCCCTGGACCCCGCGGACGGTGGTCGCGGTCTACTCCACGGGCAAGCCGTTCGCCGCCGCCTGCCTGATGATCCTCGTCGACCGCGGCCTGGTCGGGCTCGACGACCCGGTGCACCGGCACTGGCCGGAGTTCGCCGACGACGGCACCACGGTCCGCCACGTGCTGGCGCACACCGCCGGCCGCCCGGCCTTTCCGACACCGCGCCCCTCCGCCGCCTGGGCCGACTGGCCGACCCTCGTCGCCGACCTGGCGGGCGCGACTCCGATGTGGACGCCCGGCACCACCGCGGCCGAGCACGCGCTGACCTACGGCCACCTGATCGGCGAGTTGGTGCGGCGCGTCGACGGACGGCCGATCGGCCGGTTCCTCGCCGAGGAGGTCGCCGGGCCGTGGCGGCTCGACCTGGCGTTCGGCTCCGGTGGCCGGCAGGACGTCGCCGACCTCGTGTTCGGTGACCCCGAGTGGCCGACGACCTCGGTCGGCGAGCCGGGCAGCCTGCGCCACCGCGCCCTGGCCAACCCGGACGGCTGCCGCGACCTCGCGGTGCTCAACGGTCCACTATGGCGTGACAACGACGTGCCGGCGGTCAACATGCATACCACCGCCTCCGCGGTCGCCCGGTTCTACGCGGGCATGCTGGCCGGCGGCGTGCTCGACGGCCACCAGATGCTCAGCGCGGAAACGGCCGCCGAGATGACGAGGGTCCAGCACGACGGCACCGACCAGTTGCTCGACCGACCGGTGAAATGGGCGCTGGGTTTCCAGATCGACGACGACGGCAGCTTCGGCCACGGCGGCATCGGCGGGAGCTGCGGCTACGCGCTGCCCAGCGCCGGCCTGGCGGTCGGCTTCGTCACGCGGCGCCTGGCCGACTTCGACCGCCTCGACGAGCTCGACGCGGCGGTCATGGGCGTGGTTCAGGCGTAGCGCTCCACATAGGAGCTGTCCGGGTCGTAGCGCTCCCGCTGCCGTTCCGGGTTGAACCGCCGATAGGGCCGGGTGTCGTTGCCCGTGCCGGCCACCCACTGCCAGTTGCCCGAGTTGTTGGGCACGTCGCCGTCGAGCAGCCAGCGGTAGAACCAGGCGAGCCCGCGCCGCCAGTCGACGCCGAGGTCCTTGGTCAGGTAGGACGCGGTGACCAGCCGGGCCCGGTTGTGCATCCAGCCTTCCCGGCGGAGCTGGTGCATGCCGGCGTCCACAATGGGCACGCCGGTCGAGCCCGACGTCCAGCGCTCGAACGCGGCGGGATCGTCCGTCCAGCTCTCGGTCGCACCCCGCCGGTAAGCCCGCGAGGAGATCTGCGGAAACGCGTACGCCACCTGGTAGTAGAAGTCCCGCCAGCAGAGCTGTCGGACGAACGGGTCCGCCGCCGGCCGCCCGAGCGCCGCGTGCGCCACCTCCAGCGGTGACAGGCAACCGAACCGCAGATAGGGGCTCAGCCGCGACGTCCGGTCACCGGCCAGGTCGTTGTGCCCGTCCTCGTAGGTCTCGACGTTGCCGAGCCACCCGCGCAACCGCTCGCGAGCCGCGCTCTCCCCGCCGGGCACCGTGTCCGGCGACTCACCGTCGGGTTGGGCCGGCAGCCGCCCGACCTGCACACCGGACGGCAACGGCACCTTCTTCGGCAAACCCACAGGATCACGCCACTTCGCCGCGATCCAGGAACGGTGATAGGGCGAAAACACCCGGTAGTGGTCGCCACCACCGGGGCGCAGCGCACCGGGCTCCACAATGGTCAATCCAGGAAACAGCCGCACGTCCAGTCCCGACGCGCCGAGCCGACGCTCCCGCCGCCGCGCGTAATGCGAGACGTCCGCCGCCACGGCCACGCCCTCGGCGCCGACCTCGCGGGCCAACTCGACCGTCGAAGCCACCGGGTCACCCGTGCGCACGACCAGGTCGCTGTCCCGCGCACGCAGCAGCCCGCGCAGGTCGGCCACGCTCTGGTGGAGGAACCGGTCACGGTTGGACGACCGCCCGGCCAACGCCGGGTCGAACACGAACAGCGGCACCACCCGCTCGGCCGCGCCGCACGCGGCGGAAAGCGCCGGGTTGTCGTGCAGCCGCAGGTCCCGGGTGAAGAGCACGATCGCCGTGCGCATCAGGCCGCCCCGGCCGCTTCCCGGGACACCGTGCGCAGGTTGGCCGGCGGCACGACCAGCGGCGCGTGCGGGCCCGCCAGCAGCGCGCGAGCGGCGACGGCCGCCCGGCGATGGTTGGGCACCGTGGCCCGCCGGACGAACACGTCGTAGTCCGCCGCGACCACCTCGTCCAGGATGCCGCCGTAGAGCGTGTAGGCGGCCCGGATGCACGACCGCGACCCGGGAGCGAGCATCGCGACGCCGGGCGCGGCAGCGGCGTAGTGCAGGTGTGCGCGCTCCACCTCGTACGCGATGAGGCTCCTGATCTTCGGTGTCGCCGCGCGGCGGGTGACCGCGCCGGCGAGGTCGGCCCGGGTGACGCCGAACCGGTCGAGGTCCTCGTCGGGCAGGTAGGTGCGCCCGCGGTAGAGGTCCTCGCCGACGTCCCGGATGAAGTTCGTGAGCTGGAACGCGAGCCCGAGCTGGCGGGCGGGTTCGCGGGCGGCAGCGGGGTCGGCACTGCCCAGGATCGGCAGCATCATCGTGCCGATCACCGCCGCCGAGCCCTCCATGTAGTCGAGCAGGTCGGCGTAGCGGGGATAGCTGGTGACCGTGAGGTCCATCGCCATGCTGCGCAGGAAGCTGGTGAAGTCGGCGCGGTCAAGGTCGAAGACCGCGATCGTGTGCAGCACGGCGGGCAGCAGCGGGTCGTCGACCGGCGCACCGTGCAGGCCCGCGACGAAGCGCTCCGACCAGCCGGCGAGCGCGGTGGCCCGGTCGGCGGCCGGCAGGTCGTCGGTGCGGTCGACGATCTCGTCGGCGTACCGGGTGAATCCGTACAACGCGTGAACATGGCGTCGTTTCCACGCGGGCAGCAACCGGGTCGCGAGATAGTACGTGCGACCGTGGTGTCTGTGCAGCTCACGGCAGCGTTCGTAGGACGCGGCCAAGGATTCGTCCATCAACCCTCCCGCCGATGAATCGACTCAGCAATCGACGCAACTCGCAATTCTAGGGTACGCTCGACCGCGTGGCCAACGACACGCTCGCGGGCGACACCGACCTCCGCCCACCGCCGCAGCGCTCCGCGCCCCCCGCCGACGGATGGCTGCGGGCGGCGATCGACACCACCCTCACCGAGTTCCTCCGGCACGAATCCACCACCCTCGAGTCCACCGACACCGCCCTCCGCCCGTTCGCCGCGCTCGCCCGCGACAGCGTGCTGGCCGGCGGCAAACGACTGCGGCCGACGTTCGCACACTGGGGTTGGCGAGGCGCCGCCGGTCCGGCCCCGGCGGTCGAGCCGGTGCTGCCCGCGTTCGCCGCGCTCGAGTTGCTGCACGCGTTCGCGCTGATCCACGACGACGTGATGGACGGGTCAGCCACCCGGCGCGGCCGGCCCACGGCACACGAGGTGCTCGCCGCCCAACACGTGCGGGCGGGGCGCGTCGGCGCGGCCGACCGCTTCGGCGCCGCCGGCGCTGTGCTGGTCGGCGACCTCTGCCTGGTCTGGGCCGACCGGCTGCTGTCACAGACCGGCGTTCCAGCGACGGCGCTGTTGGCCGCCCGGCACTGCTACGACGAGATGCGCGTCGAGGCGATCGCCGGCCAGTTCCTCGACGTGCTCGGCGACACCGAGCCCGACCGCTGGACGGTCGACCGCGCGTTGCGCGTTGCCCGGCTCAAGACCGCCGGCTACACGGTCACCCGACCGCTGCTGTTCGGGGCGGCGCTGTCCGGCCAGGGTGCCCCGCTCACCGGCGCCTACCTGCGCTACGGCGCCGCGGTCGGTGAGGCTTTCCAGCTCCGCGACGACCTGCTCGGCGTGGTCGGCGACCCGGCCGAGACCGGCAAGCCGGCCGGCGACGACCTGCGCGCCGGCAAGCCCACGGCGCTGCTGCTGCTGGCCCGGCAGCTGGCCACCCCGGCACAGGCGGCGCAGTTGGCCCAGCCGGTCGCGGCCGACCTCACCGGCCTCGCCGAGATCGTCGCCGATACTGGCGCGGTGGCGGTCGTCGAAGCCATGATCGAGAATCGGATCGAGCTGGCGCTCGCCGCGCTCGACCAGGCACCACTCGATCCCACCACCCACGCCGCGCTGCGTGCTCTCGCGGTGACGGCGACGAAACGGCGATCGTGACGGCTACCTTCAGGAGATGCGCGTGCGAACCGTGACCGGACCCACCGACCGGGTGGTCGTGGTCGGCGCGGGCCTGGGCGGGCTCGCCGCCGCGCTGCACCTGGCCGGCGCGGGCCGCCAGGTGACCGTCGTCGAGCGGGAGGCCGTCCCGGGTGGCCGGGCCGGCCGGCTCAGCCTCGACGGCTACGAGTTCGACACCGGCCCCACCGTGCTCACCATGCCCGACCTGATCGCCGAGGCGCTGGCGGCGGTCGGCGAGGAGCTCGGCGACTGGCTCGAGCTGCTACCCCTCGACCCCGCCTACCGGGCGCACTATCCCGACGGTTCGACGCTCGACGTCATCACCGACACCGCCCGGATGGCCACCGAGATCTCCCGCGTCTGCGGGCCGCGGGAGGCCGACGGCTACCTGCGCTTCGTCGACTTCGCCGCGCGGCTGTGGCGGCTCGAGCGCACCGACTTCATCGCACGGAACTTCGACGCGCCGACCGACCTGCTCACCGGCAACCTGCTGCGGCTGTTCGCCACCGGCGCCTTCCGCCGCCTGCAGACCAAGGTCAACCAGTTCTTCCGCGACCCGCGTACCCGCCGGATCTTCTCCTTCCAGGCGATGTACGCCGGCCTCGCGCCGCACGACGCGCTGGCCATCTACGCCGTCATCGCGTACCTCGACTCGGTGGCCGGGGTGTTCTACCCACGCGGTGGCATCCACGCCGTGCCGCGCGCCCTGGCCGGCGCGGCCGAGAAGCACGGCGTGAAGATCCGCTACGACTGCGCGGTGACCCGGGTGGAGACCGCCGGTGACCGGGCGGTCGCGGTGCACACGGCCACGGGCGAGCGGATCCCGGCCGATGTCGTGGTGCTCAACCCGGACCTGCCGGTCGCCGCCAGCACGCTGCTCGGCGAGCCGCGCCGCGCCCTGCGCTACTCACCCTCCGCGGTGGTCCTGCACATCGGATCGAGCCAGGGGTACGAGCGGATCGCGCACCACAACATCCACTTCGGCCGGGCCTGGCGGCGCACGTTCGCCGAGATCATCGACCGGGGCGAGCTGATGTCCGACCCGTCGCTGCTGGTCACCAACCCGAGCCGCACCGAGCCGACGGTCGCGCCCGCCGGCCGGCACAGCTACTACGTGCTCGCGCCGGTGCCCAACCTCGACCGGGCACCGCTCGACTGGCGCGGGCCGCTCGGCCACCGCTACGCCGACGAGCTGGTCGCCACGCTGGAACGGCGCGGCTACCACGGCTTCGGCGCCGGCGTCGAAGTCTCCCGAGTGGTCACGCCCGCCGACTGGGCGGCCGCCGGGATGGCCGCGGGCACTCCGTTCGCGGCCGCGCACAGCCTGTTCCAGACCGGGCCGTTCCGGCCCGGCAACCTGCACCGCCACCTGTCCAACGTGGTTTTCGTCGGCTCCGGCACCCAGCCGGGCGTCGGCGTGCCGATGGTGCTCATCTCCGGCAAGCTCGCCGCTGGCCGGATCGTCGGAGGACTGACATGACCGACTCTCGTGAACGACACCTCGTCGAGCTCGTCGACGACGACGGCCTGCCGATCGGCAGCGAGACCGTCGAGGTGGCACACCAACGCCCGGGCCAGTTGCACCGCGCCTTCTCGGTGGTGCTGATGGATCCGGCCGGCCGCGTGCTGCTGCAACGACGGGCCGCGGTGAAGACCCGCTTCCCGCTGCGGTGGGCCAACACCTGCTGCGGGCACCCCGCACCCGGCGAGGAGGTGACCGTCTCCGCCAACCGGCGCCTCAAGGAGGAGCTGGGTGCGGCGCCGGTGTCACTCTCCGAGGTCGGGGTCTACGTCTACTACGCGGAGGACCCGTCGACCGGTCGGGTCGAGTGGGAGTACGACCACGTGCTGCTCGGCCAGGTGACCGGCGACGAGGACCTGGTGCCCGACCCTGACGAGGTCGCCGAGCTGGCCTGGGTGGACCCGCAGGAGCTGCCGCGGTCGATCCGCGCGGAGCCGACCCTCTACTCCCCGTGGCTCGCGGGGGTGATCAACCAGGTCGCCACGGCCCAGGGCGGGCGTTCGGTCGGCGCCGCCGCGGGCCCGGCGGAAGCCGACGGCGACACGGCGGAGCGGTCGGGTGGCCGATGAAGGGCTGAGCGCCGGGGCCGTCGCGCGCCGCCTCGGCGTCGCCGTCACCACCCTGCGCACCTGGCACCAGCGGTACGGGCTGGGGCCGAGCGGCCACGTGCCCGGGCACCACCGGCGGTACACGACCGAGGACCTCTCGCGGCTCGAGGTGATGCGCCGGCTCACCGCCGAGGGCATCGCACCGGCCGAGGCGGCCCGGTGGGCCCGCTATGCGCCGGAGGAGCCGCCCACCTCGGCCGCGGCCCGGGCCGGCGGCGGCTTCGCCATCCCGGTGGGGCGCGCCGGACCGGCCGCGCGTGGTCTCGCCCGCGCGGCGATCCGGCTCGACGTCGACGGGATGCGCGAGATCATGCAGCGCGCGGTCACCGACGAGGGCGTCGTGTCCACATGGGACCACGTGCTGCGCCCGGTGCTGGCTGGGATCGGCGAGCGGCACATGGCCACGCAGCGGCTGATCGAGGTCGAGCACCTGTTCTCGCGCACGGCGACCGAGGTGTTCGCCGCCGTGCCCCGCCCGCACGGCGGTGAACCGCCGCGGGTCCTGCTCGCCTGCTCCGACGAGGAGCAGCACAGCCTCCCGCTGGAGGCGCTGGCGGCGGCGCTCGCGGCGGACGGTGTCGGCAGCCGGCTGCTCGGCGCGCGGGTGCCGCCGCGGGCGCTGTCCGACGCGATCGAGCGCACGGGGCCGACCGTCGTGATGTTGTGGTCGCACGCGCCGACGACCGCGCACGTGGGGCAACTCGTCGCGCTGCTGGAGGCGCCGCACCGCCCGGTGCTGATCCTGGCCGGCGGCCCGGGTTGGACGGCCGCCGACCTGCCGCCCGGCGTGGTCGCTCCCAGCAGCCTGGCCGACGCGCTCCAACTCACGAAGGCGTGGGCCAAACCGACCGACTGAGGCCGGCGGCGCGTGAGTCCCCTTCGGGTAGTCGAATCCATCGCCGTCCTCCGCTACCGTGTGTGCGGTCCTCGCCGGCTCGGGCCGGCGCCCCTTGGGAGCACGCCCCGCTCCCGCCCTGGAGTCGACGATGACGAGACGCGTCGCGGTCGCCGCCGCGCTGGTCGTCCTCACGTTGTTGGTGGGTTCGCGCTGGGTGACCAACCGCTCCGCGGTGCTGGCCAACCAGCGGTCCACCGTGCCGGCCGGCCCCACGACGCCGAACACGCCGCCACCGCCGGAGGCCACACCCTCGACCGCGCCGACCGCCGCACCGACCCACGTCGCGGCACCGAAACCCAAGCCCGACCGGCCCGGCAGCGGCCCGTTCGGCAGCATGCGGCTGACCGGCCGCAAGACGGTGGCACTGACCTTCGACGACGGCCCGCACCCGGTGTGGACACCGCAGGTGCTCGACCGGCTCAAGGCGGCACACGTGAAGGCCACTTTCTGTGTGGTCGGCACGCAGGTCAAGAAATACCCGGCGCTGGTGCGGCGGATCGTCCGCGAGGGCCACACGCTCTGCAACCACACCTGGAACCACGAGCTGGACCTCGGCACGAAGCCGCCCAACGCCATCAAGGCCAACCTGGTGGCCACCAACCGCGAGATCCGCAAGGCGGTGCCGAACGCCAAGATCACCTACTTCCGGCACCCCGGCGGCAAATGGACCGCCGATGCCGTCAAGGTCGCGCAGTCGCTGCGCATGCAGCCCCTGGACTGGGACGTCGACCCTCGCGACTGGGAGATCACCGACGCGAAGCTGATCGGCTCCCGGGTGATCGGCAACGCCCGACCGGGCTCGATCATCCTGATGCACGACGGCGGCGGCGACCGGAAGGGCACCCTCAGCGCCTGCCCAAATGTGATCAAGAACCTGAAAGGCCGCTTCGGCATCGCCCCGCTGCGCTGACGCCGGTGGGGTTTAGGCCGGTTTGCGGTGCTACTGATACCGGTTTGGAGAGGGAGTCGGGGATCGCGTATGCTTTCGAAGCCTCCGGCGGGGCCGGATGGGAGCACTGCCGCAGATTCGCGCCTGGATCCTCATGTGCGATGATTGCGGGGCCGCCCTCATCGTCTAGCGGCCCAGGACGCCGCCCTTTCAAGGCGGTAGCACGGGTTCGAATCCCGTTGGGGGCACGGAAATGCGCCCCGGCTCCGGCCGGTGGCTATAGCTAGGTCCTGTGGAGCAGTTGGAGTGCTCGCCGCCCTGTCAAGGCGGAGGTCGCGGGTTCAAGTCCCGTCAGGACCGCGTAAGACGTTCACGGCCAGGTAGCTCAGTTGGTACGAGCGTCCGACTGAAAATCGGAAGGTCGGCGGTTCGACCCCGCCCCTGGCCACATAGCCTTTCGCCGGGCTACAGCAGCGCTCACCAGCCCACACGCCGGTGGGCGTTTTGCTTGGCCCCGGCGCGGACGCCGGGGCCGTTGGCTATTTCTTGGCCAGCAGGGCGCCGACGTCGGCCGCGCGGTCGCCGAGCACCTTGCGCAGCACCTCGGCCTGTTCGGCCACGCTCAGGTCCGCGTCGATCTGGCTCACCGCTCTTGCGATCGTGTTCAGCCGCTGGTGCAGCACGTTCGGCTGCCCGCCCGTGTGCGGGTCCCGGCCGGACGTGAGCGCCTCGACCCGGGTGAACAGCATCTGCATGCCGCCGTCGCCGAGGATCGCTGCTTTGATCGCCGCTACGTCTTGGGGTGTCACGTCGTCCTCCTCGTCTCCGAGCGCGACCGCGATGACGCGCTCCATCAGGGTCTTGTCCCGGCAACGGCGCCGGTCGAAAGTCAGGTGCCAGTGGTCCAGGTGCGAGTCGTCGGCGTCGAAGCTCGAGCCGTCCGCGTTGGTCGCCGACACCTCCTCGCCGTCGAGGGTGCCGATCACCTGGCGCACGCCCGCCAGGCTGCCGTCGAGCATCGCCGCGCGGAGCCGGGCGGTGTGCTTGCGCATGATCGCGCGGTTGGCGGCCGTGCCCCACTCGCCGGGGGTGAAGTCGAACGCGGCGATGTGCCGCTCCTGCTCGGCGGACAGCCCCGACTGGAACGTGTAGGTCCGGTTCGTGCACAGCGGCGACTCGCGGACGAACTCGTTGGACCGGTGCCCGCCCTTCAGGTGCTTGTGGTCGCCCTTGGTGCCCGCGGCGACCCGCGGGCGCCCGGTGAGGCGGCACAGGTCGTCGCCGAGCCCGTCGAGCTCCGGCGTGACGACCTCACGCTTGACGAACGCGTCGGCGTTGAACTGGGCTTCGCTCACCACGGCGGGCCTCCTCGGGTGTTCCGGTGCGACTGACTGCCCTATTCGCACCTACGGAGGCCCCGGCCCGGGGTTTGATACCGGGCGACCCGATCAGGTGACCGAACGCCCGGCGTACCCGGCCTGGGTGCCGAGCTCTTCCTCGATCCGGATGAGCTGGTTGTACTTCGCCGTGCGGTCCGAGCGTGACAGCGAACCCGTCTTGATCTGGCCGCAGCCGAGCGCGACGGCCAGGTCGGCGATCGTCGTGTCCTCGGTCTCGCCGGAGCGGTGCGAGACGACCACGCCGTAGCCAGCGTTCCGCGCGGTGTCCACCGTCCGCAGCGTCTCGGTGAGGGTGCCGATCTGGTTGACCTTGACCAGGATCGCGTTGGCGTAACCGCCCGCGATGCCGTCGCGCAGCCGGTCGGCGTCGGTGCAGAAGACGTCGTCGCCGACGAGCTGGAGCCGGTCGCCGGCCTGTTGGGTGATCCGCTTCCAGCCGGCGAAGTCGGTCTCGGCCATCGGGTCCTCGATCGAGGTGATCGGGTAGCGGTCGGCCAGCTCCAGCAGGTACGCGATGTGCTCGTCGATCGTGCGGACACGCCCCTCGCCCGCGTAGTCGTAGGCGCCGTCGCGGAAGAACTCGGAGCTGGCCGGGTCGAGGCAGATGGCGACGTCCGTGCCCGGCCGGTAGCCGCTGTCCTCGATGGCCCGGACGACGAACCGCAGCGCCTCGTCGGCGTCGCCGAAGTGCGGTGCGAAGCCGCCCTCGTCGCCCACGTTGACGCTGTGCCCGGCGGCGATCAGCGCACCGCGCAGCGTGTGGAACACCTCGGAGCCCATCCGGACGGCGTCGAAGAAGGTCAGCGCGCCGATCGGGGCGATCATGAACTCCTGGAAGTCCAGCGGGTTGTCGGCGTGCACGCCGCCGTTGACGATGTTCATCATCGGCACCGGCAGCAACCGGGCACCGACGCCGCCGACGTAGCGGTAGAGCGGCTGCCGGTGCGCGAGCGCCGCGGCCTTCACGGTCGCCAGGGAGACCGCCAGGATCGCGTTCGCGCCCAGTCGCCCCTTGTCCTTGGTGCCGTCGAGCTCGATCATCGTCGCGTCGACCAGCGCCTGGTCCTCCGCGTCGAGCCCGGTCACGGCCTCGGCGATGACGCCGTTGACGGCCGCGACCGCCTTGCCGACGCCCTTGCCGTGGAAGCGCGCCGGGTCGCCGTCGCGCAGTTCCGTGGCCTCGTTGGCCCCGGTCGACGCGCCCGACGGCACTGCGGCACGCCCGATCGAGCCGTCCGCGAGCGTCACGTCGACCTCGACGGTCGGATTGCCCCGGCTGTCCAGGATCTGCCGCCCGATCACCTGGCTGATGGCTGTCATCGCGCTCCCCCTGCCCTCATGCCGGGAACCTAAACCCGCACCTCCGGGTGCGAGTCAAGCCGGTTCGCGGCTCTCGGGGCCGATTCGTCGCCTATAGTCGCGCCGGAGGCGAGTGGGCGCCTGGTGGCCCTCCCGGTCTTCAAAACCGGCGTGACCCGGCATCCGGGTCAGGCGGGTTCGATTCCCGTACGCCTCCGCCACCAGGCACTGCTCGAGGGTGTGTGATGAGCGATCCACGCCGCAGTACGCCGCGGGTCGACGCGGTCCTCGCCGACCCGCGCCTGGTCGCGGCCGCCGAGCGGCTGGGCCCGGTGCTGGTCCGGGCCGCCGTGTCCCGGGCGCTCGACGACGTGCGTTCAGGGCGGCTGCCGGCCGAGGCGGCCGCTGAGGCGGCGGTCGCGGCGCTGCCGGCGTCGGCCTCCACGCTGCGTCGGGTGCTCAACGCGACCGGCGTCATCGTGCACACCAACCTCGGCCGTTCCGCTCTCTCCCCGGCCGCGGTGGCCGCGGTCACCGACGCGGCCGGTTACACGGACGTGGAATTCGACCTTGCAGCGGGGGTACGCGCGCGGCGCGGTGCCGAGGTCCTCGGTGCGCTGCGGGCCGCGGTGCCCGGTGCGGAGGCCGTGCACGTCGTCAACAACAACGCCGCGGCGCTCGCGCTGATCGTGTTCGCCCTGGCCGGCGGGCGCGAGGTGGTGATCAGCCGGGGTGAGCTGATCGAGATCGGCGACGGCTTCCGGATCCCGGATCTGCTCACCGCCGCCGGTGCGGTGCTCCGCGAGGTCGGCACGACCAACCGCACCCGGCTGGCCGACTACGCCGCGGCGATCGGGCCCGAGACCGCGCTGGTGCTGCGCCTGCACCCGTCGAACTACCGGGTCACGGGGTTCACCGCGGCGCCCACGCTGGCCGAGTTGGTGAGCCTGGAGGTGCCGGTGGTCTACGACATCGGTTCGGGGCTGTTGGCGCCCGAGCCGCTGCTGCCCGACGAGCCGGACGCGGCCTCGGCGCTGGCCGGCGGCGCGGCGCTGGTCACGGCGAGCGCGGACAAGCTGCTCGGCGGCCCGCAGGCCGGGTTGGTGTTCGGCCGCTCGGACCTCGTGACCCGGCTGGCCCGGCACCCACTGGCCCGCGCGCTGCGGGTCGACAAGCTGACGCTGGCCGCGCTGGAGGCGACCGTGCGGGGGCCGCTCCCGCCGACCACGGCGGCGCTGCGCACGCCGGTGACCGCACTGCGTGAACGGGCGCGGCGGCTGGCGGCCGCGCTGGCCGATGCCGGCGTGGACGTGGAGGTGGTGGACACCGGCTCGACGGTCGGCGGCGGTGGTGCGCCTGGGGTGGTGCTGCCGAGCGTGGCGCTGAGCTTGCCGACCGCGTACGCGGCGCTGCTGCGCCACGGTGAGCCGCCGGTCGTCGGCCGGGTCTCGGCGGGCCGCTGCCTGCTCGACCTGCGCACGGTCACACCGGACGACGACGAGGACCTACTCACCGCGGTCCGCACCGCCGCGAAGCAGACTTAGGGTCTGTCTCGATGTGATGGCCGGGCTGCGGCGGACCCAGAGCGCCCGCCTCGGCGGAGGCGGGCGCCCGAAGACAGGTCAGGCCGCCGGCGGGTGGCCGCCGTCGCCGTCGACGATCTCGTCCGGCGTGCCGTCCTCGTCGAGGTCGACCATCGTGACGTCGACCTTGCCGTCGCCGTCGGTGTCGAACTGGAACAGGTCGGGCTTGCCGTCGCCGTCGGTGTCGACCACCCACACGTCGGTCTTGCCGTCGTTGTTGGCGTCCGCCGTCATCAGCTCGACGTGTTCGTCGCCGCGGGTCTCGACGACCTCTTCGGACTCGCTCATCGGATCTCCTCGCGTGCGCGTGCGGGTTGTGTTCGCGCACAACCTACGGCCACCCGGCTCCCGCCGCGACTCGACGCTCAGTTCGCCACGTAGAGACTTGTCCGCATGTGGTCCGGGAGACCGTCGTAGTTCGTGTCGCGGATCCAGGTGTCGGTGCGACCGTCGAAGTCCGTGTCGATCGCCAGCGCGTCCACCCGGCCGTCGTTGTTGTGGTCGCTCGCGACCGCGTCGGTGCGGCCGTCGCCGTTGGCGTCGTGCAGCACCTGGTCGGCCAGGCCGTCCTCGTCGTAGTCGCGCATCGTCGTGTCGAGCCGGCCGTCGCCGTCGGTGTCGCTGTAGGCCGTCTCGACCACGCCGTCGTGGTCGCCGTCGACCGCGACCAGGTCGGCGTAACCGTCGCCGTCGACGTCGGTCAGGTAGCGGCGGCCGCCGTCGACCTCATGCTCCACGATGGAGTGCGGCACGCCCGCGTCGCTGCTGCCGAAACCGTCCACCGCGTCCTGGTCACTCGCCAGGTAGGAAGAGTCCCACTCGCTCATGACCAGAACCTATGGGTGGCGCACCGACCGCGGCTCCCGGAAACGTGCCAGGCGTGGCCAGGTCCTATTCGACGGATCAGTGCGAGCCGAGACGGAGTCCAGGCGTCGGCTGGCGGCGGCTGGGCCCGTCGCAGGCCGCACTGAGCCGTCGAATAGGACCTAGTGGCGGATCTGCACGCCGGCTTTCGCCATCGCCTTGATGACCTGCGCCGACTCGCCGAAGCCGATGACCAGCACACCGTCCGGGCCATGGGCCTTGATCTGGTTGGCGCCGGCCGTGAAGTCGATGTCCGGTGCGGCGGGCGTCGGGGGCTCGTACACCAGCGTCTCGATCATGTCGGCCGGGAAGCCGGCCCGCTCCAGCTCGGACTTGACGTTGTCCTGCAGGCCCGTGCCGTACGAGTCGTTGCGGGCCACGATCGCGATCTTGTGTGGGCCGTCCCGGAGGATCACGTCCGCGAGCGCGCGCCCCTGCAGGATGTCCGAGGGCGCGGTGCGGAAGTAGAGGCCGCTGTCGTCGATCGTGCTCAGCCCGGCGTCGGTGTTGCACGGCGAGAAGAGCACCAGGCCCGCCTTGACCACGTCGGGCAGCACCGCGCGGGAGATGCTCGACGCGCCGGCGCCGATGATCACGCTGACCTTGGCCGCGATGTGCTTGGCCACGGTCTCCTTCGCGACGTCGGGGTTGGTGCCGTCGTCGCCGGGCAGCCAGACGACGTCCTGCTCGAAGACGCCGCCGGCGGCGTTGATCTCCTTGAGCGCGAGCGCCGCGGCGGCTTCCATCGGCGGGTACGCGAGGGCCAGGTCACCGGTCTCCGGCAGCAGGCCACCGATCTTCAGCGGCTTGGGCTTGTCGCCGCCGGTGCCGGCGCGCGGCGGCTTCTTCGTCGTGGTGGTCGACTCGTCGCCGGCGCCCACGTACTCCGTCTTGCTGTCGTCGAGCCGGTCCGCCGTGCCGAAGTGGAGGGTCCCGTAGCTGGCGGTCGAGGGTTCGCCGGCGTCCGTGAACCCGCCGCGGGTCAGCGAGACGCCGCGGTAGCTCAGGTCCTCGCCGGCGCGGGCGAGCGTCAGGCACGCCGCGACGGTGTCGCACTCCTCGCCGCCTGTGGTGACCGAGTTGATCTGTTTGGCGATCGCGTCGGGCTCGCCGGAGCGGGCCTGCTCGGCGGCGATCGCGCTGATCACCATCGCGTCGTAGGTCTCGGCGGCGTACAGGTAGTCGGAGAGATCGGCGCGGACCGACTTGAGCCGCGCCTTGAAGTCCGCGGACAGCGGGGTGAGCGGAGTGGTCCCCTTCATCCCGGCGAGCATGCCCGCCTGGTCCTTGAACTCGTCGCCGAACGAGTTGATCATGTTGCCGTCCGTGCCGTACAACCTGGCCGGGGTGGCGGAGGTGTCGGCTTGTGATGGCGGCGCGTCCTCACCGCAGGCAGCGATGGTCAGCACAAGCGCGGCAGACATGGCGATCGCCAGGTGACGCGCTCCGCGGGAGACGAGCATGGGGTGTCCGTCCTTCCTCCCCTGAAGTCCAGGGCACATTAGCGTGCCGACACCGATATGTGGGATAGCGCCCGACGAAACCCGGTCTACCGAGCGGTAACGTGACGGCGTGTCAACATCACCCCTCGACCACGGCCCTGGCGCGCTCGCCGACCGCATGGGCATCAAGCTCACCGAAATGACTCCGGACCGCGTCGTCGGCACCATGCCGGTCGACGGCAACACCCAGCCGTACGGCCTGCTGCACGGCGGTGCGTCCTGCGTGCTCGCCGAGACGCTGGGCTCGATCGCCGCCGTCCTGCACGGGCACAGCATCGGCCGCACGATCGCGCTTGGCGTCGACATCAGCGCCACACACCACAAGGCGGTACGCACAGGCACGGTCACCGGGGTCGCGACGCCGGCCCATCGCGGCGGCAGCGTGGCCACGTACGAAATCGTCATCACCGACGACGCCGGCGACCGCGTGTGCACCGCGCGACTCACCTGCCTGTTGCGGTCCCCCGTGTGAGCCGTTCGTGTGGTCCGGTTTGACGCCGGGTCGTAGAGTTCGCCCGTGGTCGAGGTTCCCCCGGATGCGGTCGACGACGCCGCGCAGGTGTTGCGGCTCGCCCTCGACGGCGACAGCGACGCCGTAGCGAGCGCGTTCGATGCCGTGGTCGACCGGTCCGGTGTGGTCGGCGCCTACGACGTCGCCTGGTGCCTGGCCGCGACGATGGTCGGCGAGGGCGTGCCGGCCGGCCGGTGGACGCTGGACTTCCCCGACATCGAC
>NZ_BONC01000026.1 GCF_016862515.1 Asanoa iriomotensis
TGGCTAGTGCCGCACGTGGACTGGGACCGCGACGGGCCCGGTGGTCAGTGCCGCAGGGTCCGCTGGGCCGTGGTCGGGTCCGGCGTTGTCAGGTGCCGCACATCAGCCGCGACCGGGACCGGGTCCGGCGACTCGGTCGGGGCGCCGGTCGGGTCTGCGGCTGGGGCGGAGGTCTTGGGGAAGAGGGTCAGGTTGCGGACGCCCGGGACCACCGCGGTGCCGGCGGTCGACACCGCGACCAGGATGGCGGCGATGACAAGGGGAACCGCCTCGCCGCCGAACTGGGTCGCGGCCAGGGGAGCGAGGGCGTAGCCGAGGGGCATCGCGGAGTACGAGATGAGCATGTCCCAGGAGTTGACCCGCGCCAGGCGGTCCGGCGCCACGTGTTGCTGCACCACCGACACCCAGACGGGGTTGAGGAACCCGAGCCCGGCCATCGACAGCCCGTAGCCGGCGACGAGCCACGGCGCCGACGCCGGCACGGCGAACAGCAGCAGCGGCACCGAGAACGCCGACAGGGCGAGGTTGGCCCAGAGCACCGGCCGGCGCGGGTTGATGCCGAAGCGCCCAGTGGCCCCGACCCGGGTGGCCAGCACCGAGCCTGCCAGTATGCCGATCGCGCCGGCCTGGGTGACCGCCACCCACACCGCCTCGCCGCCGGCGCGATGGACCGCGATCAGTGGTCCGAGTGTCATCAGGACCGCGGCCGACAGGTTCCAGATCCCGTGGCCGATCAGCGTGGTCCACAGCCAGTCGTGCCGGCCCAGCTCGCGCCAACCCTCCGCCAGTGCTCGCCGCATCGGCACCACGGCCGCGGCCGCCCTGGCGACCGGGACATGCAGGCGGACCAGGGCCAACGCGATCGCGCTGACGACGAACGTGCCGGCGTCCACCACGAACGCCCAACCCGAACCCACGGTCAGCACCAGCGTGCCGCCGACCGCGGGCCCGAGCACCCCGGCCGCGCCGCGGGACACGCCGAGCAGCCCGTTGGCCCGCGGTCGGCCCTCCGGCGGCACCGTCGCGCTGACCAGGGGGCCGCCGGTCGGCAGCGCGAACGCCGCCGCCGCGCCGGACACTGCCGCCGCCACCGCGATGTCCGTCAGCCGGAACGTGCCCGCGACCAACTCCACCCCGATCCAGATCTGCACCGCTGCCCGCGCCACGTCGGCGACGATCGCCACCGTGCGCGGCGACCACCGGTCGGCGAGCACGCCCCCGATCGGCAGCAGCACCAGCCGCGGCACGCTGCCGCAGGCCAGCACCAATGCCAGCGCGCTCGCCGAACCCGTCGCCTGGATCACCGCCAGCGCGAGCGCGGCGGGCACCACCGCGTCGCCGAAGGCCGAGAGCGAGTAGCCCAACCAGATGAGTCGGAAGTTCATGGCCGCAGATTACTTCGGCACCGAAATATTCGTCAACAAAATGTCTGGCGCCGAAAAATCAAGGGCCGAAAAATCAGTTGACGAAGTACACTCACCGCCATGCGGGACTCCGTCGACGATCACATCGAGCAGTGGCTGCCGCTGCTCGTCGGCCTCGACCCCGACGCCGAGGGCGCGATCACCCGCATGCAGCACCTGGTCCGGCACATCCGCAAGCACAAGGACGCGATGCTGGCCAAGCACGACCTGCAGGCCGGCGAGTTCGACACGCTGCACACGCTGATGCGCCTCGGCGAGCCGCACCGCACCACACCCACCCGCCTCGCCACCGAGCTGGCCATGTCACCGGCCGCGATGACCGGCCGCCTGGACGCCCTCGCGCAACGCGGCTTCGTCCGCCGCGCACCGTCCACCACCGACCGCCGCAAGGTCGACATCGAGCTCACGGAAGCCGGCAAGCGCGCCTGGACCGACGCCATAGCGGACATGGGCTTCGAGGAGACCCGGGTGCTCGCCGTGCTCAACTCCCGCGAACGCCGCCAACTCTCCGACCTGCTCCGCCGGGTCCTCATCGCGGCCGAGAAGGGCCCACCCCCACCGCAGTAATGGGTCCGGACGTGCCGCCGGCCAGGCGGCGCCGGTCAGGACCGATCGGCGGCGGCCCGTCGGGATCGGAAAGTCCGCACGAAGCCGGCCCCGCCACCCAACACGGGCGACGGGGCCGTACGAACGTGAAGATCTTCACCTGCCAGGGTCAGGAAGCGTAAGCCTCCAGGCGCTGGGCGCGCGACGGGTGGCGCAGCTTCAGCAGCGTCACCTTCTCGATCTGCCGGATCCGCTCCCGCGACAGCCCGAACTCCCGACCCACCTCGTCGAGCGTGCGCTGGCGCCCGTCGTCGAGACCGAACCGCAGCCGGATCACCGCCTGCTCGCGCGACGACAGCGTCGACAGCACGATCTCGACCTCGTTGCGGAGCATCCCGTTGGACACCTCGTCGGCCGGCTCCTGGCGGGCGTCGACGCCGACCACGAAATCGCCGAGGGCGCTCTCGCCGTCCTCACCGACGGCCTGGTCGAGGCTGACCGGCTCCCGGTCGTACGAGATGAGCTCGATGATCTGGAACTCCGGCAGCGCCATCGCCGTCGCGACCTCGGCCACCGTGGGCTCCCGGCCCAGCGTCACCGCGAGGTCGCGGCGAGCCCGGACCATCCGGTTGACCTGCTCGACCATGTGCACCGGGATGCGGATCGTGCGCGACTGGTCGGCCATCGCCCGGGTGATCGCCTGGCGGATCCACCACGTCGCGTACGTCGAGAACTTGTAGCCCTTGGCGTAGTCGAACTTCTCGACCGCGCGGATGAGCCCGAGGTTGCCTTCTTGGATGAGGTCGAGGAACGCCATGCCCCGACCGGTGTACCGCTTCGCGATGCTGACCACGAGCCGGAGGTTGGCCTCTAGAAGGCGGTCCTTCGCGGCGTGCCCTTCCAGGGCGATGATCGAAAGGTCAGCCCGAAGGCCATCGGGTACGTTCGCCTCCGCCAACTTTTCCTCGGCGAACAACCCGGCTTCGATGCGCCGTGCCAGGTCGACCTCCTCGACGGCGGTCAGCAGCTTGGTGCGGCCGATTCCGTTGAGGTACGCGCGGACGAGGTCGGCGGAGACGCCCCGTTCATCGGTGGCGTCCAGGTCGATCTGGTCGTAGTCGTTCATGCTTCTGCTACCCCGCTTCCCGGCAACCCTCCGTGGTGCCGTGCGAAGAGCTTCTCGCAACGGGCGTGAAGCCGGGGTGAGGAGAATCGGCGGGTGGCATGAAACCGGGAGCCCCTTCAGGCGGCTTGCCCGATTTGTCTATCAGAAGAGCGACCGCGCCGCGCTCAGGAACCGTTGCGTCCGGCCGCTAGTCTGCCAGCAAATCCACAGGAGAAAGGCACGTCGTCGTGGTCTTCAAGCGAATGATGCAGGCGTTGGGCGTCGGCGGGCCGTCCGTCGAGACGGTGCTCAGCAACCCCAACTGCCGTCCCGGCGGTTTCCTGGAGGGCCAGATCCACGTCGTCGGTGGCGACCACGCGGTCGACATCGAGTACGTCGCCCTCGGCATGGTCACCCGGGTGGAGGTCGAGAGCGGCGACGCCGAGTACGACTCGACCACCGAGTTCCACCGCCAGCGCGCGACCGGGGCCTTCCGCCTGGAGGGCGGGCAGCGCTACGACATCCCGTTCCGCTTCGAGGTGCCTTGGGAAACCCCGATCACCGAGGTGTACGGGCAGCACCTGCACGGCATGACGATGGCCCTGCGCACGGAGCTCGAGGTGGCCCGCGCCGTCGACAAGGGCGACCTCGACGCCGTGGCCGTGCACCCGCTGCCGGCACAGGAGCGCATCCTCGACGGCCTCCTCCGGCTCGGCTTCCGGTTCGCCCGCGCCGACGTCGAGAGCGGCCGCATCTACGGCGTGCAGCAGAGCCTGCCGTTCTACCAGGAGATCGAGTTCTACCCGTCGCCGCAGTTCCAGCGGGCGGTCAACCAGCTCGAGCTGACGTTCGTCGCCACGCCGCAGCACCTGCAGGTCGTGCTCGAGCTCGACAAGCGCGGCGGCGTGTTCACCGAGGGCCACGACACGTTCGGCCGGTTCACGGTCGACTACGCCTCCGCCGAGCAGACCGACTGGGCCGCCCAGCTGCACGGCTGGCTCGAGCAGTCCCTCCGCAAGCGCGGCCTGTTCTTCTAGTGCGCAAGGAACGGTCCGTTGTTAACGCATAGCGTTAACAACGGACCGTTCCTTACAGCTCCAGCAGCACGGTTCGCGGGCCCACGTTGACGCTCTCCACGAGCATGTGGGCCCGGAACCGGCCCGTCTCGACGTGCGCGCCGCGGGTGCGCAGGGCGTCGGCGAACGCGGTCACCAACGGCTCGGCCACCTCGGCCGGCGCGGCGGCTGACCAGCTCGGCCGGCGCCCTTTGCGCGCGTCCGCGTACAACGTGAACTGGCTGACGACCAGCACCGGTGCGCCGACGTCGCTCGCCGACTTCTCGTCGTCCAGGATGCGCAGCTCCCAGACCTTGCGGGCCATCGTGTCGGCCGTCGCCGGCAGATCGCTGTGCGTCACGCCCAGCAGCACCAGCAACCCGTCGGAGATCGAGCCCACGACGCCGCCGTCGACGGTCACGGACGCGCGCGAGACCGTCTGGACCAGCGCCCTCACGCCACCGGCTCCACGATCCCGCGCTCGACCAGGTGCGCGACGATCGGCCCGGCGGCGTCGGCCAGGTCCTCCTCGGCGACCTCGTGGGCGACGGCCAGCAGGGCGATCTGGTCGCGCAGCGGCACCTGCCCGTCGGCGCCGCTGACCAGGGCCAGCACCAGCGGGTCGACCTCCTCGCTCCAGCGCAGGCCGGACGGCATGACCAGCACCTGGCGGTCGACGGCCCAACCGTCGTCACCGAGCGTGGCCTCCTGCTGGAGCTGCAGCCCGGGGGCGGTGCGGTATCGGGCGGCCAGCAGGTCCGCGTCGCGCACGAAGTCCTGCCGGTCGAACCACGCGGCGATCTGGTCGCCGAGCGGCTGCTGGGTCTGCTGGCGCAGGTCCTCGACGCGGACGACCGGGTCGTCGTTGCCGCCACGGCGCAGCGTGACCAGGCCGAACCCGATCGCCGCGACGTCGTTGGCGTCGAACCAGTCGAGCCAGGCGGCCGCGCGCGCCGGGTCGCCGTCCTCGTTGGCGTCAGCCAGCCACAGACCGACGTACGTCATGGGATCGGCGACCTCACGCTGGATCACCCAGGCGTCGAGCCCGGTGCCGTCGAACCAGCCGGCGACCCGGTCACCCCAGTCCTCACCGGCGACGTGCTCCCAGTTGGCCAGGAACTGCATGACGCCGCCCTCGTTGAGCAGCTCCGCCGCGGCGGCGGCGAGCTCGGCGCAGACGGCGTCGCCGGCCCGGCCCGAGTCGCGGTAGGTGTGCGTGGTGGTGCCGGGCCCGATCACGAACGGCGGGTTGCTGACGACGAGGTCGAACCGCCGGCCGCGAACCGGCGCGACCAGGTCGCCGCGGAGCATCTCCCACTGCTGGCCACTGAGCGCGGCGGTGGTGGCGGCGAACCGCAGGGCGCGCTCGGACAGGTCGGTCGCGGTGACGGAGCCGGCGTGGGTGGCGAGATGCAGCGCCTGTACGCCACAGCCGGTCCCGAGATCGAGCGCGGTCCCCACGGGCCGGCGCACCGCGGCGCCGACGAGGGTCGACGACGCCCCACCGATGCCGAGCACGTGGTCGGGCCGCAAGGGCTGCCCGGGCCGCGCGGACGAGGGCACGTCGGAGAGGACCCACCAGGAGTCGCCGTACGGCTCGAGGTCGACCCCCTGCCGCACGCCACCACCGGGCGCGGCCTCGACGAGCCCGGCGTCGAACGCGTCGGCGAAATCAAGCGGAGCGAGCGCGGCGGCGACGGCCTCGACGGGCTCGGTCTGCGCGCAGACGAACACCCGGATCAGGGTCGCGAGTGGATCCCGGTCCTCGGTGACCCGCAAAGCGGCCCGAAAGTCGTTGCGGGCAACCGCGGCGGTGGCCACGGGCCCGAGCCGCTCGGCGATACCCGCGGAGGTGAACCCAGCGGCGGCGAGCGCATCCCGCAACCGCGCGACCCCATCGGTGGAGAGGAGCATGTCGGACACGTACGGCATCCTGCCAGGCGAAAGGCCCCTCCCTGGTAGCGGGAGGGGCCTTCGCGTAAGCGGTGCTAGATGGAGCCTTCCTTGCCGATGTAGAACGGGCCCGCAGCCGAACGGGCGGCGGCGGCCGTCGTGCGCTCCGGGATCGACGACGTGTCGAGGGCGAACGTGAGGATCGCCGTCGCCATGGCGTCGGAGTTGATGTCGAGCGCTTCCAGGTTGAGGTTGCCGAGCATGTCGTACTGGCGGTCAAGCTCGGCGTAGAGTGCCGCGTCCGCGCCGTTGCGGACCGGGAACAGGCTGTCGCACGGGTCGTGGTAGCACGGGTCGTACTGCGCACCCTCGACGCCGCCGTAGTCGATGACGTCCTGTGCCGTCTTCGGGACCTCCGCGCCCGTGAACAGGCCGCCGGCCGGGATGCCCACCGCCGGAGCGATGAACGGGCCGTAGTCGGAGCGGCCGCTGAAGTCGGCCGCCCGCGTCGGCTTGCCGCGGCTGGCGAAGAAGTCCTGGAAGACCGCCTCGATCTGGGCCGAGCCCGGCGGGCCCGCGCCCGCGCCTTCGGCCGCCGAGTCGTCGCCGTCGTACACGCCGAGCATGTAGTTGGCGGAGGCGATCATGTCGAAGTTGAGGTAGAGCGTGATGTCGGCCTGTTGCGCCGGCGTCAGCGTGTTGACGTAGAGGGTCGAGCCGACCAGGTTGGCCTCCTCGGCGCCCCACCAGGCGAACCTGGTCTTGTTGGGCGTCTTGGTCTTGGCCATCTGGAGCGCGACCTCCAGCAGCGCGGACGAGCCGCTGGCGTTGTCGTTGATGCCGACGGTGTCCGGCTCGGAGTCGAGGTGGGCACCGGCCATCACGACGTTGCGCGGGTCGCCGCCCTTGGACTCGGCGATCACGTTCTCGGTCTGGCGCACCTCCGACGTGGTGTCGGCGGTGATCCGGACCGTCAGGCCGGGCGTGTTGGCGAACTGCTCGCCGGTGGCGTACGCGACGCCGACCGCCGGGATGCCGACCGGCGCGCCGAGCGTGCCGAGCAGCAGGTTGTAGCGGTCCACGTTGGCCACCGGGTCGCCGTTGCCCTGGTTCATCACGATCGCGCCGATCGCGCCGGCCGCCTCGGCGTTGGCGACCTTCGTGCCGAACGGGCAGGTGCCGCGTTGCAGCAGCGCGATCTTGCCGGTCACCAGACCACCCGCGAAGTCTTCGGGCTCGCAGCCGGACGTCGAGTTGCGCGGCGGGTCCAGCGCCAGGTCGACGCCGACGACCGCCGCCGTCACGTCACCCGGGCCCGAGTAGTCCATGAGGTCGTAGTCGGTGCCGGACACGTACGTGGTCGGAGTCGGCGCCGTCTGCGCGAACGACGAGCCGAACTCCTCGAAGTAGTTGAACGGGAACGGTTGACGCGTGACCTGGTAGCCGGCCAGCCGCATCAGGGTCGCGACGTAGTCAGCGCTGCGGTCGTAGCCCGCGAGGCCCGAGCCGCGGTTGCCGCCGCTGAGGCTGCCGATCGCCTGGAAGGCGATTTCATGCCGCAGCACGCCCGCCAGCGTCACCGCATTGGTGAGCTTGCGTACCGAGTTGTTGTTGGAAGTCGCCTGTGCCGGGTTGGCCAGCGCCAGGGCACCCACAAGGCTGGCGGCGCCTATGACCGCCAGGGTTTTGCGGACGGTGCGGGACACCACGATGTGCACTCTCCTCGCCGTTCGCCATCGCCCGGCCTCCATGCCCCCGCGCCGGGCGAACCCCGACGATGACATAGACCGGCGATGATCGAAACGGCCGTTCGGTCGAGAAGATCACACCATCCTGAAATCGGTGAAGTCGAACCCCGGCGCCACGACGCAGCTGACCAGGACCGGATCGGCACCGAGGGGCGCCGCCGACTGCCACACGCCACCGGGTACGCGCAGCTGCGGGCGGGCTCCGCCGGCCACGTCCGGACCGAGCACAGTGGACTCCTGCAAAGACGGGGAGGGGCCGGACCCGCCTAGGCGCAACGCGAGCGGGCCGCCCGCGTGCCAGAGCCACAGCTCGTCCGACCGGACCACGTGCCACGCCGACTCCTCGCCCGGGAACAGCGCGAAGTAGATGCCGGTGGCCGCCGCGCGCGGGCCCGCGTACCCGGTCGGCGTGAAGGTGTGTGCGGACCGCCAGGTCTCGGCGAACCAGCCGCCCTCGGGGTGGGGTTCGAGGCCGAGCTCGGTGATCCAGGGATGCGTCATGCGGCTGACGCTATCTTTCACGGTGCTTACTCGCATGCGTATACTCGCATGCGAGTAAAGGAGCCCCGCCCCGTGCCCGCCGCTCGACCAGGGTCGCGAGGACCGCGGGCCGAGTTCGTCGACTGGACCCGCGACTGGTCGCGGTGCCGGGCCGCCACCCGACTCCGTTCACCGCCGGGCTCTCCGTGCTCGGCGTGCTGGCTCCCGACGACGTGGCCGCGCTCCTCGGTGAGCGGGCGGCCGCGCTCGACGCGGAGATCGCGGCGGCGGAGCAGGCGGACAGCTTCGACCTCGTGGTCTGCCAGGCGGCGTTCAAGAACTTCGCGAGCCCGGTGACCGCGCTCGACGAGATCCACCGGGTGCTGCGGCCGGGCGGGGTCGCTGTGATCCTCGACCTGAACCGCGGCGCGACCGCCGGCGACATCCGGGCCGACGTTGCGGCCATGCGGCTCAACCAGGTCAACAGCGCCGTGACCCGGATGACGCTGACCTGGCTGCGGCGCCGCGCCTACGCGGCCGCCGATTTCGCGCGCGTCGCCGCCGACAGCACCTTCGGCGGCAGCGCGGCGCACGCCGACGGGATGACCCTGGAGGTGCGCCTGACCAAGGCGGCCTGACGCCGCGGTCCGTGGTCGGCGAAGATGGTCGGCATGACGTTCTCGCTGCCCATCCCACCGGAGGCGAACGCGCTGCTTGACCGGAGCACGCTCGCGCTGCTGATGGGTATGACTCTGGATCAACAAGACAAACTCGAAAAAGCGTTTACCTCGCCGTACGTCCTGTCGCAGCGGCTCGGCCACGAGCCGACCGTGGAGGAGATCGCCGGCTTCGACACGGACGAGCTGATCCGCGTGTTCGCGGGGCCGCCCGCACTGCACCGGTTCCCCAAGGCGATGGCCACCCGCACCCAGGAGGTGTGCCGGCTGATCGTGGCGAAGTACGACGGCGACACCGCGCGCCTGTGGACCGAGGCGACCGACGGGCGCGACCTGCTCAAGCGGGTGACCGAGCTGCCCGGGTTCGGCAAGCAGAAGTCGCAGATCTTTGTCGCCCTGCTCGGAAAGCGTTACGGCGTGCAGCCGGCGGGCTGGCGGGAGGCGGCCGGGGCCTACGGCGAGGAGGGCGCGCACATGTCGGTGGCGGACATCGTCGACGAGGCTAGCCTTGGCAAGGTACGCGAATACAAGAAGGCGATGAAGGCGGCCGCGAAGTCTGTCGGGTAATCGCCGGATCCCTCGTTTGGGCGTGTCCGGCCGGTGCCACACAGGCGAGGTCAGGATACCGTGGGAGAGGCCCCCGGCCCAACGCTGAGTCACCTTTTAGACACGCAACGTCAATAGATCCACGTCAGAAGCGGGTTGTCCGAGCGAGATCATTGACGCGGCCCCCTTGGGTGCCGGCACACTGTCACCAACCAAGGTGTGACCTGGGTCCCCCGGGGGCATCTAGGGAAGGCCGCGGCACCACCGGGTGTTGCACGATAGGTGAGCAAAGACCGAAGAAGGATGTTCATCGGTGACGAAGGAGGAAGGCGATGACCCCCACTCTCACGCCGCCGCCTGAGACGGTGGTTCCCCCAGCAACCGATGAACGGTGCGACCGGTGCAACGCCGCCGGCAAGCTCCGCATCACGATGGCCGGCGGGGGTGAGCTCGTGTTCTGCGGGCACCACGCCAACAAGTACGCCGACGACCTGGTCAAGATCACGGTCCAGTTCGCCGCGGACCCTGACTTCCAGTGGCGCGGCGCCGACCTGATGGCGTCGAACTCCGCTAACTGAGTCGCCCGATAAAGGCAGAACCGGCCGGAACCTCTTAAGGGGTTCCGGCCGGTCTTTTGGTATCTGGAGCGTCTCAGAGCGTCTGCACGGTGGCGATCCGCTCCTCGAGCTGCTCGATCGTCGCCTGTGCGCTCGGCGGACCCCCGCAGATCCGCCTCAGCTCCGCGTGGATCTTCCCGTGTGGCAGACCAGTCCGGTGATGGTGCGCTGCGACCAGAGCGTTGAGCTGACGGCGCAGAACGACCCTTCGTTCGCCGGCCGAGACCGGCCCGGGCGGGGCCGCCGTCATTCCCGCCACCCGCGCACCACCGGAGCCGTCCGCCCCGGCCGTTGCCGTCGACCGGCGGCGCTGTGCCGCGAGCTGGTCAGCCTGGCGCTTGTTGAGCAGCGTGGCCACCTGGTCGGCCGTGAGCAGGCCCGGCAGGCCGAGATATTCCTCCTCCTCGGGCGTGCCGGCCAGCGCGCCCGTGCCGAACGAGGCGCCATCGAAGATCACCTGGTCGAGCTCCGCGGTGGCGGAGAGCATCTCGTGCCGCTTCGTCAGCTCGTCGCTGGCGTCTTCGGTCTGCTGCGCCCGCTCCAGCAGCGCGTCGTCGAGCCCGTCGTCCTCCTTGGGCTTGCCGAGCACGTGGTTGCGCTCGGCCTCCATCTCGCTGGCCAGCCCGAGCAGGTGCGGCACGCTCGGCAGGAAGACGCTGGCGGTCTCGCCGGGGCGGCGGGCGCGGACGAACCGGCCGATCGCCTGCGCGAAGTAGAGCGGGGTCGACGCGCTGGTCGCGTAGACGCCGACGGCCAGGCGCGGGATGTCGACACCCTCGGAGACCATCCGGACCGCCACCAGCCAGCGCTGGTCGGACGCCGCGAACGCGGCGATCCGGGCCGAGGCGCCGGTGTCGTCCGAGAGCACGACGACGGCCTTCTCGCCGGTCACGCGTTCGATCAGCTTGGCGTACGAGCGGGCGTTCTGCTGGTCCGTCGCGATGATCAGCCCGCCCGCGTCGGGCATGCCGCCGGCCCGCTTGACCTGCAGCCGGGCGTCGGCGGCCCGGAGCACCTGGACCATCCAGTCGCCGGTCGGGTCGAGCGCCGTGCGCCACGCCTGCGCCACCAGGTCCTGGGTCATCGGCTCGCCGAGCCGGGCCGCCAGCTCGTCGCCGGCGCTGGTGCGCCACCGGGTCTCGCCCGAGTAGGCGAGGAAGATGACCGGGCGCACGACGCCGTCGCGCAGCGCGTCCGCGTAGCCGTAGACCGAGTCGGCGCGGGACCGTTGCAGCCCGTCCTCGCCGCGCTCGTAGGTGACGAACGGGATCGGGTTCTCGTCGGAGCGGAACGGCGTGCCGGTCAGCATCAGCCGCCGGGTGGCGTTCTCGAACGCGGCCTTGACCCCGTCGCCCCACGACCGGGAGTCGCCGGCGTGGTGGATCTCGTCGAGGATCACGAACGTGCGCCGGGTCATGGTGCGGCGGCGGTGCACCTGCGGTGCCATGCCGACCTGGGCGTACGTGACGACCGCGCCGTGGAAGTCGGCCGAGGAGTGCAGGTCGGCGTTGCGGAACGCCGCGTCGAGCTGGATGCCGACCCGGGCCGCTGACTGCGCCCACTGTGTCTTGAGGTGCTCGGTCGGCGCGACCACGGTGACGGCGTCGATGCTGCCGTCGTTGAGCAGCTCCGCCGCGATCCGCAGGGCGAACGTGGTCTTGCCGGCACCGGGGGTCGCGACCGCCATGAAGTCGTCGGACCGGCGGCGCAGGTAGTCGACCATGGCCTTGCGCTGCCAGGACCGCAACGGCGGGAACGTCTCCAGCGACGGCATCGCCACCACCCGGCGTCCCCCCTCACGTCACGAAAAACGCCCTCGCGGCGAGGCGAAGGCGGCTCTCAGCATAACCACGCGCACACCGTGATCCCCAGCAGACACAAGGGTGACGAACGCATCAGGAGGGTGGGGTCGTGTTCCAGTGCCGGCGCAGCGCGACCAGGCGGATCGCGAACACCAGGACGCCCGCACCGATCATCGGCCAGCCGGTGAGGCCGGCCCGGTGGAGGCCCATCACCATGACCGCGCCGGCCAGCGCGGCGACCGCGTAGATCTCCCGGCGCAGGACGATCGGGATCTCGCCGAGCAGGAGGTCGCGGGCGACGCCGCCGCCGATCGCGGCGATCATGCCGAGCAGGCAGGCACCGACCGGCGGGACGCCGGCGCGCAGTGCGACCAGCGTGCCGGTGACGGTGAACAGCGCGAGGCCGGCCGCGTCGAGCACGACCACGACCCGGCGGAGCCGGGCGAGCTGAGGGTGGAAGAAGTAGACCGCGACGGCTGTGAGAGCTGCCACAACCGCGTAGCGCCAGTCGTCGAACGCCAGCGGTGGGGCCTGGTTGACCACGAGGTCACGGACGATGCCGCCGCCCAACGCCGCGACGAACCCGACAAAGCAGACGCCGAACAGGTCGAGCCGCTTGACTACTGCGGCGGATGCGCCGGAAGCGGCGAAAACGGCCACACCGAGGAGATCGGCGAAGAGGAGTGCGGCGGTGGCTGACACCGCCGAACTCTAGATCACTGCTCGGGTTTGGGTTCCTTGTCGTAGAACCGGTTGTCGTCTTCGAAGATCTCTTTGCACTCAGGGCAGACCGGGAAGCGGCTCGGGTCGCGTGACGGGACCCAGACCTTGCCGCACAACGCCTTGACCGGCGTGCCGAGGACCATCGCCTCGGTGATCTTGTCGCGGTCGGCGTAGTGCGCGAACCGCTCGTGGTCGCCCTGCTCGAACGGCGTCTCGACCGGACGCTCGAGGATGGTGCCGCTGGTTTCGGGGCTAGGACTGGTCACCAATCAAGTCTGCCAGGTAGGTGCGGTCGCCGCACCTGGCCACCCGTACGGTGACAACGTGAACGACTTGGTATTAGCGCCGGAAGTGGCGGACGCGCTGGGCGCCGGAAGCCCGGTGGTCGCGCTGGAGAGCACGATCATCGCGCACGGGCTGCCCCGCCCCGACAACCTGAGGGTGGCGCGCGAGATCGAGGCGACCGTCCGGGCGGCCGGCGCGGTGCCGGCGACGATCGCGGTGCTCGGCGGCCGCGTGCATGTCGGGCTCGACGACGCCCAGCTGATCCGCCTGGCCGAGGCCGACGGCGTGGCCAAGCTGTCCGCGCGGGACCTGGCGGTGGCCGCGGCGAAGGGCGTCGACGGTGCCACCACGGTCGCCGCGACCAGCGCGGTCGCGGCCGCCGCCGGCATCCGGGTGTTCGCCACGGGCGGCCTTGGCGGCGTGCACCGGGACGCGCCCTACGACGAGTCGGCCGACCTGGTCACCCTGGCCCGCACGCCGATCGCCGTGGTCTGCGCCGGCGTCAAGTCCATCCTCGACGTCGGCGCGACCCTGGAGCGGCTGGAGACCCTCGGCGTGGCCGTGGCCGGCTACCGCACGCTGCGGTTCCCGGGGTTCTACCTGAGCGACAGCGGGTTCGGTGTGGACTGGTCGCTGGACTCGCCCGAGGAGGCGGCGCGGGCGGTCCGGGCGCGCGAGGCACAGGGTGTGCACCGCGGCGCCCTGGTGGTCGCGAACCCGCTGCCCGCGGAGGAGCAGCTCGACCCCGCGCTGCACGACCGCACGCTGGCAGAGGGCATGGCGGCGCTGGAGGCCCAGGGCGTCACGGGCAAGGCGGTCACGCCGTTCCTGCTCGGCTGGTTCCACGAGCACACTGGCGGCGCCAGCCTCGAGGTCAACGTCCGGATCATCCTGCGCAACGCCGACCTGGCCGCCCGGATCGCCGCCGCTGCCGCATGAAGGGCCGCGTCGCCGTTCTAGGGGATCTGGTGACGGATGTCGTTGCGGTGCTGGCCGAGCCGCCCACGGCGGACACGGACACCGCGGCTTCGATCCGGTTCACGGGCGGCGGCCAGGCGGCCAACACCGCGGCCTGGCTGGCCTGGCACGGACTGCCGGTCACACTGTTGGCCGCGGTCGGCGACGACGCCGCGGGCGCGGCCCGGCTCGCCGAGCTGGCCGCGGCGGGTGTCGACTGTCCACTGCCGCCGCGGGCCGGCGCGCCGACCGGCACCGTGATCGTGCTGGCCGAGGGCGGCCGGCGGACCATGGTCACCGACCGCGGCGCGAGCCTGCTGCTCGACCCCGACGAGGTCGCCTCGGCTCTGGCCGTGGGCGGCGCGGGGCACCTGCACCTGTCCGGCTACGCGCTGCTCGACGAGCGGTCGCGGCCCGCCGGGTTGCGGGCGCTCGCGGTGGCGCGCGGGTTGGGGCTGACGGTGAGCGTCGACGCGGCCTCCGCGAGCCCGCTGCGGCAGGTCGGCGGTCCGGCTTTCCGGTCGTGGGTACGCGGCGTCGACCTGCTGCTGGCCAACGAGGACGAGGCGGCGGTGCTGGCCGCCGACCGCCGGGACCGGGCACGGGCCCTGGCGGCGGAGTTGGGTGCGGCGGTGGTGGTCAAGCTCGGCGGTGCCGGCGCGGTCTGGGCCGGCCCGGACGGTGAGGAGCAGACGGCGCCGGCCGTCGCCGCGAACGTCGTGGACCCGACCGGCGCCGGCGACGCGTTCGCGGCCGGCCTGCTGGCGACCTGGCTGGCCGGTGGCGACCCGCGACGCTGCCTGGCGGCGGCGGTCGCGGCCGGCGCCCGCGCCGTGGTGACGGTCGGCGCCCGACCCTGACGGCCAAGGAACGGTCCGTTGTTAACGCAATGCGTTAACAACGGACCGTTCCTTGCGCTGGGCTCAGGCGCGGGCCAGCGCCGCGATGTCCGGGTTGTCGAGGATGTGCTTGGGTGCGCCCGTGCGGGCCACCGCGAGCATCGCCTTGCCGACCTCCTCGGTGGTGACCACCTGGGTCGGCGCGAGCCGGCGGAACAGCGGGATCAGGAAACCGCCCGCGCTCAACAGGACGCGGTAGAACCGGCTGCGCGGGCGGATGCCGTGCAGCGGCTGGATGAACCCCGGCCGGAACATGTAGCCCTTGGGGAAGCGGGCGAGCAGGTCGCGCTCGGTGCGCCCCTTGACCTGGGCCCAGCGCTGCCGCGAGGTCTCGGACGTGCCGGCGCCGGAGACGTAGACGAACGTCGGGTCGGGGGAGTGCGCCGCCAACGCGTCGGCCACCCCGAGCGTCAGGTCGTGGGTGATCCGCTCGTAGGTCTCCGCGCTCATCCCCACCGAGGACACGCCGAGGCAGAAGAAGCAGGCGTCGACGCCGGTCAGGCCGTCGCCGACGCCGTCGAGATCGAACAGGTCGGTGACGACGATCGAGCGCAGCTTCGGGTGGTCCTCGTTGAGCGGTGAGCGGCCGAGCGAGATCACCTCGGACACGTCGGGCGCGTCGAGGCACTCGCGCAGCACACCTTGGCCGACCATCCCGGTCGTGCCGGTGAGCAGGACGCGCATCGCGGTCAGGCCGCGTTGTTGCGGGGCAGGGTGGCCAGCGCCCGGCGCAGGTCGGCCAGGGACACCGTCGCCGAGTCGTCGAGGTCGGCGAGCCCGGCCTCGATCCACTGGCGCATCAGCGTCGTGACGCCGATGCCGCGGGCGTCGGCCGCGGCCCGGACCCGTTCGTAGGTGTGCAACGGGAGCCGCACCGACCGGCTGACCATCGGTTGCTCGGTGTCGGGCACGGGCAGCTCACCCGGACTGCCGTCGCTGATCAGGTCGGCGAAGTCGTCGCCGCCTTCATGGAACCGCTTGATGGCCTGGTCTCTGTCCACGGCTACCGCCCCCAACCGGAGATGGTTTCCTCGTAGCGCTTGATTTCGCTGTCGCTCATCTCGCGCGCCGAGAGGATGTCGAAGTCGTGGTCGTCGTGGGCTGTCTCGGCGAGCAGGACCACGAGCCGCCGGCCGCGCCGGCTGGCGGCGTAGACCACGGTGAGCTCGCCGAGGTGCCGGATGACCCGCCGGGTGCCGTGCAGGGCCTCCCAGACCTCGCCGGGCGTCACGTCGTAGACCGCGAGGTTGCTCAACGAATCGTCGGTGAAGCTGTACCGGCGGCCCACGCCCTCAAAGTACCACGGACGTAACACGGACTGCGCCGTCGCGCGTACACCGTCATGGTGATTGGATGGAAGGGTGAAGGCGGGTCGACCAGTCCTGATCACCGACGCCGAACGCAGCCAGGACGACCAGCTGCGCCGCCGGACGCATCGCTACGTCTTCATGATGCTGGTCCGCGCCGTCTGCGTGATCATCTTCGCGGTGCTCGTGGCGACCCGGCCGCCGCTGCTCTGGCTCTGGCTGTTCCTCGTCGGCGCCGCCGCGGTCGTGCTGCCGTGGACGGCCGTGATCCTGGCCAACGACCGGCCGCCGAAGGAAAAATATCGCCACCTGCACAAGGGCGACCGGAAACCGCCGGCCCCGCCGAGCCTTCCGACGCAGCCGACGGCCGAGGCGCCGCACAAGACGATCGACGCCGAACCGTAATCTTCTCGGTCAGTCCAGGTAGTCGCGCAGGACCTGCGAGCGCGACGGGTGGCGCAGCTTGGACATCGTCTTGGACTCGATCTGCCGGATCCGCTCGCGGGTCACCCCGTAGACCTGGCCGATCTCGTCGAGCGTGCGCGGCTGGCCGTCGGTGAGGCCGAACCGCAGCCGGACCACGCCCGCCTCGCGCTCGGAGAGCGTCTGCAGCACCTGCTGGAGCTGGTCCTGCAGCAGCGAGAACGAGACCGCGTCGACGGCCACGACCGCCTCGGAGTCTTCGATGAAGTCGCCGAGCTGGCTGTCGCCCTCGTCGCCGATGGTCTGGTCGAGCGAGATCGGCTCCCGTGCGTACTGCTGGATCTCGAGGACCTTTTCCGGCGTGATGTCCATCTCCTTGGCGAGCTCTTCGGGCGTGGGCTCGCGGCCCAGGTCCTGGAGCAGCTCGCGCTGGATGCGGCCGAGCTTGTTGATGACCTCGACCATGTGCACCGGGATGCGGATGGTGCGGGCCTGGTCGGCCATCGCGCGGGTGATCGCCTGCCGGATCCACCAGGTCGCGTACGTCGAGAACTTGTAGCCCTTGGTGTAGTCGAACTTCTCGACCGCGCGGATCAGACCCAGGTTGCCCTCCTGGATCAGGTCGAGGAAGGCCATGCCGCGGCCGGTGTAGCGCTTGGCCAGCGAGACCACGAGGCGCAGGTTGGCCTCCAGCAGGTGGTTCTTGGCGCGCTCGCCGTCGCGGGAGATCCAGCCCAGATCGCGGTTCATCTGGATCGGCAGCTTCTCCTCGCGCTCGTCGGCGGCGCGCAGCTGCTCGGAGGCGTAGAGGCCGGCCTCGATCCGCTTGGCGAGCTCGACCTCCTGCTCGGCGTTGAGCAGCGGGACCTTGCCGATCTGCTTGAGGTAGGCGCGGACGGAGTCGGCGGACGCGGTCAGCTCCGCGTCGCGGCGGGCCTGCTTGAGCGCCTCGGACTCTTCGTCGTCCCACTCGAAGTCGTTGTCGGTCGCGGCCGATGCGGCGTCGGAGGCGGCGGCCTGGGCCAGCTCGGCCGGCTCCTCCTCGACGACGACGTCTTCGATCTCGGCGGCGAGCTCCTCGGGATCGATCTCTTCGCCCTCGGGGCCTTCGCCGGGCTCGGCGGTCCCCTTGGCGTCCTCGGTGCCGGGCTTGGCGGCGGCCTTGGTGGCCTTTGCGGCCGTCTTGGCGCGGGTGGCCTTGGCGGGGGCTGCCTTGGCCGGTGCCGCACCGTTGGCCGCGGCTGCCTCGTCGGCCGCGGGCACCTGCTTGGGCGGCGCGGTCTTCTTGGCGGCCGCCGTGGCCTTGGCGGTGGTCGCCCGGGACGCCGGCGTCGCGGAGCGGGCGGCGGCGACCTTGCGCTTGGTGCTCGCGGAGCCGTCGACGACCACGGTGATGCCGGCGTCGACGATCGCGCGCAAGATCTTCTTGGCCTGGGCCGGAGTCACCTCGGCCGACTCGACCGTGCGCTGGACCTCCGCCGACGTGATGTTGCCGCCGCCGCGCTGGGCGTGGGCGATCAGAATCTCGGTGATCGAGCGGACGTCTGCGCCGGTTTGGCGTGGCTCTGTCACGAATGACCTTCCGGAGGCGATCGAGCGGGCACAGCCGGCAGGAACCAGCGATGCGGTGGGCCAGGTTTCAAAGGTAGTGGGCCCCCGAGCCACGAACCGGCCTGCGCGGGAAGTTCGTGACAGGTGGGCAGGCGTGAATTGTAACGCCGTCTGCGGCGAAACATCGCGCGGCGCACGCCTGCACAGCGGCCCGGCCGCTGACGGCGGCTGCCGGAGGAAGGGAAAACGATGGACTTTGACAAAATCGTAACCGAATCGAAGGGGGACTGATGAGCGACAACACGCCGGATCCGCTGTCGAAACGGGCCGCGGAACTGCTGGCGATCGCGGTGACCGTCGCGCGCGAGGCGGCCGACACGGCCCGGAGCATGCGCGCGGAGGGCGTCTCCGGGGTCAGCACGAAGTCGACCGATACCGACGTGGTCACTGCCGCCGACCGGGCCGTCGAGCGCCAGGTGATCGCCGCGCTGGGTGCGCTGCGGCCCGGCGACACGGTGCTGGGTGAGGAGTACGGGGGCACCGACGGCGCGGGGTCGGTGCGCTGGGTGGTCGACCCCATCGACGGGACGGTCAACTACCTTTACGGCCTGCCGCAGTACGCCGTCTCCCTGGCCGCCGAGGTCGACGGGGTGGCCGTGGCCGGTGTGGTGCGCAACGCGGCGACCGGCGACGAGTGGACGGCCACGCTGGGCGGCGGCGCGTACCGGGGCAGGCGCCGGCTGGGCGGCTCCACGCAGACCGACCTGGCGCAGGTGCTGGTGGCCACCGGGTTCGGCTACGACGCGAAGCGGCGGGCGCACCAGGCCGAGGTGCTGACGCGGCTGATCACCCGGGTCCGGGACATCCGCAGGTTCGGTGCCGCGGCGCTCGACCTGTGCCTGGCCGCCGAGGGCGGCGTGGACGCCTACTTCGAGAAGGGGCTCAACCCCTGGGACCACGCCGCCGGCGGCCTGATCGCCCGCGAGGCGGGTCTGCTGGTCGGTGGACTCGACGGGCGGCCGGCGGGCCCCGACATGGTCGTGGCGGCGCCACCGGCCATCTTCGGCCCGCTGACGGAGCTGCTGGCGGAGCTGGACGCCGCCGGTGGGCCTTAGGTCCTGTCCGACGGACAGGACCTCCTAGGGCGCCGGGCAGGACTGGGGCGGCAGCTTCGGCTCGCCGCCCGCGGCCAGCTCCACAAGTGACTGGTTGACCTCGGTCGAGGTGGCGAGCTGCTTGAACTGGTCGCCGATCACCACGTCGACGACGTCGTCCTTGCGGGCCGGGTCGTATTCCGTCTTGGCCTCGTCGAGGAAGTAGGCCCGGATCACGTGCGCGCCGGCGACCGCCTTGGGTCCGTAGCGGAGCAGGGCGACACCGTCGACCGCGGTCTTCGAGTTGCCCTTCTTGATCACCTGGAACTTGCGGTTGGCGAAGTCGCTGCCGACCGAATCCGCGATGCCTACCTTGTCGGTCGCGTTGAAGACATTGATCTTGATGTCCTCGGACTTCTTCAGTGTCAGATCGACGACTGGCCAACCTTCGGGACACTGCGCCGCGAGGGTGCGACCCTTCTGCGAGTCGTCGACCAGCGCGTAGACCACAAAGGCCACAGCCAGCACGGCGAGCGCACTCACGACGACGAGCGCTCGCACTCGCGCAAAGGTCATATCCCGCTCCCGTGCAGGTGACGGTGATGGTGCACGGTTGGCGCTGCCTGCTGGCGTGGCCTCGGTCACCCGGTCTGCGACCGAGGTTAACGGTTGTCCGCTCGACGCGCGGAAACACCCGGGACATCCCCGGCGCGCCGAACGTGATCCACGGCGTCAGACACCTATCTTCGTGTCGCCTGAGTCACATCGGGAACAACTTCGGGCCAAAGAGCGTCTTAGAGGGCCACGAGGGCGGTATACATGCCTCCCGCAGGGGCAGGTAAGGTACCGCGCTCGCGGGCGCCCGTCGGGCCCGCGCCCGAAGTTTCGCGGCCGACCGGGAACCGAAACACCGTCGCTTGGCGTTACACCTAGGCGACTTATCGATACGGGAGAGTGACACCGATGGCCACCGACTACGACGCCCCGCGTCGCGACGAGGTCGACCTCGGCGAGGACAGCCTGGAAGAGCTCAAGGCCCGGCGCACGGACGCACAGTCGGGCGCCGTGGACGTCGACGAGGCCGAAGTGGCTGAGAGCTTTGAGCTGCCGGGCGCCGACCTCGCCGACGAAGAGCTCACGGTCAAGGTGCTGCCGATGCAGCAGGACGAGTTCCGCTGCGCGCGCTGTTTCCTTGTCCACCACCGCAGCCAGCTCGCCTACGAGCGCAATGGCGACCTGATCTGCCGGGAATGTGCCTGACCGGCGATCGCTGACCAGGGCGGCGGCCCCCGACGGGTCGCCGCCGACGACCACTAGACCTGCGGTCGTGGCCTCGACCTGCTTGACTCGTAACGACGGGACACAAGCGGGAGGGCACAGATGAGCCACGCCGAACGGTCCGCGGGCGACCCGGACTCCGCCGCCCCTCCGGAGTCCCCGCCCGAGGCCGCCGAGATTGGCGACACGGTCGCCAAGCTCACCGCCGAGGATCTCGAGCCCGGCCAGCGCAACCGCCTGCTCGGGCGGCTGGTCGGCCAGGTGCGCGCCCGCGGGGTGGGCGACCTGTTCAAGCCGCGTGCCGCGCTGAAATGGATCGCCGACGCCGTCAACGACGTCGCACCGTACGTCGACGTGCGCGACCTCGAGACGCTCCGCAAGCACCACCCCGGCCTCGACGACGACGATCTCGCCGAGCGCCTCGTCCGCAACGCCAGCCGCGCCACGGCCGGCGTCGGCGCCGCCGGCGGCGGTGTCGCCGCCATCGAGTGGGCCGCGACGCCCACCCTGCTCTCCGCACCGGTGCTGCTCGCCGCCGAGACCGTCACCGTCGTGGCCATCGAGATCAAGCTGATCGGCGAGCTGCACGAGGTGTACGGGCAGCCGGTGCCCGGCAACGGCGCGCAGCGCGCGATCCCGCTGGTGATGGCCTGGTCGCAGCAGCGCGGCGTCAACCCGATCGTGCCCGGCGTCGGCATCGGCGCCGTGCTCGGCACCGCCGCCCGCAAGGAGATGCGCGACCGGCTGCTGCGCCGGTTCGGCCGCAACCTGACCACCCTGGGCCCGTTCCTGACCGGTGCCGCGGTCGCCAGCTACCTCAACAGCCGGGCCACGAAGGCGATCGGCGAGCAGGTCATCAAGGACCTGCGGAAGCGCAAGCGGAACGTCATCGAGGGAGAGGCGCGCTGACCTTCGCGCGGGTGATGCCCTCCGCCAGCCGGACCGGGTCACGGGAGCTGACCACCCAGTACGGCGTCGGGTCGGCCGGGTCGTCGATGACCACCTGCACGGCGCCGGCGATCCACGGCCGCTGCACGACGAAGGCCAGCTCGTGGTTGCCGACGCCGAGCAGCTCGCGCTTGCCGGCCGCGTCCAGCGGCACCGCGTCGGTGACGAACGACAGCGGGATGTGCGCGTCGTCGACGTGCAGCTCGCCGCCGCGGACCGCGATCCGGATCCGCCCGGCCCGAGCGAGCCCGAGAAGGGCCAGCGGGATCAGCACCACGAACGGGAGCCAGGCACGCATGCCGCCGGCACCCATCCACACCTCGAAGGCCAGCAGCGCCGCGACACCCACCCCGCAGAGCCACAGCCACCATGGGAGCCGTAACCGCTCGGCGTAGTCATCGGTAGCCACGATGTCCGAGGGTACGGCGCGCCGTACGCTCGGCACCCGGCAGGATAGGTAGGACCGCGCCCGCGGGACCCACACAGAAAGCTGACACTGTGACCGACGCCGCCGTCCGGGTGGCTGTGCGCCAGCTCGACCCGGACCTCCCGCTCCCGTCGTACGCCCATCCCGGTGACGCGGGTGCCGACCTGTCGGCGGCCGCCGACGTGGAGATCCCACCCGGTGGCCGGGCCATGGTGCCGACCGGTGTGGCGATCGCGCTGCCCGAGGGTTTCGTCGGCCTGGTGCACCCGCGCTCCGGCCTGGCCGCCCGGATGGGCGTGACGGTGCTCAACGCGCCCGGCACGGTCGACGCCGGCTACCGCGGTGAGATCCTCATCAACCTGGTAAACCACGACCCGTCCGCGCCTGCGAAGATCTCGCGCGGCGACCGTGTCGCGCAGCTTGTCGTGCAGCGCGTCGAGCGGGCACACTTCCACGTCGTCGAGGACCTGCCCGAATCCGTACGCGGGTCCGGTGGGCACGGCTCGACCGGCGGGGTGGCCTCTTCCGAAAGGCAGGCGGACTGATGTTCTCGCGAGGCGGATCCGGGCGGCACGCCCGTGGCGATCGGGGCGGCCGTTCCGATCGCCCGGCCCGGGGCAGCGCCCCGGTGCCACAGCCGCCGGCCGAGCGTCGGCACGGCCCCTACGACATCTCCGAGGCACCGTCCGGTGTGGAGCGCCTCGACCTGGGCAGCCTGCAGATCCCGGCCGTGCCCGAGGTGGAGATCCGCGTCCAGGCCAACCCCGACGGCGCCGTGCAGCAGGTCGTACTGGTCAACGGCGACAACGCGCTGCAGGTCGGCGTGTTCGCCGCACCGCGCTCCGAGGGCATCTGGGAAGAGGTCCGCGAGGAGATCCGCGAGTCGCTGTTCAGCGAGGGTGTCGCGGTGCAGGAGACCGAGGGGGAATACGGGGTCGAGCTGCGCGCCCGCGTGCGCACCGCCGACGGCCTGACCGACCTGCGCTTCCTCGGCGTCGACGGGCCGCGCTGGATGGTCCGTGGCGTGTTCCAGGGCCCGGCCGCGACCGACCCGTCCCGGGCCGGGGTGCTGGTCGAGTGCCTGCACGGGCTCGTGGTCGACCGTGGGCAGGAGGCCAAGCCGGTGCGCGAGCCGCTGCCGCTGCGGCTGCCCAAGGAGGCCAGCGAGCAGGTGCACGAGCAGCAGGCCGCGCCGGAGACGCCGCTGGCGCCGCCGGCCAACGGTTCCGGCCCCGGACCGCGCCGCCGGCCCTCGCCTCGACCACGCTGAGCGATCGACACCTTTCTCCGCGTCGACCCATCGGCGTGGGGAGGTGTGTGGCGCCGGTCACGCGTACGCTGAAAGGGGCGTGCGCCCGGCCGGGGCGCCGAGGAGAGTGAAGCGCAAAGGTCATGGCCATCGACCAGAGCCGCACGTCGCTGCGGCGCTTCTTTCAGCGGCTGACGGCTGACGAGGAGACCCTGGAGGCGGAAAACCTCCAGCGGGAGAGCGCGAAGTCCGGCTGTGTGCCGGCCGGGCTCTGCATGCGCGGGCAGCTCGTGGCACTGAGCGGGCGCCTCAAGACCGTCGTCTACACCCCCCGCACCAACCTCCCCACGCTCGAGGCCGACCTCTACGACGGCAGCGACGTGGTGACGCTGGTGTGGCTGGGCCGGCGGCACATCGCGGGGATCGAGCCGGGGCGACAACTGACCGCGCGTGGTCGCGTCGCGGTGCGGGATGACCGTAAAGTCATCTACAACCCGTACTACGAGCTGGAAGCCACCAGATGACCTCTGCGCCGCGCGCCGCCGACGAGTCCACCCGCGACCCCGACGGCGAGGAGCCGCTGCCCCCGTTCGGTGAGATGGTCTCGCAGCAGCTCGGCGGCTGGCGGGGGCTGGTCGAGTCGAGCATCCCGATCCTGGTGTTCGTCGTCGTCAACATCGTCTGGGATCTCAACCCCGCGCTGATCGCGTCGGTCGGCATCGCCCTGGTGATCGGCGGGGTGCGGCTGGCGCAGAAGCGCCCGGTCCGGCACGCCGTCAACGGCCTGTTCGGCATCGCCCTGGGTGCGCTGATCGCCTGGCGCACCGGCGAGGCCCGCGACTTCTACCTGCCGGGCATCATCCAGAGCTACATCTTCGCCGCCGCGCTGCTGGTCTCGGCGGCCGTGCGGCAACCGCTGGTCGGCTGGGGCTGGTCGGTGATCATGGCGGGCGGCAAGTCCGAGTGGCGCCAGGACCGCCGGCTGATGCGCACGTTCATATGGCTCACCGTGCTCTGGGCCGTGGTCTGGATCCTCAAGGTCAGCGCGCAGGCCTGGCTCTGGTACGACAAGCAGGACGACCTGCTCGGCGTCGCCCGGCTGGTGCTCGGCACGCCGCCCTACGTGCTGCTCGCGCTGTTCACGGTCGCCGTGGTCCGCCGGGTCACCCGCGACCGCGAGCCGGTGGTCGAGAGCGCCTGAAGCGAAAGCAACGGTCCGTTACTAACGCTTTCCGCATAGGAACGGTCCGTTGCTAACTCGCCGCGAGCGTGTGCCGTTAACAACGGACCGTTCCTATAGCGAAAGCGTTAGTAACGGACCGTTCCTTGCGAGCTAGGTCAGCGCGCGGCGGTCGGTGGCGTCGGGGCCAAGGATGACCGCGCGGACGGCGTCCTCGACCTCGGCCGTGCAGACGAAGATCAGCTCGTCGCCGGCCTCCAGCGGGTCGTCCGGCGTCGGCACCAGCACGCGCCGGCCGCGCAGGATCGCGGTGAGCGCCGAGTCGCGGGGGAGCGGCACGTTGCGCACCGGCAGGCCCACGTAGGGCGCGGTCGGCGGCAGCGTGATCTCCACGAGGTTGGCCTCGCCCTGGCGGAACGTCATCAGCCGCACCAGGTCGCCGACCGTGACCGCCTCCTCGACCAGAGCGGCCATCAGCCGCGGCTTGCTCACCGCGACGTCGACGCCCCACTGCTCGGTGAACAGCCACTCGTTCTCGGCGCGGTTGACCCGGGCGACCACCCGCGGCACCGCGAACTCGGTCTTGGCGAGCAGCGAGACGACCAGGTTGACCTTGTCGTCGCCGGTGGCCGCGACCACCACGTCGCAGGTCGCGACGTTGGACTCCTCGAGGCTGGCCAGCTCGCAGGCGTCGGCCAGGATCCACTCGGCGGCCGGCACGCGCTCCGGCCGCAGCATCTTCGGCGAACGCTCGATGAGCATCACCTCGTGGCCGTTGCCGACGAGCTCGGCGGCGATCGAGCGGCCCACGTTGCCCGCTCCGGCGATGGCGACCCGCATGGTCAGTGCCCCCCTTCCGGAGCGGCGGCGGCGACCTCGGTCACCGACGTGGCGATGTCGTCGGTGACCAGCATGAACAGCTGGTCACCCTCCTGGATCACGGTCGACGCCGTGGGCAGGGTGCCGATGCCGAAGCGCATGACGTACGCCGCCCGCGCACCGACCGCGTCCTCCAGCGAGCGCAGCAGGCGGCCGATCCAGTCCTTGTGCGCCGGCACCTCGATGATCGAGACGGTGCTGGTCGGGTCGCGGAAGATCTCGGCGTGCCCCTCGGGCAGCAGGTGCCGGATCATCCGGTCCGCGGTCCACCGGACCGTGGCCACCGTCGGGATGCCCAGCCGCTCGTACACCTCGGCGCGTTTCTGGTCGTAGATCCGGGCCGCGACGCGCGTCACACCGAACGTCTCGCGGGCCAGCCGGGCCGAGATGATGTTGGAGTTGTCACCGCTGGAGACGGCGGCGAACGCGTCGGCCCGCTCGATGCCGGCCTCCCGCAGCACGTCGCGGTCGAAACCCACGCCGGCCACCGTGATCCCGCCGAACTCGGGCCCCAACCGGCGGAACGCGTCGGCATTCTGGTCGATGACGGCCACCGAATGGCCGCGCTCTTCGAGGGTGTGTGCGAGCGTCGAGCCGACGCGACCACATCCCATGATCACGACGTGCACCGGTGACACCCCTTCCACGGCGGATTACGGCCGATTGACCGTACCGCCTGGCGGCCGATCTTCGGCGCGGCCCTACCGCTCGGCGGCCCTTTCCAGCCGGCCGTACCCTTACCCGTTGTGGCCAGACCCACCTCGGTGATGAAGCGTCTGCTGCTGGGCCGACCGTTCCGGTCGGACCGGCTGCAGCACACGCTGCTGCCCAAGCGCATCGCCCTGCCGGTGTTCGCCTCCGACGCGCTGTCCAGCGTCGCGTACGCGCCGGACGAGATCCTGCTGACGCTCTCCATCGCCGGCGCCTCGGCGTACGTGTTCTCGCCCTGGGTCGCACTCGCCGTGGTCGTCGTGATGCTCACCGTGGTCGCCAGCTACCGGCAGAACGTGCACGCGTACCCGTCCGGCGGCGGCGACTACGAGGTGGCCACGGTCAACCTGGGCCCGAAGTTCGGCATCGGCGTGGCCAGCGCGTTGCTGGTCGACTACGTGCTGACGGTGGCCGTGTCGGTGTCGTCGGGCGTGGCCAACCTCGGCTCCGTGGTCCCGTGGGTGGCGGAGCACAAGATCGCGGTGGCGGTCGGCGCCGTCGTGGTGCTGACCGCGATCAACCTGCGCGGCCTGCGGGAGTCGGGCACCGCGTTCGCCATCCCCACGTACGGCTTCATGATCGTCATCATCGGCATGCTGTTGACCGGTTTCTTCCGGATATTCGTGCTCGGTGACGATCTCCAGGCGCCCAGTGCGGGTTTGACCATCGCGGCCGAGCATGACGTGACCGGCTTCGCGATGGTCTTTCTGTTACTGCGGACGTTCTCCTCCGGTGCGGCGGCGCTGACCGGTGTCGAGGCGATCTCCAACGGCGTGCCCGCGTTCAAGCCGCCCAAGAGCCGCAACGCGGCGACCACGCTGCTGCTGCTCGGCACGGTGGCGGTCACCATGCTGGTCGGCATCGTCTACCTGTCGCGCCTGACCCACCTGCAGTTCATGGAGGACCCGGGCCGGCAGATCGTCGGCGGTGCGGGCGACTACGTGCAGAAGACGGTGACCACCCAGCTCGGCGAGACCGTGTTCGGCAACGGCTCGGTGCTGCTCTACGTGGTGGCCGGCGCCACGGCGCTGATCCTGTTCCTGGCCGCCAACACCGCGTTCAACGGCTTCCCGGTGCTCGGCTCGATCCTGGCGCAGGACCGCTATCTGCCCCGCCAGCTGCACACCCGCGGTGACCGGCTGGCGTTCTCCAACGGCATCATCTTCCTGGCCGTGTTCGCGATCGTGCTGATCGTCGCGTTCCAGGCCGAGGTGACCCGGCTGATCCAGCTCTACATCGTGGGCGTGTTCGTCTCGTTCACGCTGTCGCAGACCGGCATGATCCGGCACTGGAACCGGCTGTTGCCGCGTGAGCGCGACCCCGGGGCGCGCCGCCGGATGCAGCGGGCGCGGGCCATCAACACGTTCGGCGCGTTCCTCACCGGCACCGTGCTGGTCATCGTGCTGGTCACGAAGTTCCTCCTCGGCGCGTGGATCGCGATCGCCGCGATGCTGGTGATCTACGCGGTGATGCTGGCCATCCGGCAGCACTACGACCGGGTCGCGCGGGAGTTGGCGCCCGACGAGGGCCGGCCGATGCTGCCGGCCCGCAACCACGCCGTCGTGCTCGTCTCCAAGGTGCACATGCCGACCCTGCGGGCAGTCGCGTACGCGCAGGCGACCCGGCCCGACACGATCACCGCCGTGACAGTCAACGTCGACGACAAGGACACCCGCGCCGTGCAGGCGGAGTGGGAGCGGCGCGAGGTGCCGGTCCCGCTGACGGTCATCGACTCGCCCTACCGGGAGATCACCCGGCCGATCATCGACTTCGTCAAGCGGGTCCGCACGGACTCGCCGCGCGACGTGGTCACGGTCTTCATCCCCGAGTACGTCGTCGGCCACTGGTGGGAGAACCTGCTGCACAACCAGAGCGCGCTGCGGCTCAAGGGCCGGCTGCTGTTCGAGCCGGGCGTGATGGTGACCAGCGTGCCGTGGCAGCTCGCCTCGAGCCAGACCCGCAACCTCGACCGGCTGGACGCGACGCTGATCCGTGGGCCGGCGCGCGGCCCGCGCAACCGGGGTGGCCACAAGCACGGCCCGATGGTCACGCCCGAGGCCACCGAGCCGACGTCGCCTGGCGCGCCGGGCGGGGACGAGACCGCGCCGGCCCCGGCGGACCGCGCGTGACCGCCGAGCGCACCGACCCGATCGGTGAGGAGGAGCGGATCACGCTCACCGTGGGCGCGCCGGCGCACGGCGGGCACTGCGTCGCGCGGCTCGACGGGCAGGTGGTGTTCGTCCGGCACGCGCTGCCCGGCGAACGGGTCACCGCGCTGGTCACCGAGGTGCACAGTGGATACCTGCGGGCGGACGCGATCGAGATCCTCGAGCCGTCGCCGGACCGGGTCGCGGCGCCCTGCCCGTACGCCGGACCGGGCCGCTGCGGCGGCTGCGACCTGCAGCACGTGGCGCCGCCGGCGCAGCTCGCCTGGAAGACCGCGGTGCTCCGCGAGCAGCTCACCCGGCTGGGCAAGCTGTCGGAGGACGAGGTGGACGCGCTCGGCGTCGCGGTGACCGCGCTGCCCGGCGGGCCGACCGGCTGGCGCACCCGGGTCCGCTACACGGTCGACGCGGCCGGCCGGGTCGGGCTGCTCAAGCACCGCTCGCACGAGGTCGTGCCGATCGACCGCTGCCTGATCGCGCACCCGGCCATCCAGGCGCTGCCCGTGCTCGACCGGGCGTGGCCCGCGGCTGACGCGGTGGAGACCGTGGCGTCGGGGGAGGGCGACGTCGCCGTCCTGCCACAGCCTGGTGCTCAGCCGGCCACCGTGCGTGAGCGCGCGCTCGGTCGCACCTGGACGATCGGCGCGGAGACGTTCTGGCAGGTGCATCCCGCCGCCGCGGAGACGCTGGTCGGCGCGGTGCTCGACCTGGTCGGGCCGCGGGCCGGCGAGCGGGCCTGGGACCTCTACGGCGGTGCCGGCCTGTTCGCGGCCGCGCTGGCCGAGCGGGTCGGTCCCGGCGGTCGCGTCACGCTGGTCGAGTCGGCGCCCGACGGCGTCGCCGCGGCCCGCGACAACCTCGGTGACCTGCCCTGGGTCGAGGTCGTGCCGGCCCGCGTGGAGACCGCGCTGGCCCGGCGCCGGGTGGCGGGGCCGGTCGACGTGGTGGTGCTCGACCCGCCGCGCACCGGCGCGGGCGCCCGGGTGGTCGAGTCGCTGACGGCGTCGGGTGCGCGCGCGGTGGGCTACGTCGCCTGCGACCCGGCCTCGTTCGCCCGTGACGTGCGCACGTTCCGCGACCGCGGCTGGCGCCTCGCCGAACTGCGCGGCTACGACTGTTTCCCGATGACGCACCATCTCGAATGCGTCGGGTTGTTGCTCCCCGAATCGTGAAGCCTAATTAGTTTCGGAATTCAGTTTCGGTAAATTGACCCCCGATCGGGGGTCAGTGCTGTGCCGCGGCCATCGGGCGATTGGGGGCGACTGGGCCGCCCTCCTGTTCGGGGCCGGACACGCGCGCGGCGGCGCGCCGGTCGCGGAAGCGGATCCAGGCGATGACGAGCAGGATCAGCGGGAGCAGCGGCAGCGTGATGATCGCGACGAAGACCAGCGCGAGCAGTTGACCCCCCGCGTACTTCCCGGAAACGCGTGTCATGGGCACACCTTTTTCGGGACGGAAACAACTGCCGCCATCGTACGTCTTTCTCGGGTGTGCCCCATTTATCGACGGCGGGCCGAAACGGGGTTTCCGGTGGCTGCGCGTACCCATCGATCATGGCCATAGCAAGGGGTTATGAAGATCGGTGCGGTCATGGCCGGCGTCACCAACTGTCACGGTCCCGTCAGTAAGACTTGCCCGATCGGACCACCGGTTCACCCGAACGGGCGGCGTCACCCTGCGCGGCCGGCCGTGCGCGCACCGTCCACATGAAGGGGATCGCGGCCCTTGCGGAAAGGGAGATTCGGTGAAGACGATCTCGGATCGGGGTGCGGCAGATGCACGCCCGATTACACTTGCCGGTCATGAGCGTTGAAGAGAGTCGGGCCAGTCTGTTGTCCGCCATCCGCGGCCCGCAGGACCTCAAACGGCTCTCCGCCGAGGAGTTGGTCCTGCTCTCCGCCGAGATCCGCGACTTCCTGGTCGCGAAGGTCTCCCGCACCGGCGGGCACCTCGGGCCCAACCTCGGCGTCGTCGAGTTGACGCTGGCGATGCACCGGGTCTTCGACTCGCCGCGCGACAAGTTCCTCTTCGACACCGGCCACCAGGCCTACGTGCACAAGATCGTGACTGGCCGGCAGGCCGGGTTCGACCAGCTCCGCCAGCGCGGTGGCCTATCCGGCTACCCCAGCCAGGCCGAGAGCGAGCACGACCTGGTCGAGAACTCGCACGCCTCGACGGCGCTGAGCTACGCCGACGGCATGGCCAAGGCCTACGCCCTGCGCGGCGAGCAGCGCAGCGTGGTCGCCGTCGTCGGCGACGGCGCGCTCACCGGCGGCATGTGCTGGGAGGCGCTCAACAACATCGCCACCGCCGGCAACCCGCTGGTCATCGTCGTCAACGACAACCAGCGCTCCTACGCGCCGACGATCGGCGGCCTCGCCGACCACCTGTCCTCGCTGCGGCTCAACCCGGGCTACGAGAAGGTGCTCGACCTGGTCAAGGAGTCGCTGGGCTCGACGCCGCTGGTCGGCAAGCCGCTCTACGAGGTTTTGCACGCGGTGAAGAAGGGCATCAAGGATGCCGTGGCGCCGCAGGCCATGTTCGAGGATCTCGGCATCAAATACGTCGGGCCGGTCGACGGCCACGACATCACCGCCGTGGAGTCCGCGCTGCGCCGTGCCAAGGGCTTCCGCGGGCCGGTCATCGTGCACGCGGTGACCCGCAAGGGCTACGGCTACCGCCCCGCCGAGGAGGACGACGCCGACTGCCTGCACGGCCCGAGCAGCGCGTTCGACGTCGAGACCGGCAAGCTGCTGGCCGCGCCGAGTGTCAAGTGGACCCACGTGTTCGCCGACGAACTGGTCGCGATCGCCGACGAGCGCCCCGACGTGGTCGGCATCACCGCCGCCATGGCCGAGCCGACCGGCATAGCCGCGTTGGCCCGCAAGCACCCCGAGCGCGTCTACGACGTGGGCATCGCCGAGCAGCACGCCGCGACCTCGGCCGCCGGCCTCGCGCTCGGCGGTCTGCACCCGGTGGTCGCGGTCTACGCGACGTTCCTCAACCGGGCGTTCGACCAGGTGCTGCTCGACGTCGCAATGCACAAGCTGCCGGTGACCTTCGTGCTCGACCGCGCCGGCATCACCGGCCCCGACGGGCCGAGCCACTACGGCATCTGGGACATGTCGGTCTTCGGTGTCGTGCCGGGCCTGCGCATCGCCGCCCCCCGCGACGCCGCCACGCTGCGCGAGGAGCTACGCGAGGCGGTGGCCGTCGACGACGGCCCGACGATCCTGCGCTTCCCGACCGGCTCCGTCGCCGCCGACCTGCCGGCCGTCCGCCGGATCGGCCCGGTCGACGTGCTGCGCGAGGACCGCCAGAAGGACGTCCTGCTGGTCGTGGTCGGCGCGTTCGGCCACCTCGGCATCGAGGTCGCGACCCGGCTCGCCGAGCACGGCTACGGCGTGACCGTCGTCGACCCGCGCTGGGTCCGCCCGGTGCCGGCCGAGCTGGTCACCCTGGCCGCCCGGCACCGCCTCGTGGTCACCGTCGAAGACGGCGTCCGCACCGGCGGCGTCGGCGACGCCCTCGCCAAGGCAATGCGCGACGCCGACGTCCGGATCCCGCTGCGTGACCTGGGCGTGCCCGCCGAGTGGCACCCGCACGGCAACCGCGCCCAGATCCTGGCCGACGTCGGCCTCACCGCCCAGGACGTGGCCCGCGAGGTCACCGGCTGGGTCTCCCGCCTCGACGACACCGCACCGGCCGAGCACATCGGCGCAGCAGCGACAGCGCCGAAGCCGGCACAGCGGGACAACGTCACGCCATAGGGGGCGCAGTGTCCCAGCGGCCGGGTGAGTGGGTGGTGATCGAGCTCGGCACCGCCCACGGTTCGGTTGACGAGGAGCAGGTGCCCGGCAGCCGGCACCGCCGGCGTTCGTGGCGTTCGCGGCTGGCCGCGACGACCGGTGCGCTGGTGCTGGTCTGTGGCGGCGCCGCCACCGCGAGCCCGCCGTTCCGGCCCACCGCCGCGGTCCCGGTCGAGGCCGGCTCCAGCGTCTCCGTCGCGGGCGACCTCCTGTTGGTGGCCGACCCGGCGCCGGTGCCGGCGACGCTCGCCACCTCCGCCGCCGGCGGCACGGCCGGCGGCGACGCCGACGCCGGCCTGGTCGAGCTGCGCGGCTATGACCTGCCCAGCGGCGCCGAGCGCTGGCGGCTGCGGCTGCCCGCGGCGATGTCCCAGTCCGCGGCCCGGGTCGGCGACCTGGTGCTCGTGGCGTCCCGGGACTCGATCCGCAGGCAGACCGGCACCACCGCGGTCGACGCCGGCACGGGCGAGGTGCGCTGGAACCGCGACGACGCCGTGCTGACCGTGCCGGGCGTCGGCGTCGGGCTCGCCGTCGACGAGGTGCGCAGCGCCAGCGGCGCCGGGCGCCGGGTCTCCGGCCGGATCGACGCGATCGACCTGGCCACCGGGCGCACGCTCTGGCACACCCGGGTGCCGTCGACCGCCGTCGCGCACGTGGTGGCCCGTGACCCGGCGCTGGCCGTGCTGGTGCTCGACTCCGGCCGCACCGAGGTGCACGACCTGGTCACCGGTGCGCTGCGCGGCGTCGGCACGCTGCCGCCGGCCGACTACGCGCCCGACAACCCGCGCCTCGTCGACGACGGGCTGGTGCTCCGCCACCCCGACAGCCGGCCCGGCCGGCGGTCCGCGCTGACCGCGTACAACCTCGACAACGTCGGCCTCGAATGGAGCCGCCCGGACCGCGCCCGGGACGTCAGCTGGGCCGACTGTGACGGCAACCTGTGTGCCCGTACCCCCGACGGGATCTGGACCCTCGACCTCGACAACGGCGGGCAGGCCTTCGTGACCGGTGACGGGCTGCCGTGGCTGCCCGTCCGGGGGAGCGCGAACCAGCTCGTCTTCCGGCTTCTGCCGGACGAGCGCGTCGCGGTGGCCAGCGGCGGGACGACCGCCGCGCCGCGACCGCTCGGCACGCTGCCGGCCGGCAGCCGCGACTGCCGCGCCGGCGACACGGCGCTGGTCTGCCGCGGCGGCGACGGCCACCAGCTCGCGATCTTCTCGCTCCCGTAGGGGGTGTCTCCTGGGCTCCGGCGGCACCATCGACCTCGGCTCGGTCGCGCGTCTGCCGGCCGAGCAGGTCGAGCGCGAGCTGCCCCGGCGGTCGCCGTTCTGGGGTGTCGTCGGCGTGCTGGCCGCGGCGTTCCTCGTGCTCGGCGGCTCGCTGGTGCCGGAGCCGCCGCTGACCGAGACCGGCAGCCGGGCCGGCGGCGTCGGTTCGTCGTACGCGGTGGTCGGCGACCGGCTCTACCTCGTGCGCCGGGCCGGCGAGGCGACCTGGTCGCTGACGGCCCTGCGGCTGCCGGCCGGCACCGACATCTGGACCTCGGCGTACGCGGCGACCGGCGAGCGGATCATCCGGATCGACACTGCGGGGCCGGTGGTGATGGTCTCCGGTGGCGAGACCACCGGGCGGATCCTGCGGACCGACGCGTACGACGCGGACACCGGGCGCCGGCTCTGGTCGGTGCCGGAGGAGATCGTGGTCGACGCGGACGCGAACACCGGCTACGTCAGCGACGCGGACCCGCCCCGGCTGCGCGCGCTGGACCTGGCCACCGGGCGGCAGCTCTGGTCGGCGGAGCCGGGCGACCGCTACACCTTCACCGCGCTCGGCGGGCCCGCGCCGGTGGCCGGCCGGATCCCGCCCCGGGACGCACCCGAGTCCGAGGCCAACGCGGTCGGCGGCGCGGGCGGCGCGACCGTGGCCACGGGCAGTGCCGGCTCCGGGACCGGCCGGGCGGGCCGGATCGTGGTCTTCGTCCGGTCGGGGCGGATCGAGCTGCGCGACGCCCGCACCGGGGTCGTGCTCAAGGCGGCCAGCCCGCTGGGTGACGAGGTGCTGCCGCTCTCGGGCCTGAGCGCCGGTGGCGGCCTGGTGCTGTTCTACGCCCAGCACGGCAGCACCGGCATGGTCGGGCTCGACCCGGACACCCTGGACGTGCGCTGGCGGATGCCCTACGACATCGACGGCGGCGGCATCGGCCGGTGCCTGGCGCTGGTCTGCGTGAGCAGCCACAGCGACGTGCTCGCCCTCGACCCGCTCACCGGCCGGCTGCGCTGGCGGGCCCCGGGCGCCAGCTTCGTGGTCGAGGCGCGCGGCCAGTTGGTCGCCCTCGGCACGGTGCCCGGCGGCCTCGGGCCGGTGCGCACCGTCGACCCCGACACCGGGGCACAGGTCGCCGACCTGCGCGGCTGGCGCACCGGCGCACGCGGCGACCCGGTCGTCACCCGCATCCCGATCGGCGCCGCCACCACCGTGATCGCCATCCTCGCGCCGCCCTCCGGCCTGCTGCGCCCGCTCGGCACAGCCCCGGAGGTGCTGCTCGGCTGCCAGTCCGGCCCCACAGCCATCGTCTGCCGCACCGCGACAGGGACACTGCGGATCTGGGCCATCCGGGCGTAGCGCTAACTTTGCTCACACGGGCTTGACACGGGGCAAGGGAGGCTGGACCGGTGCGGGTGTTGGTGGTCGAGGACGAGCGCAATCTGGCTGACGCGATCGCGCGCGGGTTGCGGCGGCACGGGTTGGCCGTCGACGTCGCCTACGACGGGACGTCGGGCCACGAGATGGCCTTCGTCACCCGGTACGACGTGGTCGTGCTCGACCGTGACCTGCCCGGCGTGCACGGGGACCAGATCTGCGCCGACCTCGTCTCGTCGGGCGCGCTGACCCGCGTGCTGATGCTGACCGCGAGCGGCACGGTCGCCGACCGGGTCGACGGGCTGCAGCTCGGCGCCGACGACTACCTGCCCAAGCCGTTCGCCTTCGACGAGCTCGTGGCCCGCGTGCGCGCGCTTGGCCGCCGGGCCACGCCGCCCGCGCCGCCCGTGCTCTCGGTCGCCGACCTGGTGCTCGACCCGGCCCGTCACGTGGCCACCCGGGCCGGCGCCCCCGTCGACCTGACCCGCAAGGAGTTCGGCGTGCTCGAGGAGCTGCTCAAGGCCCGCGGCGCCGTGGTGTCCAGCGAGGAGCTGCTCGAACGGGTCTGGGACGCCAACACCGACCCGTTCACGACCACGGTCCGGGTGACCGTGATGACGTTGCGCAAGAAGCTCGGCGAGCCGCCGCTGATCGAGACGGTGGTCGGCGCCGGCTACCGGATGCCGGGGGAGCTGGTCACATGACGATTTATGCGGCGGCTAAGCAGCGCTGGCCGCGGCCCACCCTGCGGCTGCGGCTCACCCTGCTCAACGGGGTGGTCGTGGTGGCCACCGGGCTCGTGCTGATCCTGCTGGCCTGGCTCCTGGTGGGCGACGCGATCCACCCCGCCGACCAGCTCCAGCCGGGCGCGTTCGTCGACCTCGCCGACGGCCGCCGCCTCGACGCCGCCGCCTGGCAGGCCCAGGTGGTCGACTCCGCCTCGCGCGAGCTGCTGTTCAAAGGGCTGCTGGCGCTGCTGGTGACCAGCCTGGTCGGCATCGTGGCCGCCTACGCGGTGGCCGGGCGGGCGCTGCGACCCCTGCACCGGGTGACCGCGACCGCGCGCCGGCTCGGCGAGCAGACGCTGGACCAGCGGATCCGCTACACCGGCGCCGACGACGAGATCGCCGAGCTGGCCCGGACGTTCGACGCGATGCTCGACCGGCTCGGTTCGGCGTTCGAGGCGCAGAAACGGTTCGTCGCCAACGCGTCCCACGAGTTGCGTACGCCGCTGGCCGTGATGCGCACCGAAATCGACGTCACGCTGGCCGACGACGAGGCCGACGAGGCCGAGTTCCGTCGGATGGCCACCGTCGTCCGCGACGCCTCCGAACGCGCCAACGGCCTGGTCGACGCGCTGCTGATCCTGGCACGCAGCGAGGCACAGCGCGGCCGGCGGCTCGGCCGCAAGGTGCCCGCCGACCTGGCCGACGGGCTGCGCTCCGCGCTGTCGGCCATGCGCGGCGAGGTCGCCCGGCTCAGCGTGACGGTGGAGACCGACCTGGCACCGGCGCCCGTCGTGGGCGACCCGGGCCTGCTCGAACGGCTCGCCGGCAACCTGGTGGAGAACGCGGTGCGCTACAACCACCTGCACGGGCGGCTGTGGGCGCGCACCGGCACCGAGGGCGACCAGGTGTTCCTCGTGGTCGGCAACACCGGCTTCGAGGTCGACGCGGGCGACGTGCCGGGCCTGTTCGAGCCGTTCCGGCGTGGCGGCCGGGAGCGCACCGGCGCCCGCGGTTCGGGCCTCGGCCTGTCGATCGTGCGGGCGGTGTGTGACGCGCACGGCGGCACCGTGACCGCCACGCCGCAGGAGGGCGGCGGTCTCGAGGTGCGGGTGACGCTGCCGGGCGCGAGCGTCACCCCGGTCGCGGCGGGCTCGGCGGTGGTGGGCTCGGGTGACGCGAAACCGCGCTGACCCTTACTCGCCCAGCAGGGTCGGCCGGAGGGTGGACCACTCCAGTGAATGCCGGATGCCGTCTTCGACCGTGTATTCGCAGGACCAGCCGAGGGCCGCGGCGGCCTTGTCCGTGCGGGCGTAGGAGCCGACCACGTCGCCCGGGCGCGGCGGGGCGTCCGACACCCGCAGCGGGCGGTCCACCACCCGCCGGAAGGCGTCGACGAACTCGCGGACCGTCGTGCCCATGCCCGTGCCCAGGTTGAGCACGTCGTAGCGGCGGTCGCCGCCCGCCGGCAGCACGTCGTCGAAGCGCCGCAGGGCCTCCACGTGGGCGCGGGCCAGGTCCCAGACGTGGATGAAGTCGCGGATGCCGCTGCCGTCGCGGGTCGGCCAGTCGGTGCCGGTGATCTGGAACTCCTCGCCGGCCTCCAGCGCCGTGATCAGCCGACCGAGCAGGTGCGTCGGCTTCGCCTGTTGCAGGCCCGTGCGCATCTTCGGGTCCGCGCCGATCGGGTTGAAGTAGCGCAGCGAGATGACCCGCAGGTCGTACGCGTTGGTCGCGTCCTCGAGCACCCACTCCATGACCGCCTTGGTCCGGGCGTACGGCGACTCCGGCAGCAACGGCGACGTCTCGTCGACGGTGAAGTCCGCGCCCGGCGCGTAGATCGACGCCGACGACGAGAACAGGTAGCGGTGGCAGCCGTTGCGGACCACGTGCTCGATCAGCTCGACCGACTTCGACACGTTCTCGCGGTAGTAGCGCAGCGGCTCGGACACCGACTCCGGCACCACGATCAGCGCCGCGGCGTGCACGACCGCCGAGATGTCCGGGTGGTCGGCGAAGATCCGGTCGATCAGGGCGCCGTCGGCGATGTCGCCGTCGTAGAAGATCCGGTCGCGGACGTACTCCGCCCGCCCGGTGACCAGGTTGTCGACGACGACCGGCGTGATGCCGGCGTCGAGGCAGGCCGACGCCATCGTGCTGCCGATGAACCCTGCCCCACCCGCGATCAAGACCTTCATGGGCAGGACCCTACCAATCGCGCCGTTGTGGCCGACTCCACGCTCCACGCGAGGTTACCGACGAGTAGCATACTGGTCAGTACCCCATCCGAGGAGGCCCCGACCCGTGCCCCGTTCAGTACGCGACGTCGCGTTCGTCGACGGCGTTCGCACCCCGTTCGGAAAGGCGGGTGGCATGTACGCGCACACCCGCGCCGACGACCTCGTCATCCGCTGCATCCGGGAGCTGCTGCGCCGCAACCCGCAACTTCCCAAGGAGGCAGTGGAGGAGGTCGCGATCGCCGCCACCACCCAGATCGGCGACCAGGGCCTGACCATCGGCCGCACCGCCGCCCTGCTGGCCGGCCTGCCGAAGACCGTGCCGGGCTTCGCGATCGACCGCATGTGCGCCGGTGCCATGACCGCGGTCACCAACGTCGCGGGCGGCATCGCGATGGGCGCCTACGACGTCGCCATCGCCGGCGGCGTCGAGCACATGGGCCGCCACCCGATGGGCGAGGGCGTCGACCCCAACCCGCGCATCCTGGCCGAGAAGCTGGTCGACCCGTCCGCGCTCGTGATGGGCAAGACCGCGGAGAACCTGCACGACCGGCTGCCGGCGGTCACTCGCGAACGGGCCGACGCGTTCGGGCTCGCGAGCCAGGTCAAGACCGCCAAGGCGTACGCGAACGGCAAGCTGCAGGACGACCTAGTGCCGGTCGCGACCCGCGACCCGGAGAACGGCTGGGGTCTGGCCACGGCCGACGAGGCGCCGCGCGAGACGAGCATGGAAAAGCTCGCCACGCTGAAGACCCCGTTCCGCCCGCACGGCCGGGTCACGGCGGGCAACTCGGCCGGCCTCAACGACGGCGCGACCGCGAGCATCATCGCCGCCGAGGACACCGCCCGCGAGCTCGGGCTGCCGGTGGCCATGCGACTGGTCTCGTACGGCTTCGTCGGCGTCGAGCCCGAGGTGATGGGCGTCGGCCCGATCCCGGCGACCGAGAAGGCGCTGCGGATCGCGGGCCTGTCCATCGGTGACATCGGCCTGTTCGAGCTCAACGAGGCGTTCGCGGTGCAGGTGCTGGCGTTCCTCGACCACTTCGGCATCGCCGACGACGACCCGCGGGTCAACCAGTGGGGCGGCGCGATCGCCGTCGGGCACCCGCTGGCCTCCTCCGGCGTGCGGCTGATGACGCAGCTCGCCCGGCAGTTCGCCGAGCACCCCGAGGTGCGGTACGGCATCACCGCCATGTGCATCGGCATCGGCATGGGCGGCTCGGTCATCTGGGAGAACCCGGCCTGGGAGGGTGCGAAGTGACCGCTACAGAGGTCGTCACCAGGGCGCTGGTGCGCGCCGTCAGCGTGAAGGGCGTCAAGGCCGCCCTGATCACCCTCGACAACGGGCTCGACCACACCAAGCCCAACAGCTTCGGGCCGGGCCGGCTGACCAGCCTCGACGAGGCGATCACCGCCGCCACGGCGCTGGAGCCCGCGTTCATCGCGATCACCGGCAAGCCGTACATCTTCTCGGTCGGTGCCGACATCACCGGCATGCCGATGATCGCGTCGCGGGAGCAGGCGGTCGAGCTGGGCCGGTTCGGGCACCGGGTGTTCAACCGGCTGCGCGAGTCGGCGATCCCGACGTTCGCGTTCGTCAACGGCGTGGCCATGGGCGGCGGCCTCGAGGTGGCGTTGCACTGCCACTACCGCACGCTCTCCGGCGGCGCCAACGCGCTCGCGCTGCCCGAGGTCTCGCTCGGCCTCGTCCCGGCGTGGGGCGGCACCCAGCTCCTGCCCAACCTGATCGGCATCGCGCCCGCCGCCCAGGTGATCATCCAGAACCCGCTCACCCAGCAGACGCTGCGCCCGAAGCAGGCCCGCGAGCTGGGCATCGCCGACGTGCTGTTGGAGCCGGCCGACTTCCTGGAGCGCTCGCTGGAGTGGGCGGCCGGGGTCGTGGCGGGCGAGGTCGCCGTCGAGCGGCCCGAGATCGACCGCGACATGTGGGACGGCGTGCTCTACTTCGCCAAGCTGCAGCTCGACGAGAAGTTGCACGGCGCGGTCGCCTCGGCCGAGAAGGCGCTGGAGCTGCTGGCGCTGGCCAAGGACGCCGACTTCGCCACGGGTACGGCCGCGGAGGACGAGGCGCTCGGCGACCTGGTCACCGGCCCGCAGCTGCGCAACAGCCTGTACGCGTTCGACCTGGTGCAGCGCCGGGCGAAGCGGCCAGCGGGCGCACCCGACCCCGCGTTGGCCCGCGACGTCACCAAGGTCGGCGTCGTCGGCGCCGGGCTGATGGCCGGCCAGATGGCGCTGCTGTTCGCCCGCCGGCTCGAGGTCCCGGTCGTGCTCACCGACCTCGACCAGGGCCGCGTCGACAAGGGTGTCGCCTACGTGCACGGCGAGATCGACAAGCTGCAGGGCAAGGGCCGGATCGACGAGGGCACGGCGGCCAAGCTGCGGGGCCTGGTCAGCGGCTCGGTCGACAAGGCGGTGTTCGCCGACGCGGACTTCGTCATCGAGGCCGTGTTCGAGGACCTGGGCGTGAAGAAGCAGGTCTTCGCCGAGCTGGAGAAGATCGTCTCGCCCGAGGCGGTGCTGGCCACCAACACCTCCTCGCTGTCCGTGACCGAGATGGCGGCGGACCTCGACCACCCGGAGCGGGTCGTCGGCTTCCACTTCTTCAATCCGGTCTCGGTGATGCCGCTGGTCGAGATCGTGCGGGCCGGCAAGACCGACGACCCCGCGCTGGCCACCGCGTTCGCCGTGGGCAAGCAGCTCCGCAAGTCCTGTGTGCTGGTCAAGGACGCGCCGGCGTTCGTGGTCAACCGGCTGCTGACCCGGTTCCTCGGCGAGATCTACGCGGCGATCGACGCCGGCACCCCGGTCGAGGTGGCCAACACGGCGCTCGACCCGCTGGGCCTGCCGATGCGCCCGCTCGCGCTGCTCACGATGGTCGGGCCGGCGGTCGCGCTGCACGTCTCGGAGACCATGCACGCGGCGTTTCCGGAGCGGTTCGGCGTCAGCGCCAACCTGGGCCGGATCGTCGAGAGCGGGAAGTCGCTGACCGACCGCGAGGGCGCGATCGACGAGTCGGTGGTCGCGCTGCTGCAGGTCGGCGACACGCCGCTGACCGCCGAGCAGGTGCGCGACCGGGCGCTCGACGCGATCGCCGACGAGGTCAAGGCGATGCTCGCCGACGGTGTGGTCGCGGACGCCAAGGACATCGACCTGTGCCTGGTGCTGGGCGCGGGCTGGCCGTTCCACCTGGGCGGGATCACCCCGCACCTGGCCGCCACCGGCCGACTCTGACGGCACGCGAAGGGGCCCCGGGATATCCCGGGGCCCCTTTCCTCGCTCAGGTGCTTACTGCTTCTCGACCTCGGCGCGCATGGCCACGAAGCTCTGGTAGGCCTTCGTGCCGTCGCTGTTGTAGATGCCGATCATGCCGACGCTGCCGCGGTCGGCCCACGCGCAGACGCCCATCGGCACCTCGGAGCCGGCGCTGGCGATCGTCGCGTCGCCACAGCGGGCCTCGCCGCCCAGCGGACCCGGCTCGACGTCCTTGACGTTCTTCATCGTCATGCCGCTGGCGCCGGCGCTGCTGAACGCGTCGTCGAGCTCCTTGCCCGGGTCGGCGACCAGACCGGACGCCGCGACGAGCATGACCAGGTCCTGCTTCTCCAGGTCGCCGTAGAACGCGGCGGCCGTGCTGGTGATCTCGGGCAGGTCGGAGTTGAGCCCGGCCTTCATCTCGTCGACCGCGGTCTGCAGCCCCGGATCGGTGATCTTGGGCTTGCCGCCCAGCGTGTCGGGCGCGACCACGCGGGTGTTGGCCGCCGCGACGACGTCCTGCACCGGGTCCTTGAGCAGGAAGTAGAGGCCGACGCCGCCACCGACGCAGAGCACCAGCACGATCGCGAGGATGATCAGCACGATCTTGCCGGCGCGGCTCTTCTTCGGCGGCGCGGTCGGCGGCATCGGCGGGCCGCCGAACGGCTGCTCACCGTAGGTCGGCTGCTGCGGCGGCTGGCCGTAGGGCGACTGCTGGTAGCCCTGCTGCTGTTGCCCGTAGGGCGCCGGGGAGGACGGCTGGCCGTAGGGCGCACCCGAGGAGGGCGGCTGCTGCTGGCCGTAGTCGCTGCCGTAGGCGGGCTGCTGGCCGTAGCCGGGCTGCTGCGGCGGCTGACCGTAGGTGCCGGGCTGCTGCGGCGGCTGGCCGTAGGTCTGCCCGTAGGGCGCCGTCGGCTGCTCGCCGTAGGGCTGCCCGTACTGCGGCGGCTGCTCGCCGTGCTGCGGCTGCTGCCCGTACTGCTGGCCGTAGCCGGGCTGCTGAGGTGGCTGCTGCTGGCCGTATTGCGGCTGTTGCGGTGGCTGATCGCCGTAAGGCGGCTGGGAGCCGTACTGCGGCGGCTGGGCGTAAGGGTCGGACATCACGGCTCCCTGGAAACTCTCAGGTTGACTGCCGGATCGTAACGACCCCGTGCACGTGTCGCTGGCCCTGCGTCGGGCACGGGACACAAACGTGTAGCCAGATCGTGACGTGCATCAACCCGCGGCCCGCTCCGCGGCGCTGCGCTCGACGCAGAACTCGTTGCCCTCGGGGTCGGCCAACGTGACCCAACCCGTGCCGTCGGGGCGGCGGTGGTCGCCGACCAGCGTCGCACCGATGCCGAGCAGGCGCTCGACCTCTTCGTCGCGGGTGTGGTCGGCCGGCTGCAGGTCGAAGTGGACCCGGTTCTTGACGACCTTGTCGTCGGGAACCCGACAGAACAGCACCCCGGGCCCGGCCCCGTCGGGCGCGATCAGCAGTGCTTCCGGATCGCCCGGAAAGTCTTCTTCGGAGCGCGCGTAACCGAGCACCTGCGCCCACCATCCGGCGAGCGCGTAGGGATCGTGACTGTCGACGTTGAGGTGATGGATGAGATTGGCCATGGCGGCAACGGTGCCAGCGCCCGCGACGTGGATCAACGCGGTTTCCCGTCAACCGCCGGGAAAGTGGGGTGATATGGATTCATGACAGAACCGGCGTCTCACATCGACTTCGCCAACCTGCCCGCGCCCACCGAGGGCTTTCTGGTGACGTTGTTCATCACCGTCCGTCAGGTGGCGCGGTCGCGTGACTTCTACTCGCGCATTCTGGGTGGCAGCGTCGTTCTCGACGAGAATCCGTGCATCGTCAAGCTGTCGAACTCGTGGATCATCATGAACCCCGGCGGGCCGCCCACCCCGGACAAGCCAGGCATCTCGGTCGTCGACTACGTGCCGGACGACACCACCTCGATCTTCCTGAACTTGCGGGTCGCCGACATCCACGCTTGCTACGACGAGTGGAAGGCCAAGGGCGCGGAGTTCGTGACCCCACCGATCGACCGCGAAGCGGAGATCCGCTGCTACCTGCGGGACCCGGACGGATACCTCATCGAAGTGGGTCAGTCCACGGGGCTGTTGCGCGGCAAGCTCGCCGCCAAGCGCCCCGAGGACCTCCCCGGCTGATCAGGCGGTCGTGGTCGCTCCGATGCGCTCGGAGAACTCGACCAGGCGGTTGGCGAAGCCCCACTCGTTGTCGTACCAGCCGAAGACTTTGACCTGGCTGCCGACGGACTCGGTGAGCGGCGCGTCGAAGATCGACGAGTAGGGGTTGCCGACGATGTCGGCCGAGACCAGTGGCGCCTCGGAGTACTGCAGGTAGTGGCGCAGTCGTGGTGAGGCGGCCGCCTCGCGGAACGCCGCGTTGACCTCCTCGACGCCGGCCCGCTGCCGGAGGACGACGGTCAGGTCGGTGATCGAGCCCACCGGGACGGGGACGCGCAGCGAGGCGCCCGTGAGACGGCCGTCGAGCTCGGGGATGACCTTGCCGATCGCCTTAGCCGCGCCCGAGGACGTCGGGATCGTGGAGACGGCGGCCGCGCGGGCCCGGCGCAGGTCGGAGTGCGGGGCGTCGTGCAACCGCTGGTCGCCCGTGTAGGCGTGGACCGTCGTCATCAGGCCCGACTCGATGCCGAACGCGTCGTTGAGCACCTTCGCCAGCGGCGCGAGCGAGTTCGTGGTGCACGAGCCGTTGGAGAAGACGTCGTGGCTGTCCGGGTCGAGGGTGTCGTCGTTGACCCCGAGGACGAACGTGGGGACGTCGCCCTTGGCCGGCGCCGAGATGACGACCTTCCGTGCGCCGCCCTTGAGGTGGGCCGCCGCGGCGGCGCCGTCGGTGAAGTGGCCGGTGGACTCGATGACGACGTCGGCGCCGACCTCACCCCAGGGGATCGTGGCCGGGTCGGACTGCGCGAAGACCGTGATCGGCCGGCCCGCCACGGTGATCGCGTCGCCGTCGACGGCGACACCGGCCAGGTGGCCGGAGACGGAGTCCCACTCGAGCAGGGTGGCCAGCGTGCGGGCGTCGGTGAGGTCGTTGACCGCGACCACCTCGACGTCGGCGTTGTTGGCCAGGGCCGCGCGCAGGTAGCTGCGCCCGATCCGCCCGAAGCCGTTGATCCCGATGCGTACCGTCATGAGTCCCCCTTCGGTGTGGCCGGTGCCGCCGCCCGGAGCAGGTCGAGGGCGCCGGAGCGGGCGTCGTCGAACGGGCCCGGGTCCTGCTGCGCGATCGCGAGCACGTAGCCGCCCTGCAGGACGGCCATCAGGGTGTGCGCGAGGCGCTCGGTGTCGAGGTCGGCCCGCAACTGGCCCGCGGCGACCGCCTCGCGCAGCACCTTTGCCCAACTCGCGTGGACCTGGGCGAACGCGCGCGCCACGGGGGCGAGCAGCACCGGGTCCTCGCGGACCTGCGGGTCCTGGGTCATCCGGCCGACCTTGCAGCCCTTGAGGGCGTCGCGGGGACGCATCAGGTAGGCCTCGATGCGGGCCATCGGGTCACCCGGACCGTCGAGCTCGGCCGCGGCCGGCAGCAGGTCGGCGACGTTGCGCTCGAGGGCGGCGAGCGCGAGGTCCCGCTTGGTCGGGAAGTGGTGGTACATGCTGCCCTGGCCCACACCGGACCGCTGGCGCACGTCACGCGGGCTCGTGTCGGCGTAGCCGCGCTCCCACATGAGCTCACTCATCGTCTCGACCAGCAGCTGACGCGACTCCATGGGTGCGAGTGTACATACCAGTAGGTACAGCGCCGCGCACGAGATCCACCTACCGGAGCCGAGCGGGGTCGCCATCGATATAAGCCGCACTTATACTATTCGCATGTGGGAGGTAAGCCTGCATCGCGAGGTCGAGGAATGGTTCCTTGGGATCTGCCGGACGGACCCCGTCTCGGCGAACCTCGTGGCGGAGGCGATCGAGCTGCTAGCCCAGCACGGCCCGGCGCTGGGTCGACCGTTGGTGGATCGGCTCAAAGGGAGCACGTACCACCACATGAAGGAACTGAGACCAGGCTCGGTCCGAGACACCGAGGTCAGGATGATCTTCGCTTTCGACCCTCGGCGAGAAGCGATCATCGTTGTGGCAGGTGACAAGTCGGGTCAGTGGCAGGCTTGGTACCGCGAGGCGATCCCTTTGGCGGACGACCGGTACGCAGCCCACCTAGTGCTGCTGAAAGAGGAGGGTCGGTTATGACCGACGCGGTGAGCTGGGAAGACGTCAAGGCCAAGGCGCGGGCGATCGACCCCACGTGGGACAGCGACGAACGTGTGGCGCAGCGTCGCGAGATGCGCGAGCGCATGCTCGCTTCGGTCAGCGGCGCCAAGCTCGCCGAGATCCGTCAGCAGCTTGGACTCACTCAGAAGCAGCTCGCCGAAGCTAGCGGTTTGTCGCAGGCGCGAATCAGCCAGATCGAGCACGGTGAAGTCGTGGCGCTCGAGTCCCTACGTGCGTACGTCGTCGGGCTTGGTGGCCACCTCGACATCGTCGCGCGCATCGGCAACATCCAGCTCAACGTCGCATAGCATCAGCCGGCCTTCGGGTCCGTGAGGGCGGTGGCCAGGTCCGTCGCCAGGAGGCCCACCTGCCAGGCGCGGGCGCCGTAGCCGCGGAGGGTGGCCGAGACCGTTTCCGGGGTGACGTCTTCCGGTGGGGTCCAGGCCAGGCGGCGGATCGAGTCCGGGGCGATCAGGTTTTCCGGCGGCAGTTTGTGTGCCGCCGCCGTGCCCGTGACCACCTCGCGGCAGCGGGACAGCCGCGCCGCGGCCACCGGGTCGCGTTCCGCCCAGCGGTGCGGCGGTGGCGGCCCGTCGATCGGCGGGTTGGTCGGCAGGGCGTCGTCCGGCAGCCCGCGGGCCGTGTCCAGGGCGTCCAGCCACGTCCGGGCCAGGCGGCGCACCGAGCGGCCGCCGAAGCCCGGCAGCGACAGCAGCGTGCGCTCGTCCTTCGGGTCGATCTCCGCGGCCGCGATGATCGCCGAGTCCGGCAGCACCCGGCCCGGCGCCGAGTCGCGGCGCGCGGCGATGTCGTCGCGGGCGTACCAGACGGCGCGGACCCGGGCCTGGGCCCGTGCGCCGCGGATGCGGTGGATGCCGGAGGTGCGGCGCCACGGGTCCGGGCGGTTGCGCGGTGGCTGGGCGCCCCACGCGACCAGCGCCGCGAACTCCTCGGCCGCCCAGTCCTGCTTGCCCTGCGCCACCAGCTCGGCGGCCAGCGCGTCGCGCAGGTCGACCAGCAGCTCGACGTCCAGGGCCGCGTAGGTCAGCCACGACTCCGGCAGCGGGCGGCTCGACCAGTCGGCGGCCGAGTGGTGCTTCTCCAGTGCGTACCCGAGAAGCTGCTCGGTCAATGCGGCCAGGCCGACTCGGTCGAAGCCGGCCAGGCGGCCGGCCAGCTCGGTGTCGAAGAGGCGGCGCGGGCGCAGACCGAGATCGGACAGGCAGGGGAGGTCCTGGCTGGCGGCGTGCAGCACCCATTCGGCGTCGGCGATGGCGGCGTCGAGCGTACGCAGGTCGCCCAGCGGCAGCGGATCGATGAGCACCGTGCCGGCACCGCCGCGGCGGAGCTGCACGAGGTAGGCCCGCTGGCTGTAGCGGTAGCCCGAGGCGCGCTCGGCGTCGATCGCCACCGGGCCGGTGCCGGCGGCGAAGCGGGCCACGGCCTCGGCGAGGTCGTCGGGCGTTTCCACGGGGCGGGGCGTGCCCTCGCGCGGTGCGGTGAGCAGCTCCGGCGCGGGGCCCGTGAGGGGTTCTGGAGCCGCCGGGCCGTCTGGGGAGCCGGTGGAGGGGCCGTCCGCTTCGGGGGAGGTGGGCGACTCGTCCCCCGCTCGGCGTGCGGCCCGACGGCGCAGGGGTGGTTCGTCGGTCACCTGCCAACCCTAGTAGGCGCGCCGTCACGCATCGGACAGCCGGGTCGGCGCGTCGGGAGGTGCGGTACCGTCGCGCGGGGGTCCAGTCCGGTGCGACGGGAGGGAGCGGAGATGTCCGCCGGGGACGAGCGCACAACCTGGCCCGAAACTTCACCTGGGTACGGCGGTCCCACGGCGCCGGAGGGGCCCATCTACCGCCCAGCCGACCGTGCACCGTCGCCCTACGCGCCGCCGCCGTACGCCCCGGCGCCTCGCGCACCCGTCGACGCGGTGCCGCCGCCGCGCGCCGTACCCCCGCCGCCGCCGGCCTTTGATCCTGGTGTGCCGTTCGGCCCGCACGTGGCCGCGCCGCCACCGCAGGCGGACACCCGGAGAGGTGAAAAGCGCCGCTGGCCCGCCGGTCTGACCTTCGGCATCGTCCTGGTGCTCGCCGGGGTGGTGGCCTATCAGGCGGTCCGGATCGAGCAGCTCGGCGACCGGCTCGCCGGCGCCGAGCGGGCCCAGGCCGACGACCGGTCCCGCGAGACCGCGCGGCTCGACGAGCTGGGCGACCGGGCCGGCGACCTGGAGAAGCGGCTCGGCGCGGCGTTCAACCCCGAGGCGATCTCCAGCGCGGCGCTGCCGAGCGTGCTGCGGGTGGCCGCGGGCAACGTGACCGGCACGGCGTTCGCGGTGGGCAAGCCGGCCAGCGGCGGCCGGACCAACCTGATCACCAACTTCCACGTGGTCGAGGACGTCTACGACGGCGGCGGTCGCGAGGTGTTCCTGGAGCGTGGCGGCAAGCGGTACGCGGCCCAGATCGTCTCCGTCAACCGCGGCGGGGACGTGGCGCACCTGCGTACCACCACCAAGATCAATGGTCTGGTCACCGCGCGGGGCGCGGTCAAGTCGGGCCAGCAGATCGTGGTGGTCGGCGCACCGCTTGGCCTGAGCGACTCGGTGACCACCGGCGTGGTGAGCGCGGTACGCGAACTGCCGGAAAGCAACGGGCCGATGATCCAGTTCGACGCGCCGATCAACCCGGGGAACTCGGGCGGTCCGGTGATCAACTCGGCCAAGCAGGTGGTCGGCATCGCCACTGCGAAGGCGGAGAATGCGGAGGGCATCGGTCTGGCTGTGCCGATCAAGGTCGCCTGCGACGCCTTCAAGGTCTGTTGAACAGCGGTGCGGCCGCCGCGATCCCTTCCGCGGCGGCCGCACTCGCCGGGCTGGGCTCTAGGCCGCGACCAGGGTCCGGTCGGTGAGGTGGCGCCAGACCAGGCCCGCCAGGACCGTCATGCCCGCCGCGGCCGCCCAGAACGGCGCGGTCAGCGAGGTCACGCCGGCCAGCGCGCCGCCGATCAGCGTGCCGATCGCCGCGCCGCCGAGGTCGAGCATCGCGTACGTGCTGGCCACCCGGCCGCGCACCGCGTCCGGCACCAGGCGCTGCCGGATCGACATCGTGACCACGCCCCAGACGGTCGTGTGCACGCCGAACAGCACCAGCACCGCCGCGGCGACCCAGGGTGCCCGGGTGGTCGCCAGCACCACGTGAGTGGCGATCTCGATGAGCAGGCCGGCCCGGAGCAGCAGGCCCGCGCCGAACCGGGCCCGCAGCCGGGCGGCGACCACCGCGCCGAGCAGGCCGCCCAGGGCCCAAACCGAGAGCAGCACGCCGTACGCCACCGGGGTCAGGCCCAAGCGGCGCTCGGCGTACAGGACGAACGCGGCGAAGGCCGCGCAGAACAGCAGGTTCATCACCGCGAGGCAGACCGCGAGCAGGCGCAGCGCGGGCCTGTGCCACAGCGCCCGCAGGCCCTCGGCGACGTCGGCACGCAGCGTCGTCGGCACCCGGGCCGTGGCCGGACCGCCGGGCACCGGCCGCAGCAGGGCCAGCAACCCGCCCGCGACCAGGAACGTCAGCGCGTCCGCGCCGAACGGCACCGCGGCGCCGACCACGAACAGGTACGCGCCGAGCGGCTTGGCGGCGAGTTGGTTGCCGATCGTGAACGTCGCCACGAGCCGTGCGTTGGCCCGTTCCAGGTCCGCGTCGGCGACGATCGAGGGCAGGATCGCCTGGTACGCCGGATCGGCCACCGTCTCGCCGACGCCGAGCAGGAAGAACGCGGCGTAGATCAGCGGGATGGTGGCCGTCGACGACCAGACCGCCGCGGCGAGGCCGAACATGACGGCGGCCCGGGCCAGGTTGGCGGCGACCACCACCCGCCGGCGGTCGATCCGGTCGACGTAGGCGCCGGCGACCGGCGCGAACAGCCAGGGGAGCTGTTGCACGAAGGCGGCTCCGGCGACCAGGGCCGGGTCGCCGGTGAGGGACGCGACGAGCAGGGGACCGGCGATCATCGTGACGCCGTCGCCGATGTTGGAGATCGCGGAAGCGGACCAGAGAAAACGAAAGTCGGAGCTGAGCACGGAGTTCTCCTCGGAAACCGGGCAGGGTGAATCCGCCCGCGTTCCGGGAGAGAAAGGGGAACGTCAGGCGGCGGGCGCGGTGCCGAGGAAGGCGTTAGTCATGATCGACCTCCGACGATCGAGTTGGGCACGACGATAGCGGAGATCGCCGCGTGACACGATGGAGCCGATGACGACGACGACCCACACCGACTCCGCTCTGGTCCGCGCCGCCCGGGGCGAGGACGCGCCGCACACGCCCGTCTGGTTCATGCGCCAGGCCGGGCGTTCGCTGCCCGAATACCGCGAGCTGCGCGCGGGCATCGGCATGCTCGACACCATCCGCCGCCCCGACCTGGTCGCCGAGATCACGCTCCAGCCGGTCCGCCGGCACGGCGTCGACGCCGCGATCCTGTTCAGCGACATCGTGGTGCCGGTCGCGGCGGCCGGGGTCGACGTCGACATCGTCGCCGGCACCGGGCCGGTGGTCGCGGAGCCGATCCGGGCGCCGCAGGACGTGGCCCGGCTGCGCCGGCTCGACCCGGTCGATGTGTCCTATGTCGACGAAGCGGTCCGCCTGACCACCGCCGCGCTCGGCGACACCCCGCTGATCGGTTTCGCCGGCGCGCCGTTCACGCTGGCCAGCTACCTGGTCGAGGGCGGGCCGTCGCGGACACACGCCAAGACCAAGGCGCTCATGTACGGCGACCCGGAAACCTGGCACGCCCTCTGCGCCCGCCTGGCCGAGAACGCGCTGACCTTCCTCCGCGTCCAGATCGACGCGGGCGTCGCCGCCGTGCAGCTCTTCGACTCCTGGGTCGGTGCGCTGTCGGAGGCCGACTACCGCCGCTTCGTCCTGCCGCACTCGGAGCGGGTGCTGACCGGGCTGGCGGACGCCGGCGTGCCGCGGATCCATTTCGGCGTCGGCACCGGCGAGCTGCTCGGCGCCATGGGCGAGGCCGGCGCCGACGTGGTCGGGGTCGACTGGCGCACCCCGCTCGACGTCGCCACCGGCCGCATCGGCGCCGGCAAGTCCGTGCAGGGCAACCTCGACCCGACCACGCTGTTCGCGCCGTGGGAGGTCATCGAGGCCGAGGTGCGCCGCGTGCTCGACCAGGGCCGGGCCGCACCGGGTCACATCTTCAACCTCGGGCACGGCGTGATCCCCGAAACAGACCCCGCGGTGCTGACCCGGGTCACGGAACTCGTACACACGCTGTCTGTCCGATAGGTGGCGTAATGTCCCATGATCGCGGCCGATCGTGCTAGTGCGTCCGGCGCGCCCTACCCCCACGGCGCCCCGATCCATGCATAGGCTGCGGTCATGGCTCCGACTGCTGTTCCCGACGTCTTCGCGAACGCCGTCGCCAGCCTTCGCGCCGCCACACCGCGCGCCGAGATCCTCCTCGAGGAGGTCGGCGCACCGCAGCGGCTGGCGCCCTTCACGTTCGCGCTGAGCGCCTCGGTCACCAAGCCCGACGACGACGAGATGGCCACCGGCCGGCTGATCCTGCTGCACGACCCCGCCGGCCACGAGGCCTGGGAGGGCACGATGCGGCTGGTCACCTACGTGACCGCCGAGGTCGACGTCGACATGGCCGCCGACCCGCTGCTGCCGACGGTCGGCTGGACGTGGCTGACGGACGCGCTCGACGCGCACGGCGCCCGATACCGGGCGATCGGCGGCACGGTCACCCAGACCATGTCGACCCGGTTCGGCGACCTCGCCGGCCCGCCGACCGCGGCCGACATCGAGATCCGGGCGAGCTGGACCCCGACCGACGAGGACCTGGGGGCCCACCTGCTGGCCTGGTCGACGCTGCTGGCCTCGACCGCCGGCCTGCCGCCGCCCGGCGTCACAGCACTGCCCGGCCGCCGCACCGCGTGAATCCGCCCGCCATATGGTGGGTGCCATGCGGCACGTCGCGATCATCGGTGGTGGCATAGCGGGCCTGGCCGCCGCGCTCCGGATCAACGACCAGGCGCCCGGCACCCGCGTGACCGTCTTCGAGCAGGGCCCGGTCCTCGGTGGCAAGCTCCGCACCGGTGAGCTGGCCGGGTCGCCGGTCGAGTTGGGCGCGGAGGCGTTCCTGGTGCGCGACACCGCAACCGGGGAGGACTCCCCGGCCGTCCTGCTCGCCCGCCGGGTCGGGCTCGGCGACGACCTGGTCAACCCGGCCGTGGGCGCGGCCGCGCTGGCGGTCGGCGGCAAGCTCGTGCCGATGCCGCGCGGGACGCTGACCGGTGTGCCCGGCGATCTCGGTGCCCTGGCCGGCGTGGCCACCGTCGACGACCGCGATCTGGACGCCGGTCACCCCCTGCTGGCCGAGGGTGAGGACGTCGCCGTCGGTGCGCTGGTCCGCCGCCGGCTCGGTGACCAGGTCGTCGACCGCCTCGTCGACCCCATGCTGGGCGGCGTCTACGCCGGCCGGGCCGACCGGCTCTCGCTGGCCGCCACGATGCCGGCGCTGGCCCGGCAGGCCCGCACCGAGGGCACGCTGACCGGGGCCGTGAAGGCCGCGCAGGCCGCGTTCCCGCGGGTGCCGGGCGGTGCCGTGTTCGCCACCGTCCGCGGCGGGGTGAGCCGGCTGGTCGACGCGACCGCCGCCGCCAGCAACGCGGAGATCCGGATCGCCGCCACGGTACGGGAGATCGCCCGCACCCCCGACGGCTGGCGGCTCACGGTCGGTGCCACCCGCGACCCGGAGCACGTGGACGTCGACGCGGTCGTGCTCGCCGTGCCGGCCCGCCCGGCCGCCCGGTTGCTCGCCGCCGTCGACGCCGCCGCGGCCACCGGCGTCGGCGCGCTCGACTACGCCAGCGTGGCGCTGATCACGCTGGCGCTGCCCCGGCCCGAGCTGCCGGAGCTGTCCGGGTTCCTCGTGCCCGCTGAGAACGGCACCGCGGTCAAGGCCGCCACGTTCTTCTCGACCAAGTGGGCGCACCAGCGCCGGTCGGACGGCGTCGCGCTGGTCCGGGCCTCGGTCGGCCGCTACGGCGACGAGCACGTGCTGCAGCGCGACGACGCCGAGCTGGCCGGCATCGTCCACAGGGAACTGTCCAACCTGGTCGACCACAGCCTGCCGAAGCCGGTGGAGACCAGGGTCCAGCGGTGGGGTGGTGCGCTGCCGCAGTACGCGCCCGGCCACCTCGGCCGGGTCGCCGCGGCCCGGGCGGCGCTGCGCTCCGGTGCCCCGACGGTCGCCCTGGCCGGCGCCGCCTACGACGGTGTGGGCATCCCGATCTGCGTGCGCTCGGGGGAGTCCGCCGCCGACGCGGTGCTCGCCGCCCTCCGCGACCGCCCCGAAGCAGCCTGAGAGAGGATGGTTCGCATGACCGACCAGACCAACGCCGCCCGGATCCGGGAGCTCAACGACACCATCCGCTACACCATGTGGTCGGTGTTCCGGGCCGCCGAGCCGCTGCCGGCGTCCCGCGGCGAGCTGGCCGCCGAGGTCGACACGCTCTTCGCCGACCTGGCGAGCAAGGACGTCACGGTCCGCGGCACGTACGACGTGTCGGGCCTGCGCGCCGACGCCGACCTGCTGGTCTGGTGGCACGCCGGGTCGAGCGACGCGCTCCAGGAGGCGTACGCCCAGTTCCGCCGCACCGGCCTCGGCCGCCACCTGGCCCCGGTCTGGTCGCAGATGGCGCTGCACCGGCCGGCGGAGTTCAACAAGAGCCACCTACCGGCGTTCCTGGCCGGCGAGGAGGCCCGGGCGTACGTCTGCGTCTATCCGTTCGTCCGCTCCTACGAGTGGTACCTGCTGCCCGACGAGGAGCGTCGCGACATGCTCGCGGAGCACGGCCGGCAGGCGCGCGGGTTCCCGGACGTGCGGGCCAACACGGTCGCCTCGTTCGCGCTCGGCGACTACGAGTGGATCCTCGCCTTCGAGGCCGACGAGCTGCACCGGATCGTCGACCTGATGCGCGAGCTGCGCGCCTCCCGGGCCCGCCGGCACGTGCGCGAAGAGGTTCCGTTCTACACGGGGCGGCGGCGCAGCGTGGCCGAGCTCGTGGAGGCCCTCCCTTAGGGCTGATAGGGCGGGGCGACGCCCCAGCCCCAGTGCGGCACCGGTGCGTGCTCGACCGGCGTCGCGCCCGGCTGTGAGTTGGACATCGCGATCCGGGTGCCCCACTCCAGATAGCCGACCAGCGCCGCCCGGAACTCCGGGTCCGCCGGCAGCGCCGCGTCGTCGGCGGCGACGCTCATCAGCGAGGCGAACCGGAACCGGTGCTCGGGCGTGATGCCCAGGTTCCGGTGGTGGGCCAGCATGTTCTCGTAGCCGCCGAGCTGGTCGGTGTAGTCGGCCGGCCCGCCGAACACCTCGCACCACCACGTGGTCACGTGGTCGCGGTGCGCCGCGCTCACGCCGCCCGGGAAGAACGGGCTGAGCAGCTCGTCCCGCTCGACCCGGTCGTAGAACGCGTTGATCATCCGCTCGATCGCGGGCCGGCCACCGGCCCACTCGTACAGCGTCGGGGTGGTCATGCCCCTAAAGCTATGCGGCGCGGGCCATCGGGACGTGCGGGATGCCGTCCTCGACGAAGCCTTCGCCGCTGACGGCGTAGCCGTAGCGGGCGTAGAAGGCCGCCAGGTGTTCCTGGGCGTCCAGCACCGACGGGCGGGCGCCGACGATCTCCAGGGCCGCGTCCATGAGCCGGCCGGCCATGCCGGAGCCCCGGGCCTCCTTGGCGACCACGACGCGGCCGATCCGCATCGAGCCGTCCGGCTCGCCGAGGACCCGCAGGTAGGCGACCGGCCGGTCGTCGCGGGCGACCCAGACGTGCCGGGTCGCCGGCTCGACGTCGCGACCGTCGATGTCGGGGTACGGCGACTCCTGCTCGACGACGAACACCGTGCAGCGCAGCTCCAGCAGCCGGTACAGGGTGATGGTGTCGAGGTCGGCGAAGGACGCCACCCGGAGCTCGTCTCGCATGAGCCCCGAGCATACGGACGGTCAGCCCGGGTGGGCGCCCACGGTGTCGGTGATCCCGGCACCCGCGGCGCCCGCGGACGCCCGGGCGCAGTGCGCACAGCAGAAGAACCGGCCGCCCACCTCGACGCCGTGCCCGACGATCTTCGTGCCGCAGTGCTCGCAGATCGGCGCGAGGCGCTGGATCGCGCATTCGAACGAGTCGAAGACGTGCCGGTCGCCGCTGACCGTGGCCACCTCGAACGCCAGCCAGTAGTCGTTGCCGCAGGTCTCACACACCGCCATGGTGCCCGCCCCCAATCGGTTACCCGCAGCGTTACCCGGAACTATGCCGCCCTGCAACCGGAACGCCCGATTTGCCCGTTGGAAACGTGGCGTAACGCCCGGTGTGTCGACCCCTCCAGTCACGCGTCCGGCAGGGAAGCTCCAAGAGGTTGTGTCCTTACCGGGAGGAGCCGACATGATCAAGAGAACCAAGCTTTTCGGCAGCAAGACCCGCGTGACGTTCTGCCTGCCCAAGGACAGCCCGGTCGGCCAGGTCAGCGTCGTGGGCTGCTTCAACGACTGGGAGCCCGGGCGGCACGAGCTGCAGCCGAGGCGGGACGGCACCCGCACGGTGACGCTCACGCTCGCACCGGGTGAGTACACCTTCCGCTACCTCGCCACCGGTGGCGTCTGGCTCGACGACGAGCAGGCGGACCGGATCGACGGCCAGGGTGGCCGGATCGTCCTCGCCCAGCGTTAAGGCGACCGGAAGGCGTCGTGAGGCGCCAGCATCGCGACGGCTGAGGACCTCAAAATTCCAGATGAAAGACCGGTCAGCCCGGCATTAACCTCACCGGGATGACCGCCGAAGAGATCGTCGTACCCCCGGCTCTCGTAGCCGCCCAGGTCCGGTTCCGCGGCGCAGCGGGCCGGGCCTGGGTGGACGGTGTGGCCCGCACGGCGGCCGAGTTCCTCGACCGCTGGGAGTTGCGCCGCGACGGCCCGACCCGCAGCGGCGTGGCCGGCCTGGTGCTCCCGGTCGTCACCGCCGACGGCACCCCCGCGATGCTCAAGCTCCAGGACACCGACTGGGACCACCCCGGCGAGGGTCTCGCCCTGCGCACCTGGGCCGGTGACGGCGCCGCCCGGCTGCTCCGCGAGGACCCGGAGACCTGGACGCTGCTGATCGAACGCCTCGACCCCGACCGCGACCTGCGCTCCGTCGAGGACGACACGGCGGCGGTACGGGTGATCGCCCTGCTTCTGAACCGGCTCAACGCGCACACCGCGCCGCCGGAGATCCCCCGGCTGGCCGACAAGGCCGCGAAGATGATCGAGGACACGCCGGCCGCGGCGGCCCTCCTCGCCGACCCGGCCGAGGGTCGTCTGCTGCGGCGCTGGGCCGACATGCTCGCCGAGGTGGCGCCGGCGGCCGGCGACCGTCTGCTGCACTGGGATCTGCACTACGAGAACGTGCTGGCCGGCGGCCGCGAGCCGTGGCTGGCGATCGACCCGAAGCCGCTCGCCGGCGACCCCGGCTTCGAGCTGTGGCCCGGGCTGTGGAACCGGTGGGACGCCGCGGCGCCGGAACGCACGATCCGGCGCCGGTTCGACATCATGACCGAGGCGATGGGCCTCGACCGGCAGCGGGCGGCCATCTGGACGGCCGGCCGCACGCTGCAGAACGCGCTCTGGTCGGTCGAGGACGGCGAACGCGTCCTCGACCCCGTGGAGATGACGATCGCCGAGGTGGTTACCCGGCGGGGATGAGCCGCATGCTCACCGAGTTGATGCAGTAGCGGGCGTCCTTGGGCGTGTAGCCCTCGCCGTCGAACCGGTGGCCGAGGTGCGAGTCGCAGTGTGCACATCGGACCTCGACGCGGACCATGCCGAGCGACCGGTCCTCGATGTAGCGGATCACGCCGGGGATGGCCTCGTCGAACGACGGCCAGCCGCAGTGCGAGTCGAACTTCGTGCCGCTCTCGAACAGCGCGGCGCCGCAGGCCCGGCAGACGTACGTGCCGGGCGTCCTGGTGTCGACGTACTCGCCCGTGAACGGCCGCTCGGTGCCGGCCTCACGCAGCACCCGGAACTCTTCGGGGTTGAGCCGGACCCGCCACTCGTCCTCGGACGTGGGCAGCTCTTCGGTGGGGATTTCGGTCACGGGGGAGGACTTCTCAGGTGCCATGCGTCAACCGTACGACCCCCTTCGCGCGAGGGCCGATTACCTCGGTGTGGCCTCGTCGTTGACAGTGCATGCGTACACCGGCCAGGTCGGCCAGTGGTCAGGCGTGGGAGCCGTTCCCGGGCGACCCGCTGCGTTTCCGGCCGACCTGGCGGCAGTCGCTGGGACAGGGCATGTGGATGGGACTGCTGGTGGCCGGCGCGCTCGCGCTGACCGGCCTCGCGGCGGTGCTCGCCCCGGTGGTGGCGCACTGGCTCACCGGGGTGCACCCGCAGCGGTCGGTGCCGCCGCAGGTCTGGTGGGCGCTGGCGCTGCCGGTGCCTGTCGGGGGACTGGTCGGCCTGGTGGTGGGCCGCCGGGTGGGCGCGGACCTGGACGCCGTGGGCGCGTGGGCGGTGCCGGGCGCGCTCGGTGGTTCGGCGCCCTGGCACCGGGTGGTCGAGGTGCGGATGGAGCGGCGTGGCCGGCGCACGGTGGTCGCGCTGCCGCTGGTCGACGGGTCGATCGTCCGGCTCCGGGCGCCCTACGACGGGCACCTGATGGGCCGCGACCCGGACTTCGAGCGCAAGCAGTTCCGCATCCGGTTGCACTGGGAGACCCACCGGTACGGCTGACCCTGGCTGGGTGATCTGCATCCGACCGCTTCGGCGTTTTCGGACATTACGCCGTACGCTCCCAAAAATGCTCCTTTCGAGACGAATTACCGGACGACAGGAACAGAAGGACGATGAGTAGAAAACGACGGCTGGCCAAAGCCGCCCTGCCGGCCGCGGGCCTCGCGGTGGTGGCCGGCGCGATCGCCCTCACCGGGCAGGCGGCCAGCGCCGCACCGCTCGGCGACGGCGCCGGCCACGGCGAGACCGGCGATCCGGGTGCCGCGGCGGCGACCGTGACCGACCGGGCGCAGCTGGTCACGGACGAGGCGCGCGACGCCGCCGACCGGGCGCTGGCCGCGGTGGGCGAGGCACCGGTCAGCGACGACGCCGAGGACGGCGAGGGCGCGTCGAAGGGTCCGTCGGACCTGCCCGCCGCAGCGAAGTTCGGCAGCGGCGTCTCGCACATCGCCACCGGGCACAACGCCGGCATCCTCAACGGCAACCAGGTGGTCGTGCCGGTGCAGGTCGACGTGAACGTCTGCGGCAACAGCATCGCGGTGCTGGGCAACGCCACGGCGTCCTGCGGCTCCGACGACCACGGCTACGACGACGAGCCGCCGGCTGACGAGGAGCCGCCTCCGCCGACCGACCAGGAGGAGCCGCCTCCGGTGCCGCTGCCCCGGCCGGTCGCGGAGCCGCCGGCCGCACAGCCCGAGCTGCCCAGGACCGGCCTGCCGATCGGCTCGCTGGCGGGCATCGGCGGGGTGCTCACCGCCGGCGGCGCCGCGATGCAGCTCGCCGGCGTCCGCGGTGGCCGCTACGTCGGCCGCCACCGCCGCCGCCCGCAGCCGTCCTGACCGTCACCAACGCGCATCGCCCGGGGTCCTACCTCGGGCGATGCGCCTTGAACTTCGCTATCCAGTCCGCGTTGAGCTGGTCGGCCTGGCGCCGGTGCCCGACCACCAGGTGCCGATCCGGCGGGACACGCAGGCCGAGATGGTCGAGCACCCGTTGTGCGGTGCCGAGCGGATCTGCGGCCAACTCCTCGTACGTCACCTCGCACGGCACGATGCCGTTGGCGGCGAACCAGGTCGTCCAGTCGGCCTCGGAGCGCTCGATCGTGGCGACCAGCCGGCCGATCAGCTCTTCGTCGTAGTGCGGATCCTGACCTCCGGGTGCGACGGCTTCGCCGGGATGCCAGAAGTGGGTCTGCAGTGACCTCGCATACGAGACCGCCTGGGCCACGACGTCACATCGCCGCAGGTGAACGAATTTGAGTCGACCCAGTTGGGCGCTCAACAGGTCGACATCCGCCACCCCGGGGGCACCGAGCCCGTTCAGCAGCTCCGGCAGCGTCTCGGCCATGATCCGCCCGCCGAAGACACCGTTCGGTGTCCGGCCGGCGGTCAGCGCCGCGCGAACGAACGCCTCGTCGATCCGGCCGTCGCGCGGTCTTGCTATCCGCCACTCGTCGGCGTAGTCGTCCAGGCTCTTGCGGTTGAAGTAGGAGGCCGGGTGGCCGGCCACCCCGGACGAGTCCAGCAGGCCGCAGAGCAGGGTGCTTCCGGAGCGGGGCGTCGCGCAGATCAGGTACGAGTCGAAATCCGGGCTGGTCACGGTGGAGGACCGTAACCAAGCGTCGGCGTGCGACCAACCGAATTCCGGCCGTCGGTCAGCGCGGGCTCGGGGGGGGTGGTGCGTATCTGGATGCAGAGCAGAGCAGGGCCTCGCCGGCTGCGCAAGGGGCATAGGGTCGAGGGCATGCCGTCGAAAAAGGCCGCCGCTGTCGAGGTCGAGGTCGCCGGGCACGCCGTGCGGCTCAGCAGTCCCGACCGCGTGATGTTTCCGCGGGCCGGCTACACCAAGCAGGACGTGTTCGACTACTACCTGGCCGTCGGCGACGGCATCATGCGGGCGCTCGACCACCGGCCCACCACGCTGCAGCGGTTCCCCGACGGGATCGACGGTGAGGCCTTCTACCAGAAGCGGCTCCCGGCCCGCGGCACGCCCGAGTGGCTCAACGGCGCCGAGATCACCTTCCCGAGCGGGCGCAAGGCCACGGAGCTGTGCCCGGTCGACCTCGCACACGTCGCCTGGGCCGCGCAGATGAACTCCGTCGTCTTCCACGCCTGGCCCGTGCGGGACGCCGACCCCGACCACCCCGACGAGCTGCGGATCGACCTCGACCCCCAGCCCGGCACCGACTTCGGTGACGCCGCCGAGGCGGCCGGTGAGCTGCGGGCCGTCCTCGAGGAGATCGGCGCCACCGGGTGGCCGAAGACCTCCGGTGGCCGGGGCGTGCACGTCTACCTGCGGATCCAGCCACGGTGGACGTTCGTCGAGGTGCGCCGGGCGACGATCGCGCTGGCCCGGGCGCTCGAGCGGCGCCGGCCCGACCTGGTCACCACCAGTTGGTGGAAGGAGGAGCGGGGCGAGCGGGTGTTCGTCGACTTCAACCAGATGGCCCGCGACCGGACGATCGCCTGCGCCTACTCGCTGCGGGCCAACGCCCGGGCCACCGCGTCGACGCCTGTGACCTGGGCCGAGTTGCCCGACGTGGAGCCTGACGACTTCGACCTGCGTACGCTGCCGAAGCGGTTCGCCGAGGTCGGCGACCCGCACGCGGGGATCGACGACACCGCGTTCGACATCACGCCGCTGCTGGAGTGGTCGGCGGCCGACGAGCGCGAGGGGCGCGGCGGCGACATGCCCTACCCGCCCGACCACCCCAAGATGCCGGGCGAGCCACCTCGCGTGCAGCCGAGCAAGAAGAACCCGGCGAACTGGACCGAATAGGCTAGACCCCCAGCTTCATGCCCTCGTGGGTCGCGGCGAAGCCGAGGGACTCGTAGAAGCGCTTGGCGTCCGGGCGGCGCTTGTCGGTGGTGAGCTGCACCAGCGTGCAGCCCGTCGCGCGCGCCTCCGCGACGGCCCAGGCGATCATCCGGCGGCCCAGGCCCGCGCCGCGGTGGGCCGACGAGACGCGTACACCCTCGATCTCCAGCCGTTGCGCACCGCGGCGGGTGAGCGACGGGATGACGATGAGCTGCATCGTGCCGACGATCTCACCGGCCAGTTCGGCGACGACCACGGTGTTGCGGGGGTCGCCGTCGAGTGCGTCGAACGCTTCCCAGTAGGCCGCGTCGACCTCCTCGGACACCGTCTCCCGGGCGCTGCCGAGCGGGTCGTCTGCCAGAAGCCCGACAATCGCCGGTACATCGGCCCGCAAAGCGGACCGGAAGATCAGGTCGGTCACGGCGAGCAGCTTCGCACATCGACCCGCGGGTGCATGATGACGGACCATGAAGGCCCTGCTGCTGCCGTTCAAGGCGGTCTACCGCGGGTTGGTCTACTTCGCCAACTCGCCGCGGACGCTGATGCTGTCGTACGCCCTGATGATCGTCATCGCGGCGGCGCTCTACAGCGTGTTCGAGAAGGTCGGCGTGGGTGACTCGCTCTGGTGGGCCGTGGTCACCGCGTCGACCGTCGGGTACGGCGACATCTCGCCGGAGACCTGGCAGGCCCGCGCCCTCGCGGTGCTGCTGATCTCGACGATGGTGCTGCTGGTGATCCCGCTGATCACCGCGCACTTCGCCAGCAAGCTGATCGTCGACACCGACGCGTTCCGGCACGACGAGCAGGAAGAGCTCAAGAACAACCTGCGGATCGTGCGCCGCTTGCTGGAGGAGATGGCGGCCCGGGACGCTACTTCGCCGGGCAGCGGGTCCCCTCTGGCGGAAGCGTCTGATTGAGCAGGTACTTGTTGACCGCCGAGGTGATGCACTCCGTCTGCGGGTAGGCCGTGTGCCCCTCGCCCTCCCAGGTCAGCAGCCGGCCCACGCCGAGCATGTTGGCCAGCGCCGGTGCCTGGGCGTAGGGGGTCGCGGGGTCGCCGGTCGTGCCCACCACCAGGATCGGCGCCGACCCGGTGGCCGGACCGGTCGGGTAGGGGTCGTGCCCGCCCGGCCACTCCGAGCAGGGCAGCATGCCGACCGCGAGCGGCGCGCCGAACATCGGGATCGACGAGCGCCACTGGTTCTGGTAGGTGCGGACCTGGTTGGCGTCGGGCACCGTGCGCTGGTCGGCGCAGTTGACGGCGATGTTGGCGTCGAACAGGTTGGAGTAGTGCCCGCTCGGGTCGCGCTCGGCATAGCTGTCGGCGAGTTGGAACACCTCGGCCGGGTCGCCGCCCTCCAGTGACTTGATCGCGCTTGCCAGCGCCTGCCAGCCCGACTGGGTGTAGAGCGACGAGATCACCGCGTAGAAGACCCAGCCCGAGGTGGCCTTGCGCCCGCCGGCCCCGGTCACGGGGGAGACCTCGGCCTTCTCGATGGCGGTGTTGACCGCCGCCTTGGCGTCGGGCGCGATCGGGCACTGTGCCGGCGTCGAGTCGCACCACTTCGCAAAGTTGTCGAACGCCAGCGCGAAGCCCTTCGCCTGGCTCTCCGAGCCGGCGACGAAGTTCTGCCGGGGGTCGACCGCGCCGTCGAGCACGAGCGCCCGCACGTTCTGCGGGAAGAGTTGGGCGTACGTGGCACCGAGCAGCGTGCCGTAGGAGTAACCGAGGTAGGTCATCTTCTGGTCGCCCACGGCGGTGCGGATCGCGTCCATGTCGCGGGCGGTCTGCACCGTGGAGAACAGCTTGAGCTTGTCGCCGTATTTGGCCCCGCACTCCTGGCCGATGCTCTTGTTGAGGTTGACCAGGCCGTCGAACTGCTCCTGGGTCACCGGGTCGGGGGTGTAGCCGAAGCTCTCGTCGAGCTGGGCGTCGCTGATGCACTCGACCGGGCTGGACCGGTCGACGCCGCGCGGGTCGAAGCCGACGATGTCGAACCGGTTGGTGATCTCTTCCGGGATGCCCTGGAAGGCGGCGCCGAACGAGAGGTAGACGGCCAGGTTGACCCCGGACGCCCCCGGGCCGCCCGGGTTGACCAGCAGCGACCCGATCCGGTCGTGCTGCTTGTCGGAGCGCACCCGGATCAGCGCGATGTCGAACGTCTGCCCGTTGCCCTTGTCGGCCCAGTCCTGCGGCACCTTGATGGTCGCGCAGTCGTAGCTCATCCCGCGCGCGCCGCGGCCGACCAGCTGGGCCGGCACGTCGGGGCAGGGGCGCCAGTTGGGCTGGCCGGAGGCGGCCGGCGCGGGCGCGGCGCCCCGCACGTCGCCGCCGGAGTTCGGCGCGACCACCGGCACCGTGCAGCCGGCGAGTGCGAGCAGCCCGGCGAGCAGGCCGAGCACGAGGAATCTGAAACGCAAACGCACTAGGAGACTCCCGTGCCGGCAGCCGGGTCGCCGCCCAGCACCTGGTCGACGTCGAACCGGACCGGGCGGTCCAGCTGGTCGTAGCCGCACGAGCGCGGGTCGCGGTCGGGGCGCCAGCGGACGAACTGGGCGGTGTGCCGGAAGCGGTCGCCCTCCATCGCGTCGTAGCCGACCTCGACCACGAGGTCGGGGCGCAGCGGCTCCCAGGCGAGGTTCTTGCCGCCCGTCCACCGGCTCACCCCGCCGGGGCGGCGCTGGCCGGTCGCGCTGGTCGGGCCGATCTGCTGCTCGTCGCTGTCGGCGTCGATCCACGGGTGCTCGGCGGGCTCCCGGTAGTCGGCCAACTCGTCGAGCAGCTTGGCCCGGCGGGCCATGCTGAACGAGGACGAGACGCCGATGTGGTGCAGGGTGCCGTGCTCGTCGTAGAGGCCGAGCAGCAGCGAGCCGACCACGGGGCCGGACTTGTGCCATCGGAAGCCGGCGACGACCGCGTCGGCCGTGCGCGCATGCTTGATCTTGAACATCAGCCGCTTGTTGGGCTCGTACGCGATGTCGGCCGGCTTGGCGATCAGCCCGTCGAGCCCGGCGCCCTCGAAGATCTCGAACCAGCGCCGCGCCGTCGCGATGTCGTGCGTGGTGGGCGTGATGTGCACCGGCGACTTGACCCCGGCCAGTGCCTTCTCCAGCCTGGCCCGGCGGGTCGCGTAAGGCTGGTCGACCAGCGCCTCGTCACCGAGCGCGAGCAGGTCGAACGCGACGAAGTCGGCGGGCGTCTCTTCCGCCAGCAGCTTGACCCGGGAGGCGGCGGGGTGGATCCGCTGGGTCAGCCAGTCCCACTCGAGCTTGGGCTGCTGCCCCTCCTGGCGGTGGATGACCACGATCTCGCCGTCGACCGCGCACCGCTCCGGGAGCTGGGCCTTGGCCTGCTCGACCACCTCGGGGAAGTAGCGGGTGAGGGTCTTGCCACCCCGGCTGGCCAGCTCGACCTCGTCGCCGTCGCGGAACACGATGCACCGGAAGCCGTCCCACTTGGGCTCGTAGCTCATGCCCTCGGCCTCGGGGATCTGCGGCACGCTCTTGGCGAGCATCGGCTCGACCGGCGGGTTGATCGGCAGGTCCATCCCACAGAGTCTTCCAGATTCGCGTATCGAAGCGGGTCCCGGAGCGGCTTTCCTAGTTGACCACCACCGCGGCCACCCAGATGATCGCGATGGCCAGGGCCGAGCCGAGCTCGACCAGCATGGCCAGGCCGGCCGCCTTGATCGCGTGCTTGGTCGACGGCCAGGCCTGCCGGCTGTCGCCGAGCCGGGCGATCTCGGCCAGCCAGACGCCGGCGACGAAGCCGATCACGAGGCCGATCACCGGGATCAGGAAGAAGCCGACGATCGCCAGGACGCCGCCGAGGAGCAGGGTCCGATTGGGTACGCCGGTGCGCTTGAGGTTGCGCCCGGGCCAGGCGTACTTGACCACGATGCCGAGGCCGGCGATCAGCGTGACCAGCGCCAGCAGGCCCCACCGCGTGGCGCCCTCGCCGGCCAGGAACGCCCAGGCCACCGCCGACGCCCAGCAGAGCAGCAACCCGGGCAGGAACGGGATCACGACCCCGAAAACGCCGACCACCATGGCGACCCCGGACAGGATCGTGACGTTGGTCTGCGTATCGGTCAGATCCATTGCCGCACTCTAGCGGTCTACAGCACGAAAGCGTCGGTCCAGAGCTGCCCCGATCGCCCGGAGAGGGCGTCGAGCAGAGCAACGGCCTGCTGGTCGGTGAGCGCGGCGACGAAGTCGACGATCGCCCGGCCACGGGCCCGGGCGGCCCGGTCGGGCGTGCCCACCGGCAGCTCGGCCTCGGCCAACTCGACCAGGTCGTGCAGGCGCTGCGGCAACCGGGCCTCCTCGGCCGGGTCGACGATCCAGGCCAGCAGCGCCTCGACCAGGGTGGCCAGCAGGCGGGCCTGGCCGCGCTGGTGCAGCGCCAGGTCGGGGCGGTCCAGCACGAACCGGTGGTGGATCAGCTTGAGCACCTGGACCTCGTGCCACTGGGGCCGGTCCAGCAACACGTAGCCGGAGCGGACCGACGGGTTGTCGGTCAGCCGGATCGCGTCGACCAGCCGCCGGGTCCACCGGCCGGAGAACCGGGCCACGTACTGCTCGGCGGCCACCGAGCCGTCGAACTGGTCGGCCAGGAGCCCGTCGACCAGGTCGTGCCGGACCTGCTCGACCGCGTTCCCGAAGGCCTCGTCGTCGCTGTTCCAGCGGTCCCGGCGGTGCAGGCGGCGGCGCAGCTTCTCGATCGCCGCGCCGGCCTGGCGACTGCCGGCGTCGAGTGCGGCGTCGGACAGGCCGCCGAGCCGCTTGGCCTCGCGCTGCCAGCCGATCAGCTCGGCGGCCACGGTGCCCTGCTGCAGCACGCCGACCCGGTGGAAGTCCTCGACGTCGTGGATGGCGTACGCGATGTCGTCTGCGGTGTCCATGATGGACGCCTCGACCGTCTGCTGCCAGTCCGGGATGCGGCCGACGAACGGTGCGCGCGCCTGCCGCAGGTCGTCGACCTCGGTGGTGTAGGCGCCGAACTTGGCCGACCCGCTGGACGGGGCCCAGCTCGGCGCCGACGCTCCGCGCGGCGGCGGGCTCATCCGGCGCGGGTGCGGGTCCGGGTAGTCCAGGCGGGTCCACGGGTACTTGACGATCGCGGCGCGGACCGCGGCGGTCAGGTTGAGCCCGATGGTGGCCGCGCCGCGGATCTCGGTGCTGGTCACGATGCGGTACGACTGCGCGTTGCCCTCGAACCCGTCGGGCAGCCCGAGCCGTTCGCGGGCCAGCCGGTCCAGCACAGCCTCGCCGAGGTGGCCGAACGGCGGGTGGCCGAGGTCGTGCGCCAGCGCGGCGGCCTCGACCACGTCGGGGTCGCAGCCGCCGAGCTTGTCCAGCAGGGCCACGTTGCCGGGGTCGGCGGTGAGCCGCTCGGCGATCGCCCTGGCCACCTGGGCGACCTTGAGGCTGTGGGTGAGCCGGTTGTGCACGAGCAGACCGCTGCCGCCGGGGCTGATCACCTGGGTGACGCCGCCCAGCCGGGCGAAGAACGGTGAGGTGACGATCCGGTCGCGGTCGGCTCGGAAGGGGCTGGCGGCCAGGTCACCGGGCCCGGTGCGCCCGGTGTCGAACAGCCGCCGCGCGCGGGGATCGACCGGCTCCGTCATGATCCGACGCTAGCGCACCGCGGGTTTCGCCAGGTAAACCAGGCCCGGCCCACGGCCGAGGGAGCGGCGGTCGAACTCGGTGTAGCCGTTGCGCTCGTAGAGCCGGATGTTGTCGTGGCTGGCTGCGCCGGTGAACAGCTCGAACCGGCGGGCCTCGTGATGCGCTGTTTCGACCGCGCGCAGCATCCGCCGGCCGAGCCCCTGACCGCGCAGGTCCGGCGCGACCGCGAGGCGGGCGATGTGGCAGGTGCCCTGATCGTCGAGCCGGCCGCGGCCGACGGCGACCAGTCGCCCGCCCTGGTGGCCGACGAGCACGGTGACCGGGCCGGCGATCACGGCTTCGATCTCCGCCAGGGTCTCGGTGAGCATGGGCAGGTGCGGGTCGTCGTACCGCTGCGCTTCGCGCAGGAACGCCGCGCGTTGCAGGGTGAGCACCTCGCCGGCGTCGCCGGGCGTGGCCCGTCGGATCTCCATGCCGGCCAGCACACCGGCCCGTGGCGCACGGCACATCAGCCAGCGTCGACGCGTCTCGACAGGTGAGACTTGAACGTGTTCAAATGATCTCGTGACCGCGCTGCTGAACCTCGTCGACGCGCTCGCCATGGTGCTGCTCGTGCCGCTGGCCCTGGGCCTGGTCGGCGTGCCGGCACCGATCCGCCGGGTCTGGCCGTGGGTCGCCCTGCCGGCGGCCGTCGCGCTCTGGCTGCCGCCCGGCGCCGGTGCCGCGCTACTCGCCGCGCCGTATCTCGCGCTGACCGTGGCTCTGGCGGCGCTCGCTGTCGCCCGGCTGCGTCGCTTCGCGGCGGCCGACGTCGCGGTGGCGACCGGGCTCGCCGCGCCCGCGGTCGCCGCATCCGCGCTCGTCGCCGAGCGGGCCGGTCACCGGCTGCTGGGCTTCTCCCTGGAGACGCTCGCGTTGACCGTGCCGCACCTGCACTACGCCGGCCTGGTCGCGGCCGTGGTGGCGGCGCTGGTCTGCCGGGCGACCGGCGACTCGGTGCTCGGCCGCGCCGCCGCCTGGTGCGTGCCGGCCGGCACCGGGATCGTGCTGGTCGGCTACTTCATCGGCGACCCGGTCGAGTTGGCCGGGGCCGCGGTGCTGACGGCGGGGATGTGGCTCGTCGGCGGGCTGACGGTCGCGCGGGTCCGGCGGCGGGCGCCGCGCTGGGCCCGTGCGCTGTTCGCGGTGTCGTCCGGCATGCTGGTGATCACCATGCTGCTGGCGCTGGACTGGGCGGCCGGGCACGTGTTCCCGGTGCCGCACCTTTCGGTCTCGTGGATGGTGGCGACGCATGGGCTGCTCAATGCGGTCGGCTTCGCGTTGTGCGCCCTGCTCGCCTGGCGACGGACGGAGACGAGATGGGTTCCCTGACCTACGCCGAGGTCGGCGCGACCGAGACGGGCACGCTGCCGCCGGGCTACCGGCACCTGCGCTACCGCACCGCGGTCGGGCACGACGTGTTCGCGGCGGCCGCCGAGGCGGTGCTGACCTGGCGGATGCACCGGGCGGCAGGCATCACCGTGGACACCACCGCGGACCGGGCGGCGCCGGGCGTGGACGTGACGATGCACATCGGGCCGCTGCCGGCGCCGTGCCGGGTGGTCTGGGTGGTCGACGAGCCGGGCCGGGCGGGCTGGGGGTACGGCACGCTGCCGGGACACCCGGCGCGCGGCGAGGAGGCGTTCGTGGTCACGCAGGGCGCGGACGGCACGACCTGGTTCGAGGTGACGGCCTTCAGCGTGCCGGCGGGCTGGCTCATGCGGGCGGCGGGCCCGGCCGGGCGGCTGTTCCAGCGGGCGTACGCCGCGTGGTGCGCGCGGGCGCTCCGCCGGCTGGTCCGCTAGAACTTCGCGAACGAGCGGATCGGCATCCGCGGGCCGAACTTCGGTGCCATCAGGCCGCTGGCCTCCAGCAGCATGCAGACCCGGCCGCGGTGGCCGCGGAACGGCTCCAGCAGCGCGAGCATGCGGGCGTCGTCGCCCCGGGCTTCGCCGGCCAGGTTCCAGGCGACCATGTTCGGGATGTGGAAGTCGCCGACGCTGACCGCGTCCGCGTCGCCGTACGCGATCCGCACGACCTCGGCCGCGGTCCAGACGCCGATCCCGGTGATCGACCGCATCCGGGTGGTCGCCTCGGCGGCGGTCGCGCAGCGCTCGATCGCGGCGGCGGCGACCGCGGCCCGGCGCAGCGTGTCGGCCCGCTTCTGCTCGACGCCGAAGGGGTGGAACACCCAGTAGGGCTGGGCGGCGATCACCTCGGGCAGCGGCGGCAGCGTGAGCCCCTCGATCGGCCCGGGCGCCGGGGTGCCGAACTTCCGCACGGTCCCGGAGTAGCCCTTGTAAGCCTCCTTGCCGGTCACCTTCTGCTCGAAGATCGCCCGCATGAGGCGGGGGAAGACGATCCCGGTGGCTGGGATCCGCCGGCCACGGTGCACGCGGGCCACCTCGCGGACCACCGGGTGGGCGGCGGCCAGTTCCGCGAAGCCGGTGAGATCGTCGCGCAGTCCGGCAACCGCGTCGGCGTGCTCGACGACCCAGCCCTGGCCCGGCCCGTACCCGGTGGCGGTCAGCTCTTGACCTTGCCTGCGGAGCGCGAGCGTGGCGGGACCGTCGGGGGTGTGCGTCGCCCACCAGAACGTGTCGCCGGTGAACCGGGCGCACGGATCCCAGCGGCTCATCGGGATGGGACCCACCGAGCCGCCGAGGTGGTAGCCCTCCGGGGCGCGCATCACCCGCTGCACGGGACCAACTGTATGGCTCACTCCGGCACCTCCGGTCGGGGGCCGAACATGCCGACCGGTGGGGGAGCGGAGGGTGTGGCGTCGGCGTCGGTGACGACCGTCTCACCGCCGGCGAACCGGGTGAGGTCGTCGCCGGTGAGCAGCCGCCCCGGGAACCAGTCACCGGCCACCCGGCGCCCGATCGCGGCGGTCGGCAGCGGGGTGTTGGCGGCGGTCAGCACCAGGTTGCCGAACCGCCGGCCGCGCAGCACCGACGCGTCGGCCACCAGAGCGGCCTCGGCGAACACGTCCGCGACGGTGGCGACCTGGGCCTTGGCCAGCCCGAGCGGCGGCCCGTCGGTCATGTTGACGAGGTAGCGCCCGTCGGGGTGCAGCACCCGGGCGGCCTCGTGGACGAACTCGACCGACCGGACGCTGGCCGGCGTGCGCGCGCCGGCGAACACGTCGACGATCACCACGTCGAACTCGTCGTCGTGCGCCTTGCGCAGCTCGGTGCGGGCGTCGCCGATCCGGACCTTCAGCTTGGGGTCGGGCCGCCAGGGCAGCCACTCGCGGACGAAGTCGACCAGCTTGGCGTCGGCCTCCACGACCCGCTGCCGGCTGCCGGGCCGGGTGGCGGCCAGGTAGCGGGCGATGGTGAGCCCGCCACCACCGAGATGCAAGACCCGCAACGGCATCCGCGGCGGCGCGGTCAGATCGAGCGAGGCGGCGATCCGGCGCACGTACTCGAACTCGAGGTAGGTCGGATCATCGAGATCGACATGCGACTGCGGCGCACCGTCGACCAGCAGGGTGTAAGCGTTGGGCCGGTCATGGTCGGGCAACAGCTCCGCGACCCCGGACCCGATCTGGGTCACCACCCGCCGCTGCTGCCCGCGCTGTCGACCCACGTCGCCTAGCGTATGCGGCCCGGCGGCGGAACCATTCTCGATGGACCGTCTATGTCGGCGAAGAAGTCGTGCGTCGCGGGGTGGAGGAACCGCTTCCAGCCGGCACCCGCTCCCAGCGAGCCGCGAAGCTCCGTCGACGTCACGACCTCGAGGTCGGAGACGTCGATCAACGCGGTCTCCCAGCCGAGCCGCTTCCACACCTCGACCCGTCGAAGGTCCGAAGCGTCCTTGTTGCTCGTGCACCGCACCGTGCGCCTGGGCAGGAACGGCCGCAGCAGTCCCCACCGCGGTTCGTCGAACTTCGGCACGAAGACGGAGTCGACCCGCGAGGCGAGCCCTTCCGCGGCGAGGATCAGGCTGAGCATGGTCCGTCGTTCGTTCGGGGCGAAGACGTCGAAGGGCCCGTGGGATGCCGAGCCGAACTCCGTGCAGACGAACGCCACCAGGTGCTCGGTGGGAAGCACCTGGAGGCTCCGCTCCAGGATCCGAAAATGCCCAAGGTGATATGGGTGCATGCGGCCGATCCAGACGGCCACTGGCTGGTCGGCACCATCGATCACGCGGCTCTTCCACTCTCCAGATCTCGGTAGGCGATGACCGGGCATCCCATGTCCCTCAGCATCGCGTCACCGCCGAGACCGCTCTTGCGAAAGGCGACGCAAGCGGCGAGGACCGAGGCGTCGCACGATCGGTGCAGGATGTCCAGCACCGCCGTCAGTGCGGCGCCGGTGGACAGGAAGTCGTCCACCAGCACCACACGGGAAACTCCGCGAAGTTGTCGGGAGCTGAGTGACAGGCGGGTGCGGGTCTCGCCGGTGTAGGAGTCGACAGGCGAGTCGAGCAGCGGGCCCCTGATGTTTCTCCCCATCGTCTTCCTGGCGAAGAGCACCGGCACGTTGACTCGGATGCCGAGCGCGACAGCCAACGCGATCCCGGAAACCGCGGGGCAGACGAGCAGGTCGACGTCGGGCCAAGAAATGTCAGCACGGTCGATCCAGTGATCGCACACGTCATCGAGAAACAGCGGATCCACCTTGTGGGTAACCAGGTCGTCACCGTAGTACATGTCGGTGTTGACGAGGTCACGGGCCAGCGCGCCCGACCCCAACGGGACGTACAGATCCGAGAACACCTTACGCGACCAAGGAGTCCAGCTCGTGCAATGCGATCTCGTCGACCTTTGGCAAAATGGGATTGTGCGTCCTGGTCGGCGGGCGGAGGAAGACAACGGTGGTGTCGCCGAGCTCTCTGCGCCCGGTGACCGTCATGCGCTGATATCCCCATGCGGTCGACGTGGAAACGTGGCCGAGGCTGCCATGGCCGAGCCGACCCATGATGATCGGTGCGATGGCCACCCTCATCTCGTCGACGAGGTCGGCCTCGAGCCATTGACCGATTATCTGCGGACCACCTTCGATCAGCAGGCGCGCAATTCCCTGCTCACCCAGGAAAGACGCGACGTCTTCGAGGTCCTTCAGGCCGGGAACGACGCGGACGCCGGCCAGACCCGCCAAGTTGCCGGCCGCAAGCTCGGGGTCCTGCCCGAGGACGTATTTCGTCGACTCTCCGGCAGTGAAGAACGGGTTGTCGGGATCGATGTTCCCGGACCGCGTCATGACACATTTGAGCGGGTCCGGGGGCCGTCCTGAGGAGACGCGAACGGATCGGGCTTCGTCGGAACGCGCGAGCAGACGCGGTTTGTCGCGGCGCACGGTGTCCGCGCCCACGAGAATCGCATCGGCCCAGATCCTCAACCGCCCGGTTGCCTCGCCGTCCTCTCGACTCGAAACCGGAAATCCGCCACCGTCGCCGGCCTTGTCCATATAGCCGTCCAGTGTGATCGCGCATTTGGCTATCACGGTCGGGCGTCGGGTCATCGGGCACTCACCTTCCTGCCTGCCAGTTCGCGTTGTACATACTAGGGCTCGCCTACGGCGAATGTGCAGACCGTCCTCGACTCGCCAGAACGGGGGCCGCGAGAGATCATGCAAAGGTGCACGGCATCGGTCCGCACTGTTACCGCACGGGGACTGATCTGCCGGTTGATCTCCACCGCTATCTCCTGCGTCAAATGCTCCTGGATGATCAGCCGTCGTGCCATGAGATCGACCAGCCTGGGTATCTTGCCCAGTCCGGTAATGATTTCGTGGGGCCAATAGGTGACGTCGCAAGAGCCGTAGTACGGAAGCAGGTGATGCCCGCACATCGAAAAGAACGGAATGTTCGAGATCGAGACCGGCCCGGCCGTCCCGGGTTCCTGTCTCGCCGTGACGTTCAGGACGTCGAAGCTGGTCGAGTGGCCGACGAGCAGCTCGCGGTAGGCGCGCTTGATCCGCGCCTCGGAGTCCCGGGCCACGGCCGCCGCCACCTCGGGCGGCAGAACTTCCGCCAACCAGTCCATCAAGGTGCCCGAGCGGACGTCTGCCTGGGTCATGCGTCTCCTTCGAAATACCTGAGCACGGTCAGACCGGTTAGCCAGACGACCCGGCCGCTGATCGGCTGCCGCGGAGTCGTGTGCTGGATCAGCGGCCCGAAGATCGCCAATGACCCAGGTGTGTCCTGGACGACGTCGCCGTCGTCCAGATGCATCAGGAACTCGACTCCGGTCGGCAGGCGGATGGGCATCGACGAGCTTACGGTCGTTATCTTGTGCGGCGGATGACTCGCGACGGTCACCAGCTCGACGTCGTCCGCGTGCCGCGGGTGGCCGAGCACTCCGTTGTCGTAGAGCCGGACCTGGACCTCGGTCGTCGCGTCCGAAGCGCCGAAGGACGCCGCGAAACAGTCGGTCAGTTCGCGGGACAGCGTGTGGAGCAACGGAATCTTGCGCTCCGCGTCCGGGACGACCACCTCCTTGGTCACATCGTCGGCGACGACCCCGCCGTACGCGCTGACCAGGTCGTCGCCGCGAGTGAACAGGCCGGCGACGAGAACCTTGGTGACCTCGGCCGAAAAGGCATGTTGGACGTTGATCGCCGTGTTGAGCGCCCGCACTCCTTGGCTGGACTCCAAGCTGGATTCGAGCGCCGACGCAACCCGTGCCCGGGTCTCGCGTGACAGCAGTTCCAATGCCCCTCCCTAAGTTGTCGTCGCCCAGCCCCGCTCCATGACGCCGCCGAGCCAACGCGCCACGTCGTCCGTCTTCGACATTCGGGAAAGCGTCACGATCTCGGGCGGTTGCTTCAGCACGCCGGTCTTGATCCGCTTGGCCATCTCGTCGGCGACGCCGCCTGTGCCCGGCACCGGTGCGACGGGAACCCCGAGTGAGACCGCGATGTCAACCTCTACGCTGGTCATGAACCCGCCGCCGATCACGATGAACAGATCGGTGCCGCTCACCAGCCGTTCGCGGTCCACAAAGACCAGTTCTGAACTGACCGACCGCGATTGAAACTGGTTGTTGCATTCGTTGGCGACCATGATGCCCGATCCCCTGGGTCCGTGCACGAGGATCACCCGGTACCTGGAGATGACCCGGGCACAAGCGGTCACCGCCGCACGCGCGGCGGGCTCGCGGGCTCCACTGCGCTCCGGGTTTCCGCCGATCGCTATCCGCTGGAGGGCGGCGATTTTCGACGGATCGCCGGGGTTCTCGGCCGCGGGGCCGGCGGTGGGTGAGGGTGCCGAGTCGCGTGCCAACAGAATCTGTTCGATCGCCATGGCCTCTGCCTCGACGAGGTTCCCCACTCCGCGGGGCGTCTTCAAGGTGAAGGCCACGGCTTTGGGCCACGCCTTGGCCGCCTCGCTCCACCCCAGGGACCTGATCAAGATGAGCCCGGCCTCTCTCGCCGATAGGTCGTCGCTGTCGAGGAGCTGCTCAAGTGATCGTGGCTTCCGCATTGCTGGTGCTATCTGGGACTCTCTGGCGGCTGTTTGATTAACGCGCGGATTTGCGCGGTGGCCACCTCGGGCCGCACGAGGGCTTTTTCGAGTGCGCGCTTGAGGGCGGTCGCGACGATCGACCCGACGATGACCGGAACGATGGCGTATCCGAGCAGCGCCAATGGAACCGTGATGTGATAGGCGCCCGCCGCCGACGGACCACGATCACCGACCAGGATCTCGAGGGCCGGGATCCAGCCCACCTCGAAACCGGCGATGACGAAGACCGGTGCTGTGACAGCCAGCGAGACGAACGAGACGATCGCGGTGTGTCCAACGGCGGGGTGCACGGTTGACGACCATTGTCGGGTCAGTCGGACGAGCTCGCGCCTGGTGATGACCAAGGTCAATCTCCCGTCACACGTCAATGCCATGCACGGTGGCCGCCCAGTTTACGCCCGGCGTTTCTGCCCGAGCGTCATCCGATGGTATGAATGCACCCCTGCGATGATCCGCTCGAAGGTGGACCCCTCCAAGACGGGCCCGGGGAGCGTGTATCCAGGTATGGCGGCTGAGGACTCGTTCCGTGACTACGTCGCGGCGCGGCTCGTGGGGTTGTCCCGTGCCGCCTACCTGCTGACGGGGGACCGGCATCTCGCGGAAGATCTGGTGCAGCAGGCGTTGGTCCAGGTCGCCAGCCGGTGGGAGAAGATCGCCGCCGGTGGCGACCCGGATCCGTACGTGCGCCGGGTGCTCTACCACCAGCACGTCTCCTGGTGGCGGCGGCGGCGCGTGGTGGACCGGCCGCAGGCCGAGCCCCCGGACACCGCGGTCGCCGACCGGGTGTCCGACAAAGACACCGAGCTGACCGTGCGGCAGGCGTTGCGCCGGCTGACCCCGCGCCAGCGGGCCGTGCTGGTGCTGCGCTACTTCGAGGATCTGACCGAGGTGCAGACGGCCGAGGTGCTCGGCTGCTCGGTCGGCACGGTGAAGAGCAACACCCGGGACGCGCTGGCCCGTCTGCGGGCCACCGCCCCCGAGCTCGAAGACCTCCGGGGGGCGCGATGAGCGACCGGCTGTTGAAGGAGATCGCCGACGAGATGCCGCCGGTGCGGCTGCCCGACGACCTGTGGGCGGCTGGGCGGCGGCTCCGGCAGCGCCGGCGCTTCGGGTACGCCGTCGCCGCGGTCGCCGTGCTGGTGCTGGTCGTGGCGCTGCCGGGGCTGGCGGCACACCGCCGGGCGGCGCTGGTGCCGGCCGACGGACGCGGTGCGGTGCCGTCCGGCGTCGACTTGCCGCACTTCTGGCAAGCCAAGGTCGGGCAGTGGCCGGCCGGGCCGGGTGGACCGGCGGCGCTGGTGTTCTACACGGGGAAGACCCGGTACTTCGAGAGCACCGGGGTCGCGGTGGGCGTATCCGGCAGCTACCGGCTGATCTACCAGGACATCGGCGAGGGGAGCGGGCTGCTCACGCCGGACGGGCGCTACTACGTGCGACCCGGGCTGCGGATGCTCGACCTGACCACCGGCGAGGAGCGGCAGGTCGCCGGCGACCCGATCCTCGGTCAGCCGCTGGCGTTCTCGCCCGACGGCACCGAGCTGCTGGTCGGCGTGTCCAACGACGACGGCGTGATCGTCTACGGCGACGACGCGGTACCTGACAACGACCCCGACAAGCCGGACGACCTGGTCGCGGTCGACCTGCGTACGGGTGCCCGCCGGTTCGTGGCCGTCGGGCGGCTCAACTCCTACACGGCCGCCGCCTGGTCACCGGACGGCACGCGGATCGCCGTCGAGGGTCCGGTGGGTCGCGGCGACACCGGGCGTCGCCTGTCGGTCATGGACGCGCGCACCGGCGAACCCTTCTGGTCGCTGGACGTGCCGCTGACGCAGGGCCTGGCCGGGCCGGGCGCCTGGAGCCCCGACGGTCGGCAGCTCGCGCTGTTCGCCTTCGACGGCTGCACCAACACGTGTGACCAGGCGGGCTACCTGGCCCGGAGCTGGCGGGTCGAACAGGTCGACGCGGCGACCGGCCTGCCGCGAGGCGAGGCGGCCGTGGCGCTGCGCGGCGAGCCGGGTCGAGCGATCGGCTGGCGGGACGGCCGCGACCTGGTGTTCACGTACCTGCCGGACCCGGGCGGGGAGCCGCGCACGACGCTGGTCGCGTTGGGTCCGGCCGGCCGGCTCGACACGCTCGTCGACACCCCCGCCGGTGTGTCGGGTCTGGAGGTCGCGGCGGACCTGGTCGAGGTCGGTGCGTACGGCGGCCCGGTGCCGCACCCGTCCATCTGGGCCGCGCCCGCCTGGGCCTACCTGTTGGCCGCGGCACCGGTCGCGCTGGTGGTCTGGATCGTGCGCGCGGTGCGCCGGCGCCGTCAGCGGCGGGTGTAGCGCAGCAACAGCAGGTCGTCGCCGAGCAATGTGTGGTGCAGGCGCAGCGGGACCGGGTCGCCCTCGCGGTGCGGTCCGGCGATGATCCGGCCCGCCGAAGGGCCGGTCAGCAGCGGCGAGACCGTCAGGCACAGCTCGTCGACCAGGTCGGCGGCCGTCAGGGAGCCGAACAGGTGCGGGCCGCCCTCGCACAGGATCTGGTCGAGCCCACGCTCGCGCAGCGCGGCCAGCCCGGCGGTGAGGTCGAGGTCGCGCTCGCCGACGCGTACCACGTCGGCGACCTTGTCCAGGCCCGGCGGCGCCGCGGCGGCGGTCGTCGTCAGCACCACCGGCCGGACCGGCGCCTCGGTGAAGACCGGCGAAGCCGGGTCGACGTGGAGGCTGGCGGTGACCACCACCAGCGTCGGCACCTCGGGCAGGCCCTGTGCGCGCCGCCAGGCCCGGCGCGGCTCGTCGAGCTTGACTGCCTTGTAGCCCTCGTGGCGCAGCGTGCCGGCGCCGACCAGCAGGGCGTCGCAGACCTTGCGGAGGATGCCGAACACCCGCTTGTCGGCCGGCCCGGACAGGCCGGCGGAGTAGCCCTCGACCTCGACGGCGCCGTCGACGCTGGTCACGAAGTTGACCCGAACCGTCGGCCGCTCCGATCGGCCGTACCACCGTGTGAGTGCCTCGTCGTCGAGCTCCTCACCCGGCGCCGCAGCCGCGTCGACGCTCCACAGCGCCCGGATCGCGGGCTTGTCCGTCACGCGACGTCACCGTTGCTCGGAAGGGCCGATCCAGGGGTACGGTGCTGGCAGTCGCAGCTCATCCGGCCACCTTATCGAGGGACCATCGCATGCCTCGGCAGATCTTCCAGGTCAAGGTGACGCTGGCCGACGTGCTGCCCGAGGTCTGGCGCCGGGTGGAGGTGCCGGGCGGCTACACGCTCGACCGCGTGCACCGGGTCGTGCAGCACGCGATGGGCTGGCAGGACTACCACCTGCACTCCTTCGAGGTCGACGGCGTGCAGTACGGCGAACCCGACCCCGACGGCGAGCTGGCCGTCCGCGACGAGTTGGACGTCCGCCTCGACGCCGTGGCGCACAAGGGGACCCGGCTGCTCTACACCTACGACTTCGGTGACTGGTGGGAGCACGAGCTGCTGGTCGAGGACGTGTTCGTGGCCGAGCCGGACGAGCGCTACCCGCGCTGCGTGGCTGGACAGCGGTCGTGCCCGCCGGAGGACGTGGGCGGTGCGTTCGGCTACGCGGAGCTGCTGGTGGCGCTGCGCGACCCGGCGCACCCGCAGCACGCTCACCTGCGTGGCTGGGTCGGGCGGGGTTTCGACGCGGAGGAGTTCGACGCGGTCCGTGCCAGCACGCTGCTCCGCCGACTCACATAACCCGCTCAAAAGGATGAAACTCTCTTTCATCTCATCCGGCACTGCCCCGCGAGTCGACTGGGAGCCGGTCGTACTGATGTTGCAAGATGCGAGTCGTGGTATCGGTGGGAGCGATGGGTGAGCAGAGCGCGGTCGGCCGGGTGCTCGGCACCTCCGACGCGACCCCGCTGCAGTTCTGGACGGCGGTCTCGCCGGGCAGCTACCTGCAGCTCGACGACGTCGTGGTGACCACCCGCGAGCTGCCCGACGGCCGGCCGCCGGTGCGGATCGCCGGCGTGGTGACCCAGGTCCGGGCCCGGCACGAGGGCGCGGTCTTCGACTCCGACGTCTTCTCGATCGCCGACGGCACGCTGCCCGCCCAGGTGCAGGAGGCGGCCGAGATCAGCGTCACGCGGGTCGACCCGGAGCTCTACGTGCCGCCCGCGCCGGGCGCTCTGGTCCACCGCGCCACCGGCGACCTGCGGGCCGCCGCGCTGCACTTCGACCGGATGGAACGCCAGGTGCCGATGGGCACGGGTCGCGACGGCGTCCCGGTCTACCTCAACGCCGACTTCCTCGACGGCACCCGCGGCGCGCACGTCTCGATCTCCGGCATCTCCGGCGTCGCCACCAAGACCAGCTTCGCCACGTTCCTGCTCTACTCGGTGTTCAACTCGGGCGCGCTCGGCGGCGACGGCGTCAACGCCAAGGCGCTGATCTTCAACGTCAAGGGCGAGGACCTGCTCTTCCTCGACCACCCCAACGTCAAGCTCGACGATCGCACGACGGCGGCCTATGCGGCCCTCGGCCTGCCGGCCAAGCCGTTCGCCGACGTGCGGGTCTACGCGCCGCCGCGAATGGGCGACTCGTCCGGCACGCCCGACGTGAGCAGCCGGCTCGCGGGGGTCGACAGCTTCTACTGGACGCTCGAGGAGTTCTGCGCCGACCGGCTGCTGCCCTACGTGTTCGCGGACGCCGACGACGAGCGCCAGCAGTACACGATGGTCGTGCACGCCGTGACCGCCCATCTCGCGCGGCACGCGGTGCCGGCCGACGGCGGCATCGCGATCGACGGCACCCGGCTGGGCTCCTACGCCGACCTCGTCGACTTCGTCGTGGCCCAACTCTCCGACGACGAGACCCGCTACACCTGGACGGGCAGCGCCGTCGGGCTCGGCACGGTCAACGCGTTCGCCCGCCGCCTGATCGCCAGCAAGCGCGACCTCGGCCGGCTGATCCGGGGCGACCTGGCCACCCGCCGGCCGCACCAGATCAACACCGACGAGAGCGCCCAGGTCACCGTCGTCGACCTGCACAACCTGCCCGACCGCGCCCAGCGCTTCGTGGTCGGCGTGACGCTCAAGCGCGAGTTCGAGCGCAAGGAGAAGAAGGGCACCGCCAAGCCGCTGCTCTTCGTGGTGCTCGACGAACTCAACAAATACGCGCCGCGCGAAGGCTCGTCGCCGATCAAGGAGGTGCTGCTCGACATCGCCGAGCGTGGCCGCTCGTTGGGCGTGATCCTGATCGGCGCTCAGCAGACCGCCAGCGAAGTCGAGCGGCGGATCGTGACCAACTCGGCGGTACGCGTGGTCGGCCGGCTCGACCCCGCCGAGGCGTCCCGCCCCGAATACGGCTTCCTGCCGCCCGCGCAGCGGCAGCGGGTGCTGCTGGCCAAGCCCGGCACGATGTTCGTCAACCAGCCCGACATCCCGGTGCCGCTGTGCGTCGAGTTCCCCTTCCCGTCGTGGGCGACCCGGCACTCCGAGGCGGGCGCGGCACCGGCCGGCTCGCTGCGCTCGGTCACCCAGTCCGCCGACCCGTTCGCGGTGGTCGGCTCGCGGTCGGGCGCGATCTCCGACGACGACATCCCGTTCTAGCTCCGGAGGAGGTTCGCCGTGCGCATCCTGCACACCTCGGACTGGCACGTCGGCAAGGTCCTCAAGGGACAGTCGCGGGCCGAGGAGCATGTCGCCGTGCTCGCGCAGGTGGTCGAGATCGCCCGCGCCGAGCAGCCCGACCTGGTCATCGTCGCCGGCGACCTCTACGACACCGCCGCGCCGTCGCCGGAGTCGACCCGGCTGGTCACCCGCGCCTTGTCCGCGCTGCGGCGCACCGGCGCCGACGTGGTTGCGATCGGTGGCAACCACGACAACGGCGCGGCGCTCGACGCGTTGCGGCCGTGGGCCGACGCCGCCGGCATCGCGCTGCGCGGCAGCGTGCGGGACAACCCGGCCGAGCACGTCATCTCCGGCACCACGGCGAGCGGCGAGGCGTGGCGGTTGGTCGCTCTTCCGTTCCTGTCCCAGCGGTACGCGGTCCGCGCGGTCGAGATGTACGACCTGACCGCCGCCGAGGCGACCCAGACGTACGCCGACCACCTGTCGCGGCTGATCGGGGCGCTGACCTCGGGGTTCTCCGAGCCCGGTGTGGTCAACCTGGTCACGGCGCACGTGACCGTGGTGGGTGCCAGCCAGGGCGGCGGCGAGCGCGAGGCGCAGACGGTGCTGGGCTATGCCGTGCCCGCCAACGTGTTTCCGACGAACGCGCACTACGTGGCGCTCGGGCACCTGCACCGGGCGCAGACGGTGCTCGGGCCGTGCCCGGTCCGCTACAGCGGCAGCCCGCTCGCGATCGACTTCGGCGAGGGCGAGAACGTGCCGGCCGTCTCGATCGTCGAGGTGACCGCGCAGACGGCGGCCAAGGTGCGCGAGGTGCCGGTCACGGCGGCGGTTTCTCTGCGCACGGTGCGCGGGAGCTTGGAGCAGCTCGCGTCGTTGAAGACGGGCGAGGCTTGGCTGCGCGTGTATGTGCGTGAGACGCCCCGGGCTGGGTTGCGCGAAGAGGTGCAGGAGCTGTTGCCGCGGGCGCTGGAGGTGCGGATCGACCCCGAGATGGTCGCCTCCGCCCCGGGGCCGCGTGCTGAGGAGCGCGCCGGGCGGTCGCCGCGCGAGCTGTTCGCCGCGTACCTCGAATCCAGGGGTGTTTCCTCCGAGGACGGCGTTCAGGATCTGTTCGACGAGCTTTACGAGGAGGCTTCCGCGTGAGGGAGCTTGCGACCGAACCAGTCGGCTCAGCAGGCCAGGGCTCATGCCCGAGCTCGCGAAGCGAGGTCGCGGAGTGAGGCCCTTGCGGCTGGACATGGCGGGTTTTACGGTCTTTCGGGACGAGACGACCGTCGACTTCACCGACGCTGACTTCTTCGCGCTGGTGGGGCCCACCGGGGCCGGCAAGTCCACCGTGCTCGACGCGATCTGCTTCGCGCTTTATGGGCAGGTGCCGCGGTGGGGCAGCAGCCGGGGCATCGCCAACGCGCTGTCGCCGTCGGCGACCGAGGCCCGGGTGCGCCTGGTGTTCGAGTCCGCCGGCGCCCGGTTCGTGGCGACCCGGGTGGTGCGCCGGGACAGCCGTGGCAACGTGAAGACCGGTGGCGCGGGCCTGCAGCAGATGCCCGACAACTTCGACGTGTCCAAACTCGACACCGGGATGACGCCCGAGGACCTCGGCGAGGTGCTGGCGGGCACACCGGGCGAGATGGACGAGGCGGTGCTGCGGGCGGTCGGGCTGCCGTACGAACAGTTCACGAGCTGTGTGATCCTGCCGCAGGGCCAGTTCGCCGACTTCCTGCACGCCAAACCCGCGACCCGGCAGCAGATCCTGGTCAACCTGCTCGGCCTGCACGTCTACGAGGACATCCAGAAGCGGGCCACCGCGCGGGCGCAGCAGGCCGACGCCGACCTGCGGGCCGTCGACCAGCTGCTCGCCGGGCTCGACGACACCTCCGACGAGGCGCTGGCCGCGGCCGCCGATCGGGTCGACGCGATGCTGGCGCTCGCCGCCCAGGTCACCGCCGGCACGCCGGCGTTGGACGACGCGCGGCGGGTGGCGGCGGAAGCCGCGGCCGGTCTGGCCGCGCTCGACGACGAGATCGCGCTGCTCGACCGGGTGCGCCCGCCGCGCGGCGTGGCCGCCCTGGCCTCGGCCGTGGCCACCGCCCGGGACGCCGCGACGGCGGCCGGCGACGCGGTGACCGCCGCCGAGGAGCGCGAGGAGAAGGTCCGCGGCGAACTGGCCGCCGCCGGCGACCCGGCCGCCCTGCGGCTGCTGCTGCGCGGCCACGAGGAGCACGCGGCGGTCACGGCCGAGGCGACGACGCTCCATGATGGACTTTTGGCGGCGACCACCGAGCACCGTGACGCGGCGGCCTCGCTGGAAGAGGCACGGGCGAAGGCGCTCCGCACGGCCGCCGAGCTGGAGGCGGCCCGGCGGGCCTACCAGGACGCGCAGGCGGCCGACCGGGCCGGCGCGCTGCGGGTGCACCTGCACGCGGGTGCGCCCTGCCCGGTCTGCGAGCAGCCGGTCTCGACGGTCCCGGCGGTGCCGGCGACGTCCGCGGTGCCGGCGGCCGAGAAGGCCGGCCACGCCGCCAAGGCGGCCGACGAGAAGGCGCAGGCGCGCGTGGCGGAGCGGGAGAAGTCGGCCCGCGCCCTCGAGCGCACGCTGGACCGGGCGCGCGCCCAGCACGAGCAACTGGCCACGCGGTTGGTCGCCCTCGACGAGCAACTCGCCGCGTCACCGGGCGTCACCGCGCTGCGCCGCGAGCTGGACACGCTGGCCGGCCTGCAGAAGTCGCTGGACGGCGCGGTCGCCGCGCTGAAGTCGGCCCGCGAGCAGGCCCGCACCGCCAACGCGGGCCGGGCCGCCGCGGAACAGCGGCTGACGGCGGCGTGGCACGAGTTCGACACGGCGCGCGACGCGGTCGCGCGATTCGCACCGCCCGCGGCCGCCCGCGACGACCTCGCCGGGTCCTGGTCGGCGCTGTCCGACTGGTCGGCGTCCGAAGTGGAGAGCCGGCGCGCCGCCCGCGCGTCCCTCGCGGCTGCCGCGGCCGACGCGGACGCCGCGGTGGCCACGGCCCGGGAGCGGCTCGACGCCGCGTTCGTCGACGCCGGGCTGCCGGCACCGGACGACCACGTGCGGGCGGCGACGGTGGCGGTCGAGCGGGCCACCGCGGCGCACCAGCGGGTGGAGGAGCGGCGCGCCCAGGCGCAGGGGCTGCTGGACAAGCGCACCGCGCACGAGCACGACGGTCAGGTCGCCAAGTCGCTCGCGGGGCACCTGCGGGCCAACAACTTCGAGCGCTGGCTCCTGGAGGAGGCACTCGACCTGCTGGTCGAGGGCGCGTCACGGATCCTGCGGGAGCTGTCGGCCGGGCAGTACGACCTCGTGCACGAGAAGGGCGAGTTCTCGGTCGTCGACCACCACGACGCGGGCCTGCGCCGGGGTGTCCGCACGCTGTCGGGCGGCGAGACGTTCCAGGCGTCGCTGGCGCTCGCCCTGGCGCTGGCCGAGCAGCTCGCCGGGATGTCGACGTCGGCGGCGAGCCTGGAGTCGATCCTGCTGGACGAGGGCTTCGGGACACTGGACGCGGCGACGCTGGACACGGTGGCGGCGACACTGGAGGGTCTGGCGGCCCGCGGCGACCGGATGGTCGGGGTGGTCACCCACGTGCCGGCGCTGGCCGAACGGGTGCCGGTGCGCTTCGACGTGACGAAGGACGCCCGCTCGGCCCACATCACCCGGAGCGGGATATGACCAGCTATTTCGTAGACAACTGGGATCCGGCGTACGGCGCCTCGTTCGAGGCCACCAGCGCGCCCGCGACCCAGAGCAGCGCCCAGGTCAACACGGACGTCGAGCTGCCCGCGGCGGCCTGGCGGCCGCTGACCGCACCACCGACGGTCCGGGCGCCGGACGTGGTGCTGCTGGTCGACGGCGTGCGCCGGATCGACGCGAGCCTGTGGACCCGCGAGGAGGACGGCACGTCGCATCCGGGCCTGGCGGCCTCGTACGCGGCGGGTGTGGTCCGTTGCGACCTGCGCGCGGGAGCGGCGTCGCTGGCCGGCGCCCTGGTCGAGCGCGGCCTGTTCACGACGTCCCCGACGGCGACGGACATCACGGCGGGCTCGGTCCGCTACGGCGTGCGCCAGATCTCCGGCGCACCCGACCCGGCCCGGCTGATCCCGGCGGTGCAGGGCCCGCTGACGGCGCTGGAGGTCGCGGTCTCGACCCAGGTCCGCGGCGAGTCCGACGACCTGCTGGTGGTCGACGGCCCGCTGCGCAACCGCCGGCAGCTCACCCGCACGATCGGCTACGTCAAGACGCAACAGAGCCAATACCTGGACGGCGCGTTGACCGCGGTGGTCACCGCGCTGCGCCCGGGCGAGCGCTCGCCGGTGTTCCTGATGGGCACGGCCTGGGGCGGCTACACGTGGTACCTGCGCCTGCCGGGCCCGTCGGGCGCACCGTGGGCGGGCATCGTCCGCGTGGAGTGCTCGACGGAGCTGCCACCGCAGGAGGCCATCGAGCTGGCGGACCTGTCGCTGGTCACGCTGCCGAGGTTCGCCTCGACCCCGTACAAGGACCCCCGCGCGCCGCAGAACCTGATCCCGATCGCGGGCCTGGAACGCCGCCTCCGCACGCTACTCGGCGACTCCCGCCTCCTGCACCGCGCCCTGACCCTCGCCGCCGCCCGCAGCACCGCGGTACCAACCGGCGCCCGACCGTGACGGACCTGTTCGATCGGCTCGGCGTTGGTCCTTGGGACGAACGAGCCTATTTCGACCTCGGTGAGACGTCCCACCGTGTCGAACTCCTCGACGGCAGCCTGCTGGTAACCGGCGCCGGCACCAAGGTGCGCCAACGCCTGGCCTCTCGACTCGCGATGAGCTTCAACGCGGCCGCGGAGAGATCCGGGCTCGTCGCCTACCAAGCGGTCAACCTGCGCCTACGCACGGACCGGGTGGTGATTCCCGACCTCGTCGTTGCCGCAACCGATCCGGACGGTCTGGTGGTCGAGGCCGCTGAGGTCAAGCTGGTCTACGAGATCGGGCCGTCTACCAATGCGATCAAGAAGCAGCTCTACGCGGATGCCGGAATTCATAGCCTCCTGCTGGCGGAGCCGGAACCGGCAGGACTGGTCCTGCGGCTCTTCAGGTTGCGGGTTGAGCGGTACGTGCTTGCCGCGGAGGCGCGCAGCGGTCAGGTGTTGCGGCTTACCGAGCCCTTCCCGATCGAGCTTGCGGTCGACACGCTTTCCTGAGTGCGGCGCCCGAAGTGGAGTTCTGGGTCCGTGACGCGGTCGGCGCGGAGGAGTTTGACGTCTGTGTGGTAGTGCATCGAGGTCCGCCACGGTAGGCGGTCGCCCTGGCGGGGGAGTTCGTCGATGACCCGGCGGATGTAGCCCGCGCCGAAGTCCAGGAACGGGCGCGTCGGCATCGCCGGGTCGGCCGGGGCCGGGCGGCAGATCTCATAGCCGTGTTTGTCCATGTGGGCCAGCAGCAGGCAGAAATGCTCGCAGAGCAGGCCCACCTTGAGCGTCCACGACGAGTTGGTGTAGCCCACGACGAACGCGAAGTTTGGCACTCCCGAGAGCATCATTCCCTTGTAGGCGATGGTGTCCGGGATGCTCACCGGGGCGCCGTCGACCGTGAGGGTCACGCCGGCCAGCGCCTGGACCCGCAGGCCCGTGGCCGTGACGATGATGTCCGCTGCCAGGTCGCGGCCCGAGGCCAGGCGGATGCCCTGCTCGGTGAACGTCTCGATCCGGTCCGTGACCATCTCGGCGGTGCCGGCGCGGATCGCCGCGAACAGGTCGCCGTCGGGCACCAGGCACAACCGTTGATCCCACGGGTTGTACGGCGGCCGGAAGTGCTCGTCGACCGGATAGCCCTCGGGCAGGCTGCGGGCGTTGAGCCAGCGGATCACGCGGCGCGCCCGGTCGGGGTGGCGCTGGCAGAACCGCCAGATCGTGCGCTGCATCGTGATGTTCTTGCGCCGGGTCCAGGCGTGCCCGCGCTCCGGGCCCAGGTATTTCTTCAGCGCGTTGCCGATCGCGTCCTTGGTGGGCATCGAGAGGATGTACGTCGGGGTGCGCTGGAGCAGTGTGACGTGGGCGGCGGTCCCCGCCATCGCCGGGACGATCGTGACCGCGGTCGCACCGCTGCCGACCACGACGACCCGCTTGCCGGCGTAGTCGAGGTCCGCCGGCCAGTGTTGCGGGTGCACGATGGTGCCCTCGAAGCGGTCGCGACCCTCGAAGTGCGGCGTGAAGCCCTCGTCGTAGCGGTAGTAGCCACCGGCGCAGAAGAGCCAGCGGGCCGTGAACGTGACCGGCTCGCCCGCCCGGTCCACCATGACCGTCCACAGTGCTGTCTCGGAGTCGAACGCCGCCGCGCGTACCCGATGGTGGTAGCGGATGTGTGGGTCCAGGCCGTTCTCCGTCGCGGTCTCCCGCAGGTAGGCGAGGATCCGGGGCGCCGAGGCGATCGCCTCCTGGTCGAGCCACGGCTTGAACGCGTAGCCGAACGTGTGCAGGTCGGAGTCCGAGCGCGTGCCGGGATAGCGGAACAGGTCCCAGGTGCCGCCGGACGCGGCGCGGGCCTCCAGGATCGCGAACGTCTTGGCCGGTAGCTCGGTCTTGAGGTAGCGCCCGGCCCCGATGCCGGAGATGCCGGCGCCGACGATCAGGACATCGAAATGCTCCACCGCCATGCCCTGACGTTAATGCTGCCGGCAGCACCTGAACAGCCCCGGCGGAGGGCCGCGCCGGGTAGGCCGGCGCGGCCCTCGCTATGACTACGGCCGCCAGCCGTCGCGGTAGACCACCGTGGTCAACGCGACCTCGTCGTGCGAGCTGCCCGGCACCGGAGCCGTCCGCACCGAGGCCGGCCGGTCGACCAGCACGCACACGTCCGCGCCGGGCCACCACCAGCCCGTGGAGCGGGCGAGGGCGGCCCAGTGTCCGAAATGGTCGGCAGTGTCGGAGTCCCAGCTCGCCAGGCCGAGGCGGTGCAGGGTGTCGTAGTAGCCGATCCAGCACGCGTCCTGCTGCCCGTACCAGCACACCGGGACGTCAGGGCCGAGCGCCGCCCGGACCGGATGCCGGAACCCGTCGCCCAGGCTGCGATGCAGACCGCCGCGGACCGCCTGGTGCAGCACCACCGCCAGTGGCACGCCGCGACCGATCGCGTCCAGCGGTGGCAGTTCGGGCCAGGGATCCTTCTTCTTCCCGGGCTGGCGGGCCGGTGACAGCTCCGGATCGGCGTAGCCGACGCCGGCGCTGAGCGCGGCCCGCAACCGGGACCCCACGGCGGCCACGTCGGTGGCCGGCGGCGGCGAACCCACCGGGTCACGGATCCAGCGGTAGAGGTCGTCCAGCGTGGGCCAGCCGTCGACCAGGGCGAGCGCCTTGGCGGGGGAGGAGACCCACTCGAACCGGGGACGTGGTCGGGAGATCCGGGCGTAGATCGCGGTCACGGAGCGTTCCGCGGTCTCCCGATCGGCGGGCAGTGTGGACAGGGCCTGGTCAAGCCATTCCTGTCGGATGAGCACTGCTTCTCGCCAGGTTTGGGCGGCGTCATTGCGCCGCACCGGCGCGGTCATCGCGCGAGGGCGTCGACGCCCTTTCGGTTGGAGATCATCCGTCCATGGTGCCACAGGACCGCAAGACCTGCGCACCGTTGGTACTGTCCCGGAGATCCAGCCGTCCCTCTCAGCGGAGTCGTGATGATCATCTTCGGTGTGTCGGTCTTCTACATCTTCGGTCTGATCGGCACCGGGCAGTTCCACTGCCCGCACTGCGGCGGCGACCGGGACTACGAGCACCGCACCGCGCGCCGGTTCTTCACGCTGTTCTTCCTGCCGGTGATCCCGCTGGACAAGGTCGGCGAGGTCGTCCGCTGCAAGACCTGCCGCACCAAGTTCGACCCGATCGTGCTGACCCGCCCGACCACCGCCCAGCTCGCCAGCGCCCTCCCGGCCGGCATGCGGGCCGCCGCGGCCGTCGTGCTGCGCGCCGGCGGGGTCTCCGACGCCGCGGCCAGGGCCGCCGTCGACGCGGTGCGCGAGGCGGGCGCGACCGACTACGACCTCGCGCACGTGAGCGCCGACGCCGGCCAGCCCACCGAGTTCGCGGTCGAGCCGCTGCGCGCCCTGGCCGGCAACTTCACGCAGGACGCCTGCGAGCGCCAGCTCGCCAACGCGGTCCGGATCGCCCTCTCCGACGGCCCGCTCAGCCAGCCCGAGCGCGAGGCCATCCACTGGATCGCCGAGCAGCTCCGGATGACCCCGGCCCACGCGACCGGCGTCATCGCCACGGTCGAGCAGTCGATCCGCAACTAGAGGTCGCGGACTTCGATCACTCGGGTGGACGGGGCGGCCACGCCGATCGCCGCGCGGTGGGCGAGGCGCTCCGGGTCGACCATGAAGGACTCGTAGCCGGCGCGGTCCGCGAAGCGGATCAGGTGCACCTCGGTCGTGCCGTCGGTGCCGCGGGTGCGCCGTTCCACGGTGCCGCGGTGCCGGGGGAGGAGCGCGAGCACCGCGTCCTCGTAGCCCTGTCCGGCCGGAACGTGCCCAGCGGCCATCTCGACCACGGCGACCAGCAGCAGGCCGGCACCCGGCCGCTCCAGCCAGACCGAGGCGGGCCAGCCGGGCCGCTCGGCGGGCTGCTGGTGCGACTCGACGAAACCGTGCCGGGCGTAGAAGCGGGCGGCATGGTCGTTGCCGGCCAGGTACGCGAGCCGCACCGGCCGCCCGCCCGCCGCGTCGATCAGGGCGGTGAGCAGCGCCGAGCCCACCCCGCGGCCCTGCGCGGCCGGCCGCACGTACAGCCGCCACACGATCGGGACCTCGCCGGACAGGTCGAGGTTGCCGATGCCGAGCAGCTCGTCGCCCTCCGCCGCGACCAGCACCGTGGTGTTCGCGATCGCCCGCTCGGTCGCCTCGGCCGACCACCACGTCGCCAGCCCGTGCGCGACGTAGTCGGCGCCGGCGAACGCGTACGTCGCCGGCCAGGTCTCGTGCCCGACCGCGATGATCTGGGCGATGTCGCCCGGGCCGGCCGCTCTGATCTCCATGGCCGTCAAGCCTGTCAGACGAGCAGGCCTCCGGTCGCCCGGATGTTCTGCCCGGTGATCCAGCCCGCGTCCGCCGTGGTCAGGAACGCCACCACGGCCGCGACGTCGTGCGGCGTGCCGAGCCGCCCGAGCGCGCTCCAGGCCGCCGACAGCGCCAGCTCCTCCGCGGAGTTGTGCGCCCGCAGCAGGTCCGTGTCGGTGGCGCCGGGTGAGACCGTGTTGACGGTGATCCCGCGCGGGCCCAGCTCGCGCGCCGCCACCGCGGTGACCTGCTCCAACGCCGCTTTGCTGGCGCAGTAGAGCACGTTGCCCGGCGCCGGCGAGACCGTGTTGATGGTGGAGATGTTGACGATCCGGCCGCCGTCGCGCATCAGCGGCGCCGCCCGCCCGATCGCCAGCAGCGGCACCTTCGTGTTGGCGGTCAGCGCCCGGTCGAACTCCTCGGCGGTGACGTCGGCGACCGCCGCGGGCACGATCACGCCGGCGTTGTTGACCAGGATGTCGAGTCCATCCTGGATCGGCGCGAACATTTCGTCCAAACTGGACAGCGACGTCTGGTCGGCCCGCACCGCGATCGAGCCGGGGCAGAGCGCGGCCACCTCGTCGGCGGCCGCCTTGTCGTTGGCGTAGGTGAACACGACGCGGTGGCCGGCCGCGGACAGGCGCTCGACGACGGCCCGGCCGATGCCCCGCGAGCCGCCGGTGACCAGGGCGGTGGATGTCATGCCCCGGGACGCTACGCGCCGGGCAGCGGCTCGTATTGAACGATTGCGCACAGCTGGGCCGGGGTCAGCCCGGCCATCGCGCGGGTCGACCGGGTGAAGTGCGCCTGGTCGGCGTAGCCGGCGCCGGTAGCGGCGCGCGCCGGCCCCACCCCTTCGGTGAGCAGGCCGAGCGCGGCCTGGAACCGGGAAACCCGGGCCACGGTGGCCGGTGCGAGCCCGATCTCCCGGCGGAAGCCGAGTTCCAGCGCCCGCCGGCTGACACCGAGCCGGTCCGCCAGCGCCGAAACGGCGATCCGCGGGCCCTGCAGGCGGCTCCAGGCGGCAGAGACGACCGGCGGCGGCGCGGCCGCTCCGAGCCGGGCCAGCAGCGCCGCGTCGAGCAGCGCGAACCGGGCCGGCCAGGACGGTGCCGCGAACAGCCGCTCGGCCAACGGGTCGGCCCGCGGGCCCAGCACGTCGCGCCAGTCGACGATCTGGCCGACCAGCGCGCTCGACGGGAGTCCGAACAGGACGGACACGCCGGCCGGGGTCAGCCCGACCGAGATGCCGCGGCCCCAGGTGGTCCTCCCGTCGACGGTCGCCTGGGCGCGGGGACCGCTGAAGACCGCGAACGGGCCTTCGAAGGCGATCACGAGCGTGGTCGAGCTGAGCGGGAGCACGCGGTGGGGCAGTGGTGCGCCGGTGTGCGAGGAGAACCCGCCGTAGCCCAGCACGTACGGGCGCAGCCGCGGGTCGGGCCGTCCGGGCGTCGCGCGGCACGCACCCTCGGGCGGGCGCAGCGGCACCGAATGGATCAGCTCCACCGACCCATCATCGCGGAGCCGCCAGCGCGTACGCCACCGCCGAGGCCAGGTTGTCGGCGGTGCCCTCGGCCCACGCCCCGGTGTGCGCGGCGGTGTCCGGCTCGGGGCCACCGCCCGGCCACGGCGGCACGTACGACCGCATCCACGCGGCGCTGGCCGTCGTCCGCAGCTTGTGTGCGGCCGCGGCCAGCCGCACCGCCCGGTCCTGCGCACCCCGCCGGGCGGCGACGTCGGCCAAGGCCTCGAGGAATAGCGCGGCACCGGCCTCGTCGCGGTTGCCGCCCGCCACCCGCAGTCCCGACTCCAGGCACGTGGCCGCGTTTTCCAGGTCGCCGCCGGCGACGGCCGTGACCGCGAGGCTGTAGAGCGCGACGACCTCGCCCAGGTAGTCGTTGGTCTTGCGGGCGATCCGCAGCCCGTCGGTGAACTTGTCGACGGCGTCCGCGAAGTCGCCGGTGCTCAGCGGCACCAGGCCCAAGCGGGCGTAGTAGAGCGAGATCATCCACTCCTCGCCCAGCCGCTCGCTGATCTGCTTGGTCTCCTCCAGCAGCTCGCGGGCGAGGTCGTACTCACCGCGAGCGATGGCGAGCTGCCCGAGCATCCCGGCGGCCCGGGCGGTGGCGTCCTCGTCGCCGACCTCGCGCAGCAGCGGAAGCGCCTGCTCCAGCTTGGCCCGACCGGCGACCGCCTGCCCCGTCATCACCGAGATCGCGCCGTCGCCGAAGAGCACATGGGCGTACGCCTGAGGCGAGAGCGAGTCCGCACGCTCCAGCACCCGCTCGATGTTGCGGGCGCCCTCGTCGGTGTGGCCGCGCAGCCACCACAGGACCCAGACGATCCAGCCCAGCCGCACGGCGTCCTCGAGCTGGTCGGTGTCGATGAACCAGCTCATCGCCGCGCGGAGGTTGTCGTGCTCGACCTCGAGCTCGTCGACGGCCTGGGGGTTGGTGGACGTCCGGCCGAGCGGCGGCGCGGTGCGCTCGGCGAACTCCAGGTAGTGCCGGGCGTGCCGGTCGTGGGTGTCCTTCCAGTCGCCGGCGTCCAGGAGCCGCTCAAGGGCGAAGTCCCGGATGATCCCGAGCATCGTGAACCGCGGCTCGCGCTCGCCCGGTTCCTGGGTGATCAGGCTGCTCTCGACCAGCGAGGCGAGCGCGTCCAGGCCGGCGTACTGGTCGGGCATGCCGGCCACCGCGCGGGCCGCGTTGAGGTCGAACGCCCCGGCGAAGACGCCGAGCCGGGCGAACAGCTCCTGCTCGCGGGGCGGCAGCAGCTGGTAGCTCCAGGCGATCGCGTCCCGCAGCGTGCGCTGGCGGGCGGGCAGGTCGCGGGCACCGCCGGTGAGCGTGCCGAGGCGGCTGGCCAGCCGGTCGAGCAACGCCCGCGGGGTGAGCACCCGCACCTTGGCTGCGGCGAGCTCGATCGCGAGGGGCAGGCCGTCGAGCCGGCGGACGATCTCGGCGATCGCCGCCGCGTCGTCCGCACCGACGCCGAAGTCGGCCTTCACGGCCCGGGCCCGCTCGACGAAGAGCCGGGCCGCGCCGTCCCGGCGGACCGCGATCGCGGGGTCCTCCCTCGGGTCGGGCACCGGCAGCGGCGGCACGTCGAACACGTGCTCGCCGGTCAGGCGCAGCGGGACCCGGCTGGTGGCCAGCACGGTGACGCCGGGCGCCGCGTCGAGCACGGCGGCCAGTGCCGGTGACGCCTCGGCGAGGTGCTCCATGTTGTCGACGACGAGCAGCAGCGACCGGTTGCGCAGGTAGGTGACCACGTCGTCGATCGGCGACCGGTTGGGCACGGTGCGCAGGCCGAGGGACTGGGCCAGCGCGGCGGCGACCAGGGCCGGGTCGGTGACGCCGGACAGGTCCACGAAACGCACGCCGTCCGCGTACGTGTTGCGCAGCTCCGCACCGAGCTCGGTCGCGAGCCGGGTCTTGCCGACGCCGCCAGGCCCCGTCAGTGTGACCAGCCGCACGTCGTCGCTGGTCAGCAGGTCGCGCAGGCCGCGCAGCTCGACGCGCCGGCCGAGCAGCGGGTTCGGTGGCACCGGCAGCTCGTCGCGCGGCGTCACCTCGGGCTCGGCCTGCGCCGTGCGCCGGGAGCTGAATCGCTCGGTGAGCAGCACCGCGATGTCCTCGCCGACCACCCGGCGCAGCTCGTCCGCCGAGCGGAACTGCCGGTAGCTGACGCGGGCGTCGTCGCGGATCCGGTCGAGCATGGCGGCCAGCCGCGGGTCGCGGTCGGGGGCGGGCGTCTTGACGTAGATCAGCTTGGGGAGGTTCCCGGCGAACCGCAGCTCCTCGGCGATGCCGGACACCTCGGCCTCGGGCGCCACCCAGCCGTAGCTCTCCCAGTAGACGCCGATGAAAAGCTGGCTCTGCTCGATGTAGGCGCGGTAGACGTCCTGTGGCCGGTGCGGGCGGGCGCCCAGCTCGAACATGACCGGCACCAGCCGCATCCGGGCGATCGCGTCACGGACCGCCAGTCGCTCGGGCTCGAGCTCCTCCAGCGTCGACGAGACGAACACCCGCAACCGGTGGTCCGGCGTGTGGATCAGGTTGCTCGATCCAGAGGCCGGCTCGCCAGAGCTTGCCATGAAAAATCATCACATCCCCCCGTACGGCTGACGAAGCTACCTGCTTTCGGCAGCGCTGCGTAAGACGGGTCCCACCCAACGCGACGGAGCACTCCCTGAGAGCGCTCCCATAACGATATGGGAACGCTCCCAGCAACCGGTATTGACGGGGACGAAACCGATCGGCAATCTCGTGGGAGCGCTCCCGGCGGACCGTGAACCGGCACGAGTCCGGACGAATCCGTGTGGCGCCGACCACCCCACCACTTTGTGTTCAGACCTGAGAGGGGTCCTGGATGAGCGTCATCAGGCGCCGCAACAGGCTGGTCGCGCTCGCCGCTGTTTCCGCTCTTGTGCTCGGCGTCGCAGCCTGTGGCAGCGACGACGGCGACAGCAGCGGCAGCACCGGCGGCAAGCCCGACAAGCTGGTCGTCGAGACCTTCGGCGAGTTCGGTTACGACGAACTCGTCAAGCAGTACGAGAAGGACACTGGCATCAAGGTCGAGCTGCGCAAGACCGCCCAGCTCAACGAATACCGCCCGAAGATCGTGCGGAGCCTGGCGACCGGCAAGGGCATCGCCGACGTCGTCGCGCTCGAAGAGGGCATCCTCAACGAATTCAAGATCAACCCCACCAACTGGGCCGACCTGACGCCGCTCGTCGCGGACCACAGCAAGGAATACCTGCAGTGGAAGTGGGAACTGGGCAAGGCCGCGGACGGCCGGCTCATCGGCCTGCCGACCGACGTCGGCAGCCTCGCCGTCTGCTACCGCTCCGACCTGTTCAAGGCGGCCGGCCTGCCGACCGAGCGGGACGCCGTCACCGCGCTGTGGCCTGACTGGGACGCCTTCATCGAGACCGGCAAGAAGTATCGCGCCGCGACCGGCAAGGGCATGCTCGACTCGGTCACCACGGCGGCCAGCGCGGTCACGATGCAGGTCGGTGGCGACATCTTCTACGACAAGGACGACAACATCGTCGCCGACAAGAGCGCGGCCGTGAAGCAGGCGTGGGACACGTCGCTGAAGATGGTCGACGCCAACATCACGGCGAAGACGGCGACCTGGTCTCCGGAGTGGAGCGCGGGCTTCAAGCAGGGCACCTTCGCGGCGACCTTCTGTCCTTCGTGGATGCTCGGCATCGTCCAGGACAACTCCGGCCCGGAGAACAAGGGCAAGTGGGACGTCGCCGGCGTGCCGGGCAAGTCCGGCAACTGGGGTGGCTCGTGGCTGGCGGTGCCTGAACGGGGGAAGCACAAGACCGAGGCCGCGAAGCTTGCCGAGTACCTGACCAGCGCGACCAGCCAGGTGGCGGCCTTCAAGCTCAAGGGCCCACTGCCGACCAACCTGGAGGCGCTGAAGAACCCGGAGTTCCAGTCCTACACCAACGAGTACTTCAGCGGCGCGCCGACCGGAAAGATCTTCGGCGGGAGCGTCGAGGGCATCCAGCCCGTCCACCTCGGCCCCAAGCACCAGGCCGTGAAGGAGCAGGCGATGGAGCCCGCGCTGCGGGCCTATGAGAACGGCGAGGCCAAGGCGGCCGCAGCCTGGGACCAGTTCATCAAGGACGCCGCGACACAGGGCGCCTTCTGACGGAGCCTCCCGGAAGGGCCCCTTGTGCAAAGGGGCCCTTCCGCACGGTCGGAGAAAGGACCCAGGATGGCCCTCGCCACCCCCGCGCGCCCGGCGTCGCCCGCGCCGGCCAAGCCGCCCCGGCATCGCCCGGCCCGCGGTGCCAAGCGCGCCCGCTGGGACATGAAGTACTCGCCGTACCTCTACATCGCACCGTTCTTCGTCATCTTCGGCATCTTCGGGTTCTATCCGATGCTCCGGACCGCCTGGATGTCGCTGCACGACTGGGATCTGATCGGCGCGCACACGTTCATCGGCTTCGACAACTACGCCGCCCTGCTCAAGGACGAGTACTTCTGGAACTCGGTGTTCAACACGCTGGGCATCTTCGTCGTCGCCACGGTGCCGCAGCTCGTCCTCGCGCTGTTCCTCGCCAACCTGCTCAACCGCACGCGGCTGCGGGCCAAGACGCTGTTCCGGATGGCCATCTTCGTGCCCAACATCACCTCGGTGGCCGCGGTGGCGATCGTCTTCGCGATGCTCTTCCAGCGTGACTTCGGCGTCGCCAACTGGCTGCTCAGCCTCGTCGGCGTCGACCCGGTCGACTGGGACGCGCAGCGGTGGAGCTCGTGGACCGCGATCGCCTTCATGGTCGACTGGCGGTGGACCGGCTACAACGCCCTGATCCTGCTCGCCGGCATGCAGGCGATCCCGCGTGACCTCTACGAGGCGGCGGCGATCGACGGTGCCAACCAGTGGCGGCAGTTCTGGCGGATCACGTTGCCGATGCTCACGCCGACGTTCGTGTTCGTCGTGCTGCTCTCGACGATCGGCGGGCTGCAGCTGTTCACCGAGCCGCTGGTGTTCGGCAACGGCAACATGCGCGGAGGTACGCAGCGGGAGTTCCAGACGGTCGCGATGTACATGTACGAGAAGGGCATCAACAGCCTCAACACGGCCGGGTACGGCGCGGCCATCGCGTGGGCGCTGTTCGTCCTCATCGGAATCATCGCCGCGATCAACTTCGCCCTTGTCCGCCGTACCGTTAAATGAGGGAGCCCACGATGGTCGCGGCCTCCGCCCGCCTCTGGAAGACCAGCCCGCTGACCTACATCGCGTTGGTCCTCGCGGTCCTGGCGTCGATCTACCCGTTCTACTACATGTTCGTCATCGCCACCCGCAGCCTGGACGCCATCAACTCGGTGCCGCCGCCGTTCACGCCCGGCAGCGCGTTCGGCGACAACTTCCAGCGCGTGCTCGACAACGACGCCGCCAACTTCGTCAAGGGCCTCGTCAACTCGGTCATCGTGTCCACAGTGGTCACCGTCGCCGTCGTGCTGACCGGCACGCTGGCCGGGTTCGCGTTCGCCAAGCTGCGCTTCCGAGGTCGCGGCGGCCTGCTGCTGTTCATCATCGTGACGATGATGGTGCCGACCCAGCTCGGCCTCATCCCGCTCTGGGGAATGATGCAGGACCTGGGCTGGTACGACACCCTCTACGCGGTCACCGTGCCGTTCCTGGTCACGGCGTTCGGTGTGTTCATGATGCGCCAGTACGCGATGCAGGCGGTCTCCGACGAGCTGATCGAGGCGGCGCGGGTCGACGGCTGCAGCACGTTCCGGATCTACTGGAACGTCGTGCTGCCGGCGCTGCGCCCGGCCGCCGCGGTGCTCGGCCTGCTGACCTTCATGGACACCTGGAACCAGTTCCTCTGGCCGTACGCGGTGCTGACCAACGACAACCCGACGCTGCAGGTCTCGCTCGCGTTCCTGTCCTACGCCTACTACACCGACTACGCGCAGGTCTTCGCCGCGACGGCGGTCGGGACCGTGCCGCTGCTCCTCGTGTTCATTTTCTTCGGCCGCCAGATCATCGGCGGCATCATGGAAGGCGCCGTCAAGTCGTGACCACCACGTTTCCTCCCGGCTTCCTCTGGGGTGCGGCCACCGCGGCGTACCAGATCGAAGGGGCGGCCGCGGAGGACGGGCGTACGCCCTCGATCTGGGACACCTTCAGCCACACGCCCGGCCGCACGGTCGGCGGCGACACCGGTGACGTCGCGTGCGACCACTACCACCGGTGGCGCGACGACGTGAAGCTGATGTCCGCGATGGGGCTGCGCTCCTACCGGTTCTCCCTGTCCTGGCCCCGGATCCAGCCGGGCGGCAGCGGGCCGGCCAGCCAACGGGGGCTCGACTTCTACCGCGCGCTGGTCGACGAGCTGCTCGACAACGGCATCGAGCCGTGGGTGACGCTCTATCACTGGGACCTGCCGCAGGAGCTGGAGGACGCGGGCGGCTGGCCGGCGCGGGACACGGCGCGCCGGTTCGCGGACTACGCGACGCTGGCGCACGATGCGCTCGGCGACCGGGTGCGGCTCTGGACGACGTTCAACGAGCCGTGGTGCTCCGCGTTCCTCGGCTACGGGTCGGGGGTGCACGCGCCCGGGCGGTCGGATCCGGGCGACGCGGTGCGGGCGGCCCACCACCTGTTGCTGGGGCACGGGCTGGCCGCGCAGGCGGTGGGGCCGATCGGGATCACGCTGAACCTTTACGCGATCTCGCCGGCGTCTTCCGCTGAGGTTGATCTTGATGCCGCGCGGCGGATCGACGGCATGGCGAACCGGATCTTCCTGGATCCGCTGTTGCGTGGTGCGTATCCGGCGGATGTGGTCGCCGATCTTGCACCGGTTTCCGATATGTCCCACGTACGCGATGGGGATCTTGAATTGATCTCCACGCCGTTGCCGATGCTCGGCGTCAACTACTACAGCCGCCACGTCGTCGCGGGCCCCGTCCCGGGCGTTACGCCGTCGCCGTGCTGGCGGAAGCAGACGTCGTGGCCCGGCAGCGAGGATGTCCGGTTCGTCACCCGAGGGTTCCCGGTCACCGATATGAACTGGGAGATCGACGCGCCCGGCCTGGTCGAGACGCTGACCCGGCTCGCGGCGGAGTACCCGGCGGTGCCGCTCTACGTGACCGAGAACGGCGCCGCGTTCGTCGACCAGGTCGTCGACGGCGAGGTCGCGGACCCGCAGCGGGTCGCCTATTTCGATGCCCACCTGCGCGCCTGTCATGAGGCGATCACGGCCGGGGTGCCCCTGCGGGGCTACTTCGCCTGGTCGCTGATGGATAATTTCGAATGGGCGTGGGGTTACACCAAGCGTTTCGGCCTGATTCATGTCGATTACGCCACGCAACTCCGCACCCCGAAGACGAGCGCCAGGTGGTACGCCGAAGTGATCCGACGTAACGGACTGGCCGCAGAATAAGGCGCGGTGTCCGGCCGGCGGAGGAGCGAGAAGATGACGACCCAGCGCACCAGGTCCCTCGGCCGCCCCACCCTCGACGCGGTCGCCGCGCGGGCCGGGGTCGGCCGGGGCACGGTCTCCCGGGTGGTCAACGGCTCACCACAGGTCAGCCCCGAGGCGCGGGCGGCGGTGCAGGCGGCGATCGCGGAACTCGGCTACGTGCCCAACCGCGCGGCCCGGGCCCTGGTCACCCAGCGGACCGACTCGGTCGCCCTGGTCGTCTCGGAGTCCGAGGAACGGGTCTTCACCGAGCCGTTCTTCGCGGCCATCGTCCGCGGGGTCAGCTCGGGGCTGATCGACACGTCGATGCAGCTCTGGCTGGCGATGGCCCAGTCGCCGGCGGAGCGCGAGCGGATCGAGCACCATCTGACCAACCAGCACATCGACGGGGTGCTGTTGCTGTCGTTGCACGACGCCGACCCGCTGCCGACGCTGCTGGAGCAGCGCGGCCTGCCGGCGGTGCTGGGCGGGCGGCCGGCGCGGATGCTGCAGCCGGACGCGCAGGAGGCCTACTACGTCGACATGGACAACGCGGGTGGCGCGCGGCAGGCGATGGAATACCTGTTCGGCCGGGGCCGCCGCCGGGTCGCCACCATCGCGGGGCCGCAGGACATGGGCGCCGGGGTTACCCGGTTGGCGGGCTACCGCCAGGCGATCGAGGCCACGGGCGCCACGGTCGACGAGAAACTGATCGCGTACGGCGACTTCAGCGAGGCCAGCGGCACGGCGGCGATGCGCCAACTGCTCGCCGACAACCCGGACGTGGACGCGGTGTTCGCGGCGTCGGACCCGATGGCGTACGGCGCGGTCCGCGCGCTGCAGGAAGCCGGCCGCCGCATCCCGGACGACGTGGCGGTGGTGGGCTTCGACGACGCCCCGATCGCCCGCCAGTCGAACCCGCCGCTGACCACGGTCCACCAGCCGATCGAAGAGATGGGCCGCGAAATGGCCCGGCTGCTGGTGTCCCGGATCCGCCGGGAAGAGATCGCCCAGCCCCACGTCCTCCTGGACACCTGGCTCGTCGAACGCGAAACCGCCTAACCTCGTCCAATGGTGACGGCGTTGTGCGTTCCGCAGTGGCAGGGTTCTAGTGCGGCGGGGGCGCGGCGGCTGGCCGTCGGTGCGGGGCGCACCGCTTCGTTGGTGGCGGCGGACGCCGTGGTGACGGTGCCCGTACGCGCTGATCCCGGCGCTTTCGACCTGGGTGTCAAAGCACTCGACGTGCTGGTCGCCAACCTGGACCTGACCCGGGCCGCGCTGGCCGGGATCGACGGTCCGGTCTTCACCGCGGGCGGCGAGTGCGGCGTGGACCTGGCCCCCATCGCGCGAGCGCGGGCCCGCCACGGCGACGACCTCACGGTGCTGTGGTTCGACGCGCACCCCGACCTCTACACGCCGCAGACGCTGCCGTCGGGGTCGTTCCACGGAATGGTTCTGCGCACGCTGCTGGGCGACGGCCCGGCACCGCTGGTCCCGGCCGATCCGCTGCGCCCGGAGCAGGTGGTCCTCGCGGGCATCCGGGCCGGCGACCCGAGCGAGTACGACTATCTGGAACGCTCCGGCGTCCGCGGCTACGGCGTCGCCGACCTGGAGCGGGCGGTCGAGGGCGTGTCCGGTCCGGTCTACGTCCACGTGGACCTGGACGTCCTGGATCCCGGAGCGTTCGCGTCGGTCGGCTACCCGGAGCCGGACGGCGTCGCACCCGACCGCCTGGCCGCCCTGCTGGCGAGCCTCGACAACGTGGTCGGCGCCGCCATCACCGAACACGCCCCACCCGACGACACCACCGACCAGGCCGAGGCGGACGTCATCCGCGGCCTGGCCGCCGCGATCCGGCTCTGACCACTGATCAGCGCTGGGCCTGCCACTCCTCCGCCAGCATCGCGAAGTCGAGCTCTGTGCTCCACTCGCCCTTGAACCACTCGTTCCGCACCAGCCGGGCCTCCTCGCGCATGCCGAGGCGGCGCAGGACCTTGGCCGACGGCTTGTTGCGTTCGTCGATCCGGCCGATGATGCGGTGCAGGCCCAGGTCCTCGAAGCCGAGCTTCAGCAGGGCGCGGGCCGCCTCCGTCGCGTACCCGTTGCCCTCGAACGACGGGTTGACGACGTAGCCGATCTCGCCGCCGCGGTGTGCCCGGCTGTGGAAGAACAGCACCACGTCGCCGACGAGTTCGCCCGTGGTGGCCAGCTCGATGCCGAGCGTGAGGGCCTGGCCCTCGTCGGTCAGCGTCGTGACGGACCACATCCCCGCCAACCGGTCCGCGATCACCGCCTTGTCCATCGGGGCGAACGGAACATATCGGCACACCTCGGGGAGGCTGCGGTAGGCGAGCAGGGCGTCGGTGTCGGCTGCGGTCAGCGGGCGCAGGTGCAGGCGTTCGGTCCGGACGGGGTACTTCGGGTGCAGTGAAAGATCGTCAACCACGCCGCCCATCGTGCCAATCGTGAGCCAGGCTCGCTAACCCACCGACCACTTCCGCAGCTCGCGGCGGGCCAGCGACGCCCGGTGCACCTCGTCGGGGCCGTCCGCGAGGCGCAGCGTGCGGGCCGCCGTCCAGAGCGCCGCCAGCGGCGTGTCCTGGCTGACCCCGGCCGCGCCGTGCGCCTGGATCGCCTTGTCGATCACCCACTCGGCCATCGCCGGCGTCGCGATCTTGATCGCCTGGATCTCGGTGTGCGCGCCCTTGTTGCCGACCGTGTCCATCAGCCACGCGGTCTTCAGCACCAGCAGCCGGGCCTGCTCGATCCGGACCCGCGACTCCGCGATCCAGTCGCGCACCACGCCCTGCTCCGCCAGCGGCTTGCCGAACGCCTGGCGCGCCGCCACGCGCCCGCAGAGCAGCTCCAGCGCCCGCTCCGCCATGCCGATCAGGCGCATGCAGTGGTGGATCCGGCCCGGGCCGAGGCGCGCCTGCGCGATGCCGAAGCCGTCGCCCTCCGCGGCGATCAAATTATCCGCGGGTACGCGTACCCCCTCGAAGCTGATCTCCGCGTGCCCCCCGTGCGCGCCGTCGGTGAAACCGAAGACGGTCATCCCACGGAGCACCGTCACACCGGGCGTCGACCGCGGCACGAGGATCATGCTCTGCTGCTTGTGCCGTTCAGCGCCCGGATCCGTCTTGCCCATCACGATGAAGATCTCGCAGCGCGGGTCCATCGCGCCCGACGACCACCACTTGCGGCCGTCGATCACGTAGGAGTCGCCGTCGCGGCGGATCGTGGTGGCAATGTTCGTCGCGTCGGAGGAGGCCACGTCGGGCTCGGTCATGCAGAACGCCGAGCGGATCGTGCCCTCGAGCAGCGGGGTGAGCCAGCGGGCCTGCTGCTCCGGCGAGCCGAACTCGGCCAGCAACTCCATGTTGCCGGTGTCGGGCGCGGCGCAGTTGAGCGCCTCCGGCGCCAGGTGGGGGCTGCGGCCCAGCAACTCGGCCAGCGGCGCGTACTGCAGGTTGGACAGGCCCGCGCCGCGGGAACCCGGCAGGAACAGGTTCCACAGGCCGCGCCGACGGGCCTCGGCCTTGAGCTCGTCGACCACCGGCGGGCGCGTCCACGGGTTCTCCGCCTGCGCGAACTGCTCCGCGAAGACCGGCTCGGCCGGGTAGACGTGCTCGATCAGGAAGTCGTTGACCGCCTCGTGCAGTTCGCCGGTGCGTTGGTCGAAGCCGAAGTCCATCAGCCCTCCACGGATGCGATTGCGGCGAGACCGTGCGCGGTGAGCGGCCCGGCCATCTCGGCGAACCGCTCGAAGCCCGCGCCAACGGTCTGGCCGAGCGTGTACCGGTAGTAGATGCCTTCCGAGATCACCGCGAGCTTGAAACAGCCCAGTGCCACGTGCCAGTCAAGCGGGCCGACGTCGACGCCGCCGGCGGCCACGTACCGCTCGATCAGGTCGGCTCCGCTCGGGAAGCCGGCCCGCGGGCCGAGGCCGGTGGAGACGACGCCGGCGGCGCCGGCCGCGGCCGGACCGCCGAGCACGTCCCAGTAGGTCAGCAGGAGGCCCAGGTCGGCGAGCGGGTCACCGAGCGTGGCCATCTCCCAGTCGAGCACCGCCCGGATCGCGCTGCCGTCGGGCGCGACGATCAGGTTGTCGAGCCGGTAGTCGCCGTGCACGATCGCACCGGGCCCGGTCGGTGCCGGGATGGTCGCCGCGAGCCGGTCGCGCAGCGCGTCGACCTCGGGCAGCGGGCGGCTGCGCGACTTGTCGAGCTGGGCGCTCCACCGCTTGACCTGGCGGGCAAGGTAGCCGTCGGGCCGGCCGAAGTCGCCCAGCCCCACCTCGTCGGGCTTCACGGAGTGCAGCGCCGCGAGGGTGTCCATCATGGTGTGCGCGAGGTCGCGGCGCCGGCCCGCACCCAGCGGATCGGTCTGGTCCGCGCTGCGGAACACCGTGCCCTCGACCCGTTGCATCAGATAGAACGGCGCGCCGATGACCGTCTCGTCAGGACAGAACCGGACCGCCTGCGGCACGGGGACCGGGGTCTGCGCCAGCGCGGAGATCACCCGGAACTCGCGACCCATGTCGTGCGCGGTGGCCAGCACGTGGCCGAGCGGCGGCCGGCGCAGCACGAGATCGTCGCCGCCCGCGACCAGGTGGTAGGTGAGGTTGGACCGACCGCCGGGGATCAGGGTGGCGGCCACCGGGGTGCCCAGGTAGCCGGACAGACTACGCAGATCGAGCCCAGCCGGCCCCTCCTCGGTCATCTGAACAGTTGAGGGCACGGCGTTCACAGTGTCAAGCCGAGGTTGTAGCGGTCGAGACATGGCGCGGCAACAGGGACGAAATGGTCACCCGGCAACCTGGTCATCACGCGAGCGAGGGAGACGGGGATGTTGTTGCGGGTACGGGTGACCCTGCCAGACCGCCCCGGGGCGCTCGGCCAGGTGGCGCGCACGCTGGGCGTCGCCGGTGCCGACATCGTCCAGGTGGTCGTGCTGGAACGGCTGGGTGGCCGGGCCGTCGACGACTTCACCGTCGTGTGGCCGGGCAGCTCACGGCTGGAGCGGCTGCACGCCGGGCTGGGCGCCATCCCGGGCGTGCACATCGACGGCATCTGGCGGGCGATCGGCGCGCCCACCAGCAGCGGTCACGATGCCGAGCTGCTCGCCCAACTCGCCGCCAACCCGGCCGACGGCCTGGCCACCCTGGTCGACGCCGTGCCGGGGTTGCTAGCCGCGGATTGGGCAGCCGCCGCGGTGGTGCCGGCCGACTGGGCGGCGCGGGCACGTCCTTCGGCCGGCTCGGTGGCAACGGGTACGGCTCCGGCGGTCGCCTGCGCGAGCTGGCGGGCGCCGGAGCCACCCCGGCTGCCGGAGGTCACACCCCTGCGGGCGCGACCGTTCGACGGTCTCGACGGCATCCGCTACGCCGTGGCGCCGTTCGGCCGGGCGGGCCTCGTGCTGGTGGCCGCCCGCACGGACGGTGACGAGCTGCCCGCCGCCGCGTTCCACGTCAGCGAGGTCGACCGGATGGCGCAGTTGGTCCGCGCCGCCGCGGTGATCCTCGGTGACCGGCTCGACCTGGTCTCCGCGCCGCCGGTCGCGGCGGCCTGATCTCGAAAGATTGGAAAGGAGGACGGCATGACCCTTTGGCGGATCCGCGCGACGGTCGACGACCGTCCGGGCTTCCTCTCGGTGCTGACCGCTAGCCTGGCGCTCAAGGCGGTCAACATCCTCGCCGTCCAGGTGCACACGACCGAAGCGGGCGCGGTGGACGACTTCCTCGTCGACGCGCCGCACACGATGACCGAGGCCGACCTGCGGGCGGCCGTCGAACGGGGGCGTGGCCGCGACGCGTGGATCGCGCCGGCCGAGGCCCAGGGCCTGGCCGACCAGCCGACCCGGGCGCTGGGCCTGGCCGCCCGCCTGGTCCGCGACCCGGACTCGCTCGGCGACGCGCTGCGGTCGCTGCTCGACGCCGACACCGTCACCTGGCGGCCGGCCGGACCGGCGCGGCCCGACATGCGGGCGCACGGGATGGCCCTGCCGGACCCGACCGGCGGCCGTTACGACGTGCAGCGGGCGGCACCGGACTTCACCCCGGCGGAGTACGCGCGGGCGCAGGCGCTCGTCGAGATCGCCGCCGCCGCGGCACAGCGCGCGGCCGACACCGCGACCCTGCTGCTGCCCGACGGCACGGAGCTGACGCTGCGCCCGGCGACGCCCGACGACCTGTCGGCCCTCGTGGCGATGCACGAGCGCTGCTCGCCGGGCACGCGGCGCCGCCGTTACCTGACCACCGACGGCGTGCCGGGGCCGGCCGCGCTGGGTCGGTTGCTCGATCCCGCGCGCGTGCAGACGCTGCTCGCCGTGGTGCCCGGGATCACGTCCGTGGATACCGTCGTCGCGATGGCCAACCTGGTCGTGGAAGGCTCGTGCGCGGAGCTGTCGGTGGTCGTCGAGGACGGCTGGCAGCGCCGGGGTCTCGGCACGGCGTTGGTGCGGCGCGCGTTCGCCCGGGCCGAACGGATCGGCTGCGCGGCGGTCCTGGCACACACCGCCGCCGACAACCCCGGCATGGAACGCACACTGCGGCGGCTCGGACACGGGGCGCCGGCCCAGCGCGACGGTGTGGTCGCGAGCGTGACGGTGCCACTCAAATCTTCGGCGTCTGGCTGATGCCGAGCAGGCTCCGACGGTTCGCTCCTGATGCGGGAGCGGGACGGCGGGGGTAGGGGATGGGTCCGGGTCCCTTCCCGTGGGACGGCGGGAAGGGGCCCTTCCTAGCGGGCGCGATGCTGGTTCGGCATCGCGCCCGCTAGGCATTTGCGCGCATTAAAAAAGGGGGCGGATGCGCCCACATCCGCCCCCTCGTGTCCTCCGCTGCGCGTAGTCGCGCGCGGCTCCACGGACACGCACGAGTTTAGTGCGAAAAAACGCCGCGCCAGCCCGGCCGAAAGGCCAAAAGCGCTGGTACCAGCGTGTGATGGCGGCAGGCCCTGTTGTCGGCTGAGACCGGTGGGAAAACTGTGGCGCGCTATCGATGCGTGAGCGATAGCCTTCCAAGAATGACCACGTTGACCGGCGAGTACGTGCTTCTCCGCCAGGCGAACGACGCCGACATAGCGCCACTCGCGGTGATCCGGTCCGCGCCCGAGGTCACCCTGTGGTGGGGCCCCGAGGACGACTATCCCGCCGCGGTGGCCGAGGACCTCGACCGCACCTACGTGGTCGAGGTCGACGGGCGCACGGTCGGCGCCGTGCAGACCTACGAGGAAGAAGACCCCATGTACCGGCACGCCGGCATGGACATCTACCTCGAGCCCTCCGTGCACGGCAAGGGCATCGGGACCGACGCGGTACGCACGATGGCCAGGCACCTGATCCGCACCGTCGGCCACCACCGCCTGGTGATCGACCCCGCCGCCGCCAACGTGGCGGCGATCCGCGCTTACGAGCGGGTGGGTTTCCGGCGGGTCGGCGTGCTGCGCCGCTACGAGCGCGGCCCCGACGGCACCTTCCACGACGGGCTGCTGCTCGACCTGTTGGCGGAGGACCTCCCGGACTGACTCCCGTGCGCGGTTTTGACCGGGCATCGCACCTTGTGGTGGAGTGCGCGGCGTGAGCGACGCGTGGACCGGCCCTGTTCTGGTCACCGGCACCGACAGCGGGGTCGGCAAGACCATCCTGACCGCGGCCGTCGCGGTCGCGGCACAGGCCGCCGGCTTGCGGGTGTCCGTGGTCAAGCCCGCGCAGCCGGGGCTTCCCGACGGCGCGGTGTCCGACGTGGACATCGTGCGTGCGCTGGCCGCGCCGGCCGCCGCCCGGACGATCGCGACCTATCCCGAGCCGCTCTCGCCGTTGGCCGCCGCCCGCGTCGCCCAGGTCGAGCCGCTGGAGCTCTATGCGGTCGTGGACACGGTGCGGGAGCAGGCGGAGCAGCACGACGTGGTCCTGGTCGACGGCGCCGGCGGGCTGCTGGTGCCGATGGGGGTGCGCCCGTCCGGTGAACCGTGGACGGTCGCGGACCTGGCCGTCTCGCTGGGCGCGCCGGCGGTGGTCGTGGCCCGCGCGGGCTTCGGCACGCTCAACCACATCGCGCTGACGCTGGAGGCGCTGTCGCGCCGGGCCGTACCGGCCGGGGTGGTGCTCGGCGCCTGGCCCGCGGAGCCGGAGTTGCAGCACTGGGCCAACCTGACCGACCTCGTCGACGACCTGGTGGGCGTGCTGCCCGACGGCGCCGGTGCGATGGAACCGGGCGTGTTCGGCCGGTCGGCGCCCGGCTGGCTGACCCCGTCACTGCACGGGGTGCTCGACGACTGGCGCGCCTGGGCGGAGAACATCGACTGATGACCGATCTCGCTGACGCGTTCGTCCGGCTGCACGCCCGGCTGGCGCCCGTGCCCCTGATCCCGGAAATTCTGCTGCACCAGGCCGACGAGCCGATCGGGCTCTGGGAGCTGACCGAGGGCGAGTTCCGCAGCGAGCAGCCGCCGCCGTTCTGGGCGTTCGCCTGGGCGGGCGGCCAGGGCCTGGCCCGCTATGTGCTGGACCACCCGGAGGTGGTCGCCGGCCGCCGGGTGCTCGACGTGGCGTGCGGCTCGGGCCTGGTGGCCGTCGCCGCCGCGAAGGCCGGTGCGGCCACGGTGCGCGCGGTCGACATCGACCCGCTGGCCATCGCCGCGGTCGGCGCCAACGCGAAGGCCAACGGCGTCACCGTCGAGGCCGTGTGCGCCGACATCCTGGACGGGCCGGCCGACGCCGACGTGGTCCTGGCGGGCGACGTCTATTACAGCCAGTCGTTCGCGACGCGGATGTTCAACTTCCTCCGCCGGGCGCGCAAGGCAGGTGCCGACGCCTACGCGGGCGACCCGGGCCGCGCCTTCCGCCCACAGGCCGCCGGCACGGAGGTCGCCTCCTACGACGTCCCCACGACGATGGCCCTGGAAAGCGTCACGAAGAAGCACACGTCGGTCTGGCGCCTGCCCTAGTTCCAAGGGGGTTAGTTGTCGCCGCCGGCTGAGCTGCGCGAGACCTTCGGTGCGGTGGCGGGGGCCTCGATATCGTCGGGCGCGCCGTCGTGGTCGCGGGATCCGGGTCGCGCGCATCGCGTCGCGGGTGGTCGGGCGTGCCGGAACCCGGTAGCCGTCCGTGACGTTCGGTTCGTGATCGAATGCGGGCGGCCGGCGAGGTCGAGGCGCTCGCGCGTGATTGGGTGCGGGCGACCGGCGGGGTCGAGGCGCTCGTGCGTGATT
>NZ_BONC01000027.1 GCF_016862515.1 Asanoa iriomotensis
GGTGGCCCGCGAGGTGGGCACCGAGGGCAAGCTCGGCGGTCAGGCCCAGGTCAAGGGCGTGTCCGGCACGTGGCGCGACCTGACCGACAACGTCAACCAGCTCGCCTCGACGCTGACCACCCAGCTCCGCGCGATCGCCGGGGTGTCCACGTCCGTGACCCGCGGCGACCTGACCCAGCGCATCACCGTCGAGGCACAGGGCGAGGTCGCCGACCTCAAGGACAACATCAACCAGATGATCGTCACCCTGCGCGAGACCACGAAGAAGAACGCCGAGCAGGGCTGGCTGGACTCCAACGTGGCCCGGATCGGTGGCCTGCTGCAGGGCCAGCGCGACCTCGGCGAGGTTTGCCGCATGATCATGACCGAGGTGACCCCGCTGGTCGACGCCCAGCTCGGCGCGTTCTTCCTGGCCGACACCGACGAGGGCGTGGTCCGGCTGCGGCTGACCGCCTCGTACGGCTACGTCGCCCGCGACCACCACGTGGTGTTCGGCCCGGGCGAGGGCCTGGTCGGCCAGGCGGCGCTGTCCCGCCGCCCGATCCGGGTCGGCTCCGAGCCCACCGGCACGCTCACGCTGCGCTCCGGGATGCTCGACGCCCGGCCGCGCGACCTGGTCGTGCTGCCCGTGCTGTTCGAGGGCGAGGTGCTCGGCGTCATCGAGTTCGCCTGCATCGACGCGTTCTCCGACCTGCACCTCACGTTCCTGGAGCGGCTCGTCGCCACGATCGGCGTCGCCCTCAACACCATCCAGGCCAACCGGCGCACGGAGGAGCTGCTGGCCCAGTCGCAGCGCCTCGCGCACGAGCTGCAGGAACAGTCGGCCGAGCTGCAGCGCACCAACAACGAGCTGGAGGAGAAGGCCAAGCTGCTCTCCGACCAGAACATCAACATCGAGACGAAGAACCACGAGATCGAACTGGCCCGGATGGGGCTGGAGGAGAAGGCGCGACAGCTCTCGGCCGCCTCCGCCTACAAGACCGAGTTCCTCGCCAACATGAGCCACGAGCTGCGTACGCCGCTCAACTCGCTGCTCCTACTAGCCCGGCTGCTGGCCGACAACCCCGACGAGAACCTGACCGCGAAGCAGATCGAGTTCGCCCGCACCATCCACAGTGCGGGGTCCGACCTGCTGTCGCTGATCGACGACATCCTGGACCTGTCGAAGATCGAGGTCGGCCGGATGGACGTCGAGCCGACCGAGCTGCGGTTCGACGAGATCCGGGGGTACGTCGAGCAGGCGTTCGCGCCACAGGCCGAGGACAAGGGCCTGCGCTTCCTGGTCGAGACGGGCACCGACCTGCCCGACATGCTGATCACCGACGCGCAGCGGCTCCAGCAGATCCTGCGCAACCTGCTCTCCAACGCGGTCAAGTTCACCGATACGGGTGAGGTGGCGCTGCGCATCCAGACCGCCGAGCCGAGCCCGGACCTCGACATGCCGGCGCTGCAGGCGGCCCGCACGGTGTTCGCGTTCTCGGTCACCGACACCGGCATCGGCGTGCCCGACGACAAGCTGAGCCTGATCTTCGAGGCGTTCCAGCAGGCCGACGGCACCACGAGCCGGCGGTACGGAGGCACCGGGCTGGGCCTGTCGATCAGCCGCGACCTGGCCCGGCTGATCGGCGGCACGATCACCGTGGTCTCCGAGCCGGGCGTGGGTTCGACGTTCACGCTGCTCGTGCCGGACGTGCTCGCACCGGACGCGGTCGTCGCGCCGATGCCGGCGCCCGCGCCGCCGCGCACCACGGTGCCGCCGCTGCTGCGCCCGACCACCGAGACCGTGCTGCAACCGAGCGCGGCCAGCCGGGCGCTGGACGGCGCCACCGTGCTGATCATCGACGACGACGTGCGCAACGTGTTCGCGCTGACCAGCGCGCTGGAGCTGCACGGCATGTCGGTGCTCTACGCCGACAACGGCGGCGACGGCGTGCGCGCGCTGGCCGAGCACCCCGAGGTCGACATCGTGCTGATGGACGCGATGATGCCCGACCAGGACGGCTACGAGACCACCCGGGTGATCCGCCGCAACCAGCACAACGCGGGCCTGCCGGTGGTGTTCCTGACCGCGAAGGCGATGCCGGGCGACCGCGAGTCCGCGATCGCGGCCGGCGCGACCGACTACATCACCAAGCCGGTCGACCTCGACGAGCTGATCGACCTGATGGCGAGCTGGGTGCACGGCACCGCCGACCGGACGAGCCAGGAAGGCGGAGCCGCTTGACCGTTAGGGTGGGGCAGTGAGTGGCACCGCGAAAGCATTGTTGGTCGACGACCGCAAGGAAAACCTCCTCGCGTTGGAGGCGATCCTGCAAGGGCTGCCGGTGAAGTCCGTGGCGGTCGAGGGCGGCGAGGCCGCGCTGAAACAGCTGCTGGTCGACGACTTCGCCGTGATCCTGCTCGACGCACAGATGCCCGACATGGACGGCTTCGAGACGGCCAACCACATCAAACGCCGCGAGCGGACCCGGCACGTGCCGATCATCTTCCTCACCGCGGCGGACCGCGACGCGCAACTCGCGCTGCGCGGTTACGCGGCGGGTGCGGTCGACTACCTGACGAAGCCGTTCGATCCCTGGGTGCTGCGCGCCAAGGTCTCGGTCTTCGTCGACCTGTGGACGAAGAGTCGTCAGCTCGCCGCGCACAGTGAGGACGTGCGCGAGCGGGACGCCCGCTACCGGTCGCTCACCGAGGCGGTCGACGCGGCCACGGCGCTGCTGCGCGGCGAGGAGGAAGGCGCGCGCGAACGCGCGATCGCCCTTCTCGAACAGGCCCGCTGGGGTTAGGGCGCGTCCTGCCGCTCAACGCGGCCTGCGACGGGCCAAGGCGTCGTCTGGCGGCGTCCCGGGATCACCGAGATACAACACCGGTATCCCGGCAATCCCGGGCCACCGCCAGACGACGCCTGGACTCCGTCTCGGCTCACGTTGAGCGGCAGGACGCGCCCTAGCTCGACGGCTCGTTGTTCTTGACCATGAGCGCGGAGCGTACGCCGGTGATGTCGAGGACCCGCATCAGAAAGTCACCGACGTTGGTCAGGATCAACACGCTCTGTGCATCGCGGGCCTTGCGGCTGAGCACGACGAGCGTGCCGAGACCCGTGGAGTCGCAGAAGGTGACGCCACCGAGATCGAGGATGATTCGCGGCGTCGGCTCGGTCAGCACCTCGGTGATCGCGTTGACCAACCGGTTGCCGGTGAGCATGTCAATCTCGCCGACGAGACTCAGCACGACCTCTTCGGGTGTGCGTCGCACGGCAATGGACAGCTCCGGTCGATCCACGGTAGGAGCCTATCGCGATCTCCCTGGACCGGCCCGTCGAGCGTCCGGTGCAGGGTCGCCTGCCTCGCATCTACTACGTGCTGTCAGAATGGCAGCACCGTGACCGAAACATATTCGGCCGGCCCCGGTCGGTACTCGCCCGACGCGCCGGCATCCGAGGCCCTGTTCCGCCGCGCCCGAGAGCTGACACCGGGCGGGGTGAACTCCCCTGTGCGCGCGTTCCGCGCGGTCGGCGGCACCCCCCGCTTCATGGTTCGCGGCGAGGGTCCCTGGCTGTACGACGCCGACGACCGCCGCTACGTCGACCTGGTCTGCTCCTGGGGTCCGCTGATCCACGGGCACGCCCACCCGGCCGTGGTCGAGGCCGTCCAGGCGGCCGCCGCCCGCGGCACGAGCTTCGGCACACCGACACCGGGCGAGGTGGAGCTGGCCGCCGAGATGGTCGCCCGCACCCCGATCGACCAGGTCCGCCTGGTCAACTCCGGCACCGAGGCGACGATGTCGGCCATCCGGCTGGCCCGCGGCTTCACCGGCCGCCCCAAGATCGTCAAGTTCGCCGGCTGCTACCACGGCCACGTCGACGCGCTGCTGGCCGCGGCCGGCTCCGGCGTCGCCACGTTCGCCCTGCCCGACTCGCCCGGCGTCACCGGCGCCGCGGCGGCGGACACGATCGTGCTGCCCTACAACGACCTCGCCGTGGTCGAGGCGGTCTTCGCCGCCGACGGCGCCGAGATCGCTGCGGTGATCACCGAGGCCGCCCCGGGCAACATGGGCGTGATCGCGCCGCGGGACGGGTTCAACGCCGGCGTGGCCCGGATCGCGCACGCCAACGGCGCCCTGTTCATCGTCGACGAGGTGATGACCGGCTTCCGGGTGTCGAGGTCCGGCTGGGCCGGCATCGAAGCTGTGCTGAGTGACCCCGAGGCCGGCGCCGACCTGTTCACCTACGGCAAGGTGATGGGCGGCGGGCTGCCGGCGGCGGCGTTCGGCGGCCGCGCCGAGATCATGGCGAAGCTGGCCCCGGCCGGGCCGGTCTACCAGGCCGGCACGCTCTCCGGCAACCCGCTGGCCTGCGCCGCCGGCCTGGCCTCACTGCGGTTGGCCGACGATGCCGTCTACCGTCGCCTCGACGAGACCGCGGGCACGGTCGGCAAGCTCGCCGCCGAAGCGCTGTCCGCGGCCGGTGTGCCGCACCGGCTCTCGTACGCCGGCAACATGTTCTCGATCTTCTTCACCGACGCCGACGTGGTGGACTTCGACGGCGCCCGCGCCCAGAACGTGCCCGCCTTCAAGGCGTTCTTCCACGCGATGCTCGACGCCGGCGTCTACCTCCCGCCGAGCGCGTTCGAGTCCTGGTTCGTGTCAGCGGCGATCGACGACGCCGCTCTCGAGGTGTTGGCCGCGGCCCTGCCGGGCGCGGCGCGGGCAGCGGCGGACGCGGGGGGCGCGAGTTGACGACGACGGTGGTGCACGTGCTGCGGCACGGCGAGGTGCACAACCCGGACAAGGTGTTGTACGGGCGCCTGCCCGGCTTCAAGCTCAGCGAACTCGGCGCGCAGATGGCCAAGGCCGCCGCGCAGGCGCTCGCCGACCGCGACGTCACCCACGTCGTGGCGAGCCCGCTGGAGCGCGCGCAGGAGACAGCCGAGCCGATCGCGGCCCAGTTCGGCCTCCCGGTCGCGGTCGACGAGCGGCTGATCGAGAGCGCCAACTGGTTCGAGGGCAAGCGGGTCTCGCCCGGCGACGGCTCGTTCCGCGACCCGCGCAACTGGTGGGTGCTGCGCGACCCGCTGACCCCGTCGTGGGGCGAGGCCTACCGGGCGATCGCCGAGCGCATGTTCGCCGCCGTGCACGCCGCCCGGGTCGCGGCCGAGGGGCACGAGGCCGTCTGCATCTCGCACCAGCTGCCGATCTGGACCCTGCGGCGCTACGTCGAGCGCAAGCGGCTCTGGCACGACCCCCGCAAGCGCCAATGTGGGCTGTGCAGCCTGACCTCGTTCCACTTCGAGGGTGCCAAGGTCGTCGGCATCGGCTACTCCGAGCCGGCCGCGCACCTGGTCGCGCTCTCGCCCAACGCGCGGCACGCCAAGGGAGCGTGACGTGCGCCGTCGCGGGCTCCTCGTCGGGATAGCGGTCGCCGTGTTCGCGGTGGCCGCCGTCGTCTACGTGGTCGCGGGCCGCGGCGGTGACAGTTGGAAGGACCTGTGCTCGACGTCGAGCGAGGGCTTCATCGAGTGCGCCGCAGGCAAGCGCCCGGCCGCGCCGGCGGTCACCGGCGAGCTGCTCGAAGGCGGCACCTACGACTCGGCGCGCAGCGCCGGCAAGGTCGTCGTGGTCAACTTCTGGGGATCGTGGTGCGCGCCCTGCCGGGCCGAGATCGACGACCTGGAGAACGTCTACGAGGCGACCAAGGACAAGGGCGTCGAGTTCCTCGGCATCAACATCCGCGACAGCCGGGACGCCGCGCTCGCGTTCCACAACCAGCGCGTCGCCTACCCGAGCGTGTTCGACCCGTCGAGCAAGCTCGCCCTCGGCTTCGAGATCCCGCCGAACTCCATCCCCGCCACGATCATCCTCGACCGCTCCGGGGACATCGCCTACGTGATCCGCCGCGCCGTGACCGAGGAGCAGCTCCGGCCGGTGGTCGAGCGGGTCGCCGCCGAGGCGTCCTGATGGGCGAGACGTTCGGCAACCTGGCCACCAGCGGCCCGCTGCTCTTCGCGATCGCCGGCGCGGCGCTGGCCGGCCTGGTCAGCTTCCTCTCGCCGTGCGTGCTTCCGCTGGTGCCGGGCTACCTCAGCTACGTAACCGGCCTAGCCGGCTCCGAGCTTGAAAGGAACGGTCCGTTACTAACGGTTTCCGCAGAGGAACGGACCGTTCCTAACGTCGCCGCAGGCGGCGGGTTGCGGACCGCGGTGGCTGAGCGGAGCCGGGTGCTGGCCGGGACCATGCTGTTCATCATCGGCTTCACGACCGTGTTCGTGCTGGTAGCGGTCCTGGTCAGCCGGGTCGGTTGGGCGATGGTCGAGCACCGCCGGGCGCTGGAGATCGTGGTCGGCTCGCTGATCATCGTGTTGGCGCTGGCCTTCCTCGGCGTGATCCCGGGGCTGCAGCGCGAGCTGCGGATCCAGGCACTGCCCAAGGCCGGCCTGCTCGCGGCGCCGGTCTTCGGCGCGGTGTTCGCGCTCTCGTGGGTGCCCTGCGTCGGCCCGACCATGGGCTCGGTGCTGCTGCTAGCCAGCACCTCGGGGCAGGCCGACCGGGCCGTCGTGCTCGCGGTCGCGTACTGCCTCGGTCTGGGCATCCCGTTCGTGGTCTTCGGGTTGTTCTTCACCCGGCTGCTGGGGCTGTTCAAGCTGATCCGCCGCAACAGCAAATGGGTGACGCGGGTCGGCGGCGTGCTGCTGATCCTGATCGGGCTCGCGCTGGTCACCGGGGGCTGGAACAGCTTCCTGATCTGGCTGCAGACCAGCGTCGGCGTGGGAAGCATCGGGATCTGATGACGGCCACCGAAACCCGACCCGCCCCGCCGGAAGCTCCCCGCCCGCCCGGCTGGGGCGGTTTCCTCGTCGGCGCCGCGCGCGGCCTCTGGCGCCAGCTCACCAGCATGCGGACCGCGCTCGTGCTGCTCTTCCTGCTCGCCGTCGCGTCGATTCCGGGCTCGGTGCTGCCGCAGAGCAACGTCGCGATCGAGCAGGTCCAGCAGTACTACCGCGACCACCCGACGCTGGCGCCGTGGATCGAGAGGGTCGACGGGTTCAACGTCTTCGGCTCACCCTGGTTCGCGGCGATCTACCTGCTGCTGTTCACGTCGCTGATCGGGTGCGTGATCCCGCGGCTGCGCGACCACTACCGCGCGATCCGGTCCGTACCCCCGAACGTGCCGGCGCGGCTCGACCGGTTGCCGCAACACGCCTCGGCGGCCGACCACGACGGCGACATCGAAGGCGTCGCCGCCGCGCTGCGCAAGCAGCGCTGGCGGGTCGCGGTCCGCGGCGACACGGTCTCCGCCGAGAAGGGCTACCTCAAGGAGACCGGCAACCTGGTCTTCCACGTCTCGCTGCTGGCCGTGCTGGTCGCGGTCGCGCTCGGCTCGTGGTACGGCTGGCACGGCAACCGGATCCTGGTCACGGGCAAGGACTCGAGCTTCTGCAACAGCCTTCAGCAGTACGACGAGGCGAAGCTCGGGCCACGCGTCGACGAGGGCAAGCTGCCGCCGTTCTGCATGACGCTCGACGACTTCGAGGCGACCTACCAGACCAGCGGGCAGCCCAAGGAGTTCCGGGCGTCCGTGACCGTCGAGGGCGACGGGCCGACCCGTGCCGCCAGCTTCTCGGTCAACGATCCGCTGCGGCTCGACGGAGCATCGGTCTACCTGCTCGGCCACGGCTACGCGCCGATCCTGCGCTACACCGACCGGTTCGGTCAGACGCAGACCAAGGAAGGTCCGTTCCTGTCGACGGACGAGATGCAGACCAGCACGGGCGCGATCTCGTTCCCGGACGCGAACGTCGACCCGGCGACCGGCAAGCGCGACGCCTCGCTGCAGATGGGCTTCGACGGGATCTATATGCCGACCGCGCCGGACCAGGCGCCGTTCGTGACGTCCCGGTTCCCGGCCGAGGAGAACCCCGCGCTGTTGCTGACCGCCTACCGGGGCAACCTCGGCCTGGACGCCGGCATCCCCAGTTCGGTCTACCGGCTCGACCAGGCGCAGATCGACGCGGGCCGGCTCAAGCCGGTCGGCGAGGGCAAGCTGCTCAAGCCCGGCGAGACGTGGACGCTCGACGACGGTTCGACGGTCCAGTTCGTCGGCACCAAGGAGTACGCGACGCTGTCAGTGCGGCACGACCCCGGCCAGGGCATCGCGCTCGTGGCCGCGGTGCTCGCGCTCGGTGGGCTGATGGGCTCGCTGTTCGGCAAGCGGCGGCGCGTCTTCTTCCGATTGACTTCCCCGTCTCCGACGTCCAGTAGTAGATTGCTCGAGGCCGGTGGCCTCCCGCGCACCGACTACCCCGGCTTCGCCGAGGAGTTCGCTTCCACCGTCGCCGCCGTGAGAGAGAAGAAGACCTGATGGCCGCCTTGTCGGACGCGCTGCTGGTGGTGGCCATGCTCGGCTACCTCGTCGCGATGATCTGCTACGCCGCCGTGTACGCGTTCGGCGACCGCGGTGCCGTCGCGCGCGTGGCGACCCGCGAGTTGGTCGGCGCCGGCGGTCCGCCGGTCGTCGAGGTGGTCGAAGAGGTCAGGAAGCCGGCAGTGCCGGGCCGCGTGTCCTGGGCCGGGCGGATCGCCGCCGCGGTGCTGGTGCTCGCGGGTGTCGCCCAGATCGGGTCGCTGATCTTCCGCGGCGTCGCCGGGGACAGGCTGCCCTGGGGCAACATGTACGAGTACGTCCTCGCGGCCACGTCGGTCGCCGCGGTGGCGTGGATCGTCGTCATGGTCCAGCGCCCGGCGCTGCGCCATCTCGGCCTCTACGTGGCGCTGACCCAGGTGGTCCTGTTGGGCGTCGCCGCGCTGTTCCTGTATGTCCCCGTCGGCCCGCTGGTGCCGGCGCTGGACTCCTACTGGCTGGCCATCCACGTGACGGCCGTGGCCATCTCCTCGGGCGTGTTCCTGATCGGCTTCGTGCCGGCGGGCCTGTTCCTGATCCGCTCGGGCTGGGACAACGGCAAGGCGGGCTTCCCGTTCACCCTGGGCGAGCGCCTCCCCACCGCGGCGGTGCTGGAGCGGCTCTCGTTCCGGCTGCACGCGTTCGCGTTCCCGATCTGGACCTTCGGCGCGCTGATCGCGGGCCCGATCTGGGCAGAGGCCGCCTGGGGCCGCTACTGGGGCTGGGACCCCAAGGAGGTCTGGGCCTTCATCTCCTGGATCGTCTACGCGGGCTACCTGCACGCCCGCGCGACGCCGAGCGTCAAGAAGACCACGGCGACCTGGATCGCGGTGCTCGGCTTCCTGACGATGCTGATGAACCTCTTCGGCGTGAACCTGTTCTTCACTGGCCTGCACTCGTACGGCGGCCTCTGACTCGACCATTCGGCCATTGAATAAGGCCGATTTCGCTCGGTACGCTCGCCGTTGATCATTTCGGCAACGGGGAGCTGTAAATGCGTGTGGGTCGTGGCCTGCGACTGTTGGCCGTGGGTGCGTTGGTGGCGGCCGGGTCGCCGGCCATCGGTGTCAGCGCGGCGGCGGCGCCGCCGTCGAAGATCTACGTCGCCAAGTCGTGCGGCAGTGCGCCGGACGGCAGTGTGAGCAAGCCGTTCTGCGCGATTTCGCAGGCAGTCGCCGTCGCCGTGGCCGGCCAGACCATCGAGGTCGGCACCGGCTCCTACAACGAGAACGTGGTGCCCCGGTCCGGTGAGCCCGGCAAACCGATCACGATCGCCGCTGCCCCGGGCAAAGGCAATGCGGTGCAGGTCGGCCCTGGGAACGCGACCGAGGCCGTCTTCCGCCTCTCCGGAGTGCACGACGTCGTGATCGACGGGTTCAACATCGGCGGGGTGGGTCCTGCCGCCGTCCTCGTCGAAGACTCGACCGACGTCACGGTCTCCTCCGGCTGGGTCCTGTCGCCCTACGGGCCCGGAGTCGAGATCAAGGGCGCATCGAGGCGGGTGACCATCACCGGCATGTCCATGCAGGCCCTACGCGCGCCCGCGTTCGCTGTTGGTGCGGGCGCGGCCGACACCCGCATCGCCGCCAGCAACGTGTGGTCCAAGCGGCTCGCGGGGCTCCCGGCATACGCGGCCATCAGCGTCGCGGACGCGCCGCGGACGACGGTCGTCAACAACTCGATCATGACCGACTGCCTGGCCGGCGTCGAGGTCACCGGCGCCTCGCCGGGCTTCGCCCTCGTCAACTCGATCGTGCAAACCACGTTCGGGACGCTCGGCACCTGCACCGCCCCGTCAGCACCAGACCCGGCGAGCGTGCGGCCGGTAACCGTCGCGGCCCCGGCCACCGCCGACTCGCTCCTCGACTACAACGTGATCGACCCCAGGCTCGGTGGGCCGCTCTACTCCTGGGCGGGCACGACCTACGCAGACCCGGGCACCTTCCACTCGGCCACCGGTCAAGCGGCGCACGACATCGGGGCCGACCCGAGGATGACCAGCAGCGGAGACTACTTCCGGAGCGGCTTCACCCTGGCTGCCGACTCGCCCGCGATCGACTCGGCGTGGGTGGCCGCGCCGGGGCTGTCCGCGACCGACCTGCGCGGCAACGCGCACGCCGACAAGCCCGACACCCCCAACAGCGGCGGTGGGTACGTCGACCGCGGCGCCGTCGAGTTGGTGCCGACTCCGTCGATCAGCTCCACGATCGCGCGGGCGCCCGGCGGTGGCGCCTTCGAGACGATCACCACCGTGCAGCGGACGTACCAGTGGGCCACCGACGGACCGATCGGGGCCTTCATCATCAGCAACGGTCCGGAGCGGGTCGTCAACAACACCGGCATCGCGCGGTTCAGCTTCGACCGTGCCGGCCCGGCCTGCACCACGGTCCAGTTCAGCGTCGACGGGTTCCGTACGCCCTCAGCGACCATAATGGACGCACCCTGCGTGTTCCTCGGTGGCGCCTACACCGCCGTCACCCCGCAGCGGGTGCTGGACACGCGGTCCAAGATCGGCGTGCCGGGCACGACGCCGGTGGCGTCGGGCGCGGAGGCCGTGTTCGCCCTGCCCGCGGCGGCGGCGAACGCCAGCGCGGTCGTCCTCAACGTCACGGCGACCCAGCCGACGACGGCCGGTTTCCTGAAGGTCTACGGAGACGGCGACTTCCTGCCGAACGCGGCGGACCTCCACTTCGCCTCCGGGCAGACGATCGCGACACTGGTGACCGTGAAGGTGCGCAACGGCATGGTGCGCATCTGGAACAGCGGCCCAGGAACCACCCACCTGCTGGCCGACCTGTGGGGCAACTACGGCAACCCCGGCAACGGTTTCCAGGCCAACACCCCCGTCCGGGTGATGGACACCCGCTCGGCGGTCGGCGTGCCCACCACCACCCCGGTCGCCGCCAACGGGAAGGTCACGTTCGACGTGTCGACCCGCGTTCCGGCGGGCACGACCGCCGTCGCGCTGAACCTGAACATCCTCAACGCGACGAAGTCTGGGCAGGTGACCGCCTATCCGGCCGGTGGCGCGGTGCCGGCCACCCCGAACGCCACCTTCGCCGCCGGCAAGAACATGACCACCATGGTGATTGCGCCGGTCGTCGGCGGAAAGGTCGCGCTCGCGCACACCGGCACCGGCACCGTCCATCTGGTCGCGGACCTGGCGGGCTCGTTCGCGCCCAGCGCCCGCGACACCTATCTGCCGACCTCGCCGAGCCGTCGGGCGAACGCCTCGGTCGCCGCGGGACAGACGCTGCGCGTCTACGTCAGCAAGGCCGAGTGTGGGTCCGACCCCTGCACCGCACGCACCGCGCTGGCGAACGTGACGGCGTCGGGCGCGACCCAGACCGGGTGTCTGACCGCCTACCCATACGGGCAGACCCGTCCGAACGCGTCGGTGATCAGTTACGCCGCCGGACAGACCGTGAGCAGCCTGGTCGCCGTCGGCCTGAGCCAGGACTCGTTCCTGCTCTACAACTGCGGCCGGGCGGCCGTGCAGGTGACTGTTGACCAGGCCGGCTTCTACCTGGCAGGGGCGTGACGATGCGACAGACGTGGCGGGTGTCGCCGGCCGGTCGGGTGGCCGGGATCGTGTTCATCGCGTTCGGCGCCTGGGTGGTCGTGCGCGCGCTGTTGGCCGTCGCGCGGGACGGGCTGGAGCTCAGCCTCGGCTACGCGCTCGTCTTCGGGCTGGCGGTCGGGCTCGCACCCATGCTGCTCGCGCTGCGGCCGGCCGTGACGCTGACCGACACCGAGGTCGAGGTCCGCAACCCGTTGCGGACCCGGCGCCTGCCCCTCGGCGAGGTCGTCGACGCCAAGACCGGCTACGGCGGGCTGCGGATCGAGACCCGGGACGGCCGCGCGGTCAGCGCCTGGGCCGTGCAGAAGTCCAACCTGGCCAGTTGGTCCGGGCGGCACACCCGGGCCGACGAGGTCGCCGACGCGATCCGGAAGGCGGCGCGGCGGCGCGCCCGCGTTTCCTGAGATCCCGAGCAGCAGCCGGCCGACCGCCGGCGTTGTCAGGGGTATGAGGGACGAGCATGGACGCTGATCTCGAGGCGGAGTTCAGCGACTTCGTGGCGGCCCGGTCGCACGCGCTGTTTCGCACGGCGCTCGCGCTGACCGGGCACCGCCAGCAGGCCGAAGACCTGTTGCAGACGGTGCTGGTCAAATGTGCCAGGCACTGGCCGCGGATCCGGTCCGGTGCGCCGGAGGCCTATCTGCGCACCGCGCTCTATCGCCAGCAGACCAGCTGGTGGCGCAGCCTGCGCCGGCATCGCGAGGTGAGCACCGGCGAGCCGCCGGAGACGGCCGTTGGCGCCGACGCGACCGCCGGCGTCGACCTGCGGCTCGCGTTGCGGGATGCGCTGACCCGGTTGGCGCCCAAGCACCGGGCGGTGCTGGTGCTGCGCTATTTCGAGGACCGGCCGGACGAGGAGATCGCCGAGATCCTCGGGTGCACCGAGTCGACCGTGCGCAGCCAGGCGGCGCGGGCGCTGGCCCGGCTTCGCCAGCTCGCCCCCGAGCTCCATGTCGAAGCGAAGGAGGACGCGCCGCGATGAACGACCGCATGACCTACGCACTGCGCCAGACGTTCGAGGAACTCGCCAGCGACTCGCCGCCACCGCCCGGGCTCGCCCGGGTCGCGCTGCGCGGGGCCAGGCGCCGCCGCCGCGCGCAGTTCGGGGCCGGCATCGGGCTGGCCGTCTGCGCGGCTCTGGCCGGCGGCCTGGCCCTGGGTGGCGCGGGCGGCGGTGGCCAGCAGTTCGCCAGCAGGCCGGGTGGGTCCGTCATCGCCGCTTACAGCGGCATCCGCGACCCGAAGGTCGAGGACGCCAGCCCGGCCTTCCTGTACTCGCTGCTGCTCGACCGGGAGACCGGCGAGTACCAACGGGTCCCGTACCGGTCCGTCGTGCCCTCGCCCGACGGCGACCAGGTGCTGGTCGGGGTCGGCGACAACGGCGCTGCCCACCCGACCCGGGTCGGCGTCATGGACCGGGAGTCCCAAAAGGTGCGCTGGATGGATACGGACCAGCAGGGCGGGTTTCCAGGCAACGCGGGCGATGGAGAGTGGTCGCCGGACGGGCGGCGGATCGCGTTCCGCCTCGCTCCCAAGACCGGCCCCATCACCGTGGTCGTCGTCGACGCCGAGACGCTGCGCGCGGATTTCCTGGCGGTGCCCGACTTCCGCCAGGGTGACATCCGGATCGGCTGGACTCCGGACAGCGCGGGCTTCGCGATCACGACCGCCGACACGAAGAACGAGGGCAGCCCGTACGAGGCGGGGCAGGTCCAGTTCTACGACCTCGACGGCAAGCAGCGGCGCGTCTTCGACGTGCCCGACAAGGCTCTGTACTCGGCGCCCGCGTTCTCCGCCGAGGGCCAGTTGGCCTTGAGCGGACCGCCATGGGACGCCGCTGACCTGTCGATCGCGCTCGCCGACCCCGAGACCGGCGCCGTGCGCAGCCGGTTCGCGCTGGACCAACCCGGCCTGCTGCTCGGTTGGGTCGGCGAGGACCGCCTGCTGGTCCGCACGAACGACGGCCGGGACAACGAGCGGATCGAGACCGTCGACCTGCACGGCCGGGTGATCAGCTCGCTGACCCCGCCGGAGGGCGTCTTCGCCCAGCAGGTCTACGTCGGCTCCGCCGACGGCCTGCCGGACTCCGCGGCCGACCTGACCTTCTGAACCGGGGGCCGGGAAGGTGCGGTGGGCGCCATAGGCGAGACTGCTATTCATGGCCCGCTTCCCGTACCCGGACCTCAAGGACTTCATCGCCGCGCTCGAGAGCGCCGGTGAGCTGCGTCGGGTCGGTGTGCCCGTCGACCCGACGCTGGAGATCAGCGAGGTGGTGACCCGCACCGTCCGGGCGGGTGGGCCGGCCCTGCTGTTCGAGCGGCCGACCCGCGGCGAGATGCCCGTCGCGATCAACCTGTTCGGCACCGAGCGCCGCACCGCGCTGGCGCTCGGTGTCGAGTCGCTCGACGAGATCGGCGACCGGATCGGCGCGCTGGTCAAGCCGGACCTGCCGGTGGGCTGGTCGGGGATCCGGGACGGGCTGGGCAAGGTGATGCAGCTCAAGTCCGTACCCCCGAAGAAGGTCAAGACTGCGCCCTGCCAGCAGGTGGTCTACCAGGGCAACGACGTCGACCTCAACCGGCTGCCGGGGCTCCAGGTCTGGCCCGGTGACGGTGGGATCTTCCACAACTTCGGGCTGACCCACACCAAGCACCCGGAGACCGGCAAGCGCAATCTCGGGCTCTACCGCCTCCAGCAGCACTCGCACAACACGCTCGGCATGCACTGGCAGATCCACAAGGACTCGACCGCGCACCACGCGGTCGCCGAGCGGCGCGGCGAGCGGCTGCCGGTGGCGATCGCGATCGGCGCGGACCCGGTGGTCAGCTACGCGGCGAGCGCGCCGCTGCCCGGCGACATCGACGAATACCTGTTCGCCGGCTTCCTGCGCGGCGAGCGGGTCGAGATGGTCGACTGCCTGACCGTGCCGCTCCAGGTGCCGGCGCAGGCGCAGATCGTGCTGGAGGGCTACATCGAGCCCGGCGAGCGGCTGCCGGAGGGCCCGTTCGGCGACCACACCGGCTTCTACACGCCGGTCGAGCCGTTCCCCGTGCTGCACGTCGAGTGCGTGACGACCCAGCGCGACCCGGTCTACCACTCGATCATCACGTCCAAGCCGCCGCAGGAGGACCATGGGCTCGGCAAGGCCACCGAGCGGATCTTCCTGCCGCTGCTGCGCCTGCTGATCCCGGACATCGTCGACTACGACCTGCCGTCCGCCGGGGTGTTCCACAACTGCGTGATCGTGTCGATCCGCAAGCGGTACCCCAAGCACGCGCAGAAGGTGATGAACGCCATCTGGGGCGCCCACCTGCTCTCGCTGTCCAAGCTGATCGTGGTCGTCGACGACGACTGCGACGTCCACGACTACGCCGAGGTCGCGTTCCGCGCGTTCGGCAACGTCGACTACGCGCACGACCTGCTGCTCACGCAGGGTCCGGTCGATCACCTGGACCACGCGTCGTACCAGCAGTTCTGGGGTGGCAAGGCGGGCGTCGACGCCACCCGGAAGCTGCCGACCGAGGGCTACACCCGCGGCTGGCCGGACGAGATGACCATGTCGCCGGAGATCACGGCGTTGGTCGACAAGCGGTGGAAGGAGTACGGCATCTGATGGTGGCCGTGGCGGCACCGGCCCCTAACCGGGTACGGGCCTTCATGCGGCTGGTCGTGATCGAGCACTCGATCTTCGCCCTGCCGTTCGCCTACGTCGCCGCGCTGGCCGCCATGCGGCTCGACGGCGGCCGCGTGCAGTGGGACACGCTGGCACTGATCACGATCGCGATGGTCGCGGCGCGGACGGTCGCGATGGCCGCCAACCGGATCATCGACCGGCGGATCGACGCGCAGAACCCGCGCACCGCCAGCCGCGAGTTGATCACGGGTGCGGTGTCCATGCGTACCGCCTGGGTCGGCTTGTTGATCTCGCTGGCCGTCTTCGAGGCCACCGCGGCCGCGCTCAACCCGCTCTGCCTGATCCTGTCGCCGCTGGCGCTGTTCCTGCTGGTCATCTACTCGTACGCGAAACGCTTCACCAACTACCCGCAGCTCTTCCTGGCCGCGGCGCAGGCGGTGGCCCCGGTCGGTGCCTGGATCGGCGTCACGGGCGAGTGGTCCTGGCCGGCGTTCGTGCTCGGCGTCGCGGTCGGCACCTGGATCGGCGGCTTCGACTGCATCTACGCGGTGCAGGACCTCGAGGCCGACCGCCGCATCGGCATCGGCTCGGTGCCGGTCAAACACGGCGTCCGAGGCGCCCTGATCATCTCGGCCCTGACCCACGTCGTGACGGTGGCGTTCTACGTCTGGTTCGGCGTGCTGGCCGACCTGGGCTGGCTGTGGGGAGCCGGCGTAGCGATCACGGCTGCGGTCCTGGTCTACGAGCACGCCATCGTGAAGCCCACGGACCTGTCCCGGGTCAACCGCGCCTTCTTCACCGCCAACGGCGTGATCGGCATCGTCCTGTTCGCCTTCGCCCTGCTCGACCTGGTCACCCTGCAGGGTCTCCGCGGCTGATCCACTGCTGCACGGCCGGGGGCAGTGGGTATCGGGGCGACTCGAGTGACCAGTCGATCGTGCCGCGGACCGAGTCGGCGACGCCCTCCACGTAGCGGCGGACCGCCGCGTCGATGCGGGCGCCGAAGGTCGGCACCGACGCGCGCAGCTCGACGAATCGGGTCATCCGGTCCTGCCAACGGCCGATCACCTCGTTGATCGCCGCGTTGCGGTGCAGCCCACGCTCGCGGGCGGTGGCCAGCACCAGGTTGTGGCCGGCCGAGGTGCGCTCGTCGCGCTCCAGGGAGATCAGGTCGTTGAACCAGGACAGCAGGTCGTTGCCGGCCGCGCTGATCTCGCGGAGCACCGGGTGGTGGTAGACCGCCTCCGGGATGCGCATCCGGACGGCGCAGGCGAACTCGATCAGGGCGTACGACACGTACGCCGCCGAGGTGGCCCGGCGGAGCTGGATGTATTCGACGATGCCCGGGCGGCGGCCGGCCCATTTGTTGCTCGCCTCGACCAGGATGCCGTCTAGGTGGTGGCGCAGCGCGTCGCCGATCCGGTCGACCGAGACCTCCGACAACTCGCCGGTGATCGGGCGCCACGAGTCGAGCAGCAACGCCCGCATCGGCTCGGGCAGGCCCGGCGCGGGTTGCCGCCCGTCGCTGTCGATCGTGGTGAAGACGCCGTCCACCGTGGCCCGCACCCCTTCCAGCGAGGGCGTGGCGTGGCCGTCGACCGTGTCGTCGAGCAGGAAGAACCAGGTGAACAGCGCCGTCACCAGGCGCAGGTCGGCGAGGGTGGCGTCGGGGTAGAGGCGGCCCGCGTAGCGGGCGAAGCCGCTCTGGTGCAGGCGGACCGCGGTCTCGGCCGGCACGCCGCGCTCGACCACCCAGCCCGTCAGCCAGTCCTGGACGTCGTCCGCGTGCGGGGAGATCCGCGGCTGGATGGGGCAGAACAGACCGGGTGTCACCATGGGCAGCGGCCTCCCGTATGCGGGCCGGGTGGGGCGCGCCCGGCTCAATAGGCTTGACCGTATGCGAACGCCGTGGGTGGTAGGGGTCTCGGGAGCGTCTGGTACGCCATATGCGGCTTCGGTGCTGCGGGGCTTGCTCGACGCGGGCGAGCCGGTCGATCTCGTGGTGTCCCGCGCGGCGCGGCTGACGATCTTGGATGAGACCGGCGCGCCGCTGCGGGACGGGCACTGGAAGGACGACCTGGCCCGCTGGCTCGGCCGCGACCTGGCCGGCGCTGACCTGGTGTTCTGGCCGGCGGGTGACCTGGCGGCCGGGCCGAGCAGCGGGTCATATCCGGCCCGGGGCATGGTGGTGGTGCCGGCGAGCACGGCGGCGTGCGCCGGGATCGCCCTGGGCCTGTCCAAGGACCTGCTGCAGCGGGCGGCGGAGGTCAACCTCAAGGAACGCCGCCCGACCGTGCTCGTGCCCCGGGAGACCCCGGTGACCCGCAGCCACCTGCTGCACCTGCTGGAGCTGGACGCCGCCGGCGCGGTCGTGCTGCCGGCGAGCCCGGGTTTCTACGGCGCCGGCGCCGCGGCGACCGCGGCCCAGCTCGTCGACTTCGTGGCCGGCAAGATCCTCGATGCGATCGGCGTGGCCCATGATCTTTCGCCACGCTGGACCGGCGTCATCGGGGCCGCTGGGGCCCCCTGAGCGACCTCAGTGCAGGCCGGCGTTGGTCGGCCCGTGGTTGCCGCCCTGCGACGGCCCGGTGTTGCGAGGACGGCCGTTGGCGCCGCCGTCGTCGAGGTCGTCGAGCACGCCTTCACCCTCGAGCAGGGCACGGACCTCAGATTCGCGGAATCGCCGGTGCCCACCTGGTGTCCGGATGCTCCCGATCCGGCCCGCCGCGGCCCATCGCGTCACGGTCTTGGGGTCGACCCGGAAGAGCGCAGCCACCTCGCCCGGCGTCAGCAGACGATCTCCAGTGTCCACGGTCCCCTCCTCGCGTCAGCGAAAGCCTCTCGAACTGGTCAGATGTGCGCCCCGGCAGTGCGCGAGAGGCTTTCATAGGGACGTACGGCCATTAGAGCACCGTGAGAGTGCACTGTCCTGGAATCGGGGAAAACGCACTGTGTGGGAAGATCCCCGGTACTATTGCGAGCCGTACTCTCCTTTGACCATGTTTCACGCGGACCGGCGAATCGTCCACTCCCGGCCCCGGTTAGGGTCTACAGGCCGTGGATGCCATCGACCTCCGGCTCGTGGAGTTGTTGCGTACCAACGCCCGGCTGTCCTTCGCCGAACTCGCCAGACAGGTCGGCCTGTCCGCACCGGCGGTGCACGAGCGGGTCGGAAAGCTCGAGTCGTCCGGTGTGATCCGCGGTTACCGTGCCGAGGTCGACCCGGAGGCGGTCGGGCTCGGCGTGACCGCGATGATCGGCGTCGTCGAGGAGTCGACGACCGACGCCGACGACCTCCAGGCGGTGCTCAAGGGGCTTCCGGAAATCGAGTCCTGCTACTTCATGGCCGGCGTCGAGTCGTTCCTGCTGACCGTGCGGGTGGGCACGATCGCCGAGCTGGAACGGCTGATCGTGCGGCTCAACCGGACACCCGGAGTGGCGTCGACGCGCACCGCGATCGCGTTGTCGGCCAAGTGGGAAAACCGCCCCCGCCCCCTGTCGGCATAATCTGCATCCCATGGAACAGCTCGACCGATGCAGCGACACCGAACGGGCGTGGGTGACCGAAGCGGTCGCCGCGGTCGAAGCCGACGCGAACCGTTCGGCGGACACCCATCTCCTGCCTTTCCCACTGCCGCGGGAGTGGGGCGTCGACCTTTATCTCAAGGACGAGTCGGTGCACCCGACCGGCTCGCTCAAGCACCGGCTGGCCCGGTCGCTGTTCCTCTACGGCCTCTGCAACGGCTGGATCGGCCCGCACACGACGGTGGTCGAGGCGTCGTCGGGGTCGACGGCGGTCTCCGAGGCCTATTTCGCCCGGATGCTCGGCCTGCCGTTCATCGCGGTGATGCCCGCGTCGACCTCGGCCGAGAAGATCGCGCTGATCGAGTTCCAGGGGGGCAAGTGCCATCTGGTCGACGACCCGTCCGCGGTCGTCGACACCGCCCGCGCGCTCGCCGGCGACCTCGGTGGGCACTTCATGGACCAGTTCACCTACGCGGAGCGGGCCACCGACTGGCGCGGCAACAACAACATCGCCGAGTCGATCTTCCACCAGATGGCCCGCGAGCGGCATCCGGTGCCGGCCTGGGTGGTGATGGGTGCGGGCACGGGCGGCACCAGCGCGACGATCGGGCGCTATGTCCGCTACCAACGGCACGCCACCAAGGTCTGCGTGGTCGACCCGGAAAATTCGTCCTTCTATCCGGCGTACGCGGCCGCCGACTGGTCGGTGTCCACCGGCCTGGGCTCCCGGATCGAGGGGATCGGCCGGCCGCTGGTCGAACCGTCGTTCCAGCCGCAGGTCGTCGACCGGATGGTCGCGGTGCCGGACGCCGCGTCGCTCGCCGCGATGCGCGCGGCCTCCGCGGTGCTCGGCCGCCGCGTCGGAGGCTCGACGGGTACGAACCTGTGGGGCGCTTTCGCCTTGATCGCGGAGATGCGCACGGCGGGCGTACGCGGCTCGGTGGTGACCCTGCTCTGTGACGGCGGGGAACGCTATGCCGACACCTACTACGCCGACGGCTGGGTGGCCGCGGCCGGCCTGGACCTGACGCCGCACCTCGCGGTGGTCGACCGCTTCCTGGCGACCGGCGACTGGCCGGCTTAGGGCTGGCCCCGCTTGGCCAGGCCCGGGTAGTCGATCACGTAGCCGGCGTCGTCGACGGTCATGTCGGCGCTGAAGCCGTCGCTCTCGTAGCGGACCCGGTTGCCGCCCAGCGGCGTGTAGGTGTGCTCGGCCGCGATGATCTCCAGGCTGGGCAGCAGCACCCACGCGGCCAGCACGTTGTAGGGCCGGTCCGGCGTCGCGTTGAGCAGGCCCAGCCGCCGGATCACCAGCGTGTTGGTCAGCGGCGAACCGCCCAGGTCAACGTCGAGCGCGCGTTCGAGCCGGGAGGCGTCCTCGATGCCGGGGAAGCCGACCCGGCGCTGGCCGGCGGCGACCAGCGCGGCGTCGAGGTCACCCTGCTCGCCCGTGGTGGCCCGCCAGCGCCCGGTGGCGCGCTGCATTCTTATCGTCCGCATCCACCCGGCGCCCTCGCAGCTCACGTCGAGCCGCGCGGCTTGCCAGTTGTCGTCGGCGATCAGCTCGTAGCGGGCCTGGTAGGGGATCGGGTCGACCGCTAGCTGTGTGCCCCGGGCGACCAGCCCGCGCCGGTCGTCGAGTACCACCGTCTCGGCGCCGGGCAGGTCGGTGCGGGTCCACAGCAGAACCTTCGGCAACGTCGCCATGCGATCAACGTTACCGAAGGTCGCGCGTTCAGTGGGTCCGGCGCGGTCCGCTGCGTGGGCCGCGGGGGCTGTGCCGGTGGTCGCGGTGCTCACCGCCGTGCCGGTGCTCCCCGCTGTGCCGGTGGTCCCCGCCGTGGCGGCGGTCGCCGGCCGGGCGGTGCGGGCGGCGCGGCTCGTCCGGCGGCACCGGGACCCCGCTGGGCTCGCGGGCGCCGGTCAGCTCGGTCAGTGCCGCGTCGCCGGCCCGGACCCGGGTCTCGGCCGGCTCGACGCCGGCCTTGCCGAGCATCTGGAGCGTGCTGCGCCGCTGCTTGGGCAGCACCAGCGTGGCCACCGAGCCGGACTCGCCGGCCCGGGCCGTGCGCCCGGCGCGGTGCAGGTAGTCCTTCGCGTCCCGCGGCGGGTCGATGTGGACGACGAGGGACACGCCGTCGACGTGGATGCCGCGGGCGGCCACGTCGGTGGCCACGAGGACGGTGGTGCGCCCTTCCTTGAACTCGGCGAGCGTGCGGGTGCGCGCCCGCTGCGTCTTGCCACCGTGCAGGCCGCCGGCCCGGACGCCGACCGCGGCGAGCTGCTCGACCAGCCGGTCGACGCCCATCTGGGTGCGCGCGAACATCATCGTGCGGCCGTCCCGCGCGGCGATCGACGCGGCGACCCGGAACTTGTCGTGCGGCGGGATCAGCAGCAGGTGGTGATCCATCGTCGTGACGGTGGCGACGGCCGGCTCGGTCGAGTGCGTGACCGGGTCGGTCATGAAGCGCTTGACCAGCGAATCGACGTCGTTGTCCAGGGTGGCCGAGAAGAGCAGTCGCTGCGCGCCGGCCGGCGTCTTGGCCAGCAACTCGGTGACCTCGGGCAGGAAGCCCATGTCGGCCATCTGGTCGGCCTCGTCGAGGACCGTGACCTCGACGTCGTCGAGCACGCAGACGCGGCGCTGGATGAGGTCGCCCAGCCGGCCCGGCGTGGCGACGATGATCTCCACGCCGCGCTCCAGCGCGTCGATCTGCCGGTCGTAGGGCACGCCGCCGACGGCGGTCTTCAAGAACACGCCGAGCGCCTTGCCCAGCGGCAGCAGCGCGTCGTTGACCTGCATGGCCAGCTCGCGGGTCGGCACCAGGACCAGCGCCTTCGGGTGCCGCGGCCGGGCGCGCTCGCCGCGGGCCACCCGGGCCAGCACGGGCAGGCCGAAGGCGAGCGTCTTGCCGGAGCCGGTCTGGCCCCGGCCGAGGACGTCCTTGCCGGCCAGCGCGTCGGGGATGGTGGCCTTCTGGATCTCGAACGGGGTGACGATGCCGTCCCGGGCGAGCGCCCGGACGAGCTTGCGGGGGAGCCCGAGCGCGCCGAAGCCGTCGGTCTCGGTCTCGGCCTCGGGGTCGGTCTCGGCGCCGGTGGGCGCGTCGAAGATGGACGGAAACATGCTGGGGTCAGCGAACGCGGTCAAGTGGGGCCTTTCGTGGCGGGCCATCTCGCGCGTCTTCGATCAGGGTGCACGCTCAGCAAGATCGCCCAAAGGGCGCGGTAACACGCGCCGGTCGATGAACCCGAGAAGTGTACGGTGCGTGGCCGCCCGATATCGAATCGAGAGCGCTTCAGGGTGTGCGGCGTCACGCCACGGAGTTATCCCGAACAGAGTCAGTCCAGGAAGCCGGTGATCGAGTTGCTGACGAAGAGGACGACCAGCACGCCGATGCCGACGAGCAGCCCCAGGCCGATCGCCAGGAACAGGCCGACCTTGGCGTACGAGCGCTTGACCGGGATGTTGTCGGTGTGGCCCTGGGCCAGGATGTGGCCGGTCAGCGAGCCCGAGTGGTCCAGCGTCGCGGCCGGATAGCCGGACGGCACGGGCGGCGGGTCGTCGTGCTGGCCGTAGAGCCGGCCGGTCCGCTGGCCCTGTGCCCAGCGCGTGTAGTCGGCCGCGGCCGGCGAGGCACCCGGCGCGGTCGGGTTGACCGACTCCGGCCAACTCGGCAGCGCGGCCGCGGGTGGCCCCCCGGCGGCGGGTGGCAGTCCGATCGCGGGCGGCAGTCCGATGGCGGGCGGCAGCCCGATCGCGGGCGGGGGCGGGAACGGCGGCACCGGGGACGGACCCGGCGGCGGGCTCGGTGGCGGCACGGGCGGGCCGGGCGGCGCGGGCGGTTGCGGCTCCGGGAGCGGCGGCACGGGCGAGGGCGGCGGCTGCGGCACGGGCGACGGCGGCACCGGTGGTGGGCCGGGCGGGATCGGGCCCGGTGGCGGTGGCGTCGGCACCGGACCTGGCGGCGGGCTCGGCGCGGGGAACGGCGAGGGCGCCGGGCCGGGCGTCGGCTCCGGCCCCGGGAAGGGCGGCTGGGGCCGCAGCGGTGGCTCGGGCTCCGGCTCGGTCGGCGGGGCGGGCCGTCTGGGCGTCGGTCGCCTCGGGCCCGGCTCGTCGGGCTCGGGCCCGGGTTCACCCGGCTCGGGCTCGCCAGGCCTGGGCTCTTCCGGCTCCGGCTCAGGCGGTGCCGGGGGCTCGTCGGGTCCTGGGCGCCCCGGCTCGGGTTCGGGGTCCGGCTCGTCCGGGCCACCGGCCGCCGGAGGGCCGCCCGTGTCCTGGCGCGCACCGCGGCCGGCGATCAGGTCGCCGGCGCCGGCCCGGTAGACCCGGGCCGTGCCGCTGCTGACCGAGGGCACGCCGTGCGCGAGCTCCACGGCCGACGGCTTGCGGGTGCCCGGCACCGTGGCCCGTGCCTTGGCGACCCCGGCGGCGCCGGCCTCGTCGTCGACCGCGCCCGGCAGGGCCTCGACCGACGCGGGTGTGCTGGCGGACCAGCCGGCCCGCTGCGCGGGGATGCCGGACGCCGCGGGCGGTTCGCCCTCGGTCGCCACCGGCTCGACGCTCGGCAGCGAGTAGCCCGCCACCGGCGGTGGCGAGGAAGGACCGGCGCTCGGCTCGGGCCGGACGTAGGCGGGCGGCGACTCGGACTTTTCGGCCTTGTGGAACGGGACGGCAAAACCCGACCAGGCGGACTCCTCGGCGACCGGCACCTTCGGCACCCGTCGCTCCAACGGCGGCACGGGCCCCTTGGCCGGCACGGGCGTGATCGGGCCCGCGGGCGCCGCCGGCGGGGCCGGCGTCGTGCTCTCACCGGCCCGGTAGGTGCCCGGCACCGCGGGCGTGGCGACGTGCGCGGCATCCGGCGCCGCGGCGGTGCGGACCGATGCCCGCCCGACGACGGAGGTCGGGGTCGCGCCGGCCGGCGGCACGGGCAGGTGGGAGATCTCGGCGGCCGGCGTCGGCCGGGTCCAGGCGGGCGTCGAGCCGGGCTCGCCGGGCCAGAGCGCGCCACCACCGGTCGGCGGTGGCGGCGGCTCGTACGCCTCGGGCAGGTCCTCGGCGCGCGCCTCAGGCAGCGCCGTGCCCACCGGCGGAGGCAACGGCAGCGGCGGTAGCTCGGCGGACAGGCTCCCCCGCGGTGCCGACTCGTCGACCACCGGGTCGGGTCGTGCGTCGCTGGACCGCTGTGGCTTCTCGTCCATCGCTGCCTCCCTGCCCACCGCCGGGCGCACGTGTGCCCGCCCGGCGCGCCGTGCCAATGTCACATCGTGGCACAACCACACACCCCGTTATGTCGGGAAGTGGGTCTAGCTGCCTGAGGTGCCGGTCGGCGTGGCGGGCGTTTCCTCCTCCGGGGCAGGTGGAGTGGTCTCCTCGCTGCCCGCGGGCGGCGTGGTCGGCTCTTCCTCGTCGGGCGGGTCCGCCGGGGTCGTCGGGTTCGTGGTCGGCGGGTCCGTCGTCGGATCGCTCGTCGGCGGCCCCGTGGTCGGCGGCTCGGTGGTCGGCCCCGTCGTCGGTGGCTTGGTGGTCGGCCCGGTCGTCGGTGGCTTGGTGGTCGGCCCGCCGGTCGACGGCGGCCTGGTCGTCGGCGGCTGGGTGGTCGGCGGCGTCGGCGCGACCGGGATGCCCGGGAAGATCCTGGTCGCCGCGTAGAACCGCGTGTACCAGACCGGCGAGACCTTCACGACGTCGCCGGTGGTCGGCGCGTGCACCATCTTGCCGTTGCCGATGTACATGCCCACGTGGTGGATGGTCGACCAGCTCGACCCCGAGGCGAAGAAGATCAGGTCGCCGGGGAGCAGAGCGCTCTGCGACACGCTCTGGCCCCGGGTGGCGTAGTACTGGTCGCGCGACACCCGTGGCAGCGTGTAACCGGCCGACCTGTAGGAAGCCCACATCAGGCCGGAGCAGTCGAACGAGTCCGGACCCTCGTCCGCCCACACGTACGGGTCGCCGAGCTGGGCCAGCGCGTACCGGACCGCCTTCAAGGCGTTGGGGTTCGCGCGGAGGCCGGCCGCGCTCTCGTTCCTGACGTATTCGGCGCCGGCCCGCTGCTCGATGCGATCCTGCTCGCGCTCGTACGCCCTGACGGCGTCGATGTTGTCGGTGCGCAGCTTGCGCAGCGCGTCTTCCTTGGTCTTGCGGGTCTTCTCGAGGTCGGTCGCCTGCTTGACCAGGCTGTCGTACTTGGTCTGCATCGCGGCGTAGTACGAGGTCGCGTTCTGCTCGGCGACCTTGGCGCGCTCGACGGTGTCGCCGGCGATCTCCGGGTGCGGCCCGGCCGACTGGCCGGTGAGCAGCCGGTGCAGCATGTCGAGATCCTGCATGTCGCGGTTGTAGGCGCCCGGCGGCAGCGCGGCGGCGGCCTTGAGCGCGTCGCCGGCCGCGTTGTCGGCGGCCCGCTGCGCGGCGGTCAGCGCGTCGCGCATCTCACGCAGGTTGGCGTCGGCCAGCAGCAGGTCGTTTTCGGCCTGGTCGCGCTGCTGCTGCAGCTCGAGCACCTGCTCGCCGATCATCGCGACCTCGGTCGCGCTGGAGTTGATCCGGGCGGCCAGCGGACCGGTGGTGGCCGGCGACGGGATCTGCGGGAGGCTCGTCGCGGGCGCCTGCCCGGGCAGCGAGACAGGACCGACCGGCGCGGGCCGGGAGCCGTCGTCAGGCGCGGTCGCCGGGTAGGGCGGGTCGGCGGCGAACGCGGGCGCGCCGAAGCCGGCCGCCGCAGCGGCCGTGGCCACCAGCAATGCGGCCCACGCCACCGGTCTCAGCACCCGCATGACCTGCGGATGGTCCTGGCGGTTGGGCTGCCGGCTCGACATGATCCTCCCCGGATGTCGCGTTGTGACGACCGAACACCCGGCGGCACATTACGGACCCGATGGGTCCGCGGCGCCGTCTGGTGCATCCCGTCACACTCGTTACTACCGCAAAACTGTGGCGACTGTCGATGGCAAGAGCGGTAACGAGACGCTGAGAACGAATGAACGGCAGTGGCCGAACGGTGATCACCACCCGGCGGCACGTACGCTCGCCTGCATGGACGAGGCACGTAAGCACGAGCTCGAGGAAAAGGTCTACGCGGGCATCCGACTTTCCCGACAGGACGGTGTGGACCTCTACGAGTGCGACGATCTGGCCTGGCTCGGCCGGCTGGCTCACCACAAGCGCACGGAGCTCAACGGCGACCGGGTGATGTTCAACATCAACCGCCACCTCAACCTGACCAACGTCTGCTCGGCGAGCTGCGCCTACTGTTCGTTCCAGCGCAAGCCGGGCGAGAAGGACGCCTACACGATGCGCATCGACGAGGCCGTACGCAAGGCCAAGGAGATGGAGAGCGAGCAGCTCACGGAGCTGCACATCGTCAACGGCCTGCACCCGACGCTGCCCTGGCGCTACTACCCGAAGGTGCTGCGCGAGCTCAAGGCGGCGCTGCCGAACGTCAACCTCAAGTGCTTCACCGCCACCGAGGTCCAGTGGTTCGAGAAGATCAGCGGGCTGCCGGCCGACGCGATCCTCGACGAGCTGATGGACGCCGGCCTCGAGTCGCTGACCGGCGGCGGCGCCGAGATCTTCGACTGGGAGGTGCGCCAGCACATCGTCGACCACGCCACCCATTGGGAGGACTGGTCCCGGATACACCGGCTGGCACACAGCAAGGGCATGAAGACCCCGTCGACCATGTTGTACGGCCACATCGAGGAGCCCCGGCACCGGGTCGACCACGTGTTGCGCCTGCGTGAGCTGCAGGACGAGACCGGTGGTTTCGCCGTCTTCATCCCCCTGCGCTACCAGCACGACTTCGTCGACTCCCAGGACGGCAAGGTCCGCAACAAGCTGCAGGCGCGCACGACGATGGCGTCGCCGGCCGAGTCGCTCAAGACGTTCGCGGTGTCCCGCCTGCTCTTCGACAACGTCCCGCACGTGAAGTGCTTCTGGGTCATGCACGGCCTGTCGGTCGCGCAGCTCTCGCTCAACTTCGGCGTCGACGACCTGGACGGTTCGGTGGTCGAATACAAGATCACGCACGACGCCGACTCCTACGGCACCCCCAACACCATGCACCGCGAAGACCTGCTCGACCTGATCTGGGACGCCGGCTTCCGGCCGGTGGAGCGGGACACCCGTTACAACGTCGTCCGCGAGTACGACGCAGCCCCATCGCTCGCCGAGCGCCGCGCCGACCCACAGGACGTGATGTCGTGAACCCCGCCGTCAAGTACACGCTGGCCCGGCTGGGCCTGTTCGTGCTGATCTTCGCCGCGCTGCTGCCGGTGCCGATCGGCCTGTTCCTCAAGCTCATCCTGGCGCTGGCCTTCTCGGCCACGATCTCGTGGTTCTTCCTGCGCACCTGGCGCGACCAGATGGCGCAGCAGCTCGCCGACCGCGTCGACAAGCGCCGCGAGGACAAGGCCAAGCTGCGCTCCGCGCTGGCCGGCGACGAGGAGCCGCCGGCCACCGCGAAGCCGTAAGGCCTACCAGTTGGTCGAGCCCGGGACCGTTGGCCAGGGCTTCCACCACGGCTTGATCAGGTACGCGATGCCGCCGGTGCCGCCCGAGACGCCGCCGGACGCGTTGATCCGCTTCGTGCGCAGCCAGACCTGCTCGAACTGGCTGCGCTTGTAGACGTTGCGCACCACGTCGTTGGACGAGCTGGCCGGGTCGTTGATGATCACGTCACCGTCCGCCGTGAATCCGACGATCACGAACAGGTGCCCGGAGGTGCCGTAGTTGGCCCCGTCCAGCTCGCTGGCCAGGAACGACTGTGACGTGACGATCGGGATGCCGGCGGCGATGAACCGCTCCGCCTCGTCCAGCGAGTGCAGCCGGGTGACCTTGCCCTCGAGACCGGCGAACGAGGCCGCGTAGGCGGTGTTGAACGGCCAGTTGCCGGCGCCGTCGTAGGTGTAGTCGTAGGTCATCCGTGCCGCGTGGTTGACGGTCGGGTCCGGGTAGGTCGGGTCGACCCACGCGGTGTCCTCGGCGGACGGCTTGCGACCCCAGTACTCGACCACCATCTCGGTGGACGTCGGTGAGCACCAGGCCTCGCCACCACCGTCGTACTCCGGGTAATGCCCCTCGTGGATGTTCTGCGAGTAGCGCGGCACCGCGAGCTCCTTGCCCCAGGCGATGCGCCCGGCGCTCGGCGGCACGGTGAACCGGTCCGGCACGTAGGAGGACATCGCGCCGAGCGCCCAGACCCGCGGCGAGGCATGCTGCCCCGGCGCGCGGTAGAGGGTCAGCCGGAGCTGGTAGGAACTCAGCATCACGCCGTTGGCCACGTCGTCGATCGAGAACGTGTCGGTCCAGATCGTCGAGTACGGGTCACCCTGCCGGTTCACCGAGGTGCGCTTGATGTCCTCGTCGCCGGAGGCCCAGCGCCCCATGACGTACCAGGGAGTGGTGTTCCCGGTGTTGTAGGTGCCCTGCATCTCGACCTGAATCCAGGTGCCACGCGGCGTCTCGGCGTTCCACGAGGCGATGAGCTCGCTGGCGTCGAACCCGACGTCCCGCTTCGGCGAGGTCCAGGTGGCGTAGTCCCAGCTCCGGGTGACCCCCGTATGCGGGTCGGTGTAGTCGGTCGTCCCCTGTGGACGCAGAATGGTCACCCCACCCTGAAGACCGGGAACGCCCGGAATGCCCGGCAGGGCGACGGTGCCCTGGTGACTGCCGGTGCGCCAGTCGCGATACGTCGACCAGCCCTGATACGTGATCTGCTCGTCATGGACGGGTGGAGGGGTAACCGCGGCCCCGGCCGGCGCCGCGAACCCGGCAATGAAGGCAACCGCCCCGAAGACCGCGACGACCACCCGCGCTGAAGCGTTCATGGCTGTCACTATCGCGGTTGAAAGGAAGTTTCACCAGACTTCATCCTACTGAAGTTCATTGCCGGCAGGATGATCAGCCTGGCATGGATTCGCGCAAAGACCCATATTGATATGACCATGCATCCGGTGGTGAGGTTCGTCCAACGTTCCTCCACCAACCCCCGGAGGTCATGCATGGCCATTCGTCTGGGCCGGCGTCGCGTGTTGACCGCACTGGTCAGCACGGCGGTCGTGGGTCTGCTCGTCGCCTCGGCCAACCCGGTCGCGGCACAGAAGCCGGCGCCGGGCGCCGGTGCCGCGTCCGTTTCGGCCGAGTACCGCGTGCTCGGTCCCAAGACCATCGCCGACCGTAACGCGGTCGCCCGCACCGGTGCCTCGATCGACTATGTCGAGCACGGGGTCCTCAACGTCACCGCCAACGCGACCGAGGCCGCCGCCATCGCGCGGCTGGGGTTCAAGCTCGAGAAGGTCACGCCGCCCGCGGCCAGTGATGGGCCGAGCACGCTGGCGTTTCCGCCCGCCGACTCCGCCTACCACGACTACGCGGAGTTGACCGCCGTGGTCAACCAGGTCGTCGCGGACCACCCGACGATCGCGCGGAAGCTCTCGATCGGCAGCTCGTACGAGGGCCGCGACCTCATGCTGATCAAGATCTCCGACAACGTCAACCTCGACGAGGCCGAGCCGGAGATCCTGTTCAACGCGCAGCAGCACGCCCGTGAGCACCTGACCGTCGAGATGGCGATCTACCTGCTCAACCTGTTCACCGACAACTACGGCACGGACTCCCGGATCACCAACATCGTCAACAGCCGTGAGATCTGGATCGTGCCCACGGTCAACCCGGACGGCAGCGAGTACGACATCGCCACCGGCTCCTACCGCAGCTGGCGCAAGAACCGGCAACCCAACTCAGGCTCGTCCAATGTGGGCACCGACCTCAACCGCAACTGGAGCTACCAGTGGGGTTGCTGCGGCGGATCGTCCGGCACCACCAGCTCGGAGACCTACCGCGGTCCGTCGGCGTTCAGCGCCCCGGAGACCTCGCGCCTGCGCGACTTCGTCAACAGCCGGGTGGTCGGCGGCCAGCAGCAGATCAAGGCCAACATCGACTTCCACACGTACTCGCAGCTGGTGCTCTGGCCCTTCGGCTACACCACCGCGAACACCACGACCGGGATGACGGCCGACCAGTACAACACCTTCGCCACGCTGGGTCAGCAGATGGCCGCGACCAACAGCTACACGCCGGAGCAGTCGTCGGACCTCTACATCGCCGACGGTACGAGCATCGACTGGATGTGGGCGACTCACAACATCTGGGCGTACACGTTCGAGATGTACCCGGGCTCGGCCAGCGGCGGCGGCTTCTACCCGCCCGACGAGGTGATCCCGGCGCAGACGAGCCGCAACCGCGAAGCGGTGCTGATGCTCTCGGAGGCCGCGGACTGCCCGTATCGCGTCATCGGCAAGGAGGCGCAGTACTGCGGCGGTGGCGGCGGCACGACGGTCTACTCCGACACCTTCGAGACGGCCACCGGCTGGACCACCAACCCGAACAGCACCGACACCGCGACCAGCGGCCAGTGGGTGCGCGGTGACCCGGCGGCGACCACGTCCAGCGGCGCCAAGCAGCTCGGCACGACCGTGAGCGGCGTCAACGACCTGGTCACCGGCGCGGCCGCCGGCACCTCGGCGGGCGACTTCGACGTCGACGGCGGTGTGACCAGCGTCCGCTCGCCGGCCATCACGCTGCCCGCCAGCGGCACGTTGACGCTGAGCCTGTCGTGGTATCTCGCGCACGGCTCGAACTCGTCGTCGGCCGACTTCTTCCGGGTCAGCGTCGTGCACAACGGCGGCACGACGGCCGTGTTCAGCCAGGCCGGTGCGGCCACCAACCGCAACGGCGCCTGGGCGGTCGCCAACGCCAACCTGTCCGCGTACGCCGGGCAGTCGGTCCGCATCCTGATCGAGGCCGCGGACGCCTCGACCGCGAGCCTGGTGGAGGCGGGCGTCGACGACGTCCGGATCACCCAGAGCTGACCATCGACGTCACCGGCGTCCCGCGACAACGACGCGGGGCGCCGGTGACGCGACTAACGGGAGCGCAATCGCCCTCCCGACCATGGTGACCAGTGGGTTACCGTGCTCCCGACCGCAAGCAGCGAAGCCGGTGCGAACCCGGCGCTGTCCCGCAACTGTGATGCCCCTTTCTGGCAAAGGGGACAAGCCAGGTCGCCTGCCCAGGTCGCGAACCAGCGCTCTCGAGGAAGGGCGCCTCGCGGGCGGGCGGCGGCACCCCTGTCGGCGAAGCACCAGACCTCGACCGACAGGAGGTACCCATGCGATATCAGGTCAGGTTCGTCGCCGTCGCCGCTCTCGGCGCGGCTCTCGCGCTCGCCGGCTGCGGTTCCGGCGGTGGCACCGAGAACGGTGGCACGCCGCCCAGCCAGGACGTCGGCGCGACCGCCGACTTCCCGGTCACCATCGGCAGCACCACCGTCGCCGCCAAGCCCACCAAGATCGTCGCGCTGTCGCCGACCGCGACCGAGGTGCTCTTCGCGATCGGCGCCGGGCAGCAGGTGAAGGCCGTCGACGACCAGTCCAACTTCCCGGCCGAGGCGCCGAAGAGCGCGCTGTCGGGCTTCCAGCCCAACGCCGAGGCGATCGCCGAGCAGGAGCCCGACCTGGTCGTGCTCTCGAACGACACGAACAACGTGGTCGCGCAGCTCACCCAGCTCAAGATCCCGGTGTACGTGGCGGCGGCCGGCAAGACGATCGACGACACGTACCGGCAGATCACCGACATCGGCGCGCTGACCGGCAACAAGCCGGCCGCCGAGGATCTAGCGAAGCGGATGCGCGAAGACGTCGACAAGCTCGTGGCCGACGTACCGAAGCGCGCCACCAAGCTGACCTACTACTACGAGCTCGGCCCCGAGCTCTACTCGCTGACCTCCAAGACGTTCGTCGGGTCGCTCTTCGACCAGCTCGGCCTCGAGAACGTCGCGGACGCGGCCGACGCGGACGGCAGCAAGGGCGGCTACCCGCAGCTCTCCGCCGAGTCGCTGGTCAAGGCCGACCCTGACCTGATCTTCCTGGCCGACACGGTGTGCTGCCAGCAGAGCGCGGCCACGGTGTCGGCCCGACCGGGCTGGGCCGGCATCACGGCGGTCAAGACCGGGCAGATCGTGCCGCTCAACGACGACATCGCCTCCCGCTGGGGTCCGCGGACCGTCGACCTGCTCCGCCAGATCGTCGACGCGGTGTCGAAGGTGCCGGCTTGAGAGCTCCCGGCGTACGGTGGCCGTGGCTGGTCGGTGGCGTCGTCGCCGTCGTGGTCGCGGCCATCGCCGGCTTGGCGTTCGGCCCGGTCTCGCTCCCGCCCGGCGGGGTCGCCGCCGAGCTGCTGGACCTGATCCCCGGTGTCCACATCCACAGTGGACTTTCGGAGCGCGAGGCCGCGATCGTGCTCCAGCTCCGGCTGCCGCGGGTCGTGCTCGGTCTGCTCGCCGGCGCGATGCTGGCCCTGGCCGGCGGCTGCTACCAGGGCGCGTTCCGCAACCCGCTGGCCGATCCCTACCTGCTGGGTGCGGCGGCGGGCGCCGGGCTCGCGGTCACCGCGGTGGTCGCCCTGCGTGGGTCCGATGTGGACATCGGGTCGCTGCCGCCGAGCGTACCCCTGGCGGCGTTCGCCGGTGCTCTCGTCGCGGTCGCGCTGACCTATGTGCTCGGCGTCGCGGGCCGCGACCGCACACCGGCGTCGCTGATCCTGGCCGGTGTCGCGGTGTCCGCGTTCCTCGCCGCCGGGCAGACCTACCTGATGCAGCGCAACGCCGACGACATCCGCGCCATCTACTCGTGGCTGCTCGGGCGGTTGGCCACCAACGGCTGGCACGAGGTGAAGCTGCTGCTGCCGTACGCCGTCGTCACCACCGTCGTCGTGCTCGCCCTGCGCCGCGAGTTGGACGTGCTCTCCGTCGGCGACGACGAGGCGAGCGGGCTGGGCCTGCACCCGCAACGGTCGCGCTACATCCTGATCGCCGCCGCGTCGCTCGGCACCGCCGCGGCGGTCTCGGTGTCTGGGCTGATCGGCTTCGTCGGCATCGTGGTGCCGCACATCGTGCGCATGCTCACCGGCGGCTCCTATCGCTCGATCCTGCCGCTCTCGATGCTGTTCGGCGCCGCCTTCCTGGCCCTGGCGGACCTGGCGGGGCGGACGTTCGCGGCGCCCGCGGAGATCCCGATCGGCGTGGTCACCGCGTTCGTCGGCGGACCGTTCTTCGTGCTCATCCTCCGCACCGCGAAGCGGGTGATCACATGACCTCCGCGATCTCGGTGAGCGACCTGCACGTGACGCTCGGGAAAGCGCCGATCCTGCGCGGCATCGACCTGTCGGTCGCGGCGGGTGAGTGGGTCGCGGTCATCGGACCCAACGGCGCCGGCAAGTCGACGCTGCTGCGGGCGATCGGCGGCCTGCTCCCGACGACGGGCGCGGTCTCCTTGTCGGGTACGCCCATCGAACGGCTGCGCCGCCGCGCCCGGGCGCGCACGGTGGCGACGGTCGCGCAGTCGCCGGTCGTACCCCCGGGGATGTCGGTCTTCGATTATGTGTTGTTGGGCCGGACCCCGTTCGTCTCGCTGCTCGGCCGGGAGTCGGCGGCCGATCTCGCCGCGGTGCGCGCGTTGCTGGACCGGCTCGACCTGGCGGGCTTCGGCGACCGCGAGTTGGACACGCTGTCCGGCGGCGAGCGGCAACGGGTGTTCCTGGCCCGCGCGCTGGCACAGGAGCCGTCGCTGCTGCTGCTCGACGAGCCGACCAGCGCGCTCGACATCGGCCACCAGCAGGAGGTGCTGGAACTGGTCGACACGCTGCGCCGCGACCAGGGCCTGACGGTGCTGGCGACGATGCACGACCTGTCGATCGCCGGCGGGTACGCGGATCGCCTGGTGCTGCTGGCCGAGGGCGTCGTGGTGGCCGCCGGCCCGGCCCGCGAGGTGCTGACCGAGGAGATCCTGTCCCGCTTCTACCGGGCGCGCGTGCGGGTCGTGGATGGGGTCGACGGGCCGCTGGTGGTCCCGTATCGAGGTAATCCGTCCGGTCAGTAGAGATTGGCCGAGACGACTAGTAGTCATTCGTGAATTTCGACGGGTTTCGTGGTTACGTCGGAGATGTGAGTGTTGCTTACCGCACCGCATGGGTGCCGAACGACCTCACCCCTCGAAACGACGCCGCCGACCTGGCGGCAGCGTGGGTGCTCGACCAGGCTCGGACCCACGCGTTGCAGCCCTTCCTCCGGCCGGCGGAAGGAACCCCAGGGCGAGGCCACGCGGTGCTCGCCTTCCAGCCCGACTACAACGACGTCAACAAAGCGATCCAGGCGGCGCGGTTCGGTGCGTTCGCCGCGGTGGAGTCAGGCCGGACTCCGCTGATCGGCTGGGCGATGGAGACCCGCGCCCTCGACCTGACCACCGGTGAGGTCACGACGGACACCCGCAGCGCCGCGCTCAGGGAGGCGATCGAACGCATCCACTTCTTCGACAACAACGGCTGGACCCGGGGTTTCGGCGCCGACGGTGCCAAGCGGATCCTCGGCGACCTGCGACCGTCCGATCGCGACAAGGACGTGATCCTGGGCAGCCTGTGCGCCCTGGGCTCACGCCCGGCGGCTCTGCGGCGGCTGAGCGGCCTGGCGGAGAGGGCGTGGAAGTAGCTCGATATCCGGAGTAAGTTCGGTCGGCATGTGGATGCGAAAAGCGTCGATGGCCGCCGTCTCGATCGGGGTGCTGGCCGTCTCGGCGGGGTTCACCCAGACCCCGTCGCCGTCGTGGGAGCTGTCACCGACCGACAGCACCGCCCGGCTGCGCGGCCTGTCCGTGGTCAGCGCCAGCACCGTCTGGGCGAGCGGCAGCGCGGGCACGGTGCTGCGCACGGTCAACGGCGGCCGCACCTGGTCGTCGGTCGGCCCACCCGACACGTCGACCCTGCAGTTCCGCGACATCGAGGCGTTCGACGCCCGCAACGCGGTGGCACTCTCGATCGGTTCGGGTGAGGATTCGCGCCTCTACCGCACCGGGGACGGTGGCCGCAGCTGGTCGGAGGTCTTCCGCAACACCGACCCGGCCGCGTTCTACGACTGCATGACGTTCCTCGACGAACGGCACGGGCTCGCGCTGTCGGACCCGGTCGACGGCAGGTTCCGCATCCTGGCCACCGCCGACGCCGGCCGCTCCTGGTCGGTGGTGTCGCCGCACGGCATGCCCGACGCTCTGGCGGGCGAGTTCGCCTTCGCGGCCAGCGGCACGTGCCTGGTCGCGGCCGGCGGCCGGGCCTACTTCGCCACCGGCGGCGGCGCCACGGCCCGGGTCTTCCGCAGCGACGACCTCGGGCGCACCTGGAAGGTCACCGACACACCGGTGCCGAGCGGCCCGTCGGCGGGCATCTACTCGCTGGCGTTCCGCGACCGGGACCACGGCGTCGCGGTCGGCGGCGACTTCGCGACGCCGACCACGGCGCCGGACGCCGCGGCGGTGACCCGCGACGGCGGCCGCACCTGGACACCCGCGAGCCGGGAGCCGGGCGAATACCGCTCGGGCGCGGCCTGGATGACGCGGCTGGGCCCGGTGCTCGCGGTCGGCCCGACGGGCAGCGACATCTCGTTCGACGCGGGCCGCCACTGGTCACCCTTCGACACGGGCAGCTTCGACGCGGTGGCGTGCGCGGGCCTGGCAGTCTGCTACGCCTCCGGCGAACAGGGCCGGATCGCTAGGTTGCGCTGGTGAGCGGTGCCGGCAGGGGCTCGGTGTGCAGGACGGCCAGGCGGCTGACGGCTCGGGTGAGCACCACGTAGAGGCGGTGCAGGCCACGGGGTTCGGCGGCGACGATGGCGGCCGGTTCGACGACCACCACGTGGTCGTACTCGAGGCCCTTGACGACCGACGCCGGCACGACCGTGACCCGCGCCGCGCTCTCGACCTCGTCGGCGGTCGCGGTGTCGATGCCGGCTGAGGTCAGCGCGGCGTGGACGCCCGCCACGGCGGTGTCGGCCGCGATCACGCCGACCGAGCCGTCGTGGGTCAGGGCCGACCTGACCTCGGCCACCGTCGCGGCGTCGAGGTCGGTGACCGCGTCGATGGTCAGGCCGCCGTCGTGCCGCAGCGAGCGGGCCGCCGGCACGTCGACGGCCAGCGCCGGCAGCAGGCGGTTGGCGAAGGTGACCACCGCGGCCGGCACCCGGAAGCCGACGGTCAGCGGGACCACCTCGGCGTCGGGCTTGCCCAGGTGGCGCAGGGTCTCCTTCCAGTCGGCGGCGGCCCACGGCGCGGTGCCCTGTGCCAGGTCGCCGAGCAGGGTGATCGAGCCGTGCTCGCTGCGCCGGGCGATCGCGCGGGCCTGCATGGCCGAGAGGTCCTGTGCCTCGTCGACCACCACGTGGCCGAAGCTCGGGCGGCGCTCGATCAGGCCGGCCGCCTCGTCGATCAGCACGAGGTCGGCGGCGGTCCATTTGGCCGATTTGAGCGACCGCGGCGGCGTCGGCCAACGGAGCCGGTCGCGCTCGTCGTCGGTGAGGATGCCGGGCGGCGGGTCCGTGAGAATCTGGGCGACCAGGCCTTCCGGCGTGACGGCGGGCCAGACCTGGTCGAGGAAGTCGGTGACCGGCTTGGCCTTGCCCATCCGGCGCAGCCAGCCGTCGCTCGGCGAGTCGCCGCGGCGCGCCTCGGACTGGCGTTGCAACAGGCTGACCACCCGGGCCCGGATCCGCTCGCGGGCGGTGCCGTAGGGGAGCGCCTCCGCGCGGACGTCCTCGACCAGCCGGCGAAGAACTTCGGCGCCGATCCGCCACCGGTACGAGCCGTCGGGCACCGTCATCGGCTCGGTGTTCGTGCCGATGTGCGCGTCCAGGGCGGCGGCGAGCACGGCGGCCATCCGGGCGTCGTGCTTGACCGTGGCGGCGGCCGGGGTGTCCTGCGCCCGCACGGTCACGCCGGCGAGCAGGTCGTCGACGGTGGCCTGCTCGACCTCGACCTCGCCGAGCGCGGGCAGGACCGCGGAGATGTAGGACAGGAACGCCCGGTTGGGCCCGACCACCAGCACGCCGGATCGGCGTAGCCGCTCGCGGTGCAGGTAGAGCAGGTACGCGGCGCGGTGCAGGCCGACCGCGGTCTTGCCCGTGCCGGGTGCGCCCTGCACGCAGATCGACACGTCGAGGTCGGCCCGGACCAGCTCGTCCTGCTCGGGTTGGATGGTCGCGACGATGTCGCGCATCGGCCCGACGCGGGGCCGCTCGATCTCGGCGGTCAGGATCCGGCTGGTGGTGCCGAGCTCTTCGCCGCGGTCCAGGTGCTCGTCCTCGAAGCTGGTGAGCAGCCCGGCGCTGAACCCGAACCGGCGGCGGACCGCGAGGCCCTGCGGGTCACGGGCGCTGGCGCGGTAGAACGACCGGGACACCGGCGCGCGCCAGTCGAGCACCATGGGCTCGCCGTCCTCGTCGGTGACGTGCCGGCGCCCGACGTGATAGCGATGCCCGGCGTGGTCCTCGGCCTGCGGGCCGGCGCCGAAGTCGAGCCGCCCGAAGAACAGCGGGGTGTCCGGATCGTCGGCGAGCTCGGCGACGCGGCGGGCAAGCGTACGCCCGAGGGTCTCGGCGGTGTAGGAGTCACCGGCGACGTTGCCGCCGGTGGAGAACAGGGCTTCGGCGCGCTCGCGCATGCGGCGCAGGGCGGCCCGGGACTCGGCGAGATGGGCACGCTCGGCGTCGAGATCGGTATCGAGGTCGCTGGCGGGCTCGGTGTCGGTGTTGACGAAGTGTTCAGCGGGCAGGGTCATCCGAGGAAACCTTCCGGCGGTCGTCAGTGTGGCTCGGGAAGACCTGGGCCGCCCGGAACTCCGCGCGGAGCGCTCAACGCCCCAGCCGGTGCCGGCAGTGCCCGGTAACCACGCCCATCAGCGCAGCGGCGCTCCACGCTACGCCCGCCCAGAGGTGGTGGCCAGGGATTTACCGGCGTGGTGGGACGATGTTGGGTATGACGGAGGTCGGGCAGGAGCGGCGCCGGATTTCGGATCCCAAGATGTTGCGGGCGTTGGCGCATCCGGCGCGGTTGGCGATCATCGAGGATCTGAACGTCACCGGGGACGGGCGCACCGCTACCGAGTTGGCGGAGATCGTCGGGCTGTCGCCGAGTGCGACCAGTTACCACCTGCGCGAGCTGGCCAAGGTCGGTCTGATCGAGGAGGCGCCGAGCCGGGGGGACGGGCGCGAGCGCGTCTGGCAGAGCCCCGTGCATTCCTGGGGCGTCGACCTCGAGCCGGACGCCGACCCCGAGACCCAGGCCGCCGAGGACGAGTTGGTCAGCCTCTACGTCGACCGGGACTACGCCCGCCTGCGTGCCTACCTCGCCCGGTCCCGGCAGGAGCCGCCCGAATGGCACGACGCCGCGGGGCTCAACACGTCGACCGTTCTCGTCACCGCGCAGGAGATGAAGGACCTTTTCGAGCAGGTGCAGCGACTGATCGCGCCGCTGCGGGTGCGGGACCGCAAGGGGGCCGTGCCCGAGGGGGCGCGGACCGTGCGTGTCCACTTTGCCGTTTTCCCCGACGACTGACTCGAGCCGGGACTTGCGTACCGCAGATGTGAAGGAATATTTTCGAAGCATGTCCTTCACATCTGCCTCGGCCGTGTCAAAGTCGCGCTGGGGTGACGTCTACGTCACCGCCGGGTCGCGTGCCCTGTCCATGGCCGGCGACGCGCTCGCCGCCACCACGCTCGCGCTCGCCCTGCAGGACCGGGGCGCCGGCGGGCTCGCCGTCTCCGGCCTCTGGCTCGCGGCGACCCTGCCGCTGGTCGCGCTCGTGCCGCTGACCGGCCGCCTGATCGACCGGTACGACAGCCGCACGCTGCTGGTCGCCACCGGCCTGGTCCAGGCGCTGGTCTGCACCGCCCTCGCCTTCGTGACCAGCCCGATCGCCTCGATCGCCCTGGTCGGCGTGCTTGCCGCCGGGCTCGCGATCACCAACCCCACGTTCGCCGCGCTGATGCCGTCGATGGTCACCCGCGACGAGTTGCCCAAGGCCAGCGCCATCGGGCAGACCGCCTCGATGATCGGCACGCTGCTCGGCCCGGCGGCCGCCGGCTTCCTGGTCGGCGCGTTCGGCACCCGGCCGCCGCTGCTGATCGACGCCGTCACCTACCTGGCTGTCGCGGTCGCCGGCCTGCTCATCAAGACCCGCCGCGGTGGCGCCGCCGCGACGACCACGACGGCGCGGCAGGAGACGCCCTGGCGGCTGCGCGCCGACGGCCTGCTCCTCGCCACCTTCCTCGCCTTCGGCGTGGTGGTCGCCGGCGTCGGTGGCGTCAACGTCATCGAGGTGTTCTTCATCCGCGACACCCTCGGCGCGTCCGCCTCCGCGTTCGGCCTGGTCACCGCCTCGTGGACGGCGGGGATGGCGGCCGGCGCCTGGATCTTCGCCCGGGTCGTCCGGCGGTACGACGACGACAACGCGCTGGCCCGCGGCGTGCTCGTGCTGCTCGGCAGCACCTGCGTGCCGGTCCTGATCAGCGCCGCCGCACCCGGCGTCTGGCTGGTCGTGCTGCTCTGGCTCGCCGGCGGCGTGCTCAACGGCGGCCTCGGCGTGTTCAGCACCATCCTCGTCGCCCGCCGGGTGCCGGAGAACGCTCGCGGCCGCGCGTACTCCGGGCTCAACGCCGCCGCCAACGGCGGTGCGATGTTCGGGTACGTGCTAGCCGGCGCCCTGCTCGGCCCGTTCTCGCCGCGCGCACTCGTCTTCGCGTTCGGCCTGGCCGGCGTGCTGGCGGTGCTCGCCGCGGCCCTGCCCGTCGCCCGCGCGATCCGCCAAACGCGCGTCACATCCCCGGCGGTCGCCTGAGCGGCGTCCCACTGCTCGGGATACCGTGGGGTCACCATGACCGAGATACGCAGACCCCGTGTCGGGCACATCCAGTTCCTGAACTGTCTTCCGATCTACTGGGGCCTGATGCGCTCGGGTGCCCTGCTCGACGTCGACCTGCACAAGGACTCACCGGAGCGGCTCAACTCCGCGCTGGTGGCCGGCGACCTCGACATCGGACCGATCTCGCTCGTGGAGTACCTGCGCAACGCCGACGACCTGGTGCTGTTGCCCGACCTGGCGGTCGGCAGCGACGGGCCGGTGCTGTCGGTCAACATGGTGACCACCCGGCCGCTGGCCGATCTGGACGGCGCCCGGGTGGCCCTCGGCTCGACCTCGCGGACGGGCGTGCTGCTCGCGCAGATGCTTCTGGCGCAGCGGTACGGCGTGACGCCGAAGTACTTCCGCTGCCCGCCCGACGTGACACAGATGCTGCTGGAGGCCGACGCCGCCGTGGTGATCGGTGACGTGGCGCTGCGGGCCATGTACGAGGCGCCCCGCCGCGGGCTCACGGTCACCGACCTCGGCCAGGCGTGGCGCGAGTGGACCGGGCTGCCGATGGTGTTCGCGGTCTGGGCGGCCCGGCGTGATTTCGCCGAGCGCCACCCCGGCCAGGTCAAAGAGGTGCACGAGGCGTTCCTGCGGTCGCGCGAGCTGTGCCTGTCGGAACTCGACGAGGTCGCCACCGCCGCGGCACGCTGGGAGCCCTTCGACGCCGCCACGCTCGCGTCATATTTCCGGGTGCTCGACTTCTCCCTCGGCGAACGCCAGATCGCCGGCCTGCGCGAGTTCGCCCGCCGGGCCGCGATCGCCGGTGAGGCACCCGACCTGCCGCCGACCGGGCCGACGTTCTACACGGACTAGCGCCGGCCCGCCGCCTGGCGGAGTTGCCGGCCGACCTCCTCGCAGATGGCGGCGCCGTACTCGGCGCCCTTGTCGATCTCGTACCTGGTCATCACGCCGACCACCCAGCCCTTGCCGATGGCCATGCAGCTGACGTGGTACTCCTGCTCCTCCTCGCGCTCGATCCACCCGTTCTTCGTGGCGATCGCGTGCTGCTGCTCGGGCGGGAACGCCTTGCGGACGCCGAAGTCGCCGTCGTCGCGGACCGCGCGCATCTGGTCGAGCAGATAGTCGGTCCAGGCGGGTCCCGCCGCGTTCCCGTCGGCGATGCACGCGCCGAGCCGGGTGACGTCCGCCGGTGAGAGCAGGGTGCGGCTCCAGCCACCGTCCGCGGCTGCCCGGCTGTCGCGGAGCCCACAGTGCGAGATCAGCCGCTCGATCGAGGTCGGGCCACCGTTCGTGTCCCAGAACGCCTCCGCCGCGTCGTTGTCGCTGTCGCGGATCATCGACTCGATCTGTTCCAGGTCGTCCTCGCTCGGCGTCCGACCCTGCTCTTCGGCGCGGCGAAGGAAGTCCGCGCCGATCCACGACTTGATCAGCGATGCGGTGGTGCTCAACGCGTCGCGGTCGCTCGGACCGAACATCTCACCGGTACGGGTGTCCAGCAGCGCCCACGAGAACCAACCGCTGTGCGGGATCTTGATCTCGGTCGCCTTCACCGGCAGCGGGTCGAGCGCCGCGGCCGGCTTCGTCGTCCGGGAGCCGTGCGCGGGCTGTGGCATCCGGCTGGCGGCGCCGATCTGGGGTCGCGCGCGGGCGGGCGAGCGGAAGACCAGTGGCGACGCGGCCCAGAGGAGGCTTCCCGCGAGGCTGACGGTGGCGAGTGCGACGGCGATGGCCGCGACGGTCGTGGCGCGCCGACCTCGGCGACGCCTATGGCTAGCGTTCACAATCAGCCCCGGGTGTCGCCGGACAGAAGATGGCAGACCACCGCGTTGTGCGAGGTCCTGGCCTTCAGGTTAGCGATTCGTCACGGTTTGCACCCGGAACTTCGTGATCGCTAGCTGGCCGCCGCCCGAAGTTGCACGCCGACCTGCTTGCAGATGTTGGCGCCGTACGTGTAGCCCTTGCTGATGTCGTACTTGGTCATCACGCCGATGACCCAGCCGTCGCCGATCGCCATGCAGCTGACGTGGTACTCCTGCTCCCGCTGCCGGTCGACCCAGCCGTTCTTGATGGCGATCTTCTTCTGGTCGGCGGCGGGGAACGCCTTGCGCGGGCCGAAGTCGCCCGTGCCGCGCACGGCGCGCATCTGGTCGAGCAGGTACTTGGTCCACTTCGGGCCGGCTGCGGTGCCGTTGGCGATGCAGGCGCCGAGCCGGGTGATGTCGGCCGGGGAGAGCATGGTGCGGCTCCAGCCGCCGTCCGCCGAGACCTTGCTGTCCTTGAGCTTGCACATCGAGATCAGCCGCTTGATCGACGGCGCGCCGCCGTTGGCCTCGTAGAGCGACTGCGCGGCGTTGTTGTCGCTGTCCCGGATCATCGTCTCGACCTGGGCCATCCGCGACGCGCTGGGCTCCGTGCCCTGCTCGGCCGAGCGGCGCAGGAAGTCCGCGCCGATCCACGACTTGATCAACGAGGCGGTCGTGCTCAGCTCGGTGCGGTCGGCCGGACCGGACAGCTCACCGGTACGGGTGTCCAGCAGCGCCCACGAGTACCAGCCGCTGTGGTCGATCTTGATGTCCGTCGCCTTCACCGGCAGCGGCTCGAGCGTCGGAGTGGGGTCGGCCTCGGGCGAAGCCGGCGCGTCCGGCGCGTCGCTCGGCGTCGAGTCGGGCTCGCCCGAGGCGCCGGTCAGCCCCGGCGGTGTCTCCCAGCGCGCGGCGGCCCGGGCGGCCAGCGGCGAGCCCGGCCAGAGCCGCACGCCCGCCACACCGAGGGCGGCGAGGACGACGATTATCGCGACAAGGGTCGTTGCGCGCCGGGACCGGCGCTGCCTTGGGGGAGTCTTCAACTGTTCAGCCCTGGGTGCCGGCGGACGAGGGAATGCGCAGGGCCGCACCCACCTTGGGGGTCACGAGCTGGGTGGCGGTGTCCTGGCACACCTTCGCACCGTACGACAAAGGCTTTGAGCTGGGGTAACGAGTCTGAACTGCGAGTACCCAATCTTTGCTGATCGCCATGCAGCTGATGTGCCAGTCGCCGTCGTAGACGAGCGCTGTCCACCCGTTCTTGAAGCTGATCGGGCCGTCGTTGGTGACGAGCTCTTTGGGCAGCCCGTCGATGATGCCCCAGCGGCCGCCGCCGGACGTTTTCTGCTGCTCGGTGACCTTGCCGGTCACCTTGGTCATCTCGCTGAGCACCAGCGGCGTGTATTTCTTGCCGGCCGCCTTGCCGGACTGGATGCACTTGCCGAGCCGGGTGACGTCCTGCGCGGACATCTCGGTGAAGCTCCACCAGCCCTCGTAGCCCTTGACCGTGCCGAGGTGGGTGTTCTTCAGCCCGCACCAAGTGATCATGCGCTTGGTCTGCGAGGTGCCGCCGCCGAGCTTGTTGAGCGAGCCCGCGGCGTTGTCGTCGCTGTTGCGGATCGCCCTTTGCACCATCTGCTTGTTGGTGTCGGTGAGCGGTTTGCCCTTTTCGTCGAGCTGGCGCAGGTAGTCCGACACGATCCAGGACTTGATCATGGACTCGGTCGAGCTGGTCTCGGTGGCGCTGTTCTTGGACCCGGAGATCTTGCCGCTCGACAGGTCCATCAGCGCCCAGGAGTAGAAGCCGTCGACCGTGACCGAGACCGGGCCGGGTGCGAGCGTCGGCTGGGGTGGTTCGACCACCTTTGGGGGGATCGTCGGCGCGGGTCCGGAGGCCGCCGCGGCGGCGGTGCCGCCGCCGCTGTCGTTCAGCTTGGCGTAGGCGGCAGGCACGAGGAGCACGCCGCCGAGCAGCAGTGCGGCGATGGCGAGCACCATGACCACGCGAGGACGCATGAGGGGTGATCTCCGGTTGTTTTCAGGCCGGGGGGCGGCTCTCGGTAACCGATCGTGGGGGGTCAGCGATCTACCGCGTCGAAGTCTACGGCGCTGCTTGTCGTGATGGCACGGGCGAAAATGCCGCCAGCCGCCCGAAATCGCCTTCTTTCAGGCGCATTCGGCGATGCAAGTTAAGGAAATCTTATGCCTTTGCGGTGACGCAGCTCATTGTCCACAGTGGATCGGCCACACGCGCACGGCGAGCAACCCGTAACTCAGGGTGACGGAGAGTGCCTGTTTGTTACAGGTGCTGGCTTGTGTGTCAGGAAGCTGTAACACTGTGAGGATGTACGGGAATGACTTCGCCGGCCCGGATGCCGGATCCGACGGTGGTCTCCTCGGGCAGGTCGAGGCCGCCGAGGCGGCGCTGCGCGCCGCTGCGCTCCGTGGTCGGGTCGAGGGGGACCCGGCGGCACTCCAGGACTACTTCGACGCGGTGATCGCGGCCGACCAGAAGATCGAGCCGCGCGACTGGATGCCCGACGCCTACCGGCGCGGTCTGGTCCGCCAGATCGCCCAGCACGCCCATTCCGAGATCATCGGGATGCAGCCCGAGGGCAGCTGGATCACCCGCGCGCCCTCGCTCAAGCGCAAGGCGATCCTGCTCGCCAAGGTCCAGGACGAGGCCGGGCACGGTCTCTATCTCTACGCCGCCGCCGAGACCCTCGGTGTCAGCCGCGCGGAGCTGGTCGACATGCTGCTCGACGGCCGCCAGAAATACAGCTCGATCTTCAACTACCCGACGCTGACCTGGGCCGACATCGGCGCGATCGGCTGGCTGGTCGACGGCGCGGCGATCGTCAACCAGGTGCCGCTGTGCCGCTGCTCATACGGCCCCTACGCGCGCGCGATGATCAGGATCTGCAAGGAGGAGTCCTTCCACCAGCGGCAGGGGTACGAGATCCTGCACACCCTGTCCCGCGGCACCCAGGCGCAGCACGAGATGGCGCAGGACGCGGTCGACCGCTGGTGGTACCCGTCACTGGCCATGTTCGGCCCGCCCGACACCGACTCCACCCACTCCGCGCAGTCGATGGCCTGGAAGATCAAGCGGTTCTCCAACGACGACCTGCGGCAGCGCTTCGTCGACATGTGCGTCCAGCAGGCCGGCGTGCTGGGCCTGCGGATCCCGGACCCCGGGCTCCGCTGGAACGAGGAACGCCAGGCACACGACTTCACCGCGCCCGACTACGACGAGCTGATGCGGGTGATCAAGGGCGACGGCCCGTGCAACGAGGAGCGGATGGCGCACCGCCGCCGGGCCCACTCCGAAGGCGCCTGGGTACGCGAGGCGGCCGCGGCCTACGCGGCGAAGCAACAGGAAGTGGTGCCGGCATGAGTGGTGAACCGTTGTTCGAGGTGTTCGTCCGCCCACGGCGGGGGCTCTCGCACACCCATGTCGGCAGCCTGCACGCGCCCGACGCCGCCATGGCGCTGCGCAACGCCCGCGACGTCTACACCCGCCGCGAGGAGGGCGTGTCGATCTGGGTGGTGCCGGCGACCGCGATCACCGCGTCGAGCCCCGACGAGAAGGACGCGTTCTTCGACCCGGCGGCCGACAAGGTCTACCGGCACCCCACCTTCTACGACGTACCTGACGGAGCGAAGCACCTGTGACGACGGTCGACTACGTCCTCCGGCTGGGCGATGACGCGCTGATCACCGCCCAGCGACTCGGCGCCTGGTACGCCGCCGGCCCCGAGATGGAGGAAGACGTCGCGCTGGCCAACATCGCGTTGGACCAGCTCGGCGCCGCGCGGCTGCTGCTGACCTATGCCGGCGAGCTCGAGGGTGCGGGGCGCGACGAGGACGCGCTGGCCTACCGACGCTCCGCAGGCGAGTTCCGCAACTGCCGGCTGGTCGAGCAGCCCGAGCCCGACTTCGCCTTCGTGATCGCCAAGCTGCTGCTGCTTTCTTCTTTCCAGCAGCCGCTGTACGAGGCCCTGGCCGCCGCTGGGGACGAGCGGCTCGCGGCGATCGGCGGCAAGGCGTTGAAGGAGTCCGCCTACCACCTGGACCATGGGACACTGTGGACACTGCGGCTCGGTGACGGCACCGACGAGTCGCACCGGCGCGTGCAGGAGGCGTTCGACACGCTGTGGCCGTACACCGGCGGCCTGTTCGTGGGTGACGCGGTTGGCCCGGTCGAGTTCGCGAGCCTGCGTGACACCTGGCAGTCCACAGTGGAAGACGTGCTGCGGCGCGCAACGCTGGAGGTGCCGTCGCCGTCGCCCGAGCCGACCGGGGACCGGCCGCAGCTCGTGGCGCTGCTCGCCGAGATGCAGGAGCTGCACCGTGCCCATCCGGGGGCCCGCTGGTGACCGCGCGGGACGCGGTGGCCGCGGTCGTCGACCCGGAGCTGCGCGTGGTCACCATCGACGAGCTCGGCATCCTCCGCGACGTCGAGACCGACGACCGTGGGCACATCACGGTCACGATCACGCCGACCTACACCGGCTGCCCCGCGATGGACGTGATCCGGGCCGACATCGGTGCGGCCCTGCGCGCCGCCGGACACCTCGACCACGAGGTGCGCACGGTCTTCGCGCCGGCCTGGACCACCGACTGGATCTCGCCCGGCGGCCGGGCCAAGCTCGCCGCGGCGGGTGTCGCGCCACCCGGGCCCACCCGGCCCGTCACGCTCTCGATCGCCGTCCGTTGCACGCATTGTGGCTCGCCAGACACCGAGCAGCTCAGCCGCTTCGGCTCGACCGCGTGCAAGGCGCTCTGGCGTTGCCGCGCCTGCGGCGAGCCGTTCGACGCGATGAAGGCCTACTGACGATGAGCGTGACGATCAGCCGACCGACCCGCCGGCGCCCGGTGTTCCACCCCCTGCCCGTCGCGGCCGTCGACCGGCTCACCGACGACGCGGTCGCGATCACCTTCGCGGTGCCCGCGGAGCTGCGCGACCAGTTCGCCTTCCGGGCCGGGCAACACCTCACCGTGCGCAAGCCGGACGACGGTGACGCGCGGCGCTCGTACTCCATCTGCTCGACACCCGCCGAGTTGGCGAGTGCGGGTCTGCTCCGGATCGGTGTCAAGGAGATCCCCGGCGGGGTGTTCTCCAGCTACGCGGCCACCGCGCTGCGGCGTGGCGACGCGATCGAGGTGATGCCGCCGCTGGGCAAGTTCACGTCGGCATTCGAGCCGGGCCGACGGCGGCACTACGGCGCGATCGCCGCCGGGTCGGGCATCACGCCGGTGCTGTCGCTGGTCGCCACGGCGCTCGCCGTCGAGGACGACAGCCGGTTCACCCTGCTCTACGGCAACCGCTACGCGCGCAGCGTGATGTTCGCCGACGAGCTGGGCGACCTCAAGGACCGGTACGCCGCCCGGCTGCACCTGGTGCACGTGCTCTCCCAGGAGCCCGGCGAGTCCGAGCTGCTCTCGGGCCGGATCGACGCGGACCGGCTGGCCCGGCTGCTCGACGTGCTGGTGCCCGCGAGCACCGTCGACGAGTGGTTCCTGTGCGGGCCGTACGGGCTGGTCACCGACGCCCGCAACGTGCTCGCCAACCGTGGCGTCCCCGGCGGGGCAGTGCACACCGAGCTGTTCCACGTCGACGACGTGCCCGAGCCGCCCCGCCGCCCGAGCACCGCCGACGACGCCGCGCCGGTCGAGGTCTCCGTGCTGCTCGACGGCCGGGTCTCGACGCTGCGGATGCGCCGCGACGAGCGGGTCCTGGACGCGGCGCTGCGGGTGCGCTCCGAGCTGCCGTTCGCCTGCAAGGGCGGAGTCTGCTCGACCTGCCGGGCCCGGATCGTCGAGGGCGAGGTCACGATGGCCCGCAACTACGCGCTGGAGCCCGACGAGGTGGCCCGCGGCTACGTGCTCACCTGCCAGTCGAGCCCGGTCAGCGACAAGCTGGTCGTCGACTACGACGGCTGATCGTCGCCGAGCCCCCGGTAGACCGGGCGGAGCAGGTCGACCAGCGGGATGTGCCGCACCTTCACCGGCGGCGGTTCGAGCACGCGCAGCAACAGCTCGGGCGGCGCGGTCGCACCGCCCGGGAGTTCCTTGAGTTTTGCCAGCGACGTGGTGGATTCGTAGAAGCCGTCGACGGTCAGCGGCCGGTCCGGCACGGCGAGGGGATCGGTCGGCGGTTCGTCGGCGGTCGGGCCGCGCAGAGCGCCGAGCAGCTCGTCGCGTGCCCGTCCCCGCCAGGCCAGCACGAGGAACGGGTCGTCGTCGAACGCCTCCGCGAGCAGGTAGAGCACCGCGGACAGGTGCTTGCACGGGAAGCCCCAGTCGGGGCAGGTGCAGCTCATGTCCAGGTCGGTCGGGAACAACGGCAGGCCGAGGTCGTCGAACACGGCCACGATCTGGGTCGGCATCTCACCGGCGAGCAGCTTGGCGCGGAACACCGCCTGGTTGGCCAGCGCGTCCTCGACCCGGGTCCAGGCGCCCTGGTCGTACACCGGAATCTTGACTTCGATCTGGTACGGCTCGGCGCGCGAACCCTGCACCCGCGAGCGCACCCGGCCGGGTTCGAGGTCGAGGTCGAGCACCTGCCCGGCGCGGGCGTAACGCCGGCCGCGCTCCAGGCGCCCCTTGTCGCAGATGCCCTCGAGGATGTCGATGAACCGGCGCGACCACCATTCCTCGCCGATCCGGCCGCGGCGCGAGCGGGCCTTGATGCCGCCCTCGACCTTGATCGCCTTGCCACCCTCGAACCAGCCGTCGGGACCGATCGGCATCAGCCCACCGCCTTCGGGTCGAGCGCGAACAGGTCGCGCAGCTCCTCGGTGGACAGCTCGGTCAGCCACTCCTCGCCGGTGCCCACGACCCGCTGGGCCAGCGCCTTCTTCCGCTCGATCAGCTCGTCGACCCGCTCCTCGATGGTGCCGGTGCAGACGAACTTGCGGACCTGGACGTTGCGGGCCTGCCCGATCCGGTACGCGCGGTCGGTCGCCTGATCCTCGACGGCGGGGTTCCACCACCGGTCGACGTGGATGACATGGTTGGCGGCGGTCAGGTTGAGTCCCGTGCCGGCGGCCTTGAGCGACAACAGGAAGATCATCGGCTCGGGGTCGGTCTGGAAGCGGTTGACCAACTCGTCCCGTCGCTGCTTCGACAGCCCGCCGTGCAGCCAGAGCACGGGTCGGTCGAGGTGGGCCGCCAGATAGGGCTGGAGCAGCGAGCCGAACTCGGCGTACTGGGTGAAGACCAGCGCCTTGTCGCCCTCTTCGACGATCTCCTCGGCCAACTCCTGCAGCCGGGCGAGCTTGCCGGACCGCCCGGCCAGCTTGGACCCGTCGCGCAACAGGTGGGCGGGGTGGTTGCAGACCTGCTTGAGCCGGGTCATGGCGGCCAGCACGTTGCCGCGCCGCTCGATGCCGGCGCTGGACCCGATCTTGTTCATCATGTCGTCGACGACGGCCTGGTAGAGCGCGGCCTGCTCGGGGGTGAGCGGGCACCAGACCTTCATCTCCAGCTTCTCGGGCAGGTCGGAGATGATGGTCTTGTCGGTCTTGAGGCGCCGCAAGACGAAGGGCCCGGTAGCCCGCTTCAACGCGGCCGCGGCATCCTCGTCCTGCCGCACCTCGATGGGCTCCTGATAGCGGCGGCGGAAGGTCTTGGCGGGCCCGAGCAGGCCGGGATTGGCAAAGTCCATGATGGACCAGAGCTCGGCGAGATGATTCTCGACGGGCGTGCCGGTGAGCGCGAGCCGCGTCCGCGCGGGAATGGCCCGCACGGCCTGCGACTGCCGCGTCCCGGAGTTCTTGATTGCCTGCGCCTCGTCGCAGACGACCCGCCCCCACTCGACTCCTTGCAACGCCTCGAGATCCCGCAACGCGGTGCCGTAGGTGGTGATCACGAGATCGGCACCCCCGAGCCGCTCCGCGTCCCGGGTGGCACCGTGATGCACATAGACATCAAGCGAAGGCGCGAACTTCTCGGCCTCCTTACGCCAGTTGCTGACGAGAGACATAGGACAGACAAGCAAAGTCGGGGAGACCGTTCCTCGTTCACGCTCGTTCACCAGCAGCGACAACGTCTGCGCCGTCTTGCCGAGCCCCATGTCGTCCGCGAGGATGCCGCCGATGCCTAGGCGCGTCAGGAAATCCAGCCACGAGAGGCCGCGTTCCTGGTACGGGCGCAGCGTTCCCTGGAAGGCCGCCGGTGTGCTGGTCGGGCGCAGGCGTTGGTCCGCGTCGCCTGAGAGGAGGTCGCCGAGCCAGCCGTCCGCGTCGACCGCTACCAGTGGCAGTTCCTCCTCGCCGCCCGCGGCGACCTGGCTCAGGACCTCGGCGATCGTCATCTCGCCCGAGCGGTGCTGCTCGACCGCGCGGATCGCGGCCGACAGCTGTCGGTCGTCGAACTCGACCCAGCGGCCCTTGACCCGCAGCAGCGGCACCTTCAAGCGGGCCAGGTCGTGCAGGTCCGCGGCGCTGATCTCCTCGTCGCCGGCCATCAGGTCGACCTTGAAGTCGACCAGTTGGTCCTTGCCGACGCCCTGTGCCGCGAGCGCCTTGCCGCCCGGCGACGACGACTTGGCCCGCGTGGTCAGCTTCAGGCCCAGGCTCTTGCGGCCCGCCCACGCCGGCAGCTGGACCCCGAAGCCCGCCGCCTGCAGGAGGGGCGCGGCGTGTCTTAGAAAGGTGTACGCCGCCGCCGTGTCCAGGAGGGTCTCCGTCGGCTGCGCCTCGCGCAGGGCCTCGTCGAGCGGCGGGAACAGGCGGACCGCGCGGCCCAGGCCGGCGAGCAGCGTCTCGTCCGGGCGGGCCGGCAGGCCGGGCACGCGCTGGCCGGCCCAGATCACGTCGGCGGGTACGTACAGCGACGGGTCGTCGACCGACTGCAGCGCGAACTCCAGGTCCCAGCGGTCCGTGGTCGGCAGCGGCTCGACCAGCCGGAAACAGACCCGGACCGGCTCGTTGGCCTGGTGCGCCGCGCGGTGCCAGGCGTCGAGGGCCGTACGCAGCGCGGCCAGCTCCGGGCGCTGTGCCGTCGTCGCCGTGACCGTCGGGTCGTCGGCGGTCAGCGCACGCATCCACCGGTCGGCGACCGGCGCCTTCGGGCCGGGGCGGTGGCCGAGCAGCAGGCGGTCGGGCAGCGCGCGCCGGGCGGCCGCGTCCGTGAAGGCGTCCAGCAGCTCGCGCAGCACGTCGCCGGGCGGGGGCGCGCCCAGCGACCGGACCGCGTCCGGCATCGCCGCCGCCAGCTCGCGGAACGCGGTGGCGTCCCGGCCCGTGAGCACCGGGCGCCAGCGGGCGGCGTGTGCGCCGTCCGCAGTGACCAGCCCCGGGAGCAGGCGGCCGCGGCGGAGCAGGCCTCGTGCGTACGCCGCGACCACCGCGAGGTAACGCAGGTCACCGCCGGGTGTCCAGTCGGGATCGTCGTCCGCCAGCAGGTCGAGGGCCTCGGCCGGCGACAGCAGCCGCGCCTCGACGGGCACCGGGGCCAGCGCGTCGTCGACCGGCAGCGTGAGCGTCAGTGTGGCCGGTTCGCCGGGAACGTCGGGTAGCGCGGTCTCGCCCCAGAGGCCCAACCGCCCGCCGGCCCAGACGCCGTGAACCACCTTCACCCCGACAAACCCCTTCTACGCGACGCTCGACACTACCCGCGCGGTCCACGCGGCTGCCTGTCCGGCGCGGGGCTAGGCTCGGTCCCGTGGAGAATCGGCGGGAGATCGACGACGCACTGCAACGAGGTGCCGACGGCGGGCGGATCACCGCCGAGGAGGCCTTGCTGCTTTACACCGAGGCGCCGTTCCATGCGCTGGGCGAGGCGGCCGACGCGGTGCGGCGCCGCCGTTACCCGGACGGCATCGTCACGTACCTGATCGACCGCAACATCAACTACACCAACGTCTGCGTGACGGCCTGCAAGTTCTGCGCCTTCTACCGGGCGCCGAAGCACGCGCAGGGCTGGACCCACCCGACGGAGGAGATCCTGCGCCGCTGCGGCGAGGCCGTCGAGCTGGGCGCGACGCAGGTGATGCTCCAGGGCGGACACCACCCGGAGTACGGCGTCGAGTACTACGAGGAGCTGTTCAGCTCGGTCAAGGCCGCGTACCCGCAGCTCGTCATCCACTCGATCGGGCCGTCCGAGATCCTGCACATGGCCAAGGTCTCCGGTGTCTCGCTGGACGAGGCGATCAGCCGGATCAAGGCAGCCGGCCTCGACTCCATCGCGGGCGCCGGCGCGGAGATGCTGCCCGACCGGCCGCGGCGGGCGATCGCCCCGCTCAAGGAGTCCGGCGCGCGCTGGCTCGAGGTCATGGAGATCGCGCACACGCTCGGCCTCGAGAGCACCGCCACCATGATGATGGGCACCGGCGAGACCAACGCCGAGCGGATCGAGCACCTGCGGATGATCCGCGACGTGCAGGACCGCACCCGCGGCTTCCGCGCCTTCATCCCGTGGACCTACCAGCCCGAGAACAACCACCTCAAGGGGCGCACGCAGGCCACGACGCTCGAATACCTGCGGCTGATCGCGGTCGCCCGGCTGTTCTTCGAGACCGTGCCCCACCTGCAGGCGTCCTGGTTGACCACCGGCAAGGACGTGGGCCAGCTCGCGCTGCACATGGGCGTCGACGACCTCGGTTCGATCATGTTGGAGGAGAACGTCATCTCTTCCGCCGGTGCGCGGCATCGGTCCAACTTGCACGAGCTGATCTGGATGATCCGATCCGCCGGCCGCATCCCGGCGCAACGGGACACGCTCTACAACCACCTGCGGGTGCACCACACACCGGCCGACGACCCGACCGACGACCGGGTGGTCTCGCACTTCTCGTCGATCGCGCTGCCCGGCGGTGGCGTCGGCACGGTCCTGCCGCTCGTCGACTCGCACTGAAAAACGTTTCAGCGAGGCCTTCGGCAACATTTCGGCAACGGTCAGCACACGAATCGTGCCGCCTGCTAGCGGGCGCTTTTCGGCGGTCGATAGCGTCCCTGACGTCGCTACGACGTAGGCGACCCTAAGCGGGCCCATGAGACGCCGACCGCCAGAGCGGTCGTACATATAGAGCCGAGGCGGGATGGGAAACCATCCCGCCTCGGCGTTTTCCGGCCGATCTGGGCCTAGCGCCGCGCCGACCCGCACGGTTACCGTGCGCTGTTCCCAGCCCCAGGTGCCACACAGGCATCATTCGCCTCACAGCCCCCAGAGGTTCAGATGAATTCGCGCTCGCGCGCCGCGCTCCTCCGCGCCGGTGCGGCCACGGCCATGGCGGTCGGCCTGGTCGCCGTCGCCGGACCGGCGTACGCCGCCGACGGCCCCAATGTGTCCGTCAACCCTGTCAGTTCGGTCATCGCGAAGGGCGTCAAGAAGGCCAACGCGAAGCCGTTCCAGGTGGATCTCCCCAACATCGGCAACGCCGATGCCACCGGGGTGACGGTCAAGCTCGACCTTTCCAAGCTCGCCGCCGGGGTCGGGTTCATCCGCCCGGACGGTTGTGAGAAGACCGGGCGGGCGAAGTTCACCTGCGCGGTCGGTGACATCCCGGCCGGTCAGGACGTCGTCTTCGGGGTGCCGCTGTTCAGCACCAAGGCCATGGTCACCGACGACGCCGGCTACTTCTCGGTCACCGCGGTCGTTCCCGGTGACTCCGACACCGAGGACAACAGCGCCGACGTCTACGTCAAGGTGGAGCGGAAGACCTACGACCTGACGGTCTGGGCGCAGGACGTCTACGCCGAGGTGGTCGCCGACGGCGACGAGGACGGCGAGGAGAAGAAGACTCCGGTGCCGCCGGGCGGCACGGCGCCGCTCGACTCGGCGATCTTCAACCACGGCAGCAAGCGCGTGGTCGGCCTCGCCTACTCGGTCGAGGTGCCGGCGGGTGTCTCCTTCGCGTCCGTGCCCGCGGACTGCTACGCCGTGGAGGCCGAGACCCCGACACTTTCCTGCGAGAACGACGAGGTCGTGTTGAAGCCGGGCGAGGTGTTCCTGCCGGGCCTCACGGTCAAGGTCGACCACGGCACCGCCGCTGGTACACACCCCGGCGGGCTGGTCTACGCGGTCGCGCTCGAGCCGGGCGCCGACGACGCGGAGCAGCCCGGCGACGAGGCGCGGATGGCGACCCAGGGTCAGCGTCGCGTGCTGTCCGACGCGGATCCCACCGACAACTGGGCCTTCTTCGACGTGTTCGTCGGGACCGCGCCGACGCAGGAGCCGAGCCCGTCGCCGAGCGAGCCCGGCAACCCGGGCAATCCGGGTGGCGGCAGCGGCGGTGGCGACGGCGGCCTGCCGGTGACCGGTCCGCAGACGGCGTTGATCGCCGGCGTCGGTGCGGCCGTCCTCGCCGGCGGCATCGTGCTGCTCCTGGCGTTGCGCCGGCGTCGCACGTTCTCCGCGGAGTAGGCCGCGCATCGTTTCTGGTCACTGGCCGATCACTGTGAGCTTGCTGTGAATCCACCGTTCGGTCAATGTCCCGAAGCCTTTAGGTTCTCTTAGGTTTCCAGCTCAGAACAGGGGCAGCGCGGCATGATCGCCAGCCGCTAACGTCCTCGCTCATATTCCCTTCCTTTACCCCCGGGGGACTTTCATGAAGCTTCGCAACCGCGCGCTGCTGCGCGCGGGCGTGGCCGCGGCAGCGGCGATCGCGGCGTCCACCGCGTTCGCCGCCCCGGCGTTGGCCGACGACACCGCCGACCTGGGCATCAAGCTCGACGGCACCACGATCGCGGCCAACGCCGAAGGCAAGTTCGCGGTCGTCTCGCTGTCGAACGCCGGCCCGAACGACGCGCACGGCATCACCGTCACGATCGACATCAGCGCACTCGACACCGAGAAGATCGACTTCATCGACGGTGAGTGCGACGACCCGGTCGAGGGCAAGGTCCTGTGTGGCATCGACGGCGACACCATCGAGGCCGGCGCCGAGTACGACTGGGACTTCCCGATCGTCAAGAAGGACGGCGCGACCGGCGACGCCGGCGAGATCACGGTCACGATCGAGCACGAGGGCACCGACCCGAACGAGAAGAACAACACCGCCAGCGCCAAGGTCGTGCTGAGCGAGGAGAGCGGCGCCGACCTGCGCGTCTACTCGCCGGACGTCTACACCTGGGACGAGGCGGCCAAGTCCTACACGGACGAGCCGGTCGCGCCGGGCGCGTCGTCGCGCGTGTTCGCCGAGGTGCTGAACATGGGTGACATGACCGCCAAGGGCCTGGCCTTCAAGGTCTCGCTGCCGGAGCACGTCACGTTCACGACGCCCGAGGACGAGTGCGACTTCAGCGCCGACAAGCGCGTCGCGACCTGCGACTACAACGATTTCGAGCTCAAGCCGTACGAGCTGGTGGAGGAGTTCAACTCGCTCTTCTACTGGGACATCAAGGTTGACGAGAGCGCGCCCGCCCCGTCGACCCTGCACGGCACGGTGACGGTCGCCGCGATCGACGAGGTCGAGATCGAGGCCCCGCCGGCGATCGCGCGGATGAACGCCCCGAAGGCCGCCGAGCTGCCGGAGCACTTCAAGGACATCGACAAGACCGACAACACCGACGACTTCGGCGTCTTCGTCGCCGAGGCCGGCGGCGAGGGTGGCGGCGGCGGCCTGCCCGTCACCGGCCCGGCTGCCGGCATCATCGGCGGCGTCGGTGGCGCGGTGGTCATCGCCGGTGCGGTGCTGTTCTTCCTGGCCCGGCGGCGTCGCGTCGTCACGGTGACCCCGGACGCGTAAGCCAAAGAGCAACAGGAACGGCCCGCTCCCACCCTGGGAGCGGGCCGTTTCATACAGTGGCCAGGTGACGCGAGCCAACCTGGACAAGCAGCCGCACGAGGTCGCCGAGATGTTCGACGGGGTGGCCGAGCGGTACGACCTGACCAACACCGTCCTCTCCTTCGGACAGGACCGCGGCTGGCGGAGGGCCACGCGGACCGCCCTCGACCTGCGAGCGGGGGAGAAGGTGCTCGACGTCGGCGCCGGCACCGGCGTCTCGACCGAGGAGCTCGGCCGGTCCGGTGCCTACGCGGTCGGCGCCGACCTCTCGATCGGCATGCTCCGCGCCGGCCGGCACACCCGGCCGACCGTTCCGCTGCTGGCCGGCGACGCGCTGGCCCTGCCGTTCGCGGACGCGACCTTCGACGCGGTCACGATCTCCTTCGCGCTGCGCAACGTGGTCGACACCAGGGCCGCCCTGCGTGAGCTGGCCCGGGTCACCCGTCCCGGCGGCCGGCTGGTGGTCTGTGAGTTCAGCCACCCGACCAACTTCACGTTCCGCACCATCTACCTTTCGTATCTGATGCGGTCACTGCCCGCAGTCGCCCGGCGGGTGTCCAGCAACCCGGACGCGTACGTCTACCTCGCCGAGTCGATCCAGACGTGGCCCAACCAGCAAGATCTCGCGACCCGCATCCAGGAGGCCGGATGGGGTGCCGTGGGCTGGAGAAACCTGTCTGCCGGGATCGTCGCGCTGCACCGCGCAACCCGTATGTGAAGATTATCCGCTTTGCGAATCGGACATCGATCGACAACTCGGTTTCGGGCCCGGGGTTAGGTATACCTAACCGGCCGCCCGCAGTATCCCCGGTTCTAGACTCCACCCGATGAGCTTGTGAAGCATTTCACGAGCCTGCGAGGAGCGAAAACCGGCATCCGAGGGGGAAATCGTGGTGGCCGCCAGCAGGGACAACGACGCCGACGTCATCGTCGTCGGCGCGGGACCGGGTGGCTCCACGACGGCGTACCACCTGGCGCGGCACGGCGTACGCGTGCTGGTCCTGGAGAAGTCGCAGTTCCCGCGGGAGAAGGTCTGCGGTGACGGGCTGACCCCGCGCGCGGTCAAGCAGCTCATCAAGCTCGGCCTGACCGCCGACGGCACGTTCGAAGAGCAGGGCTGGCTGACCAACAAGGGCCTGCGGGTGATCGGCGGCGGCGTGCGCCTCGAGCTCGACTGGCCCGACCTCGCCAGCTTCCCCAACTACGGGCTCGTGCGCACCCGCCACGACTTCGACGACCTGCTCGCCAAGCAGGCCGTGAAGGTCGGCGCCGACCTGCGCACCGGCTACACCGTCACCGGCCCGGTCCGCGAGGACACCGGCCGCGTCGTGGGCGTGATCGCCGAGTCCGAAGGCGGGGAGCAGCACACGTTCCGCGCCCCGCTGGTCATCTCCGCCGACGGCGTCTCCGGCCGTTTCCCGCTCTCGATGGGCCTCGCCAAGCGCGAGGACCGGCCGATCGGCGTCGCGGTGCGCCGCTACTACCACTCGCCGGCCCGGCACGACGACGACTACCTCGAGTCCTGGCTCGAGCTGCGCAGCAAGGAGGGCGGCGACAAGCTGCTCCCCGGCTACGGCTGGATCTTCGGCATGGGCGACGGCCGGGTCAACGTCGGCCTAGGCGTGCTCAACTCGTCGGCCGCGTTCGGCAAGACCAACTACCGGCGCATGCTCACCGAGTGGCTCGGCGCCACCCCGCCCGAGTGGGGCATGGCCGACGAGGCCAACGCCGACGGCCCGATCCTCGGCGCCGCGCTGCCGATGGGCTTCAACCGCGTGCCGCACTACACCCGGGGCGTGCTGCTGGTCGGCGACTCCGGCGGCATGGTCAACCCGTTCAACGGCGAGGGCATCGCGTACGCGATGGAGTCCGGCGAGCTCGCCGCGGAGGTGGTGGCGCAGGCGCTCGGCCGCACGGGTGCGGACCGCGAGCGCGCGCTGGCCGCCTATCCGGCCGAGCTGAAGGCCCGCTACGGCGGCTATTACCGGCTCGGCAACATCTTCGTGAAGATGATCGGCAACCCGCAGATCATGCGCATCGCCACCAAGCACGGGATGCCGCACCCGACGCTGATGCGGTTCGTTCTCAAACTGCTGGCAAACCTGACGGATCCCCGCGGTGGCGACGCGATGGACCGCGTCATCAACGCGATGACCAAGGTGGTGCCGGCGGCATGAGCACAAGACCCCGCCGGGCGGGGGCCTACACAACGGTGAATACTCAGACGCTGATTCTCGACAGAGGGCAGGAAAGGACGAGCAGGGGAAGATCATGACGCTCTCGCCGTACGTACCGATCCTGGGGCTGCTGGCCCTGGCTGCCTTCTTCGCGCTGTTCTCCGTGGCCTCAGCGCGCATCGCCGGCCCACGCCGTTACAACCGCGCCAAACTCGACGCGTACGAGTGCGGCATCGAACCAAGCCCGCAGCCCGTTGGCGGCGGCCGGTTCCCGATCAAGTTCTACCTGACGGCGATGCTGTTCATCGTCTTCGACATCGAAATCATCTTCCTGTACCCGTGGGCGGTCAGCTTCGACTCGCTCGGCCTCTTCGGGTTCGTCGAGATGGTCATGTTCATCGGCACCGTGTTCATCGCCTACGCCTATGTCTGGCGTCGCGGCGGCCTGGACTGGGACTGAAGGGAGGCACGCCAGCATGGGCATCGAAGAGAAACTCCCCGCGGGCGTCCTGCTCACCTCCGTGGAGAAGCTGGTCAACTGGTCCCGCAAGTCGTCGGTCTGGGGCGCGACGTTCGGCCTCGCCTGCTGCGCGATCGAGATGATGGCGGCCGGCGGCCCGCACTACGACATGGGCCGCTGGGGCATGGAGGTGTTCCGCGCCTCGCCCCGTCAGGCCGACCTGATGATCGTGGCCGGCCGGGTGTCGCAGAAGATGGCGCCCGTGCTGCGGCAGATCTACGACCAGATGGCGGAGCCGCGCTGGGTGCTCTCCATGGGCGTCTGCGCGAGCAGCGGCGGCATGTTCAACAACTACGCGATCGTCCAGGGCGTCGACCACGTCGTGCCCGTCGACATGTACCTGCCCGGCTGCCCGCCGCGGCCGGAGATGCTCATCGACGCGATCCTCAAGCTGCGCGAGAAGATCATGCACGAGCCGCTCGGCCCCAACGGCCGCAAGATGCTCGAGCAGCGCAAGGAGCGGGGTGACGTGCCGGTCGTGCCGTACGGCTCGATGCCTTCCTCCTACCGCAACGACAAGGCCCGGCGGGCCGAGTGGACCGAGGCGGTCCGCGAGGGCCGCGAGGAGCAGTTGCGGATCGAGAACTGGATGAAGCAGGAACGACACCTCCAGGGAGGTGGACGGTGGTGACCACCTCGCCGGACAAAGACCCGGTGACCAACCAGACCCCGAGCCAGCCGGGCGCCAAGCCGGGCGGAGGCGTGCCCGTGCAGGCCACTCCGGCCGGTGCGCACACCGGTGCGCCGGCTGAGCTGCCGCCGTCCTCTGTGGCCGGTCGTGGCATGTTCGGCATCCAGGGCTCCGGCGACACCTCCGGCTTCGGCGGCCTGGTCCGCCGGCGGGTCGGTGCCGGTGGCAGCGAGCGGCCGTACGGGAGCTACTTCGACGAGGTCTACGACGCGCTCGAAGAGGCGTTCCCGGGGCTCGACGACGCCATCGAGAAGGTGGTCGTCGACCGCGGCGAGCTGACCCTGCACGTCAAGGCCGAGCGGATCGCCGAGGTCGCCCGCACGATGCGCGACGACGAGTCGCTGCGCTTCGAGCTCTGCTCCTCGGTGTCCGGTGTGGACTATCTCGGTGCCGACGAGCGCCGGCTGCACGTGACCTACCACCTCGCCTCGATGACCTATCGGCGGCGGGTGCGGCTCGAGGTCGCGGTCGGCACCGACGACCCGCGCGTGCCGACGGTCACGCAGGTCTACCCGACCGCCGACTGGCAGGAGCGCGAGACCTACGACATGTTCGGGGTCGTCTTCGAGGGCCACCCCGGTCTGACCCGGATCCTCATGCCGGACGACTGGGAGGGCTACCCGCAACGCAAGGACTACCCGCTCGGCGGGGTTCCGGTGGAATACAAGGGCGCCGAGATCCCACCGCCCGACCGGCGGAGGAGCTACCAGTGACAACCAACCCGAGCTACGCCCCTGAGCGCGACACCTCCGAGGGCAAGGTCTTCACCGTTACGGGCGGCGACTGGGACACCGTCGTCGGCGCCGCGGATCCGGTCAGCGACGAGCGACTCATCGTCAACATGGGCCCGCAGCACCCGTCGACGCACGGCGTGCTGCGCCTGATCCTCGAGCTCGAGGGTGAGACGGTCCGCGAGATGCGTTCGGTCGTCGGCTACCTGCACACCGGCATCGAGAAGAACATCGAGTACCGCAACTGGGTGCAGGGCACGACGTTCGTGACCCGGATGGACTACCTCTCGCCGATCTTCAACGAGACTGCCTACAGCCTCGCGGTGGAGAAGCTCCTCGGCATCGAGGACGAGATCACCGAGCGGGCCACCACCATCCGCGTGCTGATGATGGAGCTCAACCGGATCTCGTCGCACCTGGTCTGGCTGGCCACGACCGGCATGGAGCTGGGCGCCATCTCGATCATGTTGTACGGCTTCCGCGAGCGCGAGTACATCCTCGAGATCTTCGAGATGATCTCGGGCCTGCGGATGAACATGGCCTACGTGCGCCCGGGCGGCGTGGCGCAGGACGTGCCGGACAGCGCGGTCGCGAAGATCCGCGAGTTCCTGAAGGTCATGCCGAAGCGCCTCAAGGAATACGAGGACCTGCTCTCGGGGCAGCCCATCTGGATCGAGCGGACGCAGGGCGTCGCCGTGCTCGACGTGACCGGCTGCATCTCGCTCGGCGTCACCGGCCCGGTGCTCCGCTCGGCCGGCCTGCCGTGGGACCTGCGCAAGACCATGCCGTACTGCGGCTACGAGAACTACGAGTTCGACGTGCCCACCTCGACCGACGCCGACGTGTGGGGTCGCTACCAGGTGCGGCTCGCCGAGATCCGCGAGTCCCTGAAGATCATCGAGCAGGCCCTCGAGCGGCTCCGGCCCGGCCCGATCATGGTCGCCGACAAGAAGATCGCGTGGCCGGCACAGCTCGCCATCGGCGTCGACGGTCTCGGCAACTCGCTGGAGCATGTCGCCAAGATCATGGGTCAGTCGATGGAGTCGCTGATCCACCACTTCAAGCTCGTCACGGAAGGCTTCCGGGTGCCGCCCGGCCAGGTCTACGTGGCGATCGAGGGCCCGCGCGGGGAGTTGGGCGCCCACGCGGTGTCCGACGGCGGCACCCGGCCCTACCGGGTGCACTTCCGCGAGCCCAGCTTCGTGAACCTGCAAGCGCTTCCCGCGATGGCCGAAGGCGGCCTGATCGCCGACGTCATCGCCGGCGGCGCCTCGCTGGACCCGGTGATGGGTGGGTGTGACCGATGACGACGCCAACGACGGTCTTCGACGAGGAGATCCGGCAGCGGGCCCGGGAGATACTGGCCCGCTACCCGGCCGACCGCACCCGGTCCGCCCTGCTGCCGCTGCTGCACCTCGTGCAGTCCGTCGAAGGGCACGTCTCGCCGGCCGGTGTGGAGTTCTGCGCCGAGGTGCTCGGCATCAACAAGGCCCAGGTCGGTGCGGTCGCGTCGTTCTACACGATGTACAAGCGCCGCCCGACCGGTGACTGGCTGGTCAGCGTCTGCACCAACACGATGTGCAACGTGCTCGGCGGCCAGGAGGTCTACGACACGCTCAGCGAGCACCTGGGCGTCGGGCACGACGAGACCACCGGCGACGGCTCGATCACGCTCGAGCACGCCGAATGCCTGGCCGCGTGCGACTACGGCCCGGTCATGACGGTCAACTACGACTTCTTCGACAACGTGACCCCCGGGTCGGCGACGGACCTGGTCGACGACCTCCGCCGGGGCAACCGCCCGCAGCCCAGCCGCGGCGCCCGGCTCTGCACGCTCAAGGAGATGTCGCTCCAGCTGGCCGGTTTCCCGGACACCCGGGACGACGCGGTCGCCGACGGAGTGCCGGGTGAACCGACGCTGCGCGGCCTGCAACTCGCACAGCAGCACGGCATCGCGGTCGCGGGGTTCAACCCGGACACCCCGATCAAGAAGGCCGGCGCCAAGGAGGACAAGAAGTGACCACAGCTCCGCGGCGGGAAGTCCTCGAGAAGCTCACGCCGGTCCTGACCAAGCGCTGGCTGTCGCCCAACGCCTGGGCGCTGCGGACCTACGAGCAGCTCGACGGCTACCAGGCGCTGAAGAAGGCGCTCAAGGCGCACCCGGACGACCTGATCCAGCTCATCAAGGACTCGGGCCTGCGCGGGCGCGGCGGTGCCGGCTTCCCGACCGGGCTCAAGTGGGGCTTCATCCCGCAGGGCGACGGCAAGCCCCACTACCTCGTCGTCAACGCCGACGAGGGCGAGCCGGGCACCTGCAAGGACCTGCCGCTGATGACCCACGACCCGCACTCGCTGATCGAGGGCGTGATCATCGCCAGCTACGCGATCCGCGCCGAGCGGGCCTACATCTACATCCGCGGCGAGGCGGTGCACGCCGCGCGCCGGCTGCGCAACGCGGTCGTCGAGGCGTACGACAAGGGCTACATCGGCCAAAACATCCTCGGGTCGGGCTTCAACCTCGAGGTGGTCGTGCACAGCGGCGCCGGCGCCTACATCTGCGGCGAGGAGACGGCGCTGCTCGACTCGCTCGAGGGCTTCCGCGGCCAGCCCCGGCTGCGCCCGCCGTTCCCCGCGACGCACGGCCTCTACGCCTCGCCGACGGTGGTCAACAACGTCGGCACGATCGCCAGCGTCCCCTACATCGTGCTCGGCGGCGCCGACTGGTGGCGCACGATGGGCACCGAGAAGTCGTCCGGCCCGATGATCTACTCGCTCTCGGGGCGGATCAACAACCCCGGCCAGTACGAGTGCTCGATGGGCATCACCCTGCGCGAGCTGATCGAGCTGGCCGGCGGCATGCGGCCCGGGCACGAGCTGCGGTTCTGGACCCCGGGCGGCTCGTCGACCCCGCTGCTCACGGCCGACCACCTGGACGTGCCGCTCGACTTCGAGGGCGTCGCGGGCGCCGGCAGCATCCTCGGCACCACGGCGACGCAGATCTTCTCCGACCAGGACTGCCCGGTCTACGCGACCTACCGGTGGCTGGAGTTCTACCACCACGAGTCGTGCGGCAAGTGCACGCCGTGCCGCGAGGGCAACTACTGGATGGTCCGGGTCTACGAGCGGATCCTGTCCGGTCGGGGCACCCACGAAGACCTCGACACGCTGCTCGACACCTGTGACAACATCCTGGGCCGCTCGTTCTGCGGTCTGGGCGACGGCGCGACGAGCCCGGTGACGTCCTCGTTGCAGTACTTCAAGCAGGACTACCTCGACTACATCGAGGGCCGGACGGCTCCCCGGCTGTCCGAGAAGGCTCTCGTGGGGGCGCACTGATGACCGACGTAGCTAAGAAGGCCGACGAGGTCACCCTGACCATCGACGGCGTCGAGGTGACCGCGCCGAAGGGCACGCTGCTGATCCGGGTTGCCGAGCAGCTCGGCATCGCGATCCCGCGGTTCTGCGACCACCCGCTGCTGGCGCCCGCGGGCGCGTGCCGGCAGTGCCTGGTCGAGGTCGAGGGGCAGCGCAAGCCGGTCGCCTCGTGCACCCAGCCGATCGCCGACGGCATGGTGGTCAAGACCCAGCTCACCTCTCCGGTCGCCAAGAAGGCGCAGGAGGGCATCATGGAGCTGCTCCTGATCAACCACCCGCTCGACTGCCCGATGTGTGACAAGGGCGGCGAGTGCCCGCTGCAGAACCAGGCGATGTCGACCGGCCGGGCCGACTCGCGGTTCCACGAGCACAAGCGGGAGTACCCGAAGCCGATCAACATCTCCTCGCAGGTCCTGCTCGACCGCGAGCGCTGCGTGCTCTGCCAGCGCTGCACCCGGTTCTCCGAGGAGATCGCCGGCGACAAGTTCATCGACCTGATGAACCGCAGCAGCAACGAAGAGATCAACGTCTACCGCGACGAGGTGTACGACGCGGAGGCGGGCGAAGAGGCCGAGGGCGACGTTCCCTTCAACTCCTACTTCTCCGGCAACACCGTGCAGATCTGCCCGGTCGGCGCGCTGACCGGTGCCCAGTACCGCTTCCGCTCCCGCCCGTTCGACCTCGTCTCGAGCCCGTCGATGTGCGAGCACTGCGCCTCAGGCTGCGCACAGCGCACCGACCACCGCCGCGGCAAGGTGCTGCGCCGGCTGGCCGGCGACGACGCGGCGGTCAACGAGGAGTGGAACTGCGACAAGGGCCGGTGGGGCTTCCGCTACGCGACCGCCACCGACCGGCTCACCACCCCGCTGATCCGCGACGCACAGAGCGGTGAGCTGCGCGAGGCGTCCTGGAGCGAGGCGCTGCGCGTCGCCGCCGACGGCCTGCGCACCGCCCGCGACGGCGCACACGGCGTCGGCGTGCTCACCGGCGGCCGGCTGACCGTCGAGGACGCGTACGCGTACGCGAAGTTCGCCCGCGTCGCCCTGCACACCAACGACATCGACTTCCGCGCGCGGCCGCTGTCGACGGAGGAGACCGAGTTCCTGGCCTCCTCGGTGGCCGGCACCACGGACGTCACCTACGCCGACATCGACACGGCGCCGGCGGTGGTCCTGGTCGGGCTGGAGCCCGAGGAGGAGTCGCCGATCCTCTTCCTGCGCCTGCGCAAGAACTTCACCAAGCGCAAGCTGCCGATCTACGCGCTCTCCCCGTACGTGACCCGCGGCCTGGAGAAGGTCGGCGCCAAGGTCGCCCGGATCATCCCGGGCGAGGAGGCGCGCGTGCTCGCCGAGCACGACGTGGTCGCCGAGGCGCTCAAGGCGCCGGGCGCGCTGCTGATCGTCGGCGAGCGGCTCGCCTCGGTGCCCGGTGGCCTCTCGGCCGCCGCGGCGCTGGCCGAGCGCACCGGCGCCAAGCTGGCCTGGGTGCCGAGGCGCGCGGGTGACCGCGGCGCGGTCGACGCCGGCTGCCTGCCCAACCTGCTTCCCGGCGGGCGCATCGCGTCCGACGCGGCGGCGCGGGCCGAGCTGTCCGGCGCCTGGGACGTGGAGCCCGGTGTCATCCCGAGCCAGCCCGGTCGCGACACCGACGCCATGATCGTGGCGGCTGCCGGTGGCCGACTCGGCGCGCTGGTCGTCGCGGGCGTCGACCCCGCCGACCTGAGCGACCCGAAGCTGGCCGAGCAGGCCCTCGACGCGGTGCCGTTCCTGGTCAGCCTCGAGGTCCGGCGCAGCGCGGTGAGCCGGCGGGCCGACGTGGTCTTCCCGGTCGCGCCGGTCGCCGAGAAGGCGGGCAGCTTCCTCGACTGGGAAGGTCGCCTGCGCACCTTCGAGACCGTGCTCGCCACCGACGCGATGAACGACGGCCGGGTGCTCGACGCGCTGGCCGCCGCGCTCGGCGTCGGGCTCGGCACCGGCGACGTCAACACGGTCCGCCGCGAGCTCGGCGGCCTGCCGGTGACCCGGTCCGACCGCCCGCACGCGCCGCTGCACGAGCCGGCCGAGGTGGCCGAGCCCGCTGCCGGCGAAGCGGTGCTCGCGACCTGGCACCAGCTCATCGACCTGGGCAGCCTGCTCGACGGCGACCAGGAACTGGCCGGCACCGCCCGGCCGCCGGTGGTCCGGCTCGACAAGACGACCGCCGAGGCGATCGGCGTCGCCGACGGCGAGGCGGTCACGGTCGGCACGGGCCGCGGCGCGGTGACGCTGCCGGCGATGATCACTGAGATGCCGGCCGGCGTCGTCTGGCTGCCGACCAACTCGCCCGGTTCGACCACCCGGCGGACGCTGGGCGTCACCTCCGGTGCGGTCGTCTCGATCTCGGCTGGAGGGGCCCGATGACGTCCGCGGTGCTACTCGCGCAGGACCCGACGCTTTCCGACTTCGGGCATGATCCCTGGTGGATCGTGCTCATCAAGATCGTCTTCGCGTTCGTCTTCGCGGTGCTCGCGACACTGCTCGGCGTCTGGTTCGAGCGGCGCGTCGTCGGGTTCATGCAGGTGCGGCCCGGCCCCAACCAGGTCGGCCCGTTCGGCCTGCTGCAGACGCTGGCCGACGGCCTGAAGATGGCCTTCAAGGAAGACATCCTGCCGAAGACCGCCGACAAGGTCGTCTACTTCTTCGCGCCGACGATCTCGGTGATCTGCGCGGTGACCGCGCTGTCGGTCATCCCGTTCGGCCCGATGGTGAGCATCTTCGGCCACCACACGCCGTTGCAGGTCACCGACATCTCGGTGGCGGTGCTGCTGATCCTGGCCGTGTCCTCGATGGGCATCTACGGCATCGTGCTGGGCGGTTGGGCCTCCGGCTCGACGTACCCGCTGCTCGGTGGCCTGCGGTCGAGCGCCCAGATGATCTCGTACGAGGTCGCCATGGGCCTGTCCATCGTCGCGGTGTTCATGACCGCCGGCACGATGTCCACCAGCGGGATCGTCGCGGCGCAGGCCGGCAGCGACTCGAGCGCGTCGCTCGGCGGGTTCGAGTTCTTCGCACCCGGCTGGTACGCGATCCTGCTGCTGCCCAGCTTCATCATCTACTTCGTCTCCGCGGTCGGTGAGACCAACCGGGCACCGTTCGACCTGCCCGAGGCGGAGTCCGAGCTGGTCGCCGGCTTCATGACCGAATACAGCTCGCTGAAGTTCGCGCTGTTCATGCTCGCGGAATACGTCAACATGGTGACCGTCTCCGCGGTCGCCACGACGCTGTTCCTCGGCGGCTGGCGGGCGCCCTGGCCGATCAGCATCTGGTCCGGTGCCAACGAGGGTTGGTTCGGCCTGATCTGGTTCTTCGCCAAGGTGATCCTGCTGGTCTTCGTCTTCGTCTGGCTCCGCGGCACGCTGCCCCGGCTGCGCTACGACCAGTTCATGCGGCTCGGCTGGCGCGTACTCCTGCCGCTGAACCTGGTCTGGATCCTGGCCCTGGCCGGCATCCGGGTGCTGCAGAAGGAAAACAGCGACGCGGTGCGCTGGAGCATCATCGGCGGCGCGCTGGTGGTCATCCTGCTGATCACGCTGCTGTGGCCCGACCGCAAGAAGAAGCCGCAGCCCACCCTCCAGGAACAGGTCAACGCGCGGCCGCAGGGCAGCTTCCCGCTCCCGCCGATGGACCTCGTGGTGCCGCCGAGCCCGCGGGCCCGGCGCGGGGTGGCGCAGCGACAGCCGGCCAACGTGGGCGGTGGCGCTCCGGACGTCATCGAGGCCACCTCGACCGAAGAGAAGGAAGACTGAGATGGGCGCCATCACGGGCACGTTCAAGGGCTTCGGCGTCACGTTCTCGCACATGTTCCGCAAGATCGTGACGACGGACTACCCGTTCGAGCCGGCTCCGGCGGCACCGCGCTACCACGGCCGGCACATCCTCAACCGGCACCCGGACGGGCTGGAGAAATGCATCGGGTGCGAGCTGTGCGCCTGGGCCTGCCCGGCGGACGCGATCTACGTCGAGGGTGGCGACAACACCGACGAGAAGCGCTTCTCGCCGGGTGAGCGGTACGCCACCACCTACCAGATCAACTACGCCCGGTGCATCTTCTGCGGGCTGTGCATCGAGGCGTGCCCGACCCGGTCGCTGACGATGAGCAACGAGTACGAGCTCGCCCGCGACAACCGCCAGGACCTGATCTTCACCAAGGAGCAGCTCCTGGCGCCGCTGCTGCCCGGCATGGAGCAGCCGCCGCACCCGATGCGGCTGGGTGAGACCGAGAAGGACTACTACGTCGGCGCGCTCACGAACCCCGGCACCTCCGCCGGCGCGGAGCGGGCACCGTGGTCCGAGACCGGTACCAAGGACGCGACGGGAGAAGCGTCATGACCAACATCGCGCTCGCGGCGACCGTCACCACCGGCGAGGCGGTGACCTTCTGGATTCTCGCCCCGCTCGCGCTGCTCGGCGCGATCGGCATGGTGGCGGCCCGCAACGCCGTGCACTCCGCCCTCTGGCTGGTGCTGACGATGCTCAGCCTCGGCGTGTTCTACGTCGTGCAGGCCGGTCCGTTCATCGGCATGGTGCAGATCATCGTCTACACCGGCGCGATCATGATGCTGTTCCTGTTCGTGCTGATGCTGGTCGGCCGGGACGCGTCGGACTCGCTGATCGAGACGTTGCGCGGGCAGCGGGTCGCCGCGGTCCTGGTCGGCCTCGGCTTCGCCGGGCTGGTCGGCACGCTCGTCGCCCGCGCGGTCAGCGGCACCGAGGCGGTCGGTCTCGACGCCGCCAACCGGGACGGCAACGTCCAGGGCATCGCGGCGCTGCTGTTCACGAACTACGTGTTCGCGTTCGAGGCGACCTCCGCGCTGCTGATCACCGCCGCGGTCGGTGCGATGGTGCTCGCGCACATCCACAAGCCGAAGAGTGAGAAGCTGGGCCAGCCCGAGACCATGCGGCTGCGGTTCCGCCCGGGCAACTACCCGGCCCCGAAGCCCGGTCCTGGCGTGTACGCCACCTCAGACTCGGTCGCCACGCCGGCGCGCCTGCCCGACGGCACGCTCAGCCAGCGCAGCATCCCCGAGATTCTCCCGACGCGTGAGCTCAGTTCGCGCGAGACCGCCCCGAAGGGCACCGAGAAATGAACCCGAGCTACTACCTGGTGCTGGCCGGCATCCTGTTCACGATCGGCGCCGTCGGCGTGCTGATCCGGCGCAACGCGATCGTGCTGTTCATGTGCATCGAGCTGATGCTCAACTCGGCCAACCTGGCACTGGTGACGTTCAGCCGGATCAACGGCAACCTCAACGGCCAGATCATCGCGTTCTTCGTCATGGTCGTAGCCGCTGCTGAGGTCGTGGTCGGTCTGGCGATCATCATGACGATCTTCCGGACGCGGCGCTCGGCGAGCGTCGACGACGCGAACCTGCTGAAGTACTAGAGGGGCCGCATTCGTGGAACAGACGATCGAGTACGCCCACGCTACGGGCGTACTGGGCAGCGTGTGGCTGCTCATCGCCATCCCGCTGGTGAGTTCGGCGGTCATCCTGCTGCTCGGGCGCCGCAGTGCGAAGTTCGCGCACTGGCTCGGCACCGCGGCGATCGGCGCCGGCTTCGTGCTGACCCTGATCTACTTCTTCTTGTTGCGCGACCAGCCCAACCGGGCCGTGGAGCGCAACCTGTGGGAGTTCATCTCGGTCGGCAGCCTGAAGGTTGACATCGGTCTGCTGTTCGACCCGCTGTCCGCCGTCTTCTGCCTGCTGATCACGGGTGTGGGTTTCCTGATCCACCTGTACGCGGTCGGCTACATGGCGCACGACGAGCGCCGGCACACCTTCTTCGGTTACTTCAACCTCTTCGCCGCCGCGATGTTGCTGCTGGTCCTCGGCAACAACTACGTGATGCTCTACCTCGGCTGGGAGGGTGTCGGCCTCGCGTCGTACCTGCTGATCTCGTTCTGGTACACCCGGCCGTCGGCGGCGACCGCGGGCAAGAAGGCGTTCCTGATGAACCGCGTCGGCGACGCCGGCCTGGTCATCGCGATCTTCATGATGTTCGCCTACCTCGGGTCGACGAACTACGCGGACGTGTTCAACGGCGTCGGCTCGCTGTCGTTCACCGTCGTGCTGATGATGGGCCTGCTGCTCCTGCTCGGCGCGACCGGCAAGTCCGGCCAGTTCCCGCTGCAGGCGTGGTTGCCCGACGCGATGGAAGGCCCGACCCCGGTGTCGGCCCTCATCCACGCCGCCACGATGGTCACCGCGGGCGTCTACCTGATCGCCCGGTCCAACGCGATCTTCTCCGCCAACGAGGTGCTGCAGACGGTCGTGGTCAGCGTCGGTGCGTTGACGCTGCTGATCGGCTGCATCATCGGCGCGGCCAAGGACGACATCAAGCGCGTGCTGGCCTGGTCGACGGTCTCGCAGATCGGCTACATGTTCCTCGGTGTCGGCCTGGGCGGCGGCGCGTACGCGCTGGCGATCATCCACCTGCTCGCGCACGGCTTCTTCAAGGCCAACATGTTCCTCGGTGCCGGCTCCGTCATGCACGGCATGAAGGACCAGGTCGACATCCGGCGGTTCGGCGGGCTGTGGAAGCTGATGCCGTGGACGTTTGCCACGTTCACCGCGGGTTGGCTCGCCATCGTCGGCTTCCCGGGCTTCTCCGGCTTCTTCACCAAGGAGCCGATCATCGTGGCGGCCTTCGAACGCGAGGGCTGGACCGCCTGGCTGTACGGCTGGGCCGCGCTGCTCGGCGCCGGGCTCACCGCGTTCTACATGACCCGCCTCTGGGTGCTCACGTTCCTCGGCCCCAAGCGGTGGACCGAGGACATCGAGCACCCGCACGAGTCGCCACCGATCATGGTCGGGCCGCTGGTGCTGCTCGCGATCGGTTCGGCGATCGCCGGTGGCCTGATGGCCAGCCCGGTCGCCAAGTGGCTCGAGCCGCCGCTGCCCGCGGAAGCGCACGACCTCCACCCGGTGATGTCGCACGGGGTGATCACCACGCTCTCGCTCGTGCTCACGTTCGCCGGCATCGGCCTCGCCTACCTGCTCTTCCGCCGCGGCACTGCGCTGGTCGAGCAGCCGGCCGGCGTGGTCGTCACGGCCGCCCGCCGCAACCTCTACGCCGACGCCTTCAACGAGATCGTCTTCGAGAAGCCCGGCATCTTCCTGACCCGCGCGCTGGTGTTCTTCGACAACCGAGGCATCGACGGCGCGGTCAACGGCCTCGCGGCCGCGGTCGGCGGCGGCTCCGGCCGGTTGCGCCGGCTGCAGACCGGCTTCGTCCGGTCGTATGCGATGTCCATGATGGCCGGCGCACTGCTCGTGGTCGCCGCGTTCGTCGCCGTGCAGATGGGATGGCTGAGCTAGCGATGCAGGACTTCCCGTACCTAACGGTCCTGACCGGGCTGCCGCTCCTCGGCGCGCTCGTCGTCTGGTGCCTGCCCAAGGCTCGCCCGGAGCTGGCCAAGATCGTCGCGCTCGCGTGGTCGCTCGTGGTCTTCGTGCTCTCGGTGGTCATGTGGATCGCCTTCAACCCGGGCGGCGACCGGCTCCAACTGCGCGAGTCGTACCAGTGGATCCCCACCTGGGACGCCCGGTTCACCTTCGCGGTGGACGGCATCGCGCTGGTGATGCTGCTGATGGTCACGGTGCTCGTGCCGATTGTGATCCTGGCTTCGTGGCATGACGCCGACAAGAGCCGCCGCAGCATCCCGACCTACTTCGCGCTGCTGCTCCTCCTCGAGTTCACGATGATCGGCGTCTTCGCGGCCGCCGACATCTTCCTGTTCTACGTGTTCTTCGAGGTCATGCTCGTCCCGATGTACTTCCTCATCGGCAGCTTCGGCGGGCACCAGCGGCAGTACGCGGCCGTCAAGTTCTTCCTCTACTCGCTGGTCGGCGGCCTGTTCATGCTGGCCGCCGTGATCGGCCTGTGGGTGGTCGGCGGCCACACGTTCGACTGGGTGGCGCTGACCAACAGCGACTTCGCCACGAACACCGGCCGGTGGCTGTTCCTCGGCTTCTTCGTCGCGTTCGCGATCAAGGCGCCGTTCTTCCCGTTCCACACGTGGCTGCCGGATGCCGGTGGTGCCGCACCGGCGGGCGCCGCGGCGCTGCTGGTCGGCGTGCTCGACAAGGTCGGCACGTTCGGCATCCTGCGGTACTGCCTGCCGCTGTTCCCCGAGGCGTCCCGCTGGTTCGCGCCCTGGGCGATCGCGCTCGCGCTGATCGGCATCATCTACGCCGCACTGCTGGCGATCGGCCAGAACGACCTCAAGCGGCTGGTCTCCTACACGTCGATCGCGCACTTCGGCTTCATCGGCGTGGGCATCTTCGCGTTCACCACCCAGGCCGGCACCGGTGCGGTGCTCTACATGCTCAACCACGGCCTGGCCACCGGCCTGCTGTTCCTCGTGGTCGGCATGCTGGTCGCCCGCCGCAACTCGGCCAACATCCGTGACTTCGGCGGTGCCGGCAAGCTGGTGCCGGTGCTGGCCGGCGTGTTGTTCTTCGCCGGTCTCGCCTCGCTGGCCCTGCCCGGCACGGCGCCGTTCGTCTCGGAGTTCCTGGTGCTGATCGGCACGTTCACCGTCAACAAGCCGGTGGCCGTGATCGCGACGGTCGGGATCATCCTGGCGGCCGCGTACGTGCTCTGGATGATCCAGCGGACGATGCAGGGCAACCTCAACCCGACGCTGGTCGACGAGCCGGCGATGCGGCGCGACCTGAACCTGCGGGAGAAGCTCGTCGTCGCGCCGCTGATCCTGCTGATCCTGTTCCTCGGCTTCTACCCGAAGCCGGTCACCGACGTGATCAACCCCGCCGTCCAGGCGACCGTGCAAGACGTGGGTAAGTCGGATCCGGCCCCCATCTCCGGCACCACCACGGAGGCTGCAGTCAAATGACGATCAAGTTCCCGGCGTTCGACTACGCCGCGATCGCCCCGATCCTCATCGTGTTCGGTTTGGCGGCGGCCGGCGTGCTGGTCGAGGCCTTCGTGCCGAAGCGCGCGCGCTATCTGACCCAGCTCGTGCTGACGCTCGGCGGTCTGGTGGCGGCGCTGGTCGTGCTCGTCACCCAGGCCGACACCCGGGTGGTGACCGCCGGCCAGGCGATCGCGATCGACGGGCCGGCGCTGTTCCTGCAGGGCTCGATCATCGTGCTCGCCATCATGGCGGTGCTGATGATCGGTGAGCGGGCGCTGGAGCGGGGCGGCCCGTTCGTCGCACAGGCGGCGATCACGGTCGGGTCCGAGGAGGACCGCCGGCAGGCGGCACGGGCGGACGGCGCCACCGAGATCTACCCGCTGACCTCGTTCGCGGTCGTCGGCATGATGCTCTTCGTCTCGGCCAACGACCTGCTGACGATGTTCATCGCGCTCGAGGTGCTCTCGCTGCCGCTCTACCTGATGTGCGCGCTGGCTCGCCGCCGGCGGCTGGTCAGCCAGGAGGCCGCGCTCAAGTACTTCATGCTCGGCGCGTACGCCTCCGCGTTCTTCCTGTTCGGTGTGGCGCTGGTCTACGGCTTCACCGCGCAGGTGCAGGCGACGCCGGGCGCGCACGCGGGTGGTGTCGACTTCGCCACGATCCACGCGGCCGCGGCCACCTCGCCGGCCAACCGCGCGCTGCTCTTCGGCGGCCTGGCCCTGATCGCCGTCGGCCTGCTCTTCAAGGCCACCGCGGCGCCGTTCCACGTCTGGACGCCCGACGTCTACCAGGGCGCGCCGACCCCGGTCACCGGCTTCATGGCCGCGTGCACCAAGGTCGCCGCGTTCGGTGGGCTGCTGCGGCTGCTCTACGTCGCGTTCGAGGGCGCCCGCTGGGACTTCACGCCGGTGCTGGGCGCGATCGCTATCCTGACCATGCTGGTCGGCGCGGTGCTCTCGGTGACGCAGACCGACCTCAAGCGACTGCTCGCGTACTCGTCGATCGCCAACGCCGGCTATCTGCTGGTGGGCGTGCTCGCCGGGGTGCGTGAGGGCATCTCCAGCACGATGTTCTACCTGGTCGCCTACGGCTTCACGGTGATCGCCGCGTTCGCGGTGGTGACGCTGGTGCGCGACGCCGACGGTGAGGCCACGCACCTGTCCCGCTGGGCGGGCCTCGGCAAGCGGTCGCCGGTGTTCGCGGGCGTCTTCACGTTCATCCTGCTGGCCTTCGCCGGCATCCCGCTCACGAGCGGCTTCATCAGCAAGTTCGCGGTGTTCGGGGCCGCCATCGACGGTGGGCAGACCTGGCTGGTGATCGCCGGTGTGATCACCAGCATGATCCTGGCGTTCCCGTACCTGCGCGTGGTGGTCATGATGTGGCTCTCCGAGCCTGGTGAGAGCACGCCGACGATCGCCGTGCCGGGCGCGCTGACCGCGGCCGCCCTGGTGATCGGCGTGGCGGCGACGCTGGTGCTCGGCGTGGCGCCGGCACCGCTGCTCAACCTCTCCGACACCGCTGCGCAGTTCATCCGATAACTGAGGTTTCCTGGATGGGGGTCGCTCACGCGGCCCCCATCTGCTGTTTTCCTTTGCTCTCTACGGCTAGCCCCGCGCTGAGTCGATTTCGCGGTGTGGCATCGTGGGTTACGTGGTGAGGGGGGCTGAAGAGCTGACTTCGATCGGGATCGACTTCGTCGATCCGACGGTCGAGTCGTCAGCACGCGCGGTCCTGGCCGCGGTCGAGGACGAACTGCGTAGTTGCGTGGCGAGCGCCGATCCGATGGTCACGGAGGCGGCGCGGCATCTCGTCGAGGCCGGCGGCAAGCGGTTCCGGCCGCTGCTGGTCGCGCTCGGCGCACAGTTCGGCGACCCGACGGCCCCGCAGGTGGTGCAGGCGGCGGTGGTGATGGAGCTGACCCACCTCGCGACGCTCTACCACGACGACGTGATGGACGAGGCGCCCGTGCGCCGGGGCGTCCGCAGCGCCAACTCGCGGTGGACCAACTCGGTGGCGATCCTGGTGGGTGACTACCTGTTCGCCCGGGCGGCGGACATCGCCGCGGAACTCGGCACCGAGGCGGTCCGGCTGCAGGCGCGCACGTTCGCCCGCTTGGTGCACGGTCAGATCGCCGAGACGGTCGGCCCCCGGTCCGGTGTGGACCCGGTGGCGCACTACCTCGACGTGCTGGCCGAGAAGACCGGCTCGCTGATCGCCACGTCGGCGCGGTTCGGCGGCATGTTCGGCGGTGCGACCGCGGAGCAGACCGAGGCGCTGGCCCGCTACGGCGAGAAGATGGGCATCGCGTTCCAGCTCTCCGACGACCTGATCGACATCGCGTCCGAATCGGAGCAGAGCGGCAAGACGCCGGGCACCGACCTGCGCGAGGGTGTGCCGACGCTGCCGGTGCTCTACGCGCTGGCCTCCGACGACACCGACCCGGCCGCGACCCGGCTGCGGGAGATCCTGTCCGCAGGCCCGGTGACCGACGACGACCTGCACGCCGAGGCGCTGTGCCTGCTGCGGGAGTCGGCGGCGATGAAGCGGGCCCGCGAGACGGTCCGCAGCTACGCCGAAGAGGCCCGCGAGCGCCTGGCTCCGCTGCCGGACAACGCCACCCGGGCCGCCTTCGAGTCCCTGTGCGACTTCATCGCGGACCGCACGGGCTGACGTCGAAAGTGCGTGACCAACCGCGCACCCGGCAGCGACGCGTGAGCGAGCGGTGTCCGGCGGGAGCGACGGTCTGAACCCGCCCGGACCCGGGAAAACTTGATCTTTGTCTTGATCTTGATCGGGTTGGTCAAGTCGCCGACACTGCGGGGCGGATGAACGGCGCGTATCGGGCGCATCGACGCTCCGTGTCGAGAAATTTGGCGTTCTCGATACCAACAGGCATTTCGCGGACGGGAGGTTTTTCATATGGTGTAAGCCCCGGCCCGCGGAGGTGGGTGTGCGCGACCCTCTGGCAGAACCATCGGATCTGATCCGCAGCGTGTCCCGCGCCCTACGCGTGTTGGAAGCCGTGGGTCGGGCGCCGAAGGGCCTCACCGTCAAACAGGTCGCCCGCCGTTGCGAGCTGACCGTGGCGACCACCTATCACCTGGTGCGGACGCTGGCCTACGAGGGCTACGTCATCCGCCGGGAGGACGGCACCTACATCGTGGGTCTGGAGGTCGCCGACCGCTACCGGGAGCTCGTGGCCGCGTTCCGTGGCCCAGCGGCCGTGGGTGACGCGCTCCGGAAGGCGGCGGTCGACACCGGCTACAGCCACTACCTCGGCCGGTTCGTCGGCGGCCAGGTGGCGATTACCGCGGCGGCGGAGGGCCCGCGGTCACCGCACCTGGAGGAGATGGTCCCCGGCTTCGACGAGGGCGCGCACGCGACGGCGCTGGGGAAGGCGCTGTTGGCCACGCTGACGCCCGATCAGCGGTTCCGCTACCTCCGGGAATACGGCATGCGGCCGTTCACGCAGCAGACGCTCACGACGACCGAGGCGTTCGAGAGCGACCTGGCCGCCGGTGAGCGTCGCGGCATGCACCTCGAGATGGGGCAATACCGGCCGGGCGTGGCCTGCGCCGCCGTCATCGTCACCCCCGACCGCGATATGGAACGCCGGGTGGTGCTCGCCTGCGCCCTGCCGGCGCCGGAGATGATGACCTCGGCCCGCGTCGTGCGGGCCAAGCTGCTGGCCGTTGCCCGGACGATCTCTGAAGCATTGGGCGCACCCGACAACGGAAACGGCTGAACCACTGCCGCCGACCGTGCGTGCGTTGGGATGACAGAGATCAGGGGAGGCCCGAAAGCTTGGCCGACGACGACGCTGAGTTGCTGCGCGCGCTCAACGAAGAGCACGGTGACGCGCTCTTCGCGCACGCGTTGCGCTTGGTGAGCGGCGACCGGCAGCGGGCCGAAGACCTGGTCCAGGAGACGTTGCTGCGGGCATGGCGCCATCCGGAGGCGCTGGACCCGGGGCGCGGCTCGGTGCGGGCGTGGTTGTTCACGACCGCACGACACCTCGCCATCGACGCGTGGCGCCGGCGGGCGTCCCGGGTCGGCGAGGTGGTGACCGACGACCTGCCCGAGCCACCGCCCGAGGTCGACGAGGCCGACCGGGCGGTCGAGGCGTGGACGGTCGCGGAAGCGCTGGCCCGCCTCTCGCCCGCGCACCGCGACGTCCTCGTCGAGTGCTTCTACCAGGGCCGCTCGGTCGCCGAGGCGGCCGTCCGGCTGGGCGTCCCGCCGGGCACCGTGAAGTCGCGCACGCACTACGCGCTGCGCTCGTTGCGCCTCGTGTTGGAGGAGATGGGGGTGACCCAGTGACGCACTGCCCGCACGCGCTCGATGACGGCGCCTACGTCCTGGGCGCCTTGTCGCCGAGCGAACGCGCCGAGTACGAACGGCACCTGGCCGGCTGTCCCGCGTGCCGGGAGGCGGTCGCGGAGATCGCTGTGCTGCCGGGTCTGCTCGGGCGCCTCACCGATCCGGACAGTCTCGATCTCACGCCGGCCACGCCGTTGCCGGACCGGATGCCCGCGCTGCTCGAGGCCGTCGGTGCCGAGCGGCGCCGTCTCCGGAAGGTGCGGCGCCGGCGGTACGTGGGTGCGGCGCTCGTCGCGGCCGGGCTCGCCGCGGTGGTCGGTGTCGGGGTGGCGGGCGCGGACGCCGGATGGTTCGGCGGCGGGCCTTCGGCTGGTCAGGTCACCGCGCGGGGCACACAGATCGGCGTGAAGCTGGTCGCGATGCAGCCCGTGGGTGGTGCGGTGCCGGTGACGGCGGAGATCGGGATCAACGGCACCAAGTGGGGCACCGAGATCAGCATGCGGTGCGCCTACAAGTCCGGTGGCGACAGCTCGAAGGCGTGGACGTTCCGATTGGTGGCGCACGGCGCCGACGGTGCGACGGAGCAGGTCGGCTCGTGGCGGGCCGCGGCCGGGGAGACCGTCGAGATGAACGGGGCGACCCGGTTCACCGGGCGCGAGCTGGTGCGGTTGGAGCTGACGTCGTACGACGGGAAGCCGTTGCTGGCGTACGACGTGCCCTAGGGTTTCTCAGGTTGTGGCTAGGGCGTCCTGTTTGGTGGTCTTGGCCTTGGCGGCGCGGGCGGTGCGGCGGGCCTGGCGGAAGCCGTCGGCCGTGAAGACGATCAGGGCGATCCAGACCAGGGCGAAGCCGGCGAGGCGGGCCGGTGGCATCGGCTCGTGGTAGAGGAAGACGCCGAGGGAAAGCTGCATGATCGGCGTCAGGTACTGGAGGATGCCGAGCGCCGTCAGCGGAAGCCGGTTGGCGGCGCCCGCGAAGAAGAGCAACGGGATCGCGGTGACCGCGCCCGCCAGCACCAGCAGGATCGTGGTGTGCGGCTCGTCGCCGAACGTGCTGTTCGGTGTGCTGGTCAGCCAGATCAGGTAGGCGAGGCAGGGAATCGCGAGGACGCCGGACTCGACCAGGAGACCCTCGGCGGCGGCGAGCTTGAGCCGCTTCTTGACGAGCCCGTAGCCGCCGAAGCTGACGGCGAGCGTCAGCGCGATGTACGGCAGCCGCCCGTAGTCGATCGTGAGCACCGCGACGGCGGCGGCGCCGATGCCGACCGCGACCCACTGGGCGGGCCGCAGCCGCTCCCGCAGCACGGTGACGCCGAGGACGACGGTGACCAGCGGGTTGATGAAGTAGCCGAGGGCGGTCTCGACGACGCGGTCGCTGTTGACGCCGTAGATGTACATCCACCAGTTGACCGCGAGCAGCGCGGCGGCGAACGCGATGGCGGCGACCTTTCGGGGCTGTTTGACCAGCGCTTTGAGCTGTCGGCCGCGCCGCATCGCGAGCAGGAGGAGCGCGATCAGGACGACGGACCAGACCACGCGGTGGGCGAGGATCTCGACGGAGCCGGCCTCGTGGAGTTGCTTGATGTAGATGGGCATGAACCCCCAGAGGAGGTACGCGCCCAGCCCGAAGAGGTAGCCCTTGCGCAGGTCGGTCACGGGGTGTTCCGCCGGTCGATCTCCATCCAGCGGTCGGGCCGGGCGACGGGCACGAAGCCGGCCTTCTCGTAGACGCCGTGCGCGTCCCAGGTGGCCAGGATGATCCGGAGCACGCCGGTCTCGGCGAGCAGGTCCCGGGCCGCCTCGGCGAGCCAGGTGCCGAGCCCGTGCCCGCGTTCCGCGGGGTCGACGTAGACGTCGCAGAGCCACCCGAAGGTGGCGTAGTCGGTGACGACGCGGGCGAAGGCGACCTGGGCCTGGTCTTTGTAGATGCCCAGCACGACCGAGTTGGCGATCGACCGCACGACGACCGCGCGGGGCCGGTTGGCGGCCCAGTAGCTGTCCGAGGAGAGCCAGCGGAACACGAGGTCGACGTCGATGCGACCGGGGTCGGTGTCGAGTTCGTAGCCGTCGCGGGTGGCCTGGTCGCGGTTTGTGCTGTGCCGTGTGGTCATCTCCACGCAGGCGACGTTAGCCCGCGACCGTTCGGCGGTCGCGGGCCAATGCCGTGCCTGCGGCCCGCGTCCGGGCCGCTTTCATCGTTTTTGCCGCCGTGTTCAGTCCCGATCGAAGATCAGACCGAGCACCCAGGTGACGAGGCTCACGAACAGCGCACCGAGGACGGCGGCGGGCCAGAAGCTCTCGACGTCGAACGGCAGGTCGACCTGCTCGGCGATCCACCCCGTCAGCAGGAAGAGCAAGGCGTTGACCACGATGGCGATCAACCCGAGGGTCAGGATGTAAAGCCCGCACCCGAGCGTCTTGATAATCGGCTGAAGCACGGCGTTCACCACACCGAAGATCACCGCGACCAGAACGACGGTGAAAACGACCTCACCGGTCGAGTCGGTGTTCAACGTGATGCCCGGAATGATCAGGGTGGCCAACCAGAACGCGAACGCGGTCGCCAACAGCCTGACCAGAACACCTTTCACAAAACTCATGCGCGGCATAGTGCCACGAAGATCCCCTGCTAGTCGCCCCCCTGAGCCGAGTTTCCGTGCCTGGTCACGGCGTGCGACGCATCGATGCCGTTCGGTGTTGCCGTAGTCAGGTGGCGCTCGATCGGTGTCGTCGCCAGGACGGCCCAACGCAGGGAGCCGTCGGCGACCACCGTGACCATCTCGCCGTTGATCTGGCTTAGCTCGCTGGTTTGGTCGTCGAGCCCTAGCGCGGCTTGGACCACGGCGGCTTCCGCTGCTCGTAGCCTCCGCAGCACGACCAGATCGGCCTGCGCCAGCAAGGCGGCGTCGTGGTCGGTCAACTCGTCCCGAACGGTGAGGACGGCCTGCCAGCGCGGTCGCGGCGGCGCCGGCTGGCTCGGGGTGGCTGTTGGAGCCTGGCCAGGGATGTCCAGTTCGAGGACATGCCGCCGGTCCGCGCCCTGCCGGGCGGCTCCTGCTGCTGATCTGCCTTCGTCGGGGGCTGTAGCGCCGGTTGGCTCCTGGGTGGGACCAGGTGCGGTGCTCGTAACGTCCAGAACGGTTAGGCACGGTTGCAGCGGGGTCCCATCGCTGGCCGTCGGGCTCGCGTGGGGCGTGGCCCTGTGACGCAACGGGGCGGCGTCCGGTGTCACCGTGATTTTGCCGCCGACCTCCTCGGCAAAGGCATTCCAGGCTGCCCACCGCCTTGTCCGCACGTCGACCCGGGCACCCGACGCCAACCCACGCAGCGCGAGCACCTGTGCCACCCGCAGGCCACCGACCGCGACGATCTGTGTCCCTTCGGGCCGGAACACCCGCACGACCACCGGGCTGCCGTGCCGGTCGTAGCCGAGCACCAACCCCGCTTGCGGAACCGTGCCTCCCACGACTTCGCGGGGTGGGTGGTGACGCCGCGGCCGTGGGCTTGGCCTCGCCCGGCTCGGCGGATGGACCTGGACTGGCGTTGACTCGCGCTGGGCAGAACGCTGACCCAACGACCGAGAATGCCTGCCGAACGGCAGGGTCTCCACGACCGTGAGCCGATGTTCGCCGTCGAGCCGCTGAACCACCGCGTGCTCGGCGCCCGCGATCTGACGGAGCGCGTAATCGGCCCGCGCGAGCTGATCCTCGGTCTCAGCCGCGAGGCGAACGGCCGCCCATCGACCCGACTGCGTTTCCGGATCGCGACCACCGCCGACGGCGATGGTGGTCACGGCGGCTGGGAGGCCGAGCAGCCTGTCGAGCGTCCGTCGGCCATGGCCAGCACCCGCCGCGTTGGGCAGGACCATGCGATAGGTCGCCTGAACCAGCCCACCGATCGCGACGAACGCCCACTGCTCCTGGACCCCGGCCATCCCGTCGTGCTGCGCCAGCTCGGCCACTGTAGCCAACGCGGAGTCACGATCGAGCCGGCGATGCGGACCGATGCGCTTGGCCACACGCCGGGCAACCGCGGCCATCGTCGGCCGAAGATCGCCGTCAGACCACCCCGGCGGACGCCCAACCCGCAGAACCACAAACGTCCGCCGCAGCGCCAACACGTGATCACCGGTGAGCTGCCGATAGGAGGCCGCGGCCGCTCGCCCAGGAGTTTCGGGCTTGGCCGACAGGCGGTCCAATAGGTGGCCACCGTCGGAAGCGAAGGCCGGAGGCGCGGTTCGTTGGGCGGTTGGGGCTCGGGCGACCGTTACCAGCAGTTCGAGCGTCGCGTGGGGTGGGTCGGCGGTGTGGTCGAGCAGGGTGGCTACGTCTGGGAGCGGGGTGGGTGCCGCCAGGACGGGCTCGGTGAGTTCGAAGACTGTGATCAGGCCGTCGGGGTCGACGAGGCAGCCGTCGTCGGTTGGGGCCACGTCTGGGGCCAGGAAATTGAGCAGGTCGGCGGACGTGGTGTGCGGCGGCAGGGTGTGGCGGCGTGTCGCGTATCGGACGGCCAGTGCGAGCCAGGTGAATAGCCAGCGGCCGCGTACTCGCGCAAAAGCGGCGACGACCAACAGCAAGCCGCCGGTGCAGGCGGCGGTCAGCAGCAGCGGGTGCTGGCCAATCGTGGCCAGGACGCCGGCAATCGCGATCTGAATCGTCAGGATCTGGCCGGTGCGAAAGCCGATCCATTGTGGAGACGATCGCGCAGCCTCGCGCGAGGGGTCCACAGCGATCGATGTCATCGCGGTAGCCTCCCGTCCGTATTCGGCGCGGTTACTCGCCGGATCCTAGAGCCGTCACTGCCCACAAGGGAGCCCCCGATGCCGTCGCGGCAGGACCAGTTGCAGTCGTACCAATTCATGGTGCAGCGAGTGGTGTCCGCGCTGGTCATGCATGAGACCGACCCGGCGCAGCCGCCGTTTCGGCGGGCCGCCGGGGCCGTGTTGGCCGGCGTGCTCGTCGCGGCGATCGCGTTGGGCGGGTTCGTCGCCTACGGCGCCATCGCCGGTGGTGGCGGGACGCCGTGGCGCGACAGTTCGGCCGTGATCGTCGAGCGCGAGTCGGGTGCCCGGTATGTCTATCGGGACGGCCGCCTCCACCTGGTCGTCAACTACGCGTCGGCTCTGCTGGCGGTCGGCTCCTCGCGGCCGAGGACCGTGCTGGTCTCCCGCCGCTCCATCGAAGGGGTGCCGCGGGGCAGCACACTTGGCATCGCCGAGGCGCCGGACTCGTTGCCCGAACCGGGGCGTCTGCTCGGTCCACCGTGGACCGTTTGTGCCCTGCCCGACGCCGCGTCGGTCATGGTCGTGGGCGCCGTGAGCGCCGGCGGTGCCGGGCTCGGCGATCGAGCGGTGCTGGCGCGACATCCCGACGGCTCCCTGCATCTCGTGTGGCAGAACCACCGCTACCTGCTGCCCGACCCGGCCCTCGGGTTGACCGCGCTCGGCTGGACGACCGCGCGGCCCTTCGGGGCCGCCCCGGCGTTGCTCGACGCGCTGCCGGCCGGCGCCGACCTGGCCGTGCCGCGTGTCGCGGGCGTGGGTGAACGGTCCGCGCACGTGCCGGCGGCCCGCGTGGGCGAGGTGTTCGTGGTGACCAGTCAGGGCGGCGGGCGGCAGTATGCGGTCGCGGTGCGGGACGGTCTCGCCGGCATCACCCAGGTGCAGGCTGACCTGCTGTTGACGGCCAACCGGCAGGACCGGCCGGTCGAACTGAGCCAGGGGCGGTTCGCCGCGATCAGGAAGGCGCCCGATCTGGTGCCTGACGGCCTGGTGCCCACGGTGACTCCTACGTTGGTCGGGTCGTTCGGGGGAGCGCTGTGTGCCGTGGTGCGCGACGAACGCGGCGTCGCCGAGGTGGTGGTCGATGCCGAGGCGCCCGATGTAGCGGATGCCGCCAGATCGCGGTCGACCGGTGGTGCCGACCACGTGGTGGTGCCGCCCGGCCGGGCCGCCGTCGTGGAGGCGGTCACGGCGCCGGGTGGGACCGGTGGGACCGTCAGCATCGTCACGGACCTGGGCCGGCGTCATGCGGTCGTCGGCACGGAGACCCTGGCGATGCTCGGATATGGCGGCGTGCGGCCGGTGCGCCTGCCGGCCTCGGTGGTCGCGCTGGTGGGAGCGGGTGCATCCCTCGATCCTGCCCGGGCGCGGGAGCCGGCTTGAGGTTATCCACAGGCAGGATGTTGTCCACAGCGGGTGTTTTCGGGGCTACCGAACGTGTGCCCCGAGGGTCTAGCGTCAGCGTCGGCATGCGAGACATTCGCCAACTTCGACGTGAGAGCGGGTGACGTCCGGGTGTCCCAGACGCAGGCGCAAGCGGCGGTGATGCAGCAGACGGCGGCCAGGTTCGAGCAGGTCGACCAGTCCCTACAGAGCATGCTGACCAGCCTGATGGCCGAGCTCGCCGTCCTACAGACCGCCTGGCGCGGCGCCGGTGGTCGCTCGTTCGAGCAGGTCAAACAGCAATGGTCACGAGACCAGGCCGCGATCGCGCAGGCCCTGCGCGAGACGGCGGGCGCGATCCGCACAGCGGGCCGGCACTACGAGGCCTCCGACAGCGACGCCGCCACCCGGATCGCCACCACGAGTCGCGGCATCCAGCTGCCGTTGTAGAGGAGCGACGCGATGCACGACGACATGCTGGTCGTCAACTTTCCGGCCCTCCACCAGGCGAGCGCCGACATCCAGAAGGCGCTCAACACCCTCGACACCCAACTGGGCCAGCTCGAACGCGACGCGGCTCCGCTCATCGCGTCCTGGGACGGCGAGGCCAGGCAGGCGTACGACCAACGCCAGTCCCGCTGGCGCACCGCCTCCGCGGACCTGCAGTCGATGCTCCGCGACATCAAACGCGCCCTCGACGACTCGGCGGCCGACTACCTCAGCACGGAGAAGAAGAACACGAGCCTCTTCCAGTAGGGCGCGGGAGGGTGACAGTTGGCGTCCGTGGTGTCCAGAAAGTCCGTGCTGATTGTCACCCGGTCGCGGAGTTGCGGGTGATCCGTGTCCGCCGTCCGGAAACTACCGCTAGCGTCACGCCGGTGTTGGTTGCCAGGTCGCGGCGGTGCATCGCCGATAAGCCGCTGCTCAGCGGCCGATCGTGGCCCTATGAAAGGGGTTGGGAGCGTGCCCGGCTGGCTTGGCGGGGCGGTGACGGAAGCTCGGGCAACTGGCAAGATGACGATTGGCAGGGAGAAGGCGGCGGCGACTACGGTCGCGAAGGGACGGGGTGCGCAGCCGACGGTCGTCGAGCACCTTTCGGGTCCACCCCGCAGGGCCGGCTCCCGACGGTATCGACGGCGGGCAGGATGCTATGGCCCGTGACGTCCCTACATCGTGATCTAGCCGACACCTTGTAGGTTGTACGCGATGCGTCTGGCCTGTCCGGGAAGGGGGTGGCCGTGACCGACTGGGAACCGGCCACCGAGGTCGAGGCCGCGATGCGAGACGCGCTCCGGGCCGGCGATCAAGAACTTTACTTCCGGATCCTGGCCCGGTCCGAGCTGCTGCTGCCCGTCTCGTCGGAGGCCCTGGCCGGGCGTGCTCCGGTGGGTTGGGGCACCTGGACCACCAACGGGCGCACGCACGTCCTCGCCTTCACGTCCGGTGACGCTCTGCGCATCTGCCTGGCCGACAACGCCGGTTCGGCGCGGCGCATGCCCTACCACGACCTGGCCTCAAGCTGGCCCAACCTCGAATGGTGGCTCGCGGTCAACCCGGGCCTGCCCATCGAGGGCTACCTACCGGCGTGGTTCGTGTCCCAGCTCGCCCGGGGAGACGTCCGACTACCTGGCCGCACGATGGGCGCCCGCGCCCGCCTCGACCGGGCCGAGTCCGCCGCGCGTGCGCGGGCACGGGCGACCGTGCCGGGGCAGGTCGTCCAGGGTGAGATCGTCGAGCCGCCGTTTGTCGACCGCGCCGCGGCCGCGAGCGGGCCCGTGCTCGAACCGGACAGCATCGAGCCGCCGCAGCGGAACAGGCCGACCCGGCCCCCGGGCTTCGACTCGCCCATCGCGGCCAGCCGGCGCCGCGGCGGGGTGCCGCCGACCGATGCGACACCGTCGTCCCCCGCGACTCCGCCGCCTTACCGACAGCCGCTGCCGCCGCCGCAGGTCACCGATGCCACGCCGTCGTCGCCTGCGGCGCCGGCGCCCTATCGGCAGCCGCTGCCGCCGCCGCAGGTCACCGATGCCACGCCGTCGTCGCCCGCGGCGCCGGCGCCTTACCGACAGCCGCTTCCCCCGCCGCAGGTCACCGACGCCACGCCATACCCGCAGCGGCCGACGGACAACGGATACGGTCGCCAGCCCGCGCCCAACAGCGAAGCGGCAGCCTGGCCGCCGCCGGTCGTCCGCGGTGAGCAACCGCCGCCGGCTCCCTCGCGCCCCGCACCGGAACCCCGCGAGGTCACCGACCGGCCCTCGCCCACCATGCGCCCCCGGTCGCCGTTCCGTGAAGACCCGGCACGATCGAGCCCGCCCGCCCGGTTCGGCGAAGCTCCGCGTCCGCCGCGACCACTTGCCAGGCCCACGTCGGGTGGTGGGTTCTTCGGGAGCGACCAACCCGACCCGCCGGCACATCAACCGCCTCGCGAGGACCGCCCGGCGGCGTGGTCGCCTGCCAACGGCACGCCCGCACCCAACGAGGGCGCGCCGTGGCCGCAGGCCGGCGCCACGCCAGGCTGGCCGGACGGCGTCGCGGCATCAGGCCGAGCGACACCGGCTTGGCCGTCGGCCGCGGCATCCGCTCCGGCGGTTTCGCCCGCGGAGACACCACAGCCGCCGGCCCAGTCGTGGCCCGCGCGGTCGGCGTTGCCTGGCGAATCAGACATTCCGGGTACGCGCTCCCCGCGGTCATGGGCCGAGGGTCAGGGCGCGGCCCCGTCCCCGCGGTGGTCCGACCGCGGCCAAGCCGGCTCGCCGCTGCCAAGCCGGGCGAGTTCGGAGTCGTCGGCGTCCGCCACCGCACAACCGTGGCCGGGAGAGCGCACAGCTGGCGACGCGAGCCCGCAAGGCACAGCGCCGGCCGCCCAGCCGCGGCCAGGACAGGCCACGGCGAGCGGCGCGGCGGCGGCCAACCTCTGGTCCGCTGGGTCCGCGGGGGGTCCACCGTCGCTACCGAGCGCGGGCACCGCTTCGCCGCAATCCTGGGTCGACCGGGCCGCGGCGACGGACGCTGAACCTGCAGGCCCCCCCGCGTCAGGCTCTGTCGCGCCGCAACCGCCGTCGCCTGTCGGCGAGGCACGAGCGGGCGCGACGTCGGGTTCGTCCCCCACGGATTCATGGACGAGCCGGCAGCCGTCACGCCCCGCGTCCGACCAGCAGGTCGGAGCGGGCGCCGGGCCGACGGCGCCGCGTGCCACCGACCTGTGGGCGCAACGAAAGCCCGCCGGCGCAGGCGAGCAGTCGATCCCCGGTGCGCCCGGGCCCCGTGCGACCGACCTTTGGTCTTCCGCCGGCACCGATGGGCAGACAACGCCAGCCGGGCCGGGCTCCGCCCCCGCGGACATGTGGTCGGAGCGCCAACCCTCCAACGGAGCTCCGCGCGGCGGCCAAGCGCCTGGTCAGGGACAAGCCCCTTCCGATCTATGGGCTGTGCAGCAAGCGCCGCCGCACGCCGCCTCCTCGCCGGCGGCAGCCGGCGACAGCAAGCCTTCGTCCGCGGACCTCTGGTCTGGCGACAAGCCGGCCACCTCCGACGAGTGGTCGGGCCGGCCGGCTGCTCCGACGACGGCCGGGTCGGCCGCGGCGGGACAGCCCGATCCCGCTTCCGGCGGGAGGGAAACCCCCTCGGCGACAGACGATCGCGGCGGGCAGCCGTCTCGCCGTGCGACGGATCTGTGGGCGTCGCGGCAGCCCAGCAGAGGGTCGGCCAAGGTAGAGGACCGGAGCAACGCCGCGCAGTCTTCCGCGCACCAGACGGACCTGTGGCCGGGTCGCTCCACCGGCTCGACATCGCCCGACGGGCAGGCCAACGAGGCAGCACCCGCGCAGAGTCCAGTCGTCAGCAACGCGGGCGGATCCGCACCGGACCGGTCCAACCCGGACTCCGCGGCCGGGCGTGGCACGGATCTGTGGTCCGACCGCGGTGACCCGCAGGGCCGCACCGACGTCGCGGGCGGTGGGCTTGCTGCGGGTGGCGGTGAGCGATCCGGCAGCAACGCGGACGCGACGGGGCAATCGGCGGGCAACTCCGCGGCTGGGCGTGGGGCGGATCTGTGGTCTGACCGTGCTGAGCAGGCTGGTGATCCGCAGGCTCGCGCGGACGCGGCGGGCCGCGGGCTTGCTGCGGGTGGCCCTGAGCGATCCGTCAGCAGCGCTGACGTGACGGACGGGCGGCCGGCGGACGGCGCGGCTGGGCGTGGGGCGGATCTGTGGTCCGACCGTGCTGAGCAGGCTGGTGACCCACAGGCTCGCGCGGACGCGGCCACGGACGGGCAAGCCTCGGGCGGCTCCGCGACTGGGCACGGGACGGATCTGTGGTCCGACCGTGCTGAGTCCGCCGACAACCAGGCGGGCCGCGCGCCGGCGGGTGAGGTTGTGGCCGGTCGCGCTGAGCGACCAGGCGAAGCAGACGCAGCCGACCGGAGGCCGCTGGACGAGCCCGCGAGCGACGCCGGCGGCGCCAACGGCGACCGAGAGCTAGCGGCCGGCCCAGAGGATCGGTGGTCCGCCACCGGCTCGTGGTCCGATCGCTCGACCGACGTCGCGGCCAGTGCCGCCGCCGTCGACATGACGCCCGCTGCTGCCAGCGGCCAGGCGCCCACGGACGGGTCGGATCACCCGTCGGCCGGCTGGGCCAGCACCTGGGCCGACCGCACGCCGACCACCGGCACCGCAACACCGTCCTGGTTGGACCAGCCGCAACCCCAGCGTCAGGACACCGTCTTCACCGCCGGCGCGGGGCCCGTGCCGGCCGACTTCCGGCCCGCCAACGACGTCGAGGAGAGTCTGCTCAACGCGGCCGGTGACGGCAGCACCGACACGTTCCTGTCGACGCTGCTGCTGGCCCGGGTGCTGTTGCCGGTGTCGCCCGACTCGAAGCCCGGCGCCCAACCCGGCAGCGACGGCTTCGTCTGGCGCACCGAGACCATCGACGACGAACCGTACGTCGTGGTGTTCACCTCGCCCGAGCGGATGGCCGAGCACGTCGACAAGATCCACGACACGGTCATGGTCAAGTTCGTCAAGCTGATCAACAGCTGGCCGCAGGAGGACTGGTCCTTCGCCGTCAACCCCGGCACTCCCGTGGGCGCGAAACTGCCCGGCGCCCAGATCGTCGCGCTGGCCAGTTGGGCCGCCGACGTCGGGCTCGACGCCAGCGACGACGAGCCGGTGGCCGCCGCCGCGCCCAGGCAAGAGGCGCCCGCGCCGGCTCCCGAGCCCAAGGCCGTCGACCCCGCACTGCCGACGATGATGCAGAAGACCATCGCGCCGAGTCAGGTCGACTACTACCTCGAGCGCGGCTACGACCGGGTTTCCGGGTTCGTCCACCGGGTCTCCGAGGTCGCCCACCTGCGCACGCCGGCGCAGCTGTTCACCGCGCTCGGCCTCGGCTACGCCAACAGCCCGTTCGCCGCCGACGCCGACGAGGTCTACGTGCTGCGCTGGCCGGCCTACCGACCCAGCCTTTACCGCATCCCGTACGGCGGCCCGAACGAGAGCGCCATGCGCGCCATGGAGGGCTGGGTCATCGAGCGCGCGCCCTTCCGCGGCAACGGTTTCGCGCCGGGCGAGGGCACCGACGTCATCGCCGAGTTCAAGGTGGACAGTGCTCGGCTGCCGCACGGCGCGCAGCTCTGGTTGGTGCGCCGCGACGGGTCCGAACAGGTCGTGGCGACCCTCGACGCCGACGCGCCCAGCTGGAACCGGGACGGTGCCAAGTGACCCGAGACGGCTACGTGGCCCGCTGGCGGGACCGCGAGTACGACGCCACCCCCGACGGCGAGCAGGTCCGCATCTACCAGCCGGATCCGGGGGAGGGCTTCACCGAGGTACGCACCGGCCGGCACGTCCGGGTCGTGCCGGTGGCCGAGGTCGACGAGCTCGCCTACGTGCGCACCACCTGCTCCTGGAAGGGTGAGCCGTTCATCGTGCTCGCCGAGCATGACGGGTGGCTGCGGGTCGAATACACGGGCGGACGCGCCCCGATCGCCGAAGCGCTCGGCCTCGAGGCCTTCGACTTCGGCGTCTACCAGGGCTGGGCGCCCGCCAACGAGGTCACCGACCTACGCGAGCAACGGGCATAGACGAGAAACAGAGCCCTAGGACTTCGCCCACCGCAGCACCTCGCCCAGCACCAGGTCCGGCGCCTCCAGGTGCGGATAGTGGCCAACACCTTCCAACAGCCGCCACTCGTACGGCGCCACGCAGTAACGCCCTGACCCCTGCGCCGTCCGCGCCAGCACCGCCGGGTCCAGCGCTCCGTGCAACTGCAGCGTCGGCGTCGTCAGCGGCGTCTGCATCTGCTTGACGAACCGGTAGCCGTGCAGCCGCATGACGGACCGGAACGCCCACCGGTAGCCCTCCAGCGCACAGAACGCCGCCTGCGGAATCCGCATCGCCTCCTGGCACCGCGCCACATAGTCCGCGAACCCGGCCGTCTCCGGCCACGCCGGCCCCGACCACCGCCGCAGGAACTCGCCGACCATCGCCGCACCGTCGCGGACCAGCACATGCTCGTACCGCGGAAGCTGGAAACGCAGCGTCGGCGTCGCCGCGCTGAACTGGCCGCGCGGGTCCGCGAAGATCGCGGCCCGCAGCCGCAGCGGGTGAGCGGCGCCCAGCACCACCAGGCGGCGCACCATCTTCGGGTGGAATGCCGCGGCGGCCCACCCGACCATCCCGCCGAACCCGGCCCCGACGATCGTCGCCTGGCGCTCACCCAGCGCCCGGATCAGCCCGGTGACGTCGGCCGCCATCGTGAACCCGTCGTACCCCCTGGGTGGCTTGTCGCTCGCACCGTAGCCCCGCATGTCGACCGCGACCGCCCGGAAGCCGGCGTCGGCGACCGCGGGCAGCATCTCGTGCCACGCCCACCAGAACTCCGGGAAGCCGTGCAGGAACAGCACGAGCGGCCCGGCGCCGGCCTCCACCACGTGGAAGCGGTTGCCGTTGGCACCCACCGACCGGTGCGTCCACGGCCCCTCGACCAGGACGCTTGTCTCGTCTACCACCGGTTCCATTCGGCCAGCGTAGGTCAGCGGCGCCCCGAACCGGCTCCGGAGATCTCCCGTAGGGTCTTCCTAGGCACTACCGTCAGGCCCATGACACTGCCGGTCCCTTACGTCGACGTCCACGGCACGCCCGGCGAGTGCGGCTTCGCGTACGGGACGGCGGCCCGCGACCAGATCGCCGCCAACCTGGACCTTTACGCAGCCCGCTTCCGCGCCGCCGGCCTGAGTCCAAGATCCAGCCAAGCGGCCGGCGACCGGTTCCGTGCGGAAACCACCACAAGGTTCCCGCGCATCGCGGAAATGCTCGATGCCACCGCGGAAGGCGCCGGCGTCACCCTCGGTGACCTTTACGCAGTCAACGCTCGCACCGAGCTGATCTACGGAGCCACGCCGGACGACGGCTGCACGGTTCTCGGCGCTCTCGGCACCCACACGGCCACCGGTCACACCCTGCTGGCGCAGAACTGGGACTGGCACCCCGACCAGCGCGGCACCATGTTGCTGCTGAGCACCACCGACGAGCGCGGCCACCGGGTCGTCACCCTCACCGAGGCCGGCATGCTCGCCAAGGCTGGGCTCAACTCCGCCGGCGTGGGCATCTGCGTCAACATGTTGACCACCGACCAGGACGGGCTGAAGGGCGCAGCCGTGCCCTATCACGTCGTCCTCCGGGCCGCGCTCGAAGAGACCACCCTCGGCCGGGCGCTCAAGGCGGTCGTCCCCAGCCCCCGCAACGCCTCGCTCAACCTGCTGGTCGGCCAGTCGGGCCCGGCGGGCGGCGAGTTGATCGACCTGGAGCTGATCCCCGGCGGGGCCGGTTGGCTGCACCCCGAGAACGGCGTCCTCGCTCACGCCAACCACCTCGAGGCCGCCCTGCCGGCCCGCGACCTGGTCAACGACTTCGGCGGCTCGACGCTCTTCCGCGCCGCCCGCGCCCGGCGACTGCTCACCGCGGCCGCCGAGACGGGCAAGCTCACCGACGACGACCTGGTCGCCGTGCTCCGGGACCACCAGAGCTACCCCAACGCGATCTGCCGCCACGTCGACGAGCGGGACGCCTACGCCGACCACTCGGAGACCGTCTACACCGTCGCGATGGACCTCGACGAGCGCCGTTTCGGGCTCGCCGAGGGTCCACCGTGTCAGCACGAGCTGCGCTGGGTCGAGCTGGGCGAAGGCTAGCGGAGCCGGCTGTTGAACACCTGGTTGGCGATCGCCTCGCCGGTGTTGTAGCCCTGGTCGGCGTCCCACTGCCAGTGGACGCCGAGGTAGATCCGGCTGCGCCCGTTCTCGCGCGCGGCGGCGGTGAACGTGCCCGGCGCGCGCGTCACGCCCACCGCGTGCGGGTCCTCCGTGGTCAGCACCTCGGGCATGCTGTCGCTGTTGAAGTAGCGGCGCATGATCCCGGCCCAGGCCGCACCGAACGTGGCGTGACCCGAGACGTACGCGGGGAAGTTGGGCGAGAACCGGGTCACGTTGTCGCGCATGACCGACAGCGGCTTCCAGTCGGTGATGGGCGCGGTGCTGGCGTTGCCGTCGCCGGCCGCCTCCCGGATGCCCGTCTCCGGCCGCCACAGGTCGATCGAGGTCTGGTACTTGGCGTCCCAGGCCGCGATGGCGGCGTCGGCCATCGCCATCGCGACCAGGGCGAACAGCTTGGCGTTCTGCGCCTCGGTGAGGCTGCGGGCCGAGGAGACCTGGTTGGTGTGGTAGAAGAGCTGACCCGGCGGCTTGTACGTGCCGTCCAGGTCGCACGCCCAGAAGAACGCGATATCCGTCTGGACCTGGGTACGCGTCGCGCTGATGTCCCGGCCGAGGTCACGTACCTCGTTGAACTGGGCCGTATAGGCCGCGCTCTGCAGCATCGCGGTGACGGTGGCGAAGCCGCCTGGCAGCGGCGGACGGAACTGGGAGCCGGAGCTCAGCGAGAACGGCCGAACGAGGCCCCAGTTGGGCGTCTTCGCGTCGCCGGAGCCGGTGGGACGCCACTGGCCCGGCGCCGTGCTCGGCGTGTACGGCGTCGTGTTGGTCGAGCCGTCGTTGACGCGGTTGTTGAGGATCGCGACCGCGGCGTCCTCACCGATGCTCGTGCTCCAGCCTTCCGGCCCGGGCTCGCCGATCGGCGGGTAGGCGTTCGAGTCGCTGAGCGCCTTGGTGAAGCTCATCGTCGGGAACACCGACTGCAACACGCGGTACGCCGCCCAGTTCACGTTCTGGCCGAGGTCGTAGGAGAAGTTGCCCTGTCGCGAGTACTTGGCCAGGTAGGGAGCGCCGATGTTCGCGAACGAGTTGTAGGCGTCGTAGATCGCCAGGTGCATCATCGCGCCGGCCCGGCTCAGCAGGGTGGGCGATGCGGCGGGGTTGCCGACCGCGGCGCGGTAGGCGCCGAGCAGGATGCGGTTCCAGTAGAGAACCTTGTCGAATCCCGGTGGGATCGCGAGCGCCGGTGTGCGGGCGAGCGTCGTCGCGCCGCCGACCGCGACGATAGTGGCGCCGGCCGTGGTCAACAGCCGGCGTCGGGACAGAGCGGTCAAGGGAGCCTCCGTGGTGGTGGTGGCGTTGAGATCGATGTAAATCGATCTTGAACCAACACCCCCGGCGTACGGGAGGGCAGAGTGGACGCTGGCCGGAAGCGGACGCTCAGACCCAGCCGCGTCGGGCGGCGGCGATCCCGAGGGTGAGCCGGTTGGTCGCGCCGAGGCGTTCCTCGAGCACCTCGAAGTTCCGCCGGACCCAGCGGGTGCTGCGGCCGAGGCTGCGCGCGATCGCCTCGTCCTTGAGCCCCACCGCGGCGAGCCGGAGCACCTGACTCTGCGCCGGGGAGGGCGGGTCCGCGTCGCCGGCGGCGCGCCCGAACGGGACCGACCGGCTCCACAGCAGGTCGAAGTAATGCCGCAACGCGGTCAGCAGACCGCCGGCGCGCACGACCAGGGCGAGCTGCTCGCGTGGGCCGTTGACCAGCAGCATCGCGCCGTGATCGGCCAGCACGAGGTCGCCGGGAAGCAACGGATGCACCCTCAGCTGCCCGCCGGCGGCGACCAGACCCTCGGCCTCGGCGCGCCCGGCCGGCTGCTCGAGGACGTCATTGCTGCAGACCGTGCGGAAGCGCGCCGGTGTGGTGAGGTGGCTGAGCCGGCGCGCGGCCGCCCATCGTTGCTGGAACGGCGTGGTCGCCGCGCCGGCCTGGACCGTGTAGCAGGGACCCTTGGAGTAGGTGGTCAGTTCGTGCCAGTGCGCCGCCATGTCGGCCGCACTGCGGGCCAACTCGGTCGCACCGGGACTGCCGGATCCCGTGGTCGGGAAACGCCGCTCCAGCAGCTCGAGCTGCGTGTAGTCGTCGTCGAGCCGGGTGAGCGCGTTGAGCAGTTGGCGTTGCCGCCCGGCCAACATGCGGCGCAGGGCGATCCCCGGCGGTGCGACGGTCAGCGATCCCGTGCCGCTGTCGCGGCGGACCAGGCCGTTGCTGACCAGCTCGTGGACCGCTTCGTCGTTCTCGTCGCCACTCTCGCCGGCCAGCAGTTGTTCGTAACGCAGGCGTGCGTCATCGGATAGGAAGACGTCCATGATTCCCCCGTTGGAGTTCCTGCGATGATGCTCCGACGGAAGATGATCTGTGTCAATAAGTAGATCAGTTGATAACTATCAGTCACTGCCGCTTGAACGACACCAGCGCGTACGGCGTACCCTCGCCGCAGTCGATCTTGACCCGCAGAGGCGCGACCGTCGCGGTGATGTAGCTGCCTTCATCGAGGACGAGCCCCGAGTCGTTGTGCAGCGCGAAGCGCTCGTTGTCGTCGTTGACGACCGCGTAGCACGGACCCGAACCGCCCTCGATCACGCGCCCGGAGATGGTGTCACCCGCGTTGAAGTCGCTCGGGGTGCTCGGCCCGACCTTCGGCGGCGCAGAACCGGATTGGGGCGGCCCTGACGGCGACACGGCGGATGGCGACGGCTCGGCTGACGGAGAGGACACAGCGCCGCAGGCAGTCGTCACGGCGCCCGCCAGGACGAGGGCGGCGACGGCGACGATGCGGCTGCTCACATGCACCTTCCTTGGACGCTGCGGCGTTGGCGAGGGTTCCGAAACGGGAACGCCCCCGCACCACCGAAGTGATGCGGGGGCGCCGTACCCGAGAAGATCAGTTGACCTTGATCTTGACGGAAGTGCCGTTCTCCTCGAGCACCTTGATCTTCACTCCGACGGCCGGCAGCTTGACGCCGTGGTTCGGCAGCGCCGAGTCGAAGTAGTTCTTGGTGTCGTCGAAGACGGGGTTCGCCTCAACTCCGCGGATGTACATGGCCTGGTCGAAGTGGTGCAGGGTGAACGAGTCGCCCTTGCGGAGGCTGAACGGTGCGTCGTAGATCTGGACCCGGGTCCGCCACGGCAGGCCGTCGAGGCGGTAGAGGGTCTTCGGACGGGCGTCGACGTAGAGGTTGAGACCCTCACCGGGGTGCTCGCTCACGTTGTTGTCGCCCTGCGAGGTGTCCCAGTAGGAGACCAGCAGACCCGTCTGGTACGGGAAGTGGTCAACCCGGTCCTCGGTCGGCCGGTTGAAGTAGTACGGGCCGTACTGCAGGTACTTGTCGTAGCTGACGTACGTCCGCCAACCGGCGATGTAGTAGTGCGGGTGCTGGGTGATGAACGTCGACTGGATGTTCTGGAAGCCGTCGACGGTCCAGCCCATGTTGCCGGCCGCGTCACCGTCGGCGAACACCGTGGTGCTGCCGTTGGTGATGGCGACCTTGTCGACGAACAGACCGTTGGGCAGGTCGACGTTCGGGTTGCCGCGCTGCGCCGGGTCGGTCTCGTAGCGGAACCGCAGGCCGACCGTCTTGCTGGCGAACGCCGACAGGTCGAACGTCGCGTCGGTCCACGTCTCCTGGACACCGTCGATGCCAGCGCCACCCTCGGCCTCGGTGGCCGTGGTGATGTTGCCCTTGATCGGGACGAAGCCGGCCCCGGAGTCGACCTCGACGTACGCGAAGTCGCACGGGTCGGCGCCGCAGTCCTCGATGTCCCAGCGGGCCTTGAAGGTCAGCGTGGACGTGCCGGCGGGCAGGGTGACCTGACGCGTCAGCGTGTGCGCGGCCGCGTTGGTCAGGTCGTCGGCGTCACCGCTCCACCACTGGTAGGTGCCGTCGGCGGGAGCACCGACCTGGTGGACGACGTCCTTGAGGCCGAGCGGAACGACCAGGGCCTGCGGCTTGTCGGAGTTGTATTCCTCCGGGCCGAGGGTCCAGGTGTCCTTGACGCCGGCCGGCGTCACCACGTAGTCGAGCCAGCCGAGCTGGAGCTTGTTCCAGGCGCCCAGGTCGCCGGCGCGGTCGCCGATGAACTGCTCGCCCTTCGCGCCGAGGCGGCTCTGCGCCATCAGCGTCCAGTACTCGTTGGGGTTGTCGCCCTGGCCGGTGGTGTCGTAGTCGTCCGGCAGACCGAGGTCGTGCGAGTACTCGTGGTAGAAGACGCTCCGACCACCGTTCTCCGGCTGGATCGTGTAGTCGTAGATCCACACGCCACTGGTGCCGATCTGCGCGCCGCCGATCGGGAAGTCGACCGGGCCCTGACCGGTGCCCTGGAAGGCCGCCCAGCGGTGGCTCCAGATGGCGTCCTCACCCTGGTGCGGGTCACCGTCGGCCTGGTCGCCGCCGGAGTGGACGATCTGGAAGTGGTCGATGTAGCCGTCGGACTCGTTGAAGTTGCCGTCGCCGTCGTGGTCGTAGCGGTCCCACTCGTCGAAGCTCTTCAGCTCGGCGTTGACCTCGGCGGCCGGCCGGCCCTGGGCGAGCTGGTCGGCGTACCAGGCGTTGGCGGCGTCGCGGATGAGCGCCCAGGTGTTGCTGCAGACGTTGCCCTGGCACACGGCCGGGTCGTCGCCGGGCTGGCCGTCGCGCACCGGGTCGTTGGACCGGCCGTAGCGGGCCTCGTTGTAGGGCACCTTCACCCAGTTGGTGACCGTGCCGTCAACGGTGTAGCGACCCGACGACTGCGTCTCCATGTACTGCTTCAGCGACTCGTCGTTCTTGCCGGTGCCGAAGTACAGCTTCTGGAAGTGCTCCTGGTTGAAGTCGGGCTGCCAGATCGTGGAGTTGTCCTTCGCCCGGTTGGGCTCGGGGATCTGGTTGTGCAGCGGGCCCTCGAAGGTGGTGGGACCCGCGACGTTCGGGTTCATGTCCTTGTCGGGGTAGCTCGGGTGCCGCTGGTTCCCGAACTCGGTCAGGATGACGAAGATCTTGTCGGTCTTCTCCCGCTGCAGCTCGACGTACTGGTCGACCTTGGTCTTGCCGGTCCGCTTCTGGGCGGCCTTGCTCAAGTCCTTCTGGCCGACCTTGACGACCTTGCTGCCGTTGACCATCTGCGGCGTGGCCTTGCCGGCGATCACGTCTTGAATCGCGGAGTCCCGCAGCTCGCGACGCTTCGACTCGAGCGGGTTGGAGAGTTCGTCCGAGACCAGTTGGGGCTCGGACTGCGTGGGGGCGTTCGCCGCCGCCTGCATAGGCGTCTGGCCGAGCGCCGCACCGCTCAGCGCGAAGCTGGTTGTCGCGGCCAGCGACAGACCTAGCAGCCCCACTGCGACTTTGCGCACGTGGATACCTCCGGTGTGAGGGAGCCGTCCTCGGGGGGTAACGAGGGCGGACGATCTGGTCCCTAATGAGGGACCAAAGAGGAAACTAAGCATTACTGGGGCCGGAGGGAAGCGGGGCGCGTCGATTTATTTCAAAAATCTTGGCGGGCGGGGCACCCACCGTCACATAGATGCCCGCTACCTGGATGCAGAAGCGGGCGAACCCAACACAGGGTCCGCCCGCTTCTTTCGTGTCGCGTCGTTTACTCGTCGTCGGATTTAGCCGACTTCATGCCGTCCGAGATGAGTTCCATGACCGTCGAATCCTGCAGCGTGGTGACGTCGCCGAGCGACCGGTGCTCGGCCACGTCGCGCAGCAGCCGGCGCATGATTTTCCCGGACCGGGTCTTCGGCAGCTCGGCCACCAGCATGATCTGCCGCGGCTTGGCGATCGGGCCGAGCGTCTTCGACACGTGGTCGCGCAGCTCCTTGATCAGCGCCTCGCCCGCGTCGCCCGCGGTGTCGACCGAGCCGCGCGGGATCGTGAACGCGACGATCGCCTGGCCGGTCGTCGGGTCGGTCGCGCCGACCACCGCCGCCTCCGCCACCGACGGGTGCGAGACCAGCGCCGACTCGACCTCGGTGGTCGAGATGTTGTGGCCCGACACCAGCATCACGTCGTCGACCCGGCCGAGCAGCCACAGGTCGCCGTCGTCGTCCTTTTTGGCGCCGTCACCGGCGAAGTACATGCCCTGGAAGCGGCTCCAGTAGGTGTCGATGAACCGCTGGTCGTCGCCCCAGATCGTGCGCAGCATCGACGGCCACGGCTCCCGGAGCACGAGGAACCCGCCGCCGCCGTCGGGGACGCTGCGGCCCTCGTCGTCGACCACGTCGGCAGAGATGCCCGGCAAGGGACGCATCGCGCTGCCCGGCTTGGTCGCGGTGACGCCCGGCAGCGGCGAGATCATGATGGCGCCGGTCTCGGTCTGCCACCAGGTGTCGACGATCGGCGTGTTCTCGTGCCCGATGTTCTTGCGGTACCACATCCACGCCTCGGGGTTGATCGGCTCGCCGACCGAACCGAGCACCCGCAGCGACGACAGGTTGGCCGCCGCCGGGAACTCGTCGCCCCACTTCATCATCGTGCGGATCAGCGTCGGTGCGGTGTAGAGGATCGTGACGCCGTACCTGTCGACGATGTCCCAGAACCGTCCCTTGTGGGGGGTGTCGGGGGTGCCCTCGTACATCACCTGGGTCGCGCCGTTGGACAGCGGCCCGTAGACGATGTAGGAGTGCCCGGTCACCCAGCCGATGTCGGCGGTGCACCAGTAAACGTCCGTCTCCGGCTTGAGGTCGAAGACCGCATGATGGGTGTACGACGCCTGCGTCAGGTAGCCGCCGGTGGTGTGCAGGATGCCCTTCGGCTTCGCGGTCGTGCCGCTGGTGTAGAGGATGAACAGCGGGTGCTCCGCGTCGAACGGCTGCGCCTCGTGCTCCGTGCTGGCGGCCTCGACGGTCTCGTGCCACCAGTGGTCCTTGTCGCCCCACGCCACGGGCTCGCCGGTGCGGCGGACGACCAGCACATGCTCGATGGTCGGGCACAGGGCGACCGCCTCGTCGACGGTCGGCTTGAGCGCCGACGGCTTGCCGCGCCGGTAGCCACCGTCGGCGGTGATCACCACCTTGGCGCTGGCGTCCTGGATGCGGCCCGACAGCGCGTCGACGGAGAAGCCGCCGAACACCACGCTGTGCGTCGCGCCGATCCGGGCGCAGGCCAGCATCGCCACCGCGGCCTCGGGGATCATCGGCATATAGATCGCTACGCGGTCGCCGGCGCCGACACCGAGGTCGGTCAGCGCGTTGGCAGCCTGGCAGGTCAGCTTGTGCAGGTCGGAGTAGGTCAGCGTGCGGGTGTCGCCCGGCTCGCCCTCCCAGTGGATGGCGACCTTGTCACCCTTGCCGGCCGCGACGTGCCGGTCGAGGCAGTTGTAGGCCACGTTGAGCGTGCCGCCGAGGAACCATTTCGCGAACGGCGGGTTGGACCAGTCGAGCACCTGGTCCCACTCTTGCGCCCAGTCCAGCCGCTGCGCCTGCTTGGCCCAGAACGCCAGCCGGTCCGCGTCGGCCTCGGCGTAGGCGTCCGACTTCACGTTGGCCGCCTCGGCGAGCGCGGCCGGTGGCTCGAAACGTCGGTTCTCCTGAAGCAAGTTCGCCAAGGTCTCGCTCATCGTCACGCTCCCTGCGCCGGGGTTGGGGGTCTGTCGAGAAATCTAGTGTCCGGGCCGCCTGGGCTGGGAGGGCTCGGTGGGGCGGTGCGCGCGCCGAGTGAACTCGCACACGCGCCGATGGGCCGGGCGGCGTGCGTACCTGTTCGAATCTTGCCATCTCCGCGCGCTTTCGCGCATCCGCTGCGCGCTCCGATAGCGTTGTCTCCGTGCTAGCTGATCCCTTGGCCCCGTTGCTGGAGCTCGCCGACGTGCAGGACGCTCTGGGCGACGCGCGGGAAGCCGTTGATGCCGCGATGCGGCATCGGGCATTGCGCCGGCAGGGTGGTGCGGTCGCGGCCGAGATCAGCCTGCGGTCCGCGGTCGCTTCGGCGGCTTTGGCGGGGTACGCGCACGAGCGCGAGCAGGTGCGCGCCGGTGTGGTGACCGAGCCCGTGGTGCAGGGGTGCCTGCGGGTCGCGGCGGCGCTGCCGTCGCTGGTCGACACCTGGCCGAAGGCGCCGCGGCAGGTGCTGGCGCGGTTGGACGTGCTGGCTTCGCGGGGGTCGGTGCCCGCAGCCGAGTTGGGGCATCCCGTTTCCGGTCCGGACGTGGGGCCGCGGTTGGACGCCTTGGCGTCGCTGGTCGCGGGCGGGACGTCGGCGCCACCGCTGGTGCTGGCGGCGGTCGTACACGGTGAGCTGTTGGCTTTGCAGCCTTTTGTCGGTGCTCCCGGGGTGGTGGCGCGGGCCGCGGCGCGGTTGACGCTGATGTCGTCGGGCTTCGACCCGCGTGGGCTGATCGCGCCCGAGGTGGGGCATTTGGCGCGGCAGCCGGAGTACGTCGGTGCGGCCGGCGCGTTCGCGACGGGTACGCCGGACGGGGTGCGGTCGTGGTTGCGGCATTGCGCGCTGGCGGTTTCGCTGGGTGCCGCCGAGCTGACCTCCGTGGCCGAACAGACGTGGACGGCGCCTCAAGCCTGAGGCGCCGTCACTCACGTCCGGCCGGGTTACCAAGCGTGCACCTTGAGTCGTCTGCGGCGGTCCGAAGATCCGCCGGGACGCGCCTGCCGCGGCTGGTCGCGCGTGGGTGCCCGGTGGCCGTGCACGGAGCCCATTTTCATGGGGTCCGCACTCCCTTTTCTACGCCGATGACCGCTTGATCGGAAGCCTTTGCCCGGGTTGTGTCGTTTCTTCGTGTCTCACGTTGCCGGGGCCGTGCGGGTGCGGCGGTGGCGGCCGTACCAGGCGATGCCGATCGCGACGCCCACGCCGACGCCGATCGCGGCGGCGGCCATCGGGACGGCCGGGCGCTCGCGCAGCCGCCGGCCGATCGGGATCGGGTGCCGGAACTCCAGCACCGGCCAGCCGTTGTCGCTGGCCAGGCGGCGCAGCGAGCGCACGGGGTTGACCGCGGTGGGGTGGCCGACGCACTCGAGCAGCGGGATGTCGGAGGTCGAGTCGGAGTAGGCGTAGCAGTCGGCCAGGTCGTAGCCGCGCTCCTTGGCCATCGCCTTGACCCCGTCGACCTTGGCCGAGCCGGCGGCGTAGAACTCGACCTCGCCGTTGTAGCGGCCGTCGGTGACACCCATCCGGGTGGCGATCACGTCGGTGATGCCGAGGAGCGCGCCGATCGGCTTGACGATCTCCTCGCCGGAGGCCGAGACCAGGACCACGTCGCGGCCGGCCGCCTGGTGCTCGTCGATCAGGGCGGCGGCCTCGGCGTAGATGTAGGGGTTGATCAGCTCGTGCAGCGTCTCGGTGACGATCTGCCCGACCTGGTCGACGGGCCAGCCTTTGCAGAGCGTAGCCAGGTAGTCACGGATCTTTGCCATCGACTGGTCGTCGGTGCCGCCCAGGCGGAACATCAGTTGCGCGTAGGCAGACTTGACGACGTCACGGCGCGTGATGAGCCCATCACGATAGAACGGACGACCGAACGCCAACGCGCTTGACTTGGCGATGACGGTCTTGTCCAGATCGAAAAACGCGGCGCTGCGGCCCACGATCGAAAGTCTAATGTGCGGCGCGAAATGTGGTGGCCCGCCCGGGGTGGCCTACCGCATAGCCTGGTACAACTTGGTACCGCCCCTCCGACACGGCGACCGATGTCACGGATCTTCATCGGCGTGTCGTGCGAGTTGGGGCAAACGCCACTCGACGCGCACCGCGCATATCAGGCATGCTAGTTGAGACACGATTTCCCGTCGTGTTTCCGACCCTCGGCGGTTGCACCCCCCGTAGCCGCTGAGTGGGTTCGGCTCGACCCCCCCGGAGCCGAACCTCAAGGCGACCCCCGTCTCCCCCCGACGGGGGTCGTCGTTTTTCGTCCGTCCTCTGTGGCGCATAGCATCCGCGGCCCGTTCGTGGCCGGTTGTCCACAGGTTCGCGGTTATCCACAGCGTTCCGCTTTGGCACGTGTGGGTCTCGCCGACTGACGGAAGGTGTGTGGGTCCTGCCCGCCCCTCTCGTGGAGGCCCTCGCGATGTCCGCTGTTCGTTTCCGTCTGCCGCTGGTCGTGACGGCCGACACTGATCTGCTCGAGGAACTGCTGCGGATCGCGGCGGCCGCGGGCACGCAGGTCGACGTCGCGCCCGATGCTGTCGCCGCCCGGGCTCGTTGGTCCGGTGCACCGCTCGTGGTGGTCGGGGCCGACCAGGCCGCGGGCTGTGTCCACGCTCGGCTGCCGCGCCGGCAGCGGGTGGTGCTGGCCGGGTGCGGTCCGGCGCCGGGTTTCGCGTCGGCGGAGTCGTTGGGTGCCGAATATGTGCTTCGCCTCCCTGAGGCCGAGGAGTGGCTGTTGCGTCGGTTCGGCGCGTTGTTCGGCGACGGCTCCGGTCGGGTGATCGCGGTGCTCGGCGGTCGGGGCGGCGCGGGGGCGAGCGTGCTTGCCGGTGCGTTGGCTGTGACCGCGGCTCGGGACGGGCGGCGGGCTCTGCTGGTCGATGGCGATCCGTTCGGGGGCGGCATCGAGCTGATGTTCGGGTGGGAGCAGGTTGACGGGCTGCGGTGGCCCGCGCTGGCCTCGACCGAGGGCGCGCTTGATCCGGTCGCGCTGGTGCGGTCGCTGCCGGCGCGCGGTGACCTGGTGATGGTGTCGTTCGATCGGGGCGCGCCGTTGTCGTTGCCTCCCGCCGCGATGGCCGCCGTGCTCGACGCTGGGCGGCGGGCGCGGGACGTGGTCGTGGTCGACCTGCCGCGACGGCTCGACGACGCCGCCGTCGCCGCGTTGCAGGGGGCCGACCACACGCTGTTGGTTGTGCCGGCCGAGCTGCGGGCCACGGCGGCGGCCGGGCAGGTGGCCAAGGCGGTCGCGTTGCATTGCGCGTCTGCGTCCGTGGTTGTCCGCGGGCCGGCGCCGGGCAAGTTGTCCGCCGCTGAGGTGGCGGAGGCGGTCGGGTTTCCGTTGGCTGGGTTGCTGGAGTCCGAGCCGGGGCTGGTTCGGAGTCTGGAACGCGGAGATGCGCCGGCGTCGGGTGGGCGTGGGCCGCTGGCCTCGCTGTGCCGGCGGGTGCTGGCCGACGTTTTCGCCTCGTCTTCCTCGGCGGTGGCGGCATGACGACGGCGTTGCCGGCCAACCCGCCGCCTTACGGTGCGGCCGATGTGGCTGGCCGGGTGCGGCGGCGGTTCGCGGCGGGTCGCGACGAGGTGAGCCCGGCCGCCGTGGTGGCCGCGGTGCGGGAGACGGAGCGGGCCGGCGGTGCGGTGCTCGGCGACCGCGACGTGCTGCGGCTGGCCGCCCGGGTGCACGACGATCTCGTCGGTGCCGGGCCGTTGGGTCCGTTGCTGTCGGATCCCGATGTGACCGACGTCCTGGTCAACGCGACCGAGGTGTGGGCTGACCGGGGTCAGGGGCTGCGGCGGGAGCGGGTGGTCCTGGCCTCGCCCGACGCGGTGCGCCGGCTGGCACAGCGACTGGTGGGTGCGGCCGGTCGGCGGCTCGACGACGGCGCTCCCTATGCGGACGCGGTCCTGCCCGACGGCACCCGGTTGCACGCCGTGCTGCCGCCGGTGGGCACCGGCGGGCCATATCTGTCGCTGCGCACGTTCCGCCGGCGCCCTTACACGCTGGCCGACCTGGTGGCCCGCGGCACGGTGCCGGCGCCGGTCGCCGACCTGCTGGCGGCGGTGGTCGCGGCCCGGTTGGCATATCTGGTCGTCGGTGGCACGGGCTCGGGCAAGACAACGCTGCTCAACACGCTGATCGAGCTGGTGCCGCGGGACGAGCGGATCGTGCTGGTCGAAGACGCGGCGGAGCTGCGGCCCGCTCACCCGCACGTGGTGAGCCTGCAATGTCGAGTGTCCAACGTGGAGAACCGCGGCGAGGTCGAGATGACCGACCTGGTTCGCCAGGCGTTGCGGATGCGCCCCGACCGGCTGATCGTGGGCGAGTGCCGGGGTGCTGAGATCGTGGATCTCCTGCGCGCCCTCAACACCGGCCACGAGGGCGGTGCCGGCACCCTGCACGCCAACGCGATCTCCGACGTGCCCGCGCGGTTGGAGGCGCTGGGCTTGTTGGGCGGCTTGCCCCGGGTCGCGCTGCACGCCCAGATGGCGGCGGCTCTGCAGGTGGTCCTGCACATGCGGCGCACGACGTCGGGCCGCGTGCTGGAGACGGTGGGGCTCGTGGTCGCGGAAGGTCCGGACCGCTTCGTCACCGTGCAGCCGGTCTGGGACCGCGCCGCGGGCTTGTCGGCCGCGGCGGGCGACCTGGCGTCGTTGCTGGCGTCGCGCGGCGTCCGGGTCCCGGAGATCCTGTGGCCCGGTGCGCGATGACCGCTGTCATCTTCCTCTCGGTGGCAGTTGCCGTCGTGCTGGTGATCGGGTTGCTGCGTGTCAGACGGTCGCGGGCTTTGCGGCGGCGGCAGCGATCCGTTCTGACGCCCGCTGCCGGGCGTGCCCGTCGGTCGTCTCTTCGGCCGTCGCGGATGCTGGTGCTTTCGTCTGTCGTGTCAGGGCCGCGGTGGCGGCCCGTTTCGCTGGCGCTTATCGCCGGGGCGTCGGTGGGATTTCTTGCTGGCGGTGCGGTCGCGGCGACGGCGTTGGGTGCCTACGGGGTGGTGGCCGTGGTGCTGCTGCGGCGTCGCCGGTTGGCCGCGGCTCGTCGCGCGGCCAGGTCGGCGCTGCTCGACCGGTTGACAGGGTTGGCCGCCGATCTTCGTGCCGGCGTCCCGATCCAGGCGGCGGCAAGGGATTCCGCTCTGGTCGGCGAAGCGGACGGGTTGACCGCGGCTCGTGGCGGGGCCAGGTCGGTGCTGCCTGACCGGCTGACGGGGTTGGCCGCGGACCTTCGTGCCGGCGTCCCGATCCAGGCGGCGGCAAGGGATTCCGCACTGGTCGGCGAATCGGGCGGGTTGACCGCTCTGGCCGGCGGAGCGGGCGGGTTGACCGCGTTGGCCGGCGCGGCGGTGGCGTTGGCCGAGCGCACGGGTGCGCCGTTGGCGGAGCTCATCGATCGGATCGAGGCCGACGCCCGGGCCGGGGACCGCGCGCGGGCCGCGGCGATCGCGCAGGCGGCGGGCGCACAGGCCACTGCGCTGCTCCTCGCCGCCTTGCCGGTGGGTGGGTTGGCGCTCGGCTACGCGATCGGCGCTGATCCGCTGGCGATCCTGCTGGGCACGCCACTCGGTGCGATCTGCGCTCTCTGCGGCGTCGTCCTGCAGATCCTCGGCCTCGTCTGGTCGCAACGCCTGCAGCCGAGGCTGCCATGATGCGCGGGCTCCGACGGCCGCGCGCGGCGCGGCGGTTGGCGTCGCTGTCGAACGCACCGAAGCCGCGGCGGCGTCCCGACCTCGCCAAGCTCGGCGCGCTGGCGACGGCGGCCGCGACCGCGGTGCTCGTCGACGGCTGGTTGGGTCTCGCCCTGGCCGCACCGGCGGCGGTCGTCGCGCACCGGGTCATCGGGCGGCTCGAACCCCCGGAGGCGAAGGAGCGCCGGCGCCGCGAGGAGGCGGACGCACCGATCTGCGCCGACCTGGTCGCCGCGGCGCTGCGGGCGGGTGCGCCGGTCGACGTTGCCGTGCTCGGCGTCGCCGACGCGCTCGGCGGGCCGGTGCGCGAGCGCCTGACCACGGTGGGCCGTTCGCTGCGGCTGGGAGCCGAGCCTGACGAGGCGTGGGGCCACCTGGCCGGCATGCCGGGCGGCACCCGCATCGCCGCGGCGGCGGTCCGATCGTCGGCCAGCGGAGCGGCCCTCGCGGGTGCCCTGACCCGGCTCGCGGACGACCTCCGCGCCGACCGCGCGGCGGCGATGGAGGCGGCAGCGCGCCGCGCCGGCGTACTCATCGTGCTGCCACTCGGTTTCTGCTTCCTGCCCGCTTTCATCCTCGCCGGTCTCGTCCCGGTGATCGTCGCCCTCCTCGGCGACTTCCTCTGACCGACAGAAAGGAGTCACCCCGTGCGCAAGCTCCTTGCCCGGATGCGCGATGACGACGGCATGACCACCGCGGAGTACGCGGTCGGCACGGTCGCGGCCGTCGCGTTCGCCGCCGGGCTGTTGAAGGTCGTCACCTCCGACAGAATCCTCGCCGCGCTTTCCGCGGTCATCAGCCGAGCGCTCGGCTGATGGCACGGGCCCGTCTCATGCGACCCGCACCGCCGCGTCGACTCCCAGGCGGCGAACCTCCGACGCCGCCGGGAGTCCTCCGGGGCCGGCGCGGCCGGTCGTGGCCGCGGTGGACGGGCCGTGGCCGCGACCGCGGCTCGACAACGGCGGAGTTGGCAGCGGCCACACCGGCGGTGGCCCTGCTGCTCTTCGTCGGCGTCGCCGCGGTCGCGGCCACCCAAACCAAACTCCGGTGCGCGGACGCCGCCCGCGACGCGGCCCTGGCCGCCGCCCGCGGCCAGGAAGGCGGCCTATCGGCGACCCACACGGCACCGGACGGCGCCACCATCACAATCCAAATCGCCGGCGACACGGTCACTGCCACAGTCACGGCACCGGCCCGCGTCGTAGGCACCCGCCTACCACCGATCGAGGTCTCAGCAACGGCCGTAGCCGCCCGCGAACCGGACCTGCCATGACGACGACGCCCGGTCCGCGGACTCGACCGACCCGTTGCCCACCTGGCCCCCGCAGCATCGTGCTCCTCGCGCGATGGCGTGGCGCCCGCGGAGCCGGCCCCGAGCGGCCTCACGCCGCCTGCTGGTCGCGATGGCGGAGGAACCGGCCGCGGACACGCTCGTCCACGGCGCTGCTCGCCGTG
>NZ_BONC01000028.1 GCF_016862515.1 Asanoa iriomotensis
CCATGACCTCGACACAGACCCTAGGCCGCACTGTCCAAAAGGGAACGTTGCTCGGCCGTCAGCGACAGCGACAGCGCCGCGATCGCCTCGTCGAGCTGTGGCACCGTGCTCGGGCCCACGATCGGCATCACCGCCGGGCAGCCGCCGGTCAGCCAGGCCAGCACGACGTGGTTGCGGGTCGTGCCGGTCTCGGCGGCCACGGTGTCCAGCGCGGCCAGCCGCCGGGCGGTGCCCGGGTGGTCGTACTCCGGAGCTAATGGTTTGTCCGCGCGGGTGTAGGAACCGGACAACAGCGGAGTGTAGGACCATATGTCGATGTCCTGATGGCTTTCCGCATACGCGCGCAACTCGTCGTTGAAATTGCCGAACCGGTGGACCACCGACGGCCGCGTGCCCGGCCGCGGCTCGAGATAGGTCACGTGCTGCTGCACCGCCGTGTAACCGGTCACCCCGAGATCCGCCGCCACCCGCCGGGACCGCTCCAACCGCCAGGCCGCGAAGTTGGAGCAGCCCAGCCGCCCGACCAGCCCCGCGTCGACCAGCTCACCGAACGCGGCCACGGTCTCCTCCACGGGAGTGCGCCGGGTGTCCTTGTGCGCCCAGTACAGCTCGACCCGGTCGGTGCCGAGCCGCCGCAGACTGCCCTCGATGGCGTCCTTGATGGTCTGCGCGCCGAGCCCCTCCGCCGTCTCCGGATAGCGCCCGGCCTCGAGCGGCTCGCAGCCGACCTTGGTGGAGATGCGCACCCGGTCACGCACCCCCGGCCGGCGGGCCAGCCAGCGGCCGAGCAGCGCCTCGCTCTGCCCGCCGAACCCGCCCGGGTCGGCCCAGAACGCGTAGCAGTTGGCGGTGTCGATCCAGCTGCCGCCGGCGTCGACGAAGCGGTCGAGGAGAGCGAACGCGCGCTTCTCGTCGGTGGTCGTGCCGAACATCATCGCGCCGAGTACGAGGTGATCCATCATGGCATCGACGCTAATGACGATCGGTCAGGCCGTACGCTCCAATCTTGTGGTGAATTCCCAGACCAATCTGGCGTGGGCGACGCTGCTCGACCTGACCGGGTCGGGTCCGGCGCACCAGCGCCTGGCCCGGGCGTTGCGGGCCGCGATCCGCTCCGGCCGGCTGCCGACCGCCGCGGCCGTCCCGCCGAGCCGGGCCCTCGCGGAGGAGCTCGGCTGCTCGCGCTGGGTGGTCACCGAGGCCTACGGGCAGCTCGTCACGGAGGGCTACCTCGCCGCCCGCGTCGGCTCGGCGACCCGGGTGGCCTGGGCGCCGGACGACCACTCGCGCCCCGCCCGGCCGCCGCGCCCGCGGGCGCCCACACCCCGCTACGACCTCGCACCCGGACTCCCCGACGTGCGCGCGTTCCCCCGAAGGCGCTGGGCGGAGAGCGTCGCCGCCGTCACCCGGACGATCTCGGTCGACGACCTCGGCCTGCCGGACCCGCGCGGCCACCCGGTCGCCCGGCGCACCATCGCCGACTACCTCCGCCGCTCCCGCGGCGCGGTGGCCACGCCCGACACGGTCACCGTCTGCGCCGGCATCACCGACAGCGTGGCCCGCGTCGCCCGAGCCTTGCGCCGGCTGGGCGTCACCAGCGTCGGTGTCGAGGAGCCGGGCTGGCCCCGGCTGAGCGCCGCGGTCGCGGGCGCGGGCCTCACAGTGCGGCCGGTGCCGGTCGACCGCGACGGCCTGCGGGTCGACGCCCTCGACGGCGTCCGCGCGGTCGTGGTCGGCGCCGCACACCAGTTCCCCAGCGGTGCCGTCCTCGCGCCGTCGCGCCGGGCGGCCCTGCTGCGCTGGGCCCGCGCGGTCGACGGCTTCGTGGTGGAGGACGACTATGACGCGGAGTTCCGCTACGACCGCCGCCCGATCGCCGCGATGCAGGGCCTCGACCCGGGCCGGGTGGCGCTGCTGGGCTCGGTGAGCAAGACCCTCTCCCCCGCTCTCGGGCTGGGCTGGCTGCTCGCGCCCGGGGTGCTGACCGCGGCCGCCGACCCGGTCGCCGCCGCGCCGCCGGTGCTCGACCAGCTCGCGCTGGCCACCTTCGTGGACCGCGGCTGGTACGACGCCCACCTGCGGGCCGCCCGCCGCCGCTTCCGGACCCGCCGCGACCTCCTGCTGGCGGCGCTGCGCGAGGCGATCCCGGAGGCCACCGTCGACGGCACCGCCGCGGGCCTGCACGTGCTGCTCCGGCTGCCGGACGGCACCGACACCGCCGCCGTGGTCCGCGCCGCCGGCCGGGCAGGACTGAGCCTGATGGCCCTGGACGCGTACCGGTCCGTGCCCACCGTCCCACCCGACCCGGTGCTGGTCCTCGGCTACGGCAACCTCGCCGACAGCGAGATCGCCCCGGCGGTCGCCGTGCTCCGGACCACCCTCGACCGGGTGTAGGAACCGGCCCGTCTGGCATGCTTGAAGCGAGCGCGACTGGCGGCAACGAGGATGGCAACGACCATCGGGGAGCCCGCCCGTGGGCATCGACCGCCTGGGTGCCCACGGGAGTAGGCGTGGGCATTGGCATCCGGTGCCCACGACGAGGGGGGATCACTATGTCCGCGCGTCTTCTGCCCGGCGGCCCGGTCGCCGAGAGCATCCTGGCCGACGTCTCCGACCGCGTCCGCGTGCTCAAGGACAAGGGCGTGACGCCCGCGCTCGCGACCATCCTGGTGGGTGACGACGACGCGAGCGCCGGCTACATCCGCATCAAGCAGCGCCAGGCGGCCGACCTCGGCTTCGTGTCGCCGCACGCGCACCTGCCGGCCAGCACCACGCAGGCCGAGCTGGAGCGGACGATCGCCGACTTCAGCACCGACCCGGCCGTGCACGGCCTGCTCGCGCAGCACCCGGTGCCGGGCCACCTGGACTACGACAAGGCCCTGGCCGTGATGGACCCCGACAAGGACGTCGACGGCATGCACCCGGTCAACATGGGTCGGCTCGCCCTGGGCCTGCCGGGCCCGCTGCCCTGCACCCCCGCGGGCATCGAGGCACTGCTGGCCTTCTACGACATCCCGGTAGCCGGCCGCGAGGTCGTCATCCTGGGCCGCGGCGCCACCCTGGGCCGCCCTTTGGCGATGCTCCTGGCCCAGAAACGCCCGACGGCGAACGCGGCGGTCACGGTGGTACACACGGGCGTCAAGGACTGGCCGCGCTACACGCAGCGAGCCGAGATCCTGGTCGCGGCGGCCGGCGTCCCCGGCATCATCCAGCCGGAACACGTCCGTCCAGGTTCGACGGTGATCGGCGGAGGCGTCCGCTACGAGGGCCGCCGCCTCCTGCCGGACGTCGACGAGTCCTGCGCGGAGGTAGCCGGCGCGATCACGCCGCGCCTCGGCGGCGTAGGCCCGACGACGGTCGCGATGCTCTTCCGCAACGCGATCACCGCCGCGGAACGCGCCACGGAGGCATAACACCCGCCTGGCGCAACTGCCCACAACAAAGCGAATTTTGGCTCGGGTCCGCGGCGGTCACGACCGCCGCTCCCGCCAGACACCGCTTCGCTGCCAGGCCCGCGCTGCCACGACCCTCACAGCACGCGCGCGCTGGCACTGGCCACTGCGGCTAGACCGGGACCCGGGCCGGTTCGGTGGGGGCCGTTGGTTGGGTTGGGGTCGGTGTGGGAGTGGGTGGGGTGTCGTTGTCGGTGGAGGACGGGCGCGACGCTAGGCGGATCGTCGCCGTCAGGGTTGCCGCGAGGGCCGCCACCAGCGTTGCCAGCAGGAGGATCAGGACAACCGGGGGTAGGGCGTACCAGGTGGCGATCGCGCCCGGGACCGCCGTGCGGTTGCCGTTCGCGGGCGTCCAGAACAGGTCCAGCGTGTATCCGATGTAGACCATCTGGATCAGGATCGCGAAACCCAGCAGCGCCAGCGGGACCCACCGGCGCCAGCGGTCGTGCATGCGGGCCGTCGCCGCCAGAGCCACGACCGCCACGCCGACCAGGCCGCCGTAGAGATAGCGGCCCTGCATCGCGGCGTAGGTGTGGCTTGCGGCGAACTGTTCGTAGGAGCCCTTGGCAACGATCGCCAGCAGGGCCACCGTCGGGAAGAGCAGCACCACGATCGTGGCGTGCGGGAGTGTGCGCAGCATCGGCGTCGCCACGACCGCCACCACCACCAGCACGCCCGCCAGCAGCGCCAGCCTCCACGGCCAGTGGTGCAGACCGGCGCCCGTCTGGTCGTGCACGAAGAACAGCGTGTTCATCCGTTCCAGGAAGCGCAGCAGCCAGAACACGCCGCCGTCCGCGAACGAGAAGTGGGCCGTGAGGTCCGGCATCGAGGTGAATCGGCCGTGTGGCTGCAGCGACCCGTACACGATGCGGTTGTGGACCCACCAGGCCAGGCCCGGTAGGCAGGCCAGCCACGCCACGCCCAGTGACCACCCCGCCGCACGCCAGCGGTCCCGTTGGCGGAGCGCCGCGACGGCGTACACCATCAAGATCCAAGCCGGCACCAGCAGCGCGAAGCCCTTCGTCAGCAGGGCCAGCGACCCCACCCCGCCGATCGCCAGCGCGGTTCGCCGCGAGAGGTCCCCGGTCAGCACCCGCGCCACGAGCAGGGTCAGCACCGCGAACAGCGGCACGAGCAGGTTGTCGTTGTTGACCGCCGACTCCGTGTGGGTCAACTCCGGTATCGCCAGCGGCACCAGCGCCGCCGCGATCGGCAGCGGCTCCGGCAGGCGCAGCCGCCTCGCCACCGCCCACAGCAGCAGCGGCAACGCCGCCGCGAACAGCACGTTCCACCAGCGCAGGACCAGGTAGGTGAGGTCGAACGGAATCCGGTCCCAACCCGGCACGAGCGCGAGGGCGGCGGCGCCCAGGGCGTAGTACAACGGCGGGTGCTGGATGAGTTGGTTGGCCGGCACCCTGTCCGCGGGCGCGGAGCCGCCGGCATCGGCGAACGACGCGCGGTCGGCGCGCGGCGGGACCGGCAGGTCGGCCAGGTGCAGCGGCCCGCCGATCCGGTTGGACCGGGTGAAACCGCCCGCGCCGCTGCCCTCCGTGACCGCGAGCGTGCCCGGATCCGGCCACGGCCACGCCCGACCCTGCGCGACCGCGACGATCAGGTCGACGTGCTGGCGCTCGTCGGGTGACCGGAAGTTGGGAAAGATCGCCGTCTGCGCGAGGACCACGGCGAGATGCAGGACAACGATCAACCACACCAAACCGGGAACAGCGCGCAAAGCCGGACGTATCGCACGGACCACCGGGTGAGGCTAGCGGACCGTCCGGCGCCGGGGCGGCAGCGCGCGGCACGGGTCCTAGGCTTGCACCCGACCGAGTTAAGTGAGGGGAACATGAGCCAAGATCCGGATTACGAGGTCCTCGAGGACGACGGGGTGCTCGACGCGTCCGACACGCTCGACGACGACCGCGTCGCCGACCCGCTGGACGTGGGCATCGCGCCCGCCGACCGCTGGAGCGGGGCCAACCGGTTCGGCACCACCGCCGCCGAGGAGCGCCAGGGCGAGTCGCTCGAACAGCTCCTGGCCGAAGAGGAACCCGACATCGACCCGTACGCCGACCCGGCGGACGACGAGGACGAGATCAGCCGCCGCGGCTACGAGGAGGACCCCCGGGCCGGCCGGCTGGTCGAGGACGACCAGGGATTCGGCGAGGACGTCGAGGCCGACTCGGTAGCGTGGGACGCCGGGATCGACGCCGGTGGTGCCAGCGCCGAGGAAGCCGCGATCCACGTGGTCGACGGTCCCGACGACGAAGGTGACGGACCTCTCCGTTAAGCTCCGCGGAATAGTTGCGGCGTCAAATAAGTTGACGGTGGCTGACGAAACGAGGTGTTTTGAGATGCAGTTCGGGATCTTCACCGTCGGCGACGTGACGCCGGACCCGACCAACGGCACGACCCCCAGCGAGGGCGACCGGATCAAGGCCATGGTCACCATCGCGCTCAAGGCCGAGGAGGTCGGCCTGGACGTCTTCGCGACCGGCGAGCACCACAACCCGCCGTTCGTGCCGTCCTCGCCGACCACCATGCTGGGCTACATCGCGGCACGCACGGAGAGGCTCCTGCTCTCCACCGCCACCACGCTGATCACCACCAACGACCCGGTGAAGATCGCCGAGGACTACGCGATGCTGCAGCACCTGGCCGGCGGCCGGGTCGACCTGATGATGGGCCGTGGCAACACCGGGCCGGTCTACCCCTGGTTCGGGCAGGACATCCGCAACGGCATCCCCCTCGCCATCGAGAACTACTCGCTGCTGCACAAGCTGTGGCGCGACGAGGTGGTCGACTGGAAGGGCCGCTTCCGCACGCCGTTGCAGTCGTTCACGTCGACACCGCGCCCGCTGGACGGCGTGCCTCCGTTCGTCTGGCACGGCTCCATCCGCAGCCCGGAGATCGCCGAGCAGGCCGCCTACTACGGTGACGGCTTCTTCGCGAACCACATCTTCTGGCCCAAGGAGCACACCCAGCGCATGGTCGGCCTTTACCGCGAGCGGTTCGGGCACTACCACGGCTCCCCCGACCAGGCCATCGTCGGCCTCGGCGGTCAGGTCTTCATGCGCAGGAACAGCCAGGACGCGGTGCGCGAGTTCCGGCCCTACTTCGACAACGCGCCGGTGTACGGGCACGGCCCGTCGCTGGAGGACTTCACCCGCGAGACGCCGTTGACCGTCGGCAGCCCGCAGGAGGTCATCGACCGCACGCTCGGGTTCCGCGACTACGTCGGCGACTACCAGCGCCAGCTGTTCCTGATTGACCACGCCGGCCTGCCGCTCAAGGTGGTCCTGGAGCAGCTCGACCTGCTCGGCGAGGAGGTCGTGCCGGTGCTGCGCAAGGAGTTCGCCAAGAACCGCCCGGCGGACGTGCCGGACGCGCCGACCCATGAGTCGCTGGTGGCGGCCGCCGCCGCTGCCGCCGCAGCCGCCGCTTCGGCAGAGGTCGTGGCATGACGCAGCGCACCATCGCCGTGGTCTCCGGCGGGTTGCGGCAACCCTCGTCGTCGCGGCTGCTGGCCGACAGGCTGGCGGCCGCGACCGGCGAGGAGCTGACCCGGCTCGGCGTCACCCCGAAGATCGAGGTCATCGAGCTGCGGGACCACGCGCACGAGATCGTCGACAACCTGTTGACCGGCTTCCCGGGCAGCGCGTTCGCGAAGGTGGTGGAGACCGTGGCCGCCGCCGACGGGCTGGTCGCGGTCTCGCCGGTCTTCACCGCGTCGTACAGCGGCCTGTTCAAGTCCTTCGTGGACCTGCTGCCGGACGGCTCGCTGGCCGGCAAGCCGATCCTGATCGGCGCGACCGGCGGCACCGCGCGGCACTCGCTGGCGCTGGACCACGCCATGCGCCCGCTGTTCGCGTACACCCGCTCGATCGTGGTGCCGACCGGCGTGTTCGCCGCGGCCGAGGACTGGGCGGGCGAGGAGGCGGTGGAACGGCTCGACAAGCGGTCCCGGCGCGCCGCGGCCGAACTGGCCGCCGAGGTGGCCCGCCGCGAGCCGACCGAGATCGAGGACCCGTTCGCACTGCGCACATCGTTCGAGGACCTGCTCGCCGGCGAGTGATGCGCGAGGATGAGGGTATGTACCTCATCCGCGAGAAGATCTTCGACATCGGCGACGACTTCGACATCACCGACGACTCGGGCAACAAGGTGTTCCACGTCGACGGCAAGGTGCTCAGCCTGCGCGACAAGCTGGTCATCGAGGACCCGTCGGGCCGCGAGGTGGCGGCGGTGCACCGCAAGCTGATCGCGCTGCGGCCGACGTACGCGATCAGCATCGGCGGGCAGGAAGCGGCCGAGATGCGCAAGAAGCTGTTCACGCCGTTCCGCGACAAGTACACGATCGACGTGCCGGGCCCCGACGACCTGGAGATGAAGGGCGACCTGCTCGACCACGAGTACGAGGTCGAGCTGGGCGGGTCGCGCGTCGCCCAGGTCTCCAAGAAGTGGTTCACGATCCGCGACACGTACGCGGTCGACGTCGCGCCCGGCCAGAACGACCTGCTCATCCTGGCCGGCGTGCTGGCCCTCGACCTGGCCGAGTCGCGCGCCGAGCGCAAGCGGGCCGAGGACGCGGCCCGCGACCAGGACCGTTAGCAACCGGGCCCGGATCTGAACCGATCCAGACCACCTGTACGGGTGAACCACCGACGGAATCCACTGTGGATTTGCGTGCCCCCTACCGCGGGGGTTGAGGCACTAAGGTCCCTCGGGACATTCACAGCAAACCATGGGGGTTCACGGTGACATTCACCAGATTGTTGGCCAAGGTCGCGGCGGCGGTCGTCGTCGCGGCCGGCGTGCTCGTGGCGCCGCAGGCGGCCCACGCGGCGTTCCCGGGGATCCACGAGCCTGACCAGTCGTTCTATCACGGCGGCAGCAGCGCTGGCACCAAGGTCCTCGCGCTGCACGGCGCTCTGCTCATCGTGCCGGAGGACACGGCCGTCCGCATGTCGGGGAATCTGGACGTCAGGTCCAAGGAGTGCGGTGCGGTCTACGTGAAGGGCTACGTCGACATCGGCAACGGCGTCTGGCGGAACGTTTCGACCCGCAGTTCGAGCCCGCGCTGCTCCACCGGGTCCGGCTGGGCCAGCTACAAGATTCTCGTGGAGGCTCCGGGCCGGGGCATCCGGAAGGCCGAAGTGCTGCTGGCGGACACGACGCACGGCACGCACAACCTCGCGTGCTTCGACAGGTGCGTGTACTACTTCTGATCCCCGTCGCGACGCCCCGCCCGCCCCATCGCGGGGGCGGGCGGGGCGTCTGCGATCACCGCTTCACGGTAGGAGCGGATGCCCGTCAGGCGGTCGCGGTGGTGCAGGGTCGGGCGCGCCGGGGCTCGACGCGGTCGGCCAGGCGGCGCAGCAGCGTCGCGGTGCCGCGGCGCAGCGGATCGCCGCGACCGTGGCCGCGTGAGCGCACCCGGGACGCCGGCGCCGACGGCCGGGCGGAGTTGACGTGGTGTGTGGTGTCGTTCATGGCCTGGACCATGGCTGACGCTTCGAACATGACCTGCTCCTATCAGGATGGTGCCGGGCCGCTGGTCGCGCGGACGACGAGCGTCGTCGGCAGCACGACCGAACGGTCGGCGGGATCGGTGGGCGGATCGAGCAGCAGCAGGCCCGAGCGCCGCCCGCGCTCGGCCGCCGGCTGGTGGACCGTGGTCAGGCCCTCCGTGGTGGCATCCGGGATGTCGTCGAAGCCGACGACCGAGACGTCGTGCCCCGGCCGCAGGCCGCGGGCCCGCACGGCGTCCAGCACGCCGAGCGCCAGGATGTCGCTCAGCGCCGCGATCGCGGTGGGCCGCGGTGCGCGGTCGAGCAGGTACGCGGCCGCGGCGGCGCCCTCGGCCCGGCCGTTGCGGGCCACGTTGACGGTGGCGACCGACGACCACGGCACGCCGCCCTCGGCGAGCGCCTCCTGGTAGCCGCGCAGCCGCTCGCGGTCGGTGTAGTAGGCGACGTCGCCCGGTGACTTGATCGTCACCGGACCGGTCGACTGCGCGACGGTGAAGTATTCGCCCACCACCGCGAGGCGCCGGTGTCCGAGCGCGACCAGGTGCTCCCCGGCCGCGCGGGTGGCCGCCGCCTCGTCGATGCCGACGAACGACGCCTGCGAGCCCGGCCGCTTCTGGCCCGCCACCACCGGCAGCCCGCGCGCTTCCAGGGCCGCCAGCGCCGGGTGCCAGTCCGGCAGGCAGTAGACGCAGAACCCGTCGACCACCGCGTCGTTGACCGGTGCGACCGCGGCCTCCTCGTCGTCCATGGACAGCGGCAGCAGCAACAGGCCCGTGCGTCCCTGCTCGGCGCTGCTGGCCAGGCCGCGCAGGAACTGCACCGCGTAGGGGTCGGTGAAGGCGTAGGACAGCTTGGCGGTGAACAGCACCCCGATCGCGCCGGCCCGGCGGCGGCGCAGCGACCGGGCCGTCGGGTCGGGCCCGGCGTAGCCCAGGCCGGCCGCGGCCGTCAGGATCCGGTCGCGCAGGTCGGCGGAGAGCTGGTCGGGCCGGCTGTAGGCGTTGGAGACCGTGCTGCGGGACACCCCGACGGCGTCCGCGACGGTCTGCAGTGTGGGTCGCACCGCACCCACCTCCCGTACTGTATCGATCCAGTGCCTCTGGATCGATACAGTACGCCGTTCCCGCTGAAACGCAAGTGCTATGCGGTGAAGGTGTAAGCCCCCGCGGCCACCTGGAAGACCGCCGCGCCGGACGCGTACCCCATCAGCACCGCCTGGGGTGGCGCGGTGACCGCGGCGGCCGACGGCGCCGGCACGCGGACGGTGGCCGTGCTGTTCGCCGGGACCTCGACCCGCAGGGTCAGCGTGCCGCCGGCGACGGACCAGTCCGACAGCGCCCGCCCGTACGGGGTCTGTAGGTCCGCCCGGCCCGAGGTGAGCCCGCCGCCGGGCCGCGGAGCGATCACCAGCCGGCGGTAGCCCGGGTCCCGCGGGTCCGGACCGACCCCGCCGACCGAGCGGTAGAGGAAATCGCCGACCGAGCCGAGTCCATAGTGGTTGAACGAGTTCATCCCCGGGTCCTGGAACGACCCGTCAGTGCGGATGCCGTCCCAGCGCTCCCAGATCGTCGTGCCGCCGCGGGCGCTCATGTAGCCCCAGCCGGGATAGTCCGGCTGCAGCAGCACCTGATAGGCGGTCGCGAGGTGCCCGTTGTCCGCGAGCACCGGCAGCAGGTTCTCCACGCCGAGGAAGCCGACCGACAGGTGGCCCGAGCGTGAGGCGACCTTGGCCGCCAGCTTGTCCGCGACCGCCTGCACGCGGGCCGCCGGCACGAGACCGAACGAAAGCGCCAACACGTAGCCCGTCTGCGTGTTGCCCGAGACCGTCCCGTCGGCCGCGACGAAGCGGTTCGTGAAGGCCGTCGCCACCTGGTCGGCGAGGGCGCCGTAGGAGGCGGCCTCCGCGGTCCGCCCGGTGGCCGCGGCCATCCGGGACACCAGGCGCGCCGTGTAACCGAAGTAGGCGGTCGAGATCAGGTCGTTGGCCGTGTTGTCGCCGACGTTGAGCCAGTCGCCGTAGGTCCACTGGTTGCGGATCAGGTCAGCGCCCGACGTGGACCGCGAATAGTCGACCCACCGCCGCATCGCCTCGAAGTTCTCGTCGACGATCCGCACGTCGCCGTACCGCTGCCAGACGGTGTACGGCACGATCACGCCCGCGTCGCCCCAGCCGGCGGTGCCCGCGCCGCAGCAGACCGCCGGCGCCACGTCGGTGAACGCGCCGTCGGCGCGCTGCGCGTCGGTCAGGTCGTCGGTGAACTTGTCCAGCAGCCCGTGCACGTTCATGTTGAAGGTCGACGTGCCCACGAACGCCGCGATGTCGCCGGTCCAGCCCAACCGTTCGTCCCGCTGCGGGCAGTCGGTGGGAATGGTCAGCATGTTCGACCGTTGTCCCCAGATGATGTTTCGCTGAATCTGGTTGACCAACGCGTTCGAGGTCGTGAACGACCCGCTCGCCGCGCCGTTGGTCCAGGCCGCGAGCCCGGTCACGGTCGACAGCGACGGCGTGCCGGGGAAGCCGGTGAGCTCGACGTAGCGGTAGCCGTGCACGGTGAACCTCGGCTCGTAGACCTCGTCCGCGCCGGTCCCGGCCAGCGTGAACCGGTCCGTGGCCCGGGCCGCCCGCAGGTTCGCCGTGTAGACGGTGCCGTCCGGGTTGAGCACCTCGGCGTGCCGCATCGTCACCGTCGTGCCCGCCGGCCCGCGCACCCGCAAACGGTTCCACCCGGCGAAGTTCTGCCCGAGGTCGACCACCCAGACACCCGGCTGCGGCTGGGTCACCGCCATCGCCGGCACGGTCGCCTGCACCGCCACCCCCGGGTCCACGGCGGCGACCAGGTTCGGCTTCGCACCACTTCGGACGGTCGCCGCCGCCCAGCCGGAGTCGTCGAAGCCGGGCTGGTCCCAGCCGGCCCGCGCACCCCGGGCGTCGTACTCCTCACCGTGGTAGATGTCGTCGAACCGGATCGGGCTCGGCGAGGTCCTCCAGGACCCGTCGGTGCGCACGGTCGTCGTCGTGCCGTCGGTGTGCCGCACGACCAGGTCGGCCGAGTACCACGGCTGTGTCCCGTACCGCTGGTTGCCGCCCATCCCCAACGACCCGGAGTACCAGCCGTTGCCGAGGTAGGCACCGATCGCGTTGTCGCCCTGCCGCACCTGGGCGGTCACGTCGAGCATCCGGTACTGCACCCGCCGGTTGTAGTCCGTCCACCCTGGAGCGAGCGCCTCACCGCCGACCTTGGCGCCGTTGATCCGCGTCTCGTGCAAACCCAGTGCCGTGACCATCAACCGCGCGCTCGCCACCGGTTTGGTGAGAGCGAAACCTTTCCGCAGGTACGGCGCACCGCGCACGACCGACACCTGGCTCCCCCACGGCCCGGCACCGTAGCCGGCGATCGCTCGCGCGGCCGGCCAGGCACCGTCGGCGAACCCGGGGTTCTGCCACCCCGCGGGCGCGGTCTGGCTCGCCTTCCACGCGGCGTCGGTGACGACCCGGGTGGTCCCTGCCGCGCCGACCACCTCGAGCGCCGCGATCATGCCGGCCGGCGACACCGTCGTGTTCTCGGTCGACACGGCGATCGTGTTGCTGCCGGCCTGCACGCGCCCGGTCACATCGACGACGGCCGCCGTCTTCCACGACTCGTACACCCGCGGCGACGTGCTCACCTGCGTGCCGTTGACCCAGACGTCGGCGGTGTCGTCACCGGTGACGGTCAGCGTCGCCCGGCTGACCGCACCCGCCGGCAGGGTGAACGTCCGCCGCAGGTAGCGGGTGGCGATCGGCGCGCTCGCGCCGGGATCGCCCTCCGGGTACCAGATCCAGGTCGCGCCGGCCAGCGCCGGCACCGCCGCGCTGGACCCGACGAAGGCCGCCTGCCAGTTGGTGGCCGGGTTGTACTGCCCGGTCTCGAACCAACTCACCGGACCCCACGCACCCCGCCGGCCCTGGGTGTCCCAGACCCGCGCGCGCCACCAGTAGCGGGTCCGCGACGCCAGCGCCGCCCCGCCGTAGGCGGCGTCGACCGAGCGTCCGGAGACCACCCGGCCGCTGTCCCAGACGTCACCGGTGCCGCCCTGCGCGCCGGCCTCGGTGGTCGAAACGATCAATTGGTAAGCGCTTTGCATCAGTTCGCTGTTCGCCGGACCGCCGGCTTTCCAGCCGAACCGGGGCCGGGCGGCGTCGATGCCGATCGGCGTGACCCGGCGCTCGGTGGTCGGCGCGGTGACCGCCAGCGGCGAGACCGCCGCGACGTCGGGCCCGGTGACACCGCTGCCCCACGGCCCGGTGCCGTAGCCGGCCGCGACCTGGGCGGCCGGCCAGGCCGCGTCGCTGGTCGCGGGCTCGGTCCAGTCCGGGCCGACGTTGTTCGCGGCCTTCCAGGCGCCGTCCGTGACCAACTCGACGGTGCCGCCGGCGGTGACGACCCGCAGCCGGCCGAGGACACCGGCCGGCCCGGCGGCGGTGTTGCGCGCGGCGACGGCCAGGGTGTTGGCCGCACCGGGTCGCAGCGCGCCGGCGAGGTCCACGTAGAGCGCCTGCCGCCACGAGTCGACGACGTTGGCGGAGCTGGCCAGCGGTACGCCGTTGAGCCAGACGTCGACGCTGTCGTCGCCGGTGACGACGAGCTGGGCCTCACTGACCACACCGGACGGTGCGGTGAACGTGCGGCGCAGGTAGCGGGTCGCGGCCGGCACGCTCACGGTCGCGTTGCCCTCCGGGTACCAGATCCAGTTGGCGCCGGCCAGGTTGACCGGCGCGGCGTGGGCGGGCGCGCCGCCGCCGACCAGGAGGGCGGCGACGCAGGCGAGTGTGGTGGCCGCGCCGGCGAGACGGCGCGAGGTGGTGGCTGGCATGGGTTCGCCTCCAAGCGATCCGGGGACGGGCGGATCGGCGCGGCAGTGAAACGTTTCATCGCCACCGCAACCGCCATGCTACGCCACGCAGAGATGCTTATCCATATGTCGGGTGGAGTCGGGATCCGGTCAACGCGCTGTCACCAGGAGCACGAAATGCGTTACGGTCCGCCAACTCAGCCCGGCCGCACGGGTCGGGCAGACACGGGGGAAGGACACGAATTGAGGGCTAAGCGAGTTCTTGCGGCACTGGCGGTCGCCGCGCTGGCGTCCACGTTGGTCGCCGCACCGGCGCACGCGGGCGGTCAGGGCGAGCCACTGCTCGGCGACGTCAACGGCGACGGCCGCACCGACCGCGCCACCCTGGTCGAGCTGCCGAGCCAGGAGTGCGGCGTCGACGTCGAACTGGGCCAGGCCGGCGGCGGCTTCGGCTCCGCGACCCGCTACACCTGGCCGAACCCGGCCGAGGTCAACTACTGCCCCGACATGGGCGTGATCCTCGACCTCGGCGGTGACGGCACGTCGGAGCTGCTGCTCGCGTACTTCTGGGGCCGGCCGCCCGGCGTCGACACCGACCTGATCGTGCTCGAGGACTTCACACCTGCCGGCGGCTTCGACGCGATCTTCCAGCCGAGCTTCATCGGCCTGGAGAACTTCAACACCGACAACCTGGTCGACGTGTACGAGTGGACCGACCAGGGCAGCGGCCTGCTCACGTGGCTGAACACGCCATCCGGGCAGCTCGTCCCAGGCCCGGTGCACCAGCAGGCGCTCGACTTCGGCTTCGAGTTCGCCGACTTCGACCGTAACGGCGCCGCCGACCTGGTCATCGGCTACACCGGTGCCTACCCGCAGACGCCGGACACCGCCGCTGTCGTCATCCTCGACGACGGCGAGCGGGTCACGCTGCGCGACGACGGAAGCTACTACGACGTCGACGCGCTCGACGCCAACGGCGACGGCAAGCTCGACGTGCGACTGGACAACCTCGACACGGGCGAGGTCGTCCACTTCATCGGCAACGGCCGCGGCGCGTTCACCGAGGCGCCCAAGGCGGTCGACGACACCGTCCAGGTGCGACACCTCGAACAGAAGACCATCAGCGTGCTCGTCAACGACGCCGCCACCACGGCGGCCACGCTGCAGATCGTCACGCCACCCACGTACGGCACGATCGTGCGCACCACCAGCAAGGGCTTCGTCTACCGGAACACCACGAAGCACCACGACAGCTTCGTCTACCGGCTGACCGTCGACGGCAAGACCGACACCGCGACCGCCACTCTGCGGGTCGTCTAGTCCCTTGCGGCCGCGCCCATGCGGTCGGCGTTGCGCAGCGCCGACCGCTGGGCGCGGTGCGAGGTCGTGACCAGGCCGATGACCAGGTTGGCCAGGCCGATCGCGCCGATCACCGCCCAGCTGACGTGGTACGCCGACATGAACGCCGGTGTCTGCGCCACCTCGGTCACGTACGCCGCGATGATCGATCCGATGATCGCGACGCCGAGCGTCTGGCCGAGCTGGCGCATCGTGGAGGTGATGCCGGCGGCCACGCCGGCCTGCCGGTTCGGCATGCCGGAGACGGCCGTGTTGGTGATCGCCGCGTTGATCCAGCCGAGGCCGAAGCCGATCAGGCTGTAGACGACGAACAGCCGCGAGTACGGCGGGTCGTCGTGCGGGATCACGGTGATCAGCCCGGCCAGCAGCACCGAGAGACCACCCATGGTCAGCGAGGGCCGGGGACCGTAGCGGCCCACGACCCGGCCGGATATCGGGCCGACCACCGCCATCAGCGCCGCCATCGGCAGGATGGCCAGGCCCGCCTCCAGCGGCGAGAAGTCCAGTGCGTCCTGCAGGTACAGCGTGTTGAGCAGCAGGAATCCGCCCTGCGCGGTGAACGCCAGCAGCGCGATCGCCGCCGCGCCGCTGAACGGCGGCGACCGGAAGAACCGCAGGTCGATCAGCGGGTCCCGGTGGTGGAACTCCCACCACACCAACCCCACCAGCGCACCGACCGCGATCGCGAAACAGGACATGATCTCGGTCGAGCCCCAGCCGCGCATCGGCGCCTCGATGATCCCGAACGTCAACGAACCCACGCCGGTGATCAGCAGGACCTGCCCGAGCGGGTCGAAGCGCCGGCGCCCGGCGGCCATCGACTCGCGGATGTAGCGGCCGGCGAGCACCAGCGCGGCGGCGGCGATGGGCACGTTGATGAAGAAGATCGCCCGCCAGCTGAACGCCTGCACCAGCAGCCCGCCCAGCACCGGTCCGGCGGCGATGCTGACGCCGACCACACCACCCCAGACGCCGATCGCCCGCGCCCGTGCGCGCGGCTCGGTGAACGTGTTGCTGATGATGGACAGCGCGACCGGGTTGAGCATGCTGCCGCCCACCGCCTGCAGCACCCGGAACGCGATCAGCCAACCCAGCGACGGCGCGAGACCGCACAGCAGCGACCCGGTGCCGAAGATGGCCAACCCCACCTGGAACACGCGTCTTCGGCCGATCCGGTCCGCGGTGGACGCGGACAGGATCAGGAACGAGGCCAGCACCAGGGTGTACGCGTCGATCGTCCACTGGGCGCCCTGGATCGACGCGTGCAGGTCGCGCTGGATGGACGGCAGCGCCACGTTGAGCGCGCTGGTGTCCAGGCCGACGATGAAGATGCTGCAGCAGCAGATCAGCAGCACCAGCAGCGAGCGACCGCGCAACCGCGCCACACCGCCCACCGTGCTCTGCTGCTGTGTCGCCGCACCCATGCCGTAAGGCGTGCCCCTCGGAGATCGACGTCCTACCTCGCGTGTACCCACCCTGGCGCGAGCGACGCGCGCGCGGCCATACTGCCCCTGGTCGATCTCGGGGGTGCAGATGCGAAGCCGCCGCGCGCTGCTGTCGGCGGCGCTCGCCTCGACGCTGCTGTCCGTGCTGCTCGCGCTCGCGGTCAACGTGGCCACCGGTGGCACGCTGCCCGGCCCGCTGGCACCACTGGCGCCGTACGCCTGGCTCGTCGTGGCCGCCGCGGCGGCGGTGACCGTGCTCGTCGCGGTCCGGGACGCCCGCGCCGCGGACGAGCCGACGCGGCCGGCCGCCACCCCGGCCGAGCTGCGCTCCGCCGGCGGTTACACCGGTCGCGCCGACGACCTCGCCCGCCTGCGCCGGGCGGTCGACGATGGACACCCGGTCGTGGTGGTGACCGGCCCGCCCGGTGTCGGCAAGTCCGCCCTCGCCGCGCACGCCGCCCACGCACTGCGCGGCAGCTATCCCGACGGCCAGCTGTTCGCGCCCCTCGGCGGCGGCAGCGGGCTGATCGCCGACCCCACGACCGTGCTCGCCGGCCTGCTCGACGCGCTCGACGCCCCGGTGTCCGGGCCGACCGACCTCGACCGGCTCGCCGCCCGCTACCGCAGCACCCTCGCGGGCAGGCGGGTGCTGGTGCTGCTCGACGACGCGCGCGACGCGGCACAGGTGCGCCCGCTGCTGCCCGGCGCGCCGGGCTGTCTCGTGCTGGTCACCAGCCGGTCGCCGCTCGCCGACCTCGACGGCGCGGCCGGCATCGAGCTGGCGATGCTCGGCGACGACGACGCGCTCGCCCTGTTGCGGTCCGCCGGCGCCGGCGACCGGGTCACCGCGGAGCCGGCCGCCGCCCGCGAGGTGGTCGCCGCGTGCGGTGCGCTGCCGCTCGCGCTCCAGGTCGCCGGCGGCCGGTTGCGGGCCCGGCCGGCCTGGTCGCTGGCCGACCTCGCGGCCCGGCTGCGCGACGAGCGGGCGCGGCTGGACGAGCTGAGCGTCGGCGACCTGGGGGTACGGGCGAGCTTCGCGACCGCCTACCGTGACCTCGACGGCGAGCAGCGCACCGCGTTCCGCGCGCTCGGCGCGTACCCCGGTCGCGACCTGGCCACCGGCGCCGCGGGCGCACTGGCCGGCAATGAGTCCATCGTGGAGGCTCTGGTCGACGCCCGCCTGCTGGAGGCGGCCGGCGGCGGCCGCTACCGCCTGCACGACCTGATGCGGCTGTTCGCCCGCGAGCGGCTGGCCGAGACTCCGGAGGAGGCCGCGCCGGCGCTGCACCGGCTGGTCGACTGGTACGCCGCGATGCTGGCCGGCGCCGACCTGCCGGCCGCCGAGGCGGAGGCCGAGAACGTCGCCCTCACGGTCGGCCACCTGGTCGACCACGGCGCGCCCGCCGAGGCGGCGCGGCTGGCGCTGGCCGCCGACGAGAGCCTGCTGCACCGGGTCGAGCAGTCGCACTTCCTGACCATCAGCCGGGACCGGCTGCGCGCGGAGGAGGCGGTCGGCGACCGGGTCGCGGCCGCCAAGGCCCGCACCCGGCTCGGCCAGGTGGAGACCGCGTTCGGTTACGTGGGCACCGGCGTCGCGCTGCTGACCGACGCGCTGGCCGAGTGGTCGGCGATCGGCGACCCGGACTGGATCGCGTTCACCCGCCAGGGGCTGGGCACCGCGCTGCGGGACGCCGGGCGGCACGGCGAGGCGGTCACCGCGCTCACCGCGGCCCAGGAGCACTTCCGGGCGGTCGGCGACGAGCGCCGCGAGGTGCAGGTGCTCGGCGACCTCGGGTCCCTGATGCTCAGCCGGCACGACGCGGCCGCGGCGGTGACCCTCCTGGAGCGTGCCCGCGACCTCGCCGCCACCGCGCCGCTGCAGGTGCACGAGCGGGGCTGGGTGCTGCTCATGCTGGGCACGGCGTACGCGCTGGTCGGCCGCGCGGCCGAGGCGGTGCCGCTGGTCGAGCGGGCCCGGGCCGAGTTCCGCGGGCCGGCGAACTGGAGCGGCGAGGGCTACGCGCTGATCGAACTCGGCAACCTGGCCGACGCGGCCGGCGACCTCGACACGGCCGCGCGCCGGCACGCCGAGGCGATGGCGGCGTTCGCGCGCGTCGACCACCGCCCGGGCATGGCCGCGGCGACCGAGGCGGCCGCACACACCAAGGCGCACAGCGGCGACCCACACGGTGCGGAGGCGATGTACGCCCAGGCCGCCGACCTGTTCGGCGCGCTCGGCAACCGCGCCAACCAGGGACTCAACCTGCTCTGGCGGGCCGAACAGCTACGCGCGCTCGGCCGGCAGGCCGACTCCGACGCCCTGGTCGCACACGCCGACACGCTGCTCGACGGCAGCGACCTGCCCCAGGCAGACCTGGTGCGCGCCCGGCTGGTCAGCGAGTGAGCCGCTCCGGCAGGTTCTGGAAGGCGACCGTGCGCAGGAATCGTTCGACGGCCCCTGTGCCGACCGAAGTGAACGCGCCGGAGGCTGCCGGCCACGGGCCGCCGTGCTGCATCGCGTCGACGACCGCGACGCCGGTCGGCACGCCGTTGTAGATGACCCGGCCCGCCCGGTCGACCAGCGCCGGCAGCAGCGCGCGGACCGCGTCGTCGTCGCCCTCCCCCGCCAGCACGGTCGCGGTCAGGCTGCCGTCGAGGCGGGCGGCCAGGTCGCCGTAACCGTCCACAGCCGACTGTGCGATCACGACGGTCGGGCCGAAGTGCTCGTCGAGGAGCTCGCCGCTCAGCGCCGCACCGTCGACCCGGACCGCGAACGGTGTCGCACCGCCCTCCGGTGCGGTGGCCGCGCCCTCGGTCGCCGGGGCCCGGTCGCGCCAGGCGGCGTGGGCGGCGGCCATCGCGGGCGTCAGCAGCCGGTCGAACGCGGGCGTGGCGGCCACCTCGGCGGCCAGCCGGTCCGCGAACGCGGCGCCGGCGTCACCCGCGGGCACCACCACGAGGCCGGGCTTGGTGCACAGCTGCCCGGCCGAGCCCGTGACGGCGGCCGCGAGGGTCCCGGGCCAGCGCTCGTCGGCCAGCGCCGACGGGAACACGAAGACCGGGTTCAGCGCGCCCATCTCGGCGTACACCGGGATCGGGTCGGGGCGGGCCGCCGCCGTGTCCATCAGCGCGCGGCCGCCCGCCGCGGAGCCGGTGAAGCCGACCGCGCGGATCTGCGGGGCCCGCACCAGCGCGAGCGACACCTCGACGCCGCCGTGCACGACGGCGAACGTGCCCGCGGGACCGCCCAGCGCCGGCGTGACCGCCTCGGCGATCAGCCGAGCCGTCTCCGGCTGCGCCGGGTGCGCCTTGGCGACGACGGGGCAGCCGGCGGCCAGCGCCGACGCGGTGTCGCCGCCCAGCACACCGAAAGCCAGGGGGAAGTTGGAGGCCGCGAAGACCGCGACGGGCCCGATCGGCACCCGCATCGCGACGATGTCGCCACCGCCCGGCGCGGCCCCGTCGGACCGGACGACCGGCCGGTCACGGCCGGCGGCGACGAACTCGCCGAGCAGGCGGAGCTGGCCGGTCGTGCGGGCCAGCTCGCCCTCGAGCCGTTGCCTGGTCAGTCCCGTCTCGGCGATCGCCGCGTCGACGATCGGCCCGGCGGCTGCTTCGAGCGCCTCGGCGGCGGCGTGCAGGGCGTCCCGGCGCCGCTGCCCGGACCAGGTGGCCAGCTCGCGCGCGGCGGCCGCGGCCTGGGCGGTGATGCTCTCCAGCGACATGACGCCTCCGTACTCTTCCCGGGGTGACTGCCGCGACGCTACCCAAGACCAACCTGCACCTGCATCTCACGGGTGCGATGCGCCCGGCCACCCTGGCCGAGCTGGCCGCGCGCGACGGCCTGCGCCTGCCGCCGGCGTTCGCCGCCGGCACCGTGCACGAGTGGCCGGCCTTCCAGGAGCGCTACGACCTGGCCCGCGCCGCGATCCGCGGCCCGGCCGACATCGCGCGCGTGGTGGTCGAGGCCGCGACCGACGACGCGGCCTGCGGCGCGGGCTGGATCGAACTGCAGATCGACCCGACGTCGTACGCGCCGGTGGCGGGCGGCCTGGCCGGCGCGGTCGAGGCGGCGCTCGCCGGTGCCGCCCGGGCGCCGATCCCGATGGGCCTGGTCGTCGCGGCGAGCTGGGCGGCGGATCCCGCGCACGCCCTGCGCCTGGCGACGCTCGCGGCCGCGTACGCCGGCAAGGGTGTGGTGGGTTTCGGTCTGTCCAACGACGAGCGCCTGGGCACGGTCGAGTCGATGGTGCCGGCGTGCCGGGTCGCCGCCGACGCGGGTCTGCGGATCGTGCCGCACGCGGGCTTCTACACGCCGCCGGCGCACGTCGCGGACTGCGTCCGGCTGCTCGGCGCGCACCGCATCGGGCACGGTCTGGCCGCGATGCGCGACCCCGCCACCCAGGAGCTGCTCGCGGCCAGGGGCGTCGCGCTGGAGGTCTGCCCGACCTCCTACCCACCGCTGGGCGTGGCCACGATCGGCGACCTGCCGATCGCGGCGCTGCGCGCGGCGGGCGTGCCGGTCGCCCTCGGCACCGACGACCCGCTGCTCTTCGGCGCGGACCTGACCACCCAGTACGAGCTGGTCACCACGGATCCGGCCGCACAGGCCGACCTGGCCCGCTGCGCGATCGACGCGAGCGCCGCCCCCGCGCCACTCAAGGCCACGCTGCTCGCCGGCGTCACGGGCTGAACTGTGGCACCGGCCACTTAAGGCTTGCGTTACGAACGGCCTCACGTTCCGATTGCGCGCATGCCGCCATCGACCGCCGCCATCGACCGTGACGTGCTGCGCGCCCGGACGGCGGTGGCGTTCGTGTTCGGGCTCAACGGCGTCGCGCTGGCGTCGTGGTTCGCCCGGGTGCCGGTCGCCCGCGACGCGCTGGGCCTGAGCGCCGGCCAGCTCGGCGCGCTGTTGCTCGCGCTCTCCGGTGGTGCCGTGCTCGCCCTCCCGGTGGCCGGCATGACCGTGCACCGGCTCGGGTCCGCGAAGACCGTGGCCGCCGCGACCACGCTCGCCTCCGCGGGACTGGCGTTGACCGGGATCGGCGCGGGCGTGTTCGGTTCGACGACCATCGCCGCCGTGGGCCTGTTCGCGCTCGGCTACGGCAGCGGCACCTGCGAGGTCGCCATGAACGTCGAAGGAGCCGTGGTCGAGCGGCGGCTCGCCCGCACGATCATGCCGCGCTTCCACGCGGCCTGGAGCCTCGGCACGGTCAGCGGAGCGCTCGCCGGCGCCGCCTGCGCGCGGGTCGGCGTGCCGATCGCCGTGCACCTGTCCGTCGCCGCCGTCGTCATGGTCACGGGCACCGTGCTCGCCACCGCCGCGTTCCTGCCCGACACCGCCGAGGGCGACCAGCCGCGGTCGGCCCGCCCGCGGGTGCTCGCCGCCTGGCGCGAGCCGCGCACGCTGCTCGTCGGCCTGCTGGTGCTGGTCATGGGGTTCACCGAGGGCACCGCCAACGACTGGCTCGCCGTCGCGTTCGTCGACGGGCACGAGGTCGGTGCGGCCGCGGGTGCGGCGGCGTTCGGCGTGTTCGTCGTCGCGATGACCGTCGGCCGCACCGTCGGCACCGCCGCCCTCGACGCCTGGGGACGCGGGCCGGTCCTGTTCGGGACCATGCTGGCGGCCGCCGCCGGTGCGCTGCTCGCGGTGCTCGCCGGCTCCGTGACGCTGGCGCTGTGCGGCGTCGCCCTGTGGGGGCTCGGCGCCTCGCTCGGCTTCCCGGTCGGGATGAGCGCCGCCGCCGACGACGAGCACCTGGCGCCGGCCCGGGTCAGCGTGGTCGCGGTCATCGGCTACACCGCGTTCCTGGCCGGGCCGCCGCTCGTCGGGTTCCTCGGCGACCACGTCGGCGTGCTGCGGGCGCTGCTGGTGGTGCCGCTGGTGCTCGTACCCGCGCTCGCGCTGATCCCCGCCGTGCGGAAGCCCTGACGTTTCGGTCGCCCGGCTCGTCGGACCCGGCAGCAACCCACACGGAGGGAAACCTGTCATGTCCACCAATGAGATCCGCTCCCGGATGGCCGACCCCATGGAGCTCTTTCCGGAGATCGGTCCGGTCGCCGGCGGCATGAACAAGCTGGTGCTCAACGGGACGGTGCCGCGGACCACCATCCACCTGGTGCAGCTGCGCGCCGGGCAGCTCGTCGGCAGCACCTACCACACCGTCCGGCAGACCGGTGAGCTGCGCGACGCGGGCGAGACCGAGGACCGGATCACCGCCGTCGCGTCGTGGCGGGACGCCCCCTATTTCAGCGACGCCGAGCGGGTGGCGCTGGAGCTGGTCGAGGCCGTCCTGACGCCGAACCCGTCCGGTGAGCGGGTGCCGGACGAGCTGCACGCCCGGGCGGCCGCGCACTACGACGAGAAAGCACTGTGGACGCTCACGCTGGTGATCGCCCAGATGTGCTTCTTCGTACCGGTCGCGCTGATCGCCAAGCCGATCCCGGGTGCGCCGCTCGGCAAGAACTACAGCCCGAGGTAGCGGCCCGCCCACCGGTCCCGCAACCAGCGGTCGTGGCTGGCGACCACGACCGCACCCGGGCCCGGGCCCAGCGCGTCCTCCAGCTCGTCCGCCAGGCGCGGCGAGAGGTGGTTGGTCGGCTCGTCGAGCAGCAGCAGCTCCGGCGGGTCGGCCACCAGCAGGGCCAGCGCCAGGCGGCGGCGCTGACCGACCGACAGCTCGCCGACCGGGCGGGCCGCGTCCCGGGGGCCGATCAGGCCGAGCGAGCGCAGCGGCACCGCCTCGGCCCGGTCGGGACCCAGCGCCGCCGCGTACGTCTCGTGTGCCGTGCGGTCCGGGCGATCGAAGACCGTGTCCTGCGTGAGCAGACCGACCCGCAGGCCACGGCGGCGGTGCACGGCACCGTCGTACGCGAGCCCGCCGGCCAGCACCGCCAGCAGCGTCGACTTGCCCGTGCCGTTGGCGCCCGTCACGAGCAGCCGGTCGGTCGCCGACACGTCGAGGCGGTCCAGCCGCAGCCGGCCCGGCACCACCAGGTCGCGGGCCGACACCAGCAGGCCCTCGGCGGCCGCGCTGGCCAGCGCCGGCGCCCGGAACCGCAGTGGCTCCGGCGGCTTGCGCACCTGCGCCCGCTCGAGGTCCTCGAGGCGCCCACGCGCGTTGCGGACCCGGCGGGAGATCTGCTGCTCGACCCGCCCGGTCGTACGCCCGAAGCCCATCTTCTCGCTGTCGCGGGCCGGCCGGCCGTGCGCGACCTGGTGCGCGGTCACCGCGACCGCCTGCCGCAGCTCCGCGAGCTCCTCCTGCTCGTCGGCGAACCGGCGCTCCCAGCGGTCCCGTTCGGCCCGCTTCTCGGCCAGGTAGGCGGTGTAGTTGCCGCCGTACCGGGTCGGTCCGTCGACGGCCGGGTCGAGGTCGACCAGGTCCGTGCAGACCGCGTCGAGGAACGCCCGGTCGTGGCTGGCCAGCACCACGACGCCGGGCATCCCGGTGAGCTGCTCCGCCAGGAACGCGGCCGCGGCGTCGTCGAGATGGTTGGTCGGCTCGTCGAGCAGCAGCGCGGCCGGGCGGCGGATCAGCATGGCGGCCAGCGCGAGCCGGCCGCGCTGCCCGCCGGAGATCTGCGCGAGCGTCCGGCCGTGCGGCAGGTCGCCCAGGCCGAGTCCGGTGAGCACCAGGCCGGCGCGGCGGTCGGCGTCCCAGGCGTCGGTCTCCTGCGCGTGGTCGAGCAGGTCGCCGTACTCCTCGAGCGGTCCGATGGGGTCGTCGACCAGGGCGGCGCTGAGCCGGTCGAGTGCGGCCAGCAACGCGCGGGACTCGCGCAGCGCGTCGTCGACCACGTCGGCGATCGTCGCGGCCGGGTCGAACGGCATCTCCTGGTGGAGAAAGCCCAGGTCGGGCGGGCGCACCACGGTGCCGCCGTCGGGGACGTCGACGCCGGCGAGCAGGCGCAGCAGCGTCGACTTGCCGGTGCCGTTCTCACCGATCAGGCCGATCCGGTCACCGGGCGCGGCGGTCAGGGAGACGCCGTCGAGCACGCGGCTGCCGCCGTACGTGCGGACGAGGTCATGGGCGAGCAGGGGGGATTTGGACATGACGGCACCACCGGGAAGAAAATGGGAGCTTTCGCCCGCCGGGCAGTGCCTCGGTCGCGGGCGCGGGTGGTGTCAGCGGCTCACATCGCCGACCACTATAGCGGGCCGGCGACGACTTTCGCGATCATCGCGGCCCAGGCGAGCAGGCGCTCGTCGGCGCCGCGGTGGCCGGCGAGCTGTAGACCCAGCGGCAGTCCACCGGCGCGACCGGCCGGGACGCTCACTGCCGGGGCACCGGCCACGCTGAACGGGATCGACATCGCCGCGTCGCCGGTGTGGTCGAGGCCGCGGGGTGCCGTGCCAGGTGCGGCCGGCGTGACCCAGACGTCGACGTCCGTGTCGTCGTACGCCGCGACGAAGTCGTCGCGCCACCTCAGGGCTTTGGCGTAGTCGTCAGGCGTGAGCGCGAGCCCTTCCCGGACGGCTTCGGCGGTCTGGGGGCGGTAGCGGTCGGCGTGGTCGGTGAACCAGCCTTCGTGGCTGCGGGCGAGCTCGTATCGGTTGATCACCCGCATCGCGGCTACGTCCATATGAGACAGAAACTCTGTGGTACGCACTGCGTAGCCGGCGTCCCGGAGAGCGGCGAGCTGTCCCTCGAAGGCCCGCCGGGCCACCGCGTCGGCTTGTCTCAGATATTCGGGCGCGGGCACACCCAGCACGGGTTCCGGCCCCGGGTCGGCGTCTGTCCATCCTGGACACGCGATGGCGGCCACGTGCGCGGCGCCCGCCACGTCGGCGGTGAACCAGCCCACCGTGTCCAGCGACGGCGAGTGCGGCAGCATCCCGTCCGCCGGCACCCGGCCGTGGGTCGGGCGGAAGCCGACGACGCCGCAGAACGCCGCCGGGCGGACCACCGAGCCGAGCGTCTGCGAGCCCAGCGCGACCGGCACCATCCCGGCGGCGACCGCGGCCGCCGAGCCACTGCTGGAGCCGCCCGGCGTGTGCGCGAGGTCGTGCGGGTTGCGGGTCGGCCCGGGTGCGCTGCTGGCGAACTCGGCGGTCACGGTCTTGCCCGCCACCACATAGCCGGCCGCGCGCAGGCGGGTCACCAGCGACGCCTCCTGACCCTCGAACAGCTCGGGCGGCAGTTTTGACCCGGCCCGCGTGGGCAGGCCGTCGACCCGGTAGATGTCTTTGACGCCGAGTGGCACCCCGGCCGTGGCCGCCGCCACCCGCGCACGCCGGCCCGGCTCCGGCAGGAAGGCGTGCAGCACGGGGTCGACCGCGTCGATCCGGTCGAGGTAGTCGGCGAGCGGCACCCGCTCGGCCAGCGACCGCGGCCTCACCAGACCATCCATCGGGCACCAAACTACGCGAGCGGCGCGGTCCCGGGCCGATCCGGGGGTACGTTCGGGGCATGGCCGACGAAACCGCACCCAGGCCCAGCCAGGCAGCCGCACTCCGCGAGTTCTGGGCGGGGCTCGGCACGTTCCGCCGCGCCGGTGTGGTCACCCTCGCGGCCGTCGAGGTGGTCTGCACGACCGCCGCCGCTCTCGACCTGCTCCAGCGCCCGCAGCACCTGGTCCGCGGGCCCAAGGCGCTCTGGTGGCCGGCGATCTTCGTGCAGCCGGTGGGTTCGATCGCCTACCTGACCTGGGGCCGCCGGCTGCGCAGCAGCACCGACGTCACGCCCTGAGCACCGCGAGCAGCTCGTCCAGCCCGCCTTCGCGGGTCACGGCACCACCGACACCCAGCGCCTGCGCGCCCGCGGCGAGGAAGTCCTGGGCGTTGTGCGGGCCGATGCCGCCGGTCGCGACGAACCGCACGTCGGGGAACGGCCCGCGCACCTCGCGCAGCCAGTTGGCGCCCAGCGAGCCGGCGGGGAACGCCTTGAGCCAGGTGCAGCCGGCCTTGACCGCATGGTGGACCTCAGAGGGGGTGGCCACGCCGGGCAGGTGCGGCAGGCCGGCGGCCGCGCTGGCGGCGACCACGTCGAGGTCGAGCCCTGGCGCGACGGTGAACACCGCGCCGGCCTCTTTGGCCAGCTTGACCTGGTCGACCGTCACCACCGTGCCGGCGCCGACCACCGCGCCGTGCGCCGCCGCGGCGGACGCGACCGCGCGCAGGCACTCGACGGCCTCGGGGGTCTGGATCGGCACCTCGACGGCGCCGAGGCCGCTCGCCCACACGGTCTCGGCGAGCGCCACCGCCCGCTCGACCGGCACGTTGCGGAGGATGGCCATCAGGGGTTTGCCGCGCAGCAGCGTCGCGAAGTCGGTCATCTCACTCTTGGTCTCGCGGTACGGGAGATGGCAAGGTAACCCGCATGCCCCACCCGGTCAACCTCGCCCCCGCCGCTGTCGACATCGTGGGACTGGGCGAGGCGATGGTGCTGTTCCAGCCGCTCGGCGGCACGCTCCTCGACACCTGCCCGACGGCATCCGTGCACGTCGCGGGAGCTGAGCTCAACCTGTTGGTCGCCGCGGCGCGGGCCGGTGCGGTGGCGGCGTTCTGCAGCAGGGTGGGCGCGGACCCGTTCGGCCGCCGCGTTCTGGCCGCCGCGGCCGCACTCGGCGTCGGCACCGATCTCGTGGTCACCGACGACGCGTACCCGACGGGTGTGTTCTTCAAGGACGTGCGGCCCGACGGTGCCCGCCGGGTGCACTACTACCGGGCCGGCTCGGCGGCGTCCACGATGGACGAAGCCGACGCCTCGCGCGCGCTGGCGTCGGCGCCGAAGCTGGTCGCCGTCTCAGGGCTGACCGCGGCGCTGGGTCCCGGTCCGGAACGCGCGGTGGTGCGGTTGGCGCGGGAGGCGCACGCGCGCGGCATCGCGGTGGCGCTCGACCCCAACCTGCGCCCCGGGCTGCGGCCGGTCGGCGAGACGCTGGTGGGGCTGCTGCCGTACACGCGATATCTGGTCCTGGGTCAGGACGAGGCGCCGACGCTGTTCGGCACCGACGAGCCGGCTGAGGTGTTCGCGCGGGCCCGCGCGGCCGGCGTCGGCGAGGTGGTGCTGAAGGCGGGCGCCGACGGCTGCTACTACGCCACGCCCGACGGCCCGGTGCATCTGCCCACCGCGGCGGTCGAGGTGGTCGACCCGGTCGGGGCGGGTGACGCGTTCGCGGGCGCCTACCTGGCAGCCCGGCTGGCCGGCATCGACACCCGCGGCGCGGCCTGGCTGGGCAGCCAGTTCGCCGCCGGCGTCGTGGCCGCCCCGGGCGACACCGAGGGCCTGCCGACACCCGACCGCGCGCGCGAACTGGTGGCCTCAGCCGTATAGCTGGGCGTTGACAACGGGCCGTTCCTCTACGGAAAGCGTTAAGAACGGACCGTTCCTTGACTCGCGCCCGTGAGGAGGTCGCCCAGCGGGGTGCGGTGGTAGAGGACCGAGCGGCCGGTGCGGGCCGCGTCGAGCAGGCCCGCGCGGCGCAGCGCGCGCAGGTGATCGCCGGCCGAACCGACCGGGAGCGCCAGCGCGTGGGCGAGTTGCGTCGTGCTGGCCGGCTCGCGCAGCGCGACCAGGATCCGGGCCCGCGTGCGGCCGATCAGCTCCGCGAGCGCGGCCGACGGCGGCGCGGCCGGCGCGCCCCACCAGTCGCCGACGCCGCGCGCCGGGTAGATGATCGCGCGCTCCCACGGGTCGTCGGAGTGCGCGGCGATGCTGGGCCAGATGAACACCGAGGGGATGAACGTCATGCCCCGGCCGCCGACCACGACCTCGCGGTCGGCGATCCGGGTCACCTCGATGCCGCCGGCGCGCCAGCGCACCCGGGGATGCAGCCCGTCGAGCGCCGCCGCCCAGCCGTGCCGGGCCAGCAGGCCCGAGCGGTAGACGATGTCGCGTTCGCAGATCGCCCGCAGTTGGAGCCAGTCGGCGGCGAGCAGGGCGTCCCAGGCGCGGCGCAGGCCGTCGGCGAGCAGGGTCGTGACGTCCGGGGAGGCGAGGATCTCCCGGGCGTCCGGGTCCTTCGCCGGCCGGGCGGCCAGGCACGCGGCGATCTCGCTGCGGGCCACGTGCAAGGGCACCGACCGCACCACCTCGAGGTCGTCGTCGATGGTCTGCAGCCCCGCCCGGGTCGGCGGTGGCGCGACGAAGTCGGCGCCGCCGTGGGGGTGGTGCAGGGCGAGCAAGGCCCGCATGGCCGGGTCGGTGCGGCGCAGGTGCTCGAACGCGGGGCGCAGCCGGGCGGAGGGGCCGGGCGTGCGGGGGCCGTGCCGGTCCGTGCCGTCGAACCAGCGGAGCAGGTTCTCCAGCTCGAAGCTCGGCGACAGCGCGAACCGGCTGTGCAGCAGGTCCGATGGCTCGACGAGGTAGCGGAGCATCCCTCGACGTTACGGCGGTGTCCGTAACGTTGGCCAGCCGGCCGGCGGGCGGCGCAGCATACGGCCGTGAGTGACACACAGCAGGCCACCTACCGCGAGGTGTTCGCGGTGCCGGCGTTCCGCGTCCTGTTCGCCAGCCGGTCGATCGCGATCGCCGCCGACGCGCTGCGGATCGCGGCGCTCTCGGTGCTCGTCTACACGGCCACCGGCTCGGCGTGGCTGTCGGCGGTCACGTTCGGCATCGGCTTCCTGCCGCAGGTGCTCGGCGGCGCGCTGTTCGGCTCGCTGGCCGACCGGTTGCGGCCGCGCCCACTGATCGCGGCCGGCTACGCCGCCGAGTGCCTGGCGGCGCTGGCCCTCGCGCTGCTGCCGCTGCCGACCTGGGCGCGGCTCGTGCTGGTGGCCGTCATCGCGATCTTCACGCCCGTGTTCAACGGCGCGTCCGGCCGCCTGGTCGCCGACGTGCTGACGGGCGACGCGTACGTGCTGGGCCGCTCGGTGACCAGCATGGCGTCGGGTGGTGCGCAGCTGCTCGGGCTCGCCGCCGGCGGTGTGGCGATCGGCGTGCTCGGTGCCCAGCGGGCGCTGCTGCTCACCGCGGCCTGCCACCTGCTGGCCGCGCTGATCGTGCGGTTCGGGCTCGCCGACCTGCCGGCCGTGCCGGGCGCCGGCAGCGGCGGCGCCGTGCGGCAGAGCTGGTCGACCAATCAGACCCTGCTCGCGGACCCGTGGGTGCGGCGGTTGCTGCTGCTGCAGTGGCTGCCGTCGGCGTTCGTGGTCGGTGCAGAGGCGCTGATGGTCGCGTACGCGTCGGCCCGCGGTTTTCCGACCGCCGCGATCGGGCTGCTGATGGCCGGGTCGCCGCTCGGCATGCTGCTGGGGCAGCTCGTGATCGGCCGGCTCGTGCCACCCGACACCCGGACCCGGCTGGTCGCGCCTTTGGTGCTGCTGCTCGGGCTGCCACCGGTCGGCTTCGCGTTCGACCCGCCGCTGGCGGTGTGCGCGGTGCTGATGGTGGCCAGCGGCGTCGGGTTCGCGTACTCGCTGGGCCTGCAGCGGGCGTTCGTTGACGCGGTGCCCGAACTGGCCCGCGGCCAGGCGTTCGGGCTGCTCTCCACCGGCCTGATGACGCTGCAGGGCGTCGGCCCGGCGGTGTTCGGCGCCCTCGCCTCGCTGACCGCGCCGCGCTGGGCGGTGGCGCTGGCCGGCGTGACGACGATCACGACCGTGCTTCTCGTGCCGCCCAGCCGATTCCTTCTCGACACCGGTGCGGTCAACACCGGTAGGAACCGAGAGAAGGAGGCCCATGATGGCCAGCACGCAGTCGCGCGCCGTGGAGCGTATGTACCGGACGTGGACGCACGAACGCCGCAACCCGCCGGCGGAGCCGGAGCCGCGGGAGACCAATGACCACTGGGGTGACCTGACCGCCGAGCCGCGCGGTGTCGACTACATCGAGGTGCCCGACGGGCTCTGGCTGGCGCCGAAGGGCGCGGCCGCCGGCGGGCGGGTCGCGCTGCTCTGCCTGCACGGCGGCGGGTTCGTCAGCGGGTCGGTGTTCACCCATCGCAAGCTGTACGCGCACCTCGCCAAGGCGGTCGGGGTGCCGGCGTTGATCGCGCACCAGCGGTACACCCCGGAACACCCGTACCCGGCGCAGCAGGAGGACGCGCTCGCCGCGTACGCCCGGCTGGTCTCCGACGGTTTCGACCGGATCGTGCTGGTCGGCGACTCGGCCGGCGGCGGTCTCGCGGTCACGACGACGGTGGCCGCTCGCGGACGGAGTCTGCCCGCGCCGGTCGCGCTGCTGTTGATCTCGCCGTGGGTGGACATGACGGTGAGCGGGGACAGTTTCGACACCAACGCCGACCGGGACGGGTTCTTCTACCGCGACGTGGTGACCGGCCTGGCGGCGATGTATCTCGCGGGGCATGATTCGCGCGATCCATTGGTCAGTCCCTTATTCGCGGATCTCACCGGCCTGCCGCCGATGTTCATCCAGGTGGGTGGCGACGAGACGCTGCTCGACGAGAGCCGGATGCTGGAGAAGCGGGCCCGGGACTTCGGTGTCGAGGTGCGGCGGGACGTGTTCGAGGAGCAGCAGCACACGTTCCAGATGGCCGCCGGGCGCGCGCCGGAGGCGGATGACGCGATCGGGCGGTTCGCCGACTGGGTACGACCGAAACTGGAGCTGTGAGGATGGACGCGGGAGAGTTCGCGGCGGCGGCCGAGCCGTTCCGCCGCGAGCTGACCGCGCACTGCTACCGGATGCTCGGCTCGGCCGAGGAGGCGCAGGACGTGGTCCAGGAGACCTACCTGCGGGCCTGGCGGGGCTTTTCCGCCTACGAGGGGCGCGCGTCCGTGCGGGTGTGGCTCTACCGGATCGCCACCAACGCCTGCCTGACCGCGCTCGGGCAGCGGGCCCGCCGCCCGCTGCCCGCGGGTCTCGGCGCGCCGGCCGACGATCCGGCCACGCCCGGCACGGTCGACCTCGACGTGCCGTGGCTCCAGCCGCTGCCCGACGACCCGGCCGACACGGTGGTCCGGCGGGAGACGCTGCGGCTGGCCCTGGTCGCGAGCCTGCAACTGCTGCCGCCGCGGCAGCGGGCGGTGCTGCTGATGCGGGAGGTGCTGGAGTTCCCGGCCGCCGAGGTGGCGTCCATGTTGGACATTTCCGTGCCGGCGGTGAAGAGCAGCCTCCAGCGGGCCAGGGCCCGGCTGGACGCGGCCCGCGGCGAGCCACTGTCCGATCCGGACTCGCCGGAGGCGCGGGCGCAGCTCGACGCCTACATGTCGGCGTTCGTCAACAGCGACCTGACGGCGCTGGAGGAGGCGCTGCGCAAGGACGCGACGCTGGAGGTCGTGCCGTCCCGCACCTGGTTCGCCGGCAAGGCGACCTGCGTGCCCTATCTGGCGTCGGTGCTGGGCACGCCGGGCGAGTGGGCGATGTTCCCGCTCACCGCCAACGACCAGCCGGCGGTGGTGGTCTACCGCCACAGCGCGGCGTTCGGCGTGGTCCTGCTCTCCCCGACCCCGACGGGCCTGGCCGGCATCGTGTTGTTCACGGGCGCGGACCAGGTGGACCGCTTCGGCTACCCACCACGCCTACGCCCGACGGCGGCTTAGGCCGTGCTTCGTATCCAGTGTCGAGGCGAGACGGAGGCCGGTCGCAGCCCGGCCCTGGATACGAAGCACGGCTTGGGTCGTGTCCCGCGGACCTGGCAAGCGGAGCGGTCCCTCGCGGGAGGAGCGGTCCGGACCACCGCGGACCCGAGCAGGGAACCGGTTTGTGATTCTCTAAGACGTGCGGAGGCCGGCGCGGTAGAGGTCGCGGAGGACGCCGATCTCGCCGCCGTGGTGCATGGTTTCGCGGTTGACGTGGACGATCAGCGCGGCCATCGGGTCCTTCGCGAAGTAGGCGCCGCGGGGCCCGAGTGGGCGGCTCAGCGCCTCGGCGTCGAGCCCGGAGATCGCGGTGTGCCAGCGCTGGTAGGCGCGGTCGAGGAACGCGAGCGCGTCGGCGGCCGTGCCGGGCAGGTCGGCGGGGATGTGCCGGGGGTCGAACATGTCGCCGGTGCCGGTGTCCGCGAAGAACGTGCTCCACCGCGTGTGGAAGTTGACCGCGATGTGCGCCATGCGCCACGCGATCGTGGTCACCGGGGGCGGAGTGCCCTCTTCGGGCCAGGGGCCGTCGGCGCGGTGGAGGCCGTCCGCGCCGCGGCGGACGGTCCAGCAGCCGGGCACCAGCTCCCACGCGTACTCGTCGTCGGTCAGGCCGTCGAGCCGTGGGCGCAGGTGCGTGTCCCAGTAGAACGCGAGCTGCCCGACGATCAACCGTCCCCAGTCGACGGTCACGGTCTGGCCGCCCAGACGCGCACCTTGTCGCGGAACTCCAGGTCGACCTCGTCTGGTGGGAGCCAGGCGATGCCGTGCACCTCGTCGGCCTGGACCCGGGTGAGCGGGTCCGTGACCGTGGTGAAGCGGTAGCGGACGTCGAAGTGGTGATGCGCGTCCTCGGCCTTGGCCGGGTTGGGAGCGATCGCGTGCACGCCGATGTCGCACGGCACGTCGTCGACCAGGCTGAGGATGGCGGCCGGGATGCCGGTCTCCTCCTCGACCTCGCGGACTGCGGCGCCGAGCAATGTGGAGTCGCCGGGTTCGAGATGGCCGCCGGGTTGGAGCCACTTCCGGAAGACGTTGTGTCTGATGTGGAGCATCCGGCCGGCCGGGTCGAGCACCACCGCCGACGCGGTCACGTGGCCGGGCACGAAGGTGTTTCGCGAGACGATGTCGCCTCCGGCGGCCAGCGCCGCCTCGAGCGGGAGCAGGCGGTCGGTCTCGGCCGGGTGGCGCGCCAGGTAACTCGCGACCACCTCGGCGACGTGCGCGCGGGAAATCACCCCGGGATCCTACGGCTGCGGGATCCCGCAACCCGCGTTGACCTCGTCACTGTCGGCGACGACCCTCGTGGGAGAGAAACGGGGGTGCTCGGGCGTCGGTCATCCGGCGTCCGGGCTCAATGTGTCTACGCCGGTGTGTCGCCTCGGTGTGCGGCGAGGAGGAGGGCGCGCAGCCAGTCGCGGTCGAGCGGGCGCGGGTTGGGTGGCGGCGCGGCCAGGACCGCGTCGATCACGTCGTCGGCCGCGCCGGCCGGCCAGCCCAGCGCGGCCAGCGAGGTCGGTGCGCCGTTGTCGTGCGCCAGGTCCCAGATCGCCGCGGCCACGTCACGGCGGCCCATCGCCTGCCCGGCCCGGGCCATCGCGTCGGGTGCCGCCGGTGCGTTGGCGGCGATCACGTGCGGGAGCAGGACGGCGTGGGTGTCGGCGTGGGGCAGGCGATAGGTGCCGCCGAGTACGTGCGCGAGCTTGTGGTGGACGCCCATCGTGGTGGCGCCGAGCACCAGGCCCGCATCGAGGCCGCCGACGAGCAGGTCCAGCAGCCGGGCGCCCGGGCGGGACAGGCCGCCGGTCAGCAGGCTGATCCCGTCGGTGGCCCAGCGGTTGGTCCGCTCGGTGGCGTCCGGTGCGTAGAGACCCTCGACACAGTGGGCGAGGGCGTTGAGGGCCGAGGTCACCGCCAGCTCGCGCGGGAGCGTGCGGAACAGGTCGGGGTCGTAGACGACCGTGACCGGGCGTACCCGTGGATCACGGCCCGTGGTCTTGCGTCCGCCCTGGGTCAGGCCCCAGACCGGGGTGGCCTCGCTGCCCGAGAAGGTCGTCGGGACGGCCAGGACGCGCAGCCCGGTCTCCCGGGCGACCGCCTTGCCGAGCCCGGTCGCGGAGCCGCCGCCGATCGTGACCACGAGGTCGGCGCGGACCTCGCGGGCCAGGCGCACCGCACGGTCCGCGAGATCCACCGGCACGTGCTGGGCGACCTCGGTCAGGCGGCCGGCGAGCCGGTCGCCGAGGAGGCCGGCGACGGTGTCGCCGTGGGCCGCCGCCGATCCGCCGGCCACCAGCAGGATCCGGTGGGCGCCGAGCCGGTCGGCCTCGTCGGGCACGGCGCGCAGCGCGCCGGGGCGCAGCACCACCCGAAGCCCGTCGAGGTCGGCGTCCATGGTTTGAACGGTACGCGCGTGTGGGTGTCATTACGGGCTCGTGACATCGCGCGGACATGGGGTTGGGATCGTCGTCGGTGACCCGACTCCCCGGGTCGCGGCCTCGACCGATGGAGCGACTCCGTGATCCTGATCTCCGATCCGCGTGTGGCGGCTGTGCCGCTCGGCGACAACGGCGAGCCTCTGGTCGACCTGCGGACCGTGCCGGAGCTGTCGGTGGACGCCCGGTTGGCCGACTCTCGCGGCGCCTTCGCCCGCATTCGTGAGGGCGCTCTCGACCGGCTGCTGGCCGCGCAGCGGTCGCTCCCGTCGGGGTTGCGGCTGCTGGTGGTGGAGGCGTACCGGCCGTTGCGGCTGCAGCGCACCTACTTCGACGACTACCGCGCCGAACTGCGGTCCTTGTATCCGGCGTGGGACGAGTCGCGGGTTTATCTCGAGGCCAGCAAGTACGTGTCGCCGCCCGAGGTCGCGCCGCACAGCACCGGTGGCACGGTCGACCTGACGCTGGCGGGCTCGGACGGCCTGGAGCTGGACATGGGCACGGCGGTCAACGACAGCCCGGTGGCCAGCGGCAACGCCTGCTTCACGGCGGCGGCTCACATCCCGGTGGCCGCGCGCCGCAATCGCTTCGTCCTGGGCTCGGCGCTGCGGTCGGCGGGGTTCGTGAACTATCCGACGGAGTGGTGGCACTGGTCGTTCGGGGACCGCTACTGGGCGCTGGCGAGCGGCGCGCCCCGCACCCGCTACGGCCCGGTCGACGTGGGCTGATCAACCGCGCACCATGCGTCGCGTGCGGCTGATCACCAGAGATGCGTCCGGCGAGTGGTCGACATGGCGGGTCGGCCAGCGGCGCCCGCCGTTGACCTTGCACCTGGTCAACAAGGGAGTCGAGTTCGGCGTCGCGCGCCGCGACCTGCCGTTGGCCGGTCGTCGCCTACCCGACGCGTCTGGAGGGCAAGAGCTGCCGCAGCGCCGTGCACGGCCGCGCCGCACCCGACGCCCTGCCCCGACGGTGGAGAACACGCTGGTTGCGTCGAGGACGTTACCGAGGTCTCGCTGTCGCCGTGGTGCGAGGGATGCGGTCGTTACGGTTTCGGGACGGCTGGGAACTCCATTTTGATGCCGAGGAGGCGGCCCATCATCGTGCGGGCGCGTTCGTGCAGCGCGGTGGGTTGTTGGAGGATCCAGGTTTCGGCCGGCCATGGTGGTGAGATGCCCGCAGTGTTGATTTCTCCGTGGTGTACGTGGAAGCCGCCGCGGGTCAGGAGTTGGCCGTCCTGTAGCAGCCAGGCGTCCGGGAGGCCGACTGATCCGTCGGGGTTCGCCGCTGGGCGCCAGTCCGCGTCCGGGTCCTGGATCGGGATCGGCTCGGTGGGTGGGACGCCGGTGAAGATCAGGTCGGCGCAGCCGTCGAAGAGCCACGCCGGTTGGCCCGGGCCCACCTCGTGCCGGGACTTGAACAGGCTGCGGCGTTCGACCACCGGGTACCAGGTGGCGTTCGGGTCGATGCCGCGGGCGTCCGCCTGGGCCAGGAACCACCGTGCCGCGGCGGCGCCGTCCCAAGGTTCGCTAGGCCGGACCTGCTCGGTTGCCTGGCGGATCTCCGGCACCCAGTCGGCGACGCCGCCGGTGGCCGGGGATCGGATCATCGCGAGGTGGCCGAGTAGCTGGTCGCAGCGGATCCGGCGGTCGATGAGGTCCCTCGTCGCCGCCAGGCGGGCGACGATGTCGCGGTAGGACTGGATCGCCTGTTCACGCCTGCCGTTGCGGCGCGCGGCGACGCAGTGGGTGCAGGACATCCGGTCGCCGAGTACGGCGTGCACGCCGCACTTGGGTTCGCCGCAGTCGCGGCACGTGCCGACCGCGAACAGGCCGCAGCCGCACGAGAGCGGGGGCAGCGCGTCCGTCGCTTCCTGATAGCGGTGGCCGCACACCCGTCCGGGCGAGACCACGACGGTGGCGGTCATCGTCGCGGCCGGGGCGTAACCGGGTCCGTAGGTCGTGCATTCCCAGAACCCGGGAGCCAGCAGGAGCCGCTGTGTACCGCCGCACTGGGGACATCCAGGCGAAAGGGGCACAGCCCATCGTGACACGACAGCTCGGGGCGAGGTGCATATGTCACCCGCGCGGGTGGGCCTCCGGCTCCCCCGCGAAGGTCGGCCAGTCGAGCTCGTCGGCGTACTGGTACTCCCGCCACCGGCGGATACGCCCGTCCCGCACCGCGACGTAGGCGATGCCGTGATACTGCCGCCGGCCCCGAAAGGTGTACTCGACGAACCCGGCTTGCCGCTCCGCGTTGAAGGCGAGGTGGTGCAAGGTCATCGCCATCGGCGGCGGATCGTCCCCACCGGACAGTTCGTAGATCTCCGCGCGCCCGACGTAACGCTGCCGGTCCGGCGGCTCGACATAGACGATGTCGTCGGCGAAGCAGTCGGCGGCCTCGACCGCCCGCCCCGCGCTCCAGGCGCCGGCCAACCTCGACATCAGCGAGAAGAACTCGTCTTCCGTCACCTCCGCGAGGCTACGACACGCACGCGACCGCCGCGGCCCGCGGCCAAGGCAGGCGCGGAGGAAGCCGCGCCGCCGCGACCGCCTGCGGCGCGAGTGCCAACGGCAACCACCACAGACGGTGCTACCGCTACCACCAACGGCCAGACCGAGCAAAGTCGCCTGACCGCGGCCACGACGGCAGCCCCTGCCACCCGTCCAATAACTCTCCGGGCAGCCGCCGCGACCGACACAGTCTGCCTCCAAGACGGCCCACGTCACGGAATCCAGGTGGGTCGTCACGCGTCGGAGTCGTTCAGGACACGAAGACCGCCACCGTTCGGGCTGGGACCGTGAAGGTGCCGCCTCCGGTGTGGCGGGCGGTCTTCACCACCGCGTCGCTGCCCGATGCCTGGATCGGGTGTAGCGAATAGGTGCGGCCGGCCGTGCCCGGGAGAGTTTGCGTGGTCGCGGTCGGGGTCGCGTTGAAGACGACCACGATGCGTTCCCAGCGCCGGTCCAGGTCCTTGCCCGTCGTGTCGTCCAGGGTCATCACGATGACACCCGGCGTCTGGGACGGGCCGCCGATCGGGAACGCCACCCGCCGCTGGATCTCCGTCGCCGACGGCAGCGCGAACAGCGGCGACGAGCCCGCGATCCGCACGAACGACGCCGCGCCCGCTGCCGCCGACGCCATGTCGGCGGGGCCTGGCTTCAGCGCCGGATCGGCCAGCAACGGCCGCATGTAGGACCACTTCGACTCGTTGTCTCCCCTGGGCGGCAGGCCCGAGCCCCACGTCGACGACTGGCCCGACCAGTCGACGCGGTTGAACCAGTCGCCCGAGTCGTACGAGTTGCGGTCCAGCGACTTCGAGCGCAGCAGGTCCGTGCCCGCGTGCCAGAAGCCGACTCCCTGTGACAGTGCCGTCGTGGCCAGTGACAGCGTGTTCATCCGGACCCGGTCGGTCATCGGCAGCGACTGCGGCAGCTTGTACTGCAGGTTGTCGAAGAGCGTCTCGTTGTCGTGGGCGTCCACATAGGTCACCGTCTCCGCGGGGGACGCCGCATAGCCCGCCGGCTGGCCGTTGTAGTCCACCTCCGCACCACTGACCACCGCGCCCGTGCGGGACTGGAAGCGGTAGTCGCGGAGGTTGCCGGCCAGGCCCACCTTGATCTGGTCCTGTTGCAGCAACAACCGTGCCTGTTGCTCGGACGGCGAGCCATTGACCGGGTCGCCGTTCGGGTCCGTGAACAGGCCCGAGCCGAAGCCCTGCAGGTGCGGGTTGGCGTCGAACGGGCCGCCGCCGCGCACCGCGTCGCGCAGGCGGTCCGAGAACGTGGCGATGCCCGTGCCGGCCATGTTGGCCTGGGTCGCCTGGACGAACCGGGCGTCGTTGGCCACCTCGCCGAAGTTCCAGCCCTCGCCGTACAACAGGATCGACTTGCCGTCGACGCCGTCGCGGGCCGGCGTGAGCGCGTCCAGGGCCTTGCGCACCGCCAGCATGTTGGCCTTCGAGTGGTGGCCCATCAGGTCGAAGCGGAAGCCGTCGACCTTGTAGTCCCGCGCCCAGGTGACCACCGAGTCGACCATCAGCTTTTCCATCATCCGGTGCTCGGTCGCCGTGTTGGCGCAGCACGTCGACGTCTCGACCTGCCCGGTGAGCGTCAACCGGTGGTAGTAGCCCGGCACGATCCGGTCCAGCACCGACTTCGGCGCCTGACCGGACGCCGTCGTGTGGTTGTAGACCACGTCCATCACGACCCGCAGCCCCGCGTCGTTGATCCCGGCCACCATCGACCGGAACTCGCGGGTCCGCGCCCCACCGTCCGGCGAGATCGCGTACGAGCCCTCCGGCGTCGTGTAGTGCCACGGGTCGTAGCCCCAGTTGAACCCGTCCGTCGCCCGCACCGGCTCGACGCACGCCTGCTGCTCCTCCGAGGCCGGCGGCAGCGAAGCCAGATCGCAGCCCGGCACAGCCTGGTCGGCCCGCCGCTCGGGCACCGTCGCGAAGTCGAACACCGGCAGCAGGTGCAGGTGCGACACCCCGGCCGAGGCCAGCGACCGCAGGTGCCGCATGCCGTCGCTCGACCGGTCGGTGAACGCCGCATAGGTCCCCCGGTGCGCGGCCGGCACAGTCGGGTCGCCGACGGAGAAGTCCCGCACCTGCAACTCGTAGACGTGCGCGGCCGTGAACGCGGGCGCGCCGGGCTTGCGCAGACGGGACCACCCGGCCGGCGCCAGAGCCGGGTCCGACAAGGACACCAGAACCGACCGCGAAGAGTCCGCCGTCAACGCCACCGAGTACGGGTCGGTCACCGTGTTGGTCTCCACCCGCCCGGTGGTCGGCGCGAACACCCGCACCGAGTACACATAGGACGCCCCACGCCACGAAGCCGACCCCGCGGCCGTCCACACCCCGTCACGATCCCGCCGCATCGCAACAGACCCGACCCCGTCGACCTCGAGCGACACCGACTGCGCGGTCGGCGCCCACAACGCGAACGACGGCACACCACGACCAGACCAGGAAACTCCGAGGGAGCGCCGGGAAGCCCCCGCATAGAGGTCGTCGAGCACCCCCGGAATCTGCACCCCGGTCGCGTCGACCAGCGCACCGGACGCGTCGAACCCGGCAACGGCCACCTGCCCGGTCAACACCTCCGCGACCGGCAACGACGACGGCACCGTCAGCGCCCGGAACCCGGCCAGGTGCGGGAACGACGACAGCACGGAAGACGGCAACCCCGCGCCGCGTACGCCCAACGGATGAGCGGAACCACCGACCACCGTGCCGTCGACCACGGACATCCCGCCCGACGGCGCGGTGTAGAGCGCGAACCGCACGGCGGAAGCCGGTGGCTGCCACGCGATCAGCCCCCGCGACACCCAGTGCGCCGCCGACTCGGCACCCAACGCCCGGGGTGCGTCGTCGACGATCCGGTGCGTCGCGTGGTCATAGGTGAACGTCAACACCCCACCGGGCGCGGCCAGCGGAATATTGGCCCCACCGGGCGCCCCACCGGCGCCGTAGTTTTCGTCCCAGGACCCGTTGAGCGCCACCTTGTATTCCCACGCGCCCGCCGGCACCGCGAACGAGGCGCGGAACAGCCCCGGCGACCCGGCGACGGGCGCGAGCGCGGTGGCACCGCACTCAGGCTGCCAGTCGCCGGGGCACCCCAGCTCTGACTGCAACGACCCGACCAGCGTCACCTGGGAGGGCAACGGCGTGTGGTCGGCAAAGGCGGGCGCCGCCACCAACGACGACAACAGCCCGAGAACAGCGACGACAGCAACCCGCCGGCGTGGACGCATCGGGACCCCCAATGGAGAGCGACGACATTGACGCTCCTCGCATTGGAGTCGCCCGGCGACTCTGCGTCAACCCACCACCGGCGAGTCGCGCACTCACATATTGATCATGTGCCCGGCGAGACCGTGGATCGCCTCCTTGACCGCCTCGCTCAGCGTCGGGTGGGAATGCACGTTGCGCCCTACTTCGTGCACCGTCAGATCCCACTGCTGCGCCAGCGTCAGCTCCGGCAGCAGCTCGGTCACCTCGGGCCCGATCAGGTGCGCACCCAGCAGCTCCCCATAGCGACCGTCAGACAAGATCTTGACGAACCCGACCGTGTCACCCAGCCCGTTCGACTTCCCGTTGGCGGTGAAGGGGAACTTCGCGACACGCACGTCGTACCCCTGCTCAAGCGCCTGCGACTCCGTGTAGCCGAAGCTCGCCACCTGCGGCTGGCAGAACGTCGCCCGCGGGATCATCACGAAGTCGAGCTCCATGGTCTCCGCACCGGTGATCGTCTCGGCGGCGATGATCCCCATGCTCTCGGCGGCATGCGCGAGCATCAGCTTCGCGGTCACGTCACCGATCGCGTACAGGCCGGACACGTTGGTGCGCCCCCGCCCGTCGACCTCGATCGCGCCGCGAGCAGTCAACGCGACACCGGTGTTCTCCAGCCCGTACCCGGTGACATTGGGTTGGAAGCCGATCGCCTGCAACAGCTTGTCGGCCTCGAGCACCCGGGTCTGCCCCTCGGTGCTGGACACGGTCACCTGGACCCCGCTCGCGGACTCGGACACCGACTCGACGCGCGTGGAGACCAGCACCTCGATCCCGAGCCGCTTGTAGCGCTTGAGCAGCTCGGCCGAGACCTCCTCGTCCTCCAGCGGCAGCATCCGGTCGAGGAACTCGACGATCGTCACCTTGACGCCGTAGTTGTGCAGCACATAGGCGAACTCGACCCCGATCGCCCCCGCACCGGCGATCACGATCGACGACGGAAGCGAGGAGCTGAGAATCTGCTCCTCGTACGTGACGACGCGGTCCGACAGCGAGGTGCCCGGGATCAGCCGGGTCGAGGCGCCGGTCGCGATGATGCAGTTGTCGAACGTCACGGTCCGGTCGCCCACCGCCAGGGTGTGCGCGTCGACGAACGTACCCCGTCCGTCGATCTCCGTGATGTTGTTCTTCTTCATCAGGTAGTGCACGCCGCGCACCCGCCCGTCGGCGACCTTCCGGCTGCGGGTGTAGGCCGCGCCGTAGTCGAAGGTCACCTCGCCGGTGACGTTGATGCCGAAGGTCTTGGCCTCTTTGCTGAAGATGTGGTTGAGCTCCGCGTTGCGCAGCAGGGCCTTCGAGGGGATGCAGCCCACGTTGAGACACACGCCGCCCCAGTAGCGCTCCTCGACGACCGCGGTCCGCAGGCCGAGTTGGGCGCCACGGACCGCGGCGGTGTAGCCGCCCGGGCCCGCGCCGAGAACGACGAGATCGAAATGGTCAGTCATGCCTAGAAGCCTAGGCCGCGCGGCGGGTTAACATCCGGCCATGCGGATCGGGGTCGTGGGGTGCGGGAAGATCAGTGGGATTTACTTCAAGAACCTGAACAATCTTCCCAATACGCAGGTTGTACGCTGCGCGGACCTCGATGTCGAGCGGGCCAAGGCGGTCGCGGCCGAGCACGGCGTTCCCGCCGCCGGGACGGTCGAGGAGTTGCTGGCCGACGACACCGTCGAGCTTGTGGTCAACCTCACGATCCCGGTCGCCCATGTCGAGGTCGGGCTGGCCGCCGTCCGCGCCGGGAAGCACGTCTATGCCGAGAAGCCGCTGGCCCTGACCGCCGCCGACGGCCGCCTCTTGATTGAAGAAGCGGCGCAGGCAGGTGTACGCGTCGGCAGCGCGCCCGACACGTTCCTCGGCGCCGGTGTCCAGACCGTCCGCGCCCTGCTGGACGAGGGCGCGATCGGCACACCGCTGTCCGGGGCGGTGTTCATGCTCTCCCCCGGCCACGAGCGCTGGCATCCGGCGCCGGACTTCTACTACCAGCCGGGCGGCGGCCCGCTGTTCGACATGGGGCCGTACTACCTGACCGCTCTGGTCAACCTGCTCGGCCCGGTGGCGGCCGTGAGCGCGGTGGCCGGCAGCGGTTTCCCGACCCGGCGCACACCGGCGGGCCGCGAGATCCCGGTATCGGTGCCCACGCACGTGAACGCGGTGCTGGAGTTCGCCGGCGGCGCCACGGTGACGGCGGTGTTCAGCTTCGACGTGCCGGCATCGACGATCCCGCACGGCATCGAGCTGTACGGCAGCACCGGGACGGTCGTGCTGGACGACCCGAACCACTTCGGCGGGCCTGTTCTGCTGCGCGGTCGGGACGACGCCGGTTGGCGCGAGGAGCCGCTGCGCACGCCGTGGTCGGCCGACTCGCGCGGGCTCGGCGTGGCGGAGATGGTCGCGGCGATCTCGTCGGGTCGGGATCACCGGGCGTCCGGAGCGCTGGCGTTCCACGTACTCGATGTCATGGAGACCATCCATGTCGCGGCCGAGCGCGGCGTCCGGCTGCCCGTGGGCTCGACGGCTTCGCGGCCGGCGCCGTTCGCGGCGCTCTAGCACTCGGAACCGACTCGCTGTCGGGGCCGTCACATGTCGTATGACCCGACGCGTGCTCGCGGTGTTCGCCTCTCTCGCGCTGCTGACCGCTTGCGCCCAGCCCAGCCCGCTCGTCGGCGACGGCTCGGCCTTTGCGCCGGCCGCTCCCGGCGCGGTCAGCACGGACTGGGCCGCGTTCCCCGTCGACCAGGTGCCACGCCCGATCATCGTCGCTTCGGACGGCATGGTCGACCTCACCGGATTCCACAGTGGTGAGGGCAAGCTGGCGTTCCTGGGCGGCGCGATCTCGCTGACCGCCCCGCTGCCCGAGGCCCCGGCGACCGTCGCCGTCGACCTGCCGGAGGGGCGTTTCACGTTCCCGGCCCTGCCGCCGGACGACGCGTTCGCGTCGCTGCGCGCCCAGGGCTCGCCCGGCAACGTCTCCGGCGCGACCCCGGCGCCGCTTCGCGTCACGAGCGTCACCCTTGGCGCCGCGGAGTTCAACACCGACCGCGGCCGGGTCCGCCTGCCGGCCTGGCTGTTCGGCGGCCCCGACATCATGGGGACCATCGCCTGGCCGGCGGTGGGCAAAGAGGCATTCTGGCGGTACGGCGAGCCGAACGACGCCGCGACCGTCGCTCCCGCACAGCTGTCGCAGGAGGGCAGGCGGATCAGGTGGTCGGTGCCGGGCCAGGACAACTGCCCGAGCTCACCGGTCATGCGCTACCGGGTCGAGGTCACCGAGACACCGACCACCGTCCTTCTCACCACGATCGGTGAGGTGGTGTCGACGCCGGGCCCGGAGGACAAGGACCGCGCGTGTCTGGCGATCGGCATCGCGCCGGAACCGTACGACGTGGACCTCACGACCCCACTCGGCAACCGCGTGGTCCTCGCCGACAGCATTTAGTGATCGTCGGGACCGACCAGGAGCACGAAGGTCCGCGCGAGCCCGAACTTCTCGGTGCGTGGCCAGTCGAGGGCGGCGAGCGCGGCCGTGGACGGCTCGTGGCGGCGGCCGTTGATCCGCACCTCGCACTCGACGAAGTCACCGCCCTGGCCGACCAGCATGCGCAGACCGTTGAGATAGGGCCGATCGAGCCCGGTGCTGATGACCGGTGCCAACGTGGACCACGGCATCGCGTCGGCGAACCACTGCTGCTTGCCGGTCGACCCGTCGAGCGACCACCCGGTAGCACCGCCGACGATGGCGTGCCAGCCGGCGAACCCACCGTCCGCACCGGACGCGAAGTGGTTCGCGAGCTCACCACGCTGCTGCACCATCTCCAGCGCGGTGACCGCACAGGTGTCGACCCACGCCCGAACCGCCTGGCGGGCGGCCGCCTCAGGCTCGGCCGCGATCCCCATCGTGCAGTCGGCGATGGCCGGGACGTCGGGCCGGTCCGCGTTGAGCAGGATCTCCAAGTCGATGTGCCGGTAGTCGTCGACGTCCGTCGGCAGCACCCGCACACCCAGCGACCCGGACCGCAACATGGGCCCGTCCGCCATGACCCACTCCCCACCCACCTCGCCCAGCATCCCGGCGGCGATCTCCAACACCCGCTCGGCGGACAGCGCCTGAGATTCGATCATGGCGCCCGAGCGTACGCGCTCGCCGTCACCCTCGGGCGCCCCGCTCGAGGAAGGAGCCCATCGATATGCGCGCTGTGTCCGGAGATCGGCCGTAGCCTGGACCGGGTGAAGAATGCATCCGTGACCCGCCGGCGGCTGCTCACGGGCGTCGGCTCGGCCGTGGTGGCAGGTCTCGCGGGCTGCGGCGCCACCGCCACCGAAACGCCACCGCGGCAGCCGACGGGTTCGCCGCGCCCCACCGCCTCACCCAGCATCTCCGACGAGGCCGCCCTGCGACGCAAGATCGCCAGCCTGCTCGTCGTCGGGTTTCGCGGCGAGACCGTCAACAGCAACGACTGGATCGTGAAGGCGATCCAGAACGGCCTCGGCGGTGTCATCCTCTTCGACAAGGAACTGGCCACGAACGGCCCGCGCAACATCAGCTCGCCGGCTCAGGTCACCGCGCTCGTGAAGAGCCTGAAACAGGCCTCGCCCGGGCGGCTCATCGTGTCGATCGACCAGGAAGGCGGCCAGGTCGCCCGCCTCAACCCGAGCAACGGCTTCCCCGCGACGCAGTCCGAGGCCGAGATCGGGGCCCAGAACTCCCCCGCCACGACCCGGGCCTGGGCTCAGGAGATCGTCAACAGCCTCACGTCGATCGGCGCCAACCTCAACTACGCGCCGGTCGTCGACCTGAACCTGAACCCCGACAACCCCGCGATCGGACAGCTCGGCCGCAGCTTCTCCAGCAACGTCGGCGTCGTCGTCACGAACGCGACCGAGGAGATCCAGGTCCATCGGGCCGGCAAGGTCAAGACGTCGCTCAAGCACTTCCCCGGCCTCGGCACCGCGACCGCCAACACGGACTTCGACGTCGTCGACGTCACCAACACCTGGCGGCGCGAGGAACTCCAACCGTTCCAACAGCTGATCGCCAACGGCAGCGCGGACTCGGTGCTGGTCGCCCACCTGCTCAACAGACAACTCGACCCGAGCCGCCCGGCCTCGCTGTCCCGAGCGGTCGTCACGGACCTGCTCCGCGGCCAACTGGGTTGGCAGGGCCCGATCGTCAGCGACGACATGCAGGCGGCCGCGATCACCAGACAGTACGGCCGGGACCAGTCGGTCGCGCTCGGCCTCGAGGCCGGCCTCGACCTGCTGGTTTTCGCCAACCAGCAGGTGTACGACCCGAACATCGTCGACGAGACCCTCGACAACGTCGTCAACCTGGTCCGCGACGGCCGCCTGACGGAGGCCCAGATCGACCAGGCGGTGGCCCGCGTCGACACCCTCCGCCCGCCACGCTGACCCCGCCTCGCCCCGAAACCCGGGAGGCTCGGGTCAGGGGCGGGAGCGCACCGTGTTCCGCCGTCGCAGGGCGACGATGGCGAGCGCCACGATCAACAGCGCGTAGAGGAAGGGCAGCAGCGTCGGCAGCCACGGCCAGCCGGCGCCGGTGAGGTCCGGGTCGGAGAGCGGATACTCCAGGGTCTTGGCTCGCCAACGGGCCGTCGGCACGTCGATCGTGCGGGCCATGTCCCGCAGGGCCAGGTCGAACGCGAAGCCCGGCTGCGCGTGCGGGTACTCCGCGTCGAGCCCTTGCAGGCGGTGGGCGGCGGCGCCGGGGACAAGCAGACGGTCGACCGACACGGCGAAGGCGTCGCCACGGGGCACGAACACCAAGCCGTGCCGGGTGCGCACCGGCGCGGTCGATCCGGCGCCGAGCGTAACCGTGCGGGCGGCGTACGCGGCCTCGGTGTAGGTGGCGAAGATCGAGGCGAGCTCGATCTCACCGATGCCGTCGGTCACCACCACGCCGATGGTCGGGCGGGGGCGAAACGTCAGGTTGACGCCCGCGATCGTGTCTCGCGGGCCGAACGAGGAACGCGGGAGCGGCGCCGGCGTGCCCGGCGAATAGTGCGTCCAGCCGACCGCGTTCGCGGCGCCGGTCGCCGCCGCGGTGCCCAGGCGACGCTCGATGACCCGCAGCGCACCGTCGATGCCCGACAGCACGCCGCCGGTGGTGATCACGTCACCGTCGTCGACGTACCGCGTCGCCCGGAGCCAGCGGACCTCGGGATAGCGCTGCTCCAGCTTGCCGAGCCGGAACCAGTGCGAGGTCGCGTCGCGGCCGGCGAGCAACCCGGCCGAGGCCACCACCTCCGCACCGATGCAGACGCCGAGCACCAGGGCACCGTTGCCCGCCTGCCGCACCAGCCATGCGTTGAGGCGCTCGCGTGCGGCGGGCGCGGCGTCCGGGAGCTGCGGCACGGCGACGACCTGCGGTGCCGCACCGGCGAGGCGCGCGTCGAGCTCGGCGAAGCTGAAGTCGGGCACCAGGTCGAGCCCGCCGAGGAGCGTCACCAGCTTCCGTTCCGGCGCGACCGTGTAGACGTTGAAAGCGCCTGTCGCGGCGAACGTCTCATGTGGACCGAGCACGTCACCGACGTGCGCGCCCTCGTTGCCCAGCAGAACGACCACGGTCGGCTTGGCGGGATCGTACGGCGGCGCCGTCACGGGTGCCGTCGTGTCCCGGGGCGGCTCGTAAAGGCTGCTCAGATAGGCCTTCGCGCGCGTGACGCCGACGACGGTCGGCGGCACCGCGACCGCCGCGACGGCCAGACCGACTGCCACCAGCGTCCGCGGCCAGCGCCGTCCGGCGGGCTCGGTCATCGTCACCTCTTCGGGGTTGGCAGGCGGACCGCGACCGACGGTAGTGAGCGCCGCCTTCACGACGGTTTCAGCTACCGAAACCCCGGAATTCCGACCGCCTTCCCATGGATCCGGACATCCGCGCCGGCCGAGATTGTGGGCACCGGCACTCCGGGCGCATGGTCATCTCAGCTTCCGACTCCTACTTCGGTGACCGCGGACTCAGATGACCAAACATGTCCACTTTGGATTACTCGGGCCCTTCGAACTTCGGGTGTCCGGGCGGCCGGTGCTGCTCCGGTCGGCGAGGACGCGCATTCTCCTCGCGGGTTTGCTCCTGCGGCGGGGGCACGTCGTCTCCTCCGCGGAACTGATCGAGGCCATCTGGGGCCTCCGCCAACCGGACAACCCACGCCGTGCGCTGCACGTGTGCGTTGTCCGGGCGCGAGCGAGCCTGGCCGGAGCGGGCGCCGAGGGGGCGATCGTCTCGGGCGCGGACGGCTACCGGATCGACGTGCCGCCGGACGCGCTCGACGTCGCGGTCTTCCGGCACTGGATGGAGCGGGCGGACGCGGCCGCGAACCACGACGACGTGGATGGTGAACGGAAGGCGCTGGCCGAGGCCCTGAGCCTCTGGCGCGGTGACGCGCTCGCGGACGTGCCGTCGGACTACCTGCACGGCGCGCACGGCGTCCGGCTCGCCGAGCAGCGCCTGCAGGCGGCCGAACGCCGAGTCGACCGGAGCCTCCAGGCGGGACTGCACGCGCAGGTCATCGGTGACCTGGCCGAGCTGACCGCGAGGCACCCGCTCCGCGAGCGGCTGTGGGCGCAGCTCATGACCGCGTTGCACCAGGCCGGCCGGCGGTCGGAGGCGATCAGCGCTTATCACGCCGCACACGGGCGCCTGGTCGAGGAGCTCGGCGTCGAACCCGGCGCGGAGCTGCGACGCCTGCATGCCACGATCCTGGCCGGGAACGGAGCCGGCGGTGCGCCGGCGCACATCGCGCCGCGGCAGCTCCCGTCCGAGGTCGCCGGGTTCGCCGGTCGGACCGCCGAGCTGGCACGGATGCACGAAATGCTCGACGCGCACGAGAACGGTGTCGTGAATGGATCGACCGTGCTCGTCGTCAGCGGCATGGCGGGGATAGGCAAGACCGCCCTGGTTGCGTACTGGGCCCGCCGGGTCGCGGACCGGTTCCCCGACGGTCAGCTGTGGCTGGATCTACGCGGCTACGACAGACGGGCGCCGGCGACGGCGCAGCAGTCGATCGCGTCGATCCTCGGCGCGCTGGGCGTACCCGTGGCCGATCTGCCGCCCGGGCTGGACGAGCAGGTCGGGCTCTACCGATCGGTGCTGGACGGCCGGCGGGTGCTGCTCGTCCTCGACAACGCGTACCGCGTCGAACAGGTCCTGCACCTGCTCCCCGGCGAGGCGCGCGCGTTCGTGCTCGTCACGAGCCGCGGCGACCTGGCGCCGCTGGTCGCGATCGAGGGCGCGCACGCCATCCAGCTCGGCCCGCTCCCACCCGACGACGCGCGGCGGATGCTGGAGCCCAGGCTGGGTCGGGAGCGGACGCGCGCCGAACCCGACGCGGTCGACCGCATCATCGGCAACTGCTACGGGCTGCCGCTGGCGTTGGCGATCGTCGCGGCGCGGGCGGTGGCGCGTCCGCACTTCCCTCTGGCGGCGATCGACCGCCAGCTCACCAGCATCGAAAACCCGCTCGACCGGTTCGCCGATCCCAGCGCCGCGGTGGACGTGCGGGCCGCGCTCTCGTGGTCCTATCGGTCCTTGAGCCCCGCCGCCGCGCGCCTGTTGCGCTTCCTGGCGCTGCATCCGACCGGCGACGTGTCGGTGGCGGCCGCGTCGAGCGTCGTCGGGTTGCCGCAGACCCGGTTGCTGCTCGACGAGCTCGCCGCCGCTCACCTGATCAGCGAGCCGACACCCGACCGGTTCGTCATGCACGACCTGCTCCGGGCGTATGCCGTCGAACGTGTCGCGACGCAGGACCCGGCCGAGGAGCAGACGGCATCGCGGCCTTGATGACGGCCGGACGTAATCTTCGACGGACCCGGGCACGGATCCGGATCTCTCCGGAACCGTGCCCGAGGTCCGAGCGATCAGCCGCCGTTGCTGACTGGTGCGCCGATCGTGTAGAGAAGCAGGGCCAGGGCCGTCACGGTCAGCAGCATCCGGGCGCCCGTGGTGATCACGGTCGGTGCGTGGTGAGATCGTCCACCGTGGAGCAGGGCCGCCGGTGCGGCGACAGTGAGCCAGAGACGTGCTCGCATGGTCATCCTCCGTGGTTTGCGGGAGCGTCGAATGTCAGTGGGAGTCCCAGGGAGCGCCGATCGTGTAGAGCAGCGTGGCGAGGGCGGCGACGGCGCAGATCGCGTACGCGATGCGCCGCCACGGGTTGGCTCGGGTCAATGGTTTACTCCTTTCGGTTCCAGGCGACGGCGCATGGCGAGCACCACGAACGCGCACGCGCCGGCGCTGATCAGGACGTCGCCGGGACTGGCCACCTTGCGCAGGCCCGGGATCGGAATGGTGTCGCCGAGCCAGGCGAGTCGAGTGCCGGCGCCGGCCGGCTCGTTCTTGGCGGTCTGCGAGCCGGGTTGCCCGCCCGCCTTCGCGACGGCCGCCGGGTCGTACGGCATCCGGCCGTTCGCGGCGATCACGACACCGTTGAGGACCGCGCCGAGCACGATCGCGAGCCCGGTCAAGCGGATCGCGGCGGGCCACCGCGGCAGGTTGACGGCCAACCAGCCGAGCACGGTCGCGAAGACCACCGCGAGCATCGGCACACCCACCACGTTTTCGACGAAATGCCGCACGCCTCCCAACGAGTACTGCGCGAACTGCACCGCGGCGGCCACCCAGACGAGCCAGAGCGCCCGGATCCGTAGGCTGCGGAGTCCCGCGAGCCGTCCGCCGAGCAGATAGCCGAGGCCGACCCCGAGCAGCGGAGGCGCGATGGTCAGCAGGAAGAAGCGGAATGACACGGGACCGATCCATCTCCCTCCCCTGTCGAGTGTCCTGAGAGGGAAATTAACAACGCCGACCTTCATCCAGCCTTCACCGCGACGCCGGCCCTGCTAGGCGCGGTAGCCCTGGGTGAAGCGCGATGAGTCGAGATCGAGCAGTTCTTCGTCGGGCACGAGGGGCGCGAGTCCAGGATCGTCGGGGAGCGCGATGCTCGTGCGCAGGCGGATGTCGCGGGACGACGCGCCCACCTCGATGACGAACTCGCCGCCCTCCCGGCGCCAGGCGCCGTATCGGCCGTTGCCGGTGTCGGCCGCGATGTCCCAGTACGCGAAGTCGCGACTTTCGAGGTCGAAGGTGACACGCGCGCTCTCGTCGTGTTCGAGGGTGATCTTCTCGAAGCCGCGCAGTTCGCGCACGGGTCGGCGGACTGCGGCGTCGGGGTCGCCGACATAAAGCTGTACGACCTCGCGGCCGGCGCGGGCGCCGGTGTTCGTGACGGTGCACGAGACGCGAACAACGCCGGCGTCGGCGTCGGTGACCTGGACGTCGAGGTTCGTATACCTGAACGTGGTGTACGACAGGCCGTGGCCGAAGGGGTAGCGCACCGCGCGGCGTAGTGCGTCGTACCAGCGGTATCCGATGAACACCCCTTCCCCGTAGAGCACCGTGCCGCGCTCCCCCGTCCACGTGACGTAACCGGGAGTGTCCTCCAGCGACAGTGGGAACGTCTCGGCCACCTTTCCGGAGGGATTCACCCGGCCCAGCAGGACGTCGACGACGGCGCCGGCGCCCGCCTGCCCGGGCAGCCACGCCTCGACGATCGCGTCCACGCGGTCGTGCCACGGGTCCATGGTCACGGCCGCCCCGTTGGACAGCACCACGACGAGCGCGGCGCCGGTCCGTTCGCGCAGATCCGCCAGCCGCTCGATGAGCGCGACCTGGTCGGCGGGCAGCGCGAGGGTCGTGCGGTCGTCGGCCTCCTGTTCGAACGCCAGGGGCAGGCCGGCGAACGCGACGATCACGTCGGCATGCTCGGCGACGGCGACGGCCTCGTCGATGAGCCGGACCGCCTGTGCCGAGAGAGGACCGGCGGCGACGCGTTCGGCGGCCGCCGCCAGGCGAAGCGCTTCCGCGAGTGCGGCCGACCGGCGTGCCGGGCCGGCGCCGTCGTCGACGAAAGTGGCGTCGTGCGCGGCCAGATAGGCGCGGATGTCGTCCTGGTAGGCGTTCTTGGGCACGTGAACGTAGCCGGGCGCGTACCCGAGCCGGTTGCCGAAGATGTGGTTCAACAGGTCGAGTGCGTTGTCGACGCGGGTCGGGTCGACCCCTGACGAGCCGCCGCCCTGGATGCGGGCATGCTCGGCGAACGCGCCGATGACGGCGACCCGTTCAGTGCCGCCGGCATCGAGCGGCAGCACCGGGGCGCCGGCGCCTGGACGGGTCTCGTTGCACAGCAGCGTCACGCAACCGGCGGCCGCCTCGCGGGCGAGCTCGTGGTGCTCGTCGGCGCGCAGGAGTCCGAGCTGCTCGCGGGACAGCCGCTGGCCCGGTGTCACACCCAGGTCGACGACGGGCCCGTTCATCAGGTCCGGACCGGGGTACGCCCGCGCGACAAGCTGGAGCACCCGGCGGGCCGCCGCATCGACGACGCGTTCGTCGAGTTCACCCGACCGCACGGCGGATGCGATCTCCTTGTCCGTCACACCGCCGGTGCCGGGCATCTCGAGGTCGAGCCCGGCCGCCAGGGCGCGTACGCGGTGGTGGACCGCGTTCCAGTCGGAGACGACCAGCCCGTCGTATCCCCAGTCGTCCCGCAGCACCTCGGTGAGCAGCCACCGGTTCTCCGAGGCGTGCACCCCGTGCAAGCGGTTGTACGAGCACATGACCGTCCAGGGCCGGGCGGTGGTCACCACTTTCTCGAACGCGGCGAGGTAGGTCTCGCGCAGCGTTCGCTCGTCGGCCTCGACCGAGATGCGGGTTCGCTCGATTTCCTGGTTGTTGGCGGCGAAGTGCTTGAGCGAGGCTCCGACACCGACGGACTGCACTCCCTCGACGTACGCGGCGCCAAGCTCGCCGGACAGCAGCGGGTCCTCGGCGAAATACTCGAAGTTCCGCCCGCACAGCGGTGACCGCTTCATGTTCACGCCCGGCCCGAGCACGACCTGGACGCCCTGCGCCCGGGCTTCCTCCCCGATCGCCGTCGCCACCCGCCGCACGAGGTCCCGGTCCCAGGAGGCGCCCATCGCGGAGGCCGTCGGAAAGGCGGTCGCGGGCACCCACACCATGTCGATGCCGGTCTCCTTGCGCAGCCCGTGCGGGCCGTCGCCCACCTCGATGGCGGGCACGTGAAGCCGGTCGATCGTCTCGGTGTACCAGTCGTCGTGGCCCGACAGCAGGGACGCCTTCTCCTCCAAGGTCAGGGCGGCCAGCACGGCGTCGACGTCGAACGGGGCAGTGGTCATCGGGTTTCCTTGGTAAGCGAGGTCAGGTCATGAGGAAGTCGTGCGGGTGTGCGTCGCGCACGCGGGTGAGCAGGTCCGGGCCGATGACGATGCCGCCTTCGGCCAGCGCGTCGAGCACGACGCCGCTCAGCGGCGACGCGTCGGCGACGACGACCGCTGCGGCGGGCGCGACCCGACTCAGCTCGCCGGTGAGCGCGTCGCGCATCGCCGGGTGCTCCGACGTGGCGACCGACCCGTTCAGCAGCACCGGCAGCTCGCCGGAGGCGAGGTCGACGCCGACGCGCCGGGCGCACCACTGCGCGTACCGGACGAACGCCTCCGCCTGGGCGGTGACGATGTCCCGGGCGACCGTGTCGCCGGCGTCGGCAGCGGCGAGCACGACCCGCGAGGCCTGCCACAGGTCGGTCGCGGGCCGCGCGCCGAACCTCCGGGTGAAGTCATGGCGCAGGTGCCAGGCGTCCGGGACGCCGTACAGCGTGCAGAGCGCCTCGACCAGGGCCGTTTCGGGACCGATTCCCATCCAGGCCTGACACACCGCCTTGAGGGCGGCGTTGCCGAGCCCGCTGCCACCGAGGTGGTCGAACACGAAGAAGCCGGAGCATTCCTCGCGCCCGTCCTTCGCCCGGGCGGCGACGGCGGGACCGGTGCCGACGGCGATCGACACGGCGACGCCCGATCCGTCGACCAGGCGCAGCGACGCGAACGCGTCGTTCTTGACGCTCCAGCGGCCCATGTCGCCCAGCCGTGCGCGGACCTGCTCGTCCCAGAACTCCGCGTCCTCGGGATAGTCGACGCCGGCGATCCGGAAGGCCGCCGAGACGACCTCGCCGGATGCGATTCCGGCGCTGGTCAGGGCGACCTCGACGGCGCCGAACACGGCCTCGATCGCGTCGGGAACGCTCGGGGCCCCGTAGATGTCGCCGTTCCCGCCCCGGCCGCGGCCCAGGACGGTGCCCTCGGCGTCGGTGACGAGGGCGACCGTCTTGGAGTTTCCGGCGTCCACCGCCAGGTAGGCGCGCTTCACTTGAGCAGACGCTCGGGAAGGTAGGCGCGGTGCGCGTACGCCATCTCGTCGTACAGCTCCTCGGCGACGGCGAGCGTGGGCACCATCGGGTTGGCGGCCAGCGCGCGGATCCCGTCGGCCCGGGTGCCCTTCCACGCGGCCTCGGCGGCGAGGTACTGGAACTCGGCGAGCTGCTGTACGAGACCGCGGACCGCGTGCGGGAGGGGCTTCTGCGGCAGCGGGCGGACGCCCCGCCCGTCGACGGTGCACCACATCTCGACGACGACGTCCTCGTCGAACCCGGGCAGCGCGCCGCCGACGTTCGGCAGGTTGACCGGCAGGCGGGCGCTCTTGTCGTTGTAGTAGGCGCTCATCACGTCGATCGCCAGCTCGAGCTCGTGGATGCCGCCCCGGGAGCGGGCCGGATCCAGCTCGGGGACGTCGACGCGCATCTGCTCCTCGTAGTGCTGCCAGTACCCGGGCAGCGCGGCGAGCAGGTCCTCGGCGCGGGTGGTGCGGGCACCCTGGAGCTCCCGGAGCACCTCCTCGCGGAAGTAGTAGTACTGGAAGTAGTCGCTGGGCACCGACCGCATGGTTGTCGCCAGACGCAGCATCCGCTTGGCGTGGACGGACAGCGACGGGTCGTCCTTGCGTGCCTCCCACGCGTCGTCGAGCAACGGCATCAGATCCTGGCCCTCGTACGTGTGCTCGTAGGACCAGCAGTTGTGGTTGACGCCGGCCATGACCACGTCGGCCTTCTCGGGGTCGAGGCCGGCCGCCGTCAGCACGGTCTTCGGGAACACGATCGGGCCCTCGCACATCGACCAGATCGTGCGGTCGGTGAACCGGGTGACCGCCTGGGAGACGATGTTCACCGGATTCGTGTAGTTGAAGATCACCGCGTTCGGCGCGACCGCGTCCAGGTCGCGGATGATGTCCTCGTAGATGTGGATCGAGCGCAGGGACATGAAGAACCCGCCCGGTCCCTGCGTCTCCTGGCCGATGACACCGTGCTTGAGCGGGATGCGCTCGTCGAGTGCGCGCGCGGCGAAGTCGCCCGGACGGAAGCTGGCGAGGACCGCGTCGGCGTCGGTCAGCGCGGCGCGCCGGTCGGTGGTCGACGTGATGGTGATGTCGAGGCCCTGCGCCCGTGCGATTTTCCGGGCGATCGTCTCCACGGCGTGCAGCCGGTCCGGGTTCACGTCCTGGATGACGATCTCGGAGCCGTCGAACTCCTTGCCGTGCGACAGGATGGACGCCATGGTCCCCGCGCCGCGGGACGACCCGCCGCCGATGTAGACGAGCTTGATGGCTGCCATGTGATCAGTTCCTTCGGTCGTGGTTCAGCGGCCGGCGGCGGCGCGGTCGGCGATGAGCGTGGGGTTCTTGCACTCGATGACGACCGTGGCCGGCCAGTCCGGCTCGTAGGCCTCGGCGGCGGTGATGCGCGCGTACGCGTCGCGCTTGTGCTCACCGCACACGATCATGACCACCTCCCGGGAGCACGCGGCGATGGTGTCGACGCCGACGGTCACACCGTGCGTGGGCACCATGTCGAGGCGCGTGAACTCGGGGAAGGTCCCCATGTTGTCGCGCCTGGTCGCCTCGCCGAGCGGCGTGACGTGTGTGCGGGCGTTGCGCGCGGTGCCGGGCTGGTTGAACGCGATGTGCCCGTCCCCGGCGCCGGTGGCCAGCAGGAACAGGTCGATCCCGCCGGCCACGTCGATGGCCTGGTCGTAGCTCGCCGGGTCGGCCGGGTCCGGCATCCAGATCTCGGTCGGCGCCACCGTGCCGGCCTCGGCACAGGCCTGCGCGATCGGGCCGAGGATCTGACGCCGCGCGAACCCGAGGCACGAGTACGACAGGTCGGGGTCGACACGACGGAACGTGCCGTCCTCGCCGGCCACGACGTAGTCGTCCATCATCACGATGATCAGCCGCGACAGGTCGGCGCCGCGCGCGGCGTGGCGGGCGAGGGCCCGGTAGGTCGGCATCGCGGTGCGCCCGCTGGGGCAGCCGAGCAGGAATCGGCGATCACCGGTCGCGGCCAAGCGGTCGAGGATCGTCGCGGCGACCTCCTCGCCGACGGCGTCGGCGTCGGGCAGGACGATGGGGTGAACAGACACGGCATACCTTTGGTTCTTCTCGGTGTGGTGGGACAGGCAGGCGGGCGGGTTCACTCCTTGATCGCGCCCGCGAGCATTCCGGAAATGAACTTGCGCTGGAAGACGACGTAGAGGACCAGCACCGGCGCGGCGACGATGAGGCCGCCCGCGGCCATCAGGTTGATCTGGGTGACGTAACGGCCCTGGAACACCCCGAGCGCGACGGTCGCCGTCTGGTTCGAGCCGTGCAGGAACACCAGCGACAGGAAGTAGTCGTTCCAGGTCCACATGAAGCTGAGCAGGATCAGCGTGTAGACGGCGGGCTTGGCCATGGGCGCGGCCATCGACCGCAGCATGCGCACCGGACCGGCGCCGTCCATCTCGGCCGACTCGAACGCCGAGCGCGGCAGCGCACGGAACGCGGCGCGCATCCAGAAGATGCCGAACGGCACGCCCATGCCGAGATGGATGAGGATGATGCCCGGCAGGGTGTTGGTCAGTCCGAACGTACGGAACTGGTAGTAGAGCGGGACGATGATCGCCTCGAGGGAGATCATCATGCCGAGCAGGACGATCGGGAACAGCACCTTGTCGCCCACGACGCCCAGCACGCCGAACGCGTAGCCGCCGAGCAGCGCGAGCAGCACCTGGCCCGCCACGACGCACACGGCGATGACGATGGAGATCGTGATCGCCCGCGCGAAGCCGGCGTCGTGCCATGCGGTGGCGAAGTTGCCCCACTGGAACTCGGAGACCTTGACCGGCCTGCCGGAGCGGTCGGGGCTGAGGGCGGCGACGACGAACGTCCCGACCGGGAAGAGCACGAGCAGCGCCATGACCGTCAGCACGACGTAGTTCACGATGCGTTCCGTCTTCGAGACCACGGTCAGTCCCTCTCCGAGACGCGGGTGATGACGACCGCGATGACGAGGCACAGGGCCGCCATCACCACGCCGATCGCCGCCGCGAGTCCCACTTGCGGGTTCTGGAACGCGGCCTTGTAGAGCGCGACCGCGGGAGTGAGGGTCGACGTACCCGGACCACCGTGCGTCGTGATCCAGACGAGGTCGAACGTGCGCAGGGCGGCGGTGATCGTCAGCGTCAGCGCGACGGCCAGCTGGCCGCGCAGGCCCGGCAGCGTGACCGCGAAGAACTCACGGACCGGGCCGGCGCCGTCGGTGCGCGCCGCGTCGTACAGCTCCGGCGAGATGGCCGACGTGCCGGAGATGAACAGCACCATGCAGAAGCCGAAGGTCACCCACGTGCCGATGAGGCCGAGCGCCGGCAACGCCCACGTGAAGTCGCCGAGCCAGGTCCGCGCGAGCGAGTCGAGCCCTACGGCGCGCAGCGCCGTGTTGAGCGGCCCGTCCGGCGCGTAGATCCGCTTGAAGACCAGCGCGATGACCACGGTCGTCATGACCTGCGGCAGGAAGAAGATCCAGCGGTAGACGGCCATGCCCGGCTGCTTCGTCCGCGTCAGCAGGGCCGCGGACAGCAGGCCGAGGACGATGGGCAGCAGCGCGAAGAAGCAGATCAGCACCAGCACGTGCCCGAGGGTCGAGCGCAGGACCGGGTCGGTGACGAACGACCGGTAGTTGTCGAACCCCGCCCAGGACGGCGTGCTCACCCCGTCCCACGTGTAGAAGGAGTACTGAACCGACTGGCCCAGCGGAACGAGCACGACGAGCGCGTACACCGCGAGTGGGAGCGCGGCGAAGGCGAGGCCGACCCACCGCGTCCTGCGCCGCCTGGAGCGGCGCCGGACGGCGGTGGACGTGGCCGGGCGCGCGCCGTCGGTCGCGACCGGCGCACCGGTCGCGGAGCCGACGGAGGTCGAGCGCGCGGAGGTGGACACGGTCAGCCTCGCCCGGCCAGGAAGGCGTCCCGGTCCTTGTCGACGGCCGCGGTGAACTTGTCGGCCGTCAGCTTGCCGGCCAACACGAGCTGGAGGTTCTGGCCGAGGGTGTCGAGCATCGTCGGGCTGGACCAGTCGAAGTACGGCACGTAGCCGTCGTCCGAGTCGAGGGTCGCCGCGGCCGCCGACTCGTCGGTCAGGCTGAGCGACTGGGCCGGAACCTTGACGTCCGGGGACATCGCGGGGACGAGGCCGTGGTCGGCGGCCGCCTGGCCGGCTTCCGGCGACATGAGGTAGTCGAGGAACGCCGCGGCGACATCCGGGTGCTTGCTCTTGGCCGAGATCACCATCGCGCCCGGTGCGGCGCCCACGCCGACCGTCCCGCTGCCGGACTGCTGCGGAAGCTGCACGTAGCCGAAGTGACCCTGCTGCTGCGCGCTCAGGCCCAGCGAGCCCGTGTACTCCCAGCGGAACACGCCCTTGCCGCCGACGTAGTTGGCGACCGCCGTCTGGTAGTCGATGCCTTCGAAATGAGGCGGGAAGTACCCGGCATCGGCCCATTTCTTGGTGAGCGCGATGGCGTCGGTCATGGCGACATCGGTGGCTTTCACCGACGGGTCACCATAGATGTAGTCGTTGACCTTCTTCTTGTCGGCGAGAAGTGCCTGCACCCCCAGGAGCACCGTCGTCGAGCTGTCGAGGCTGCCGTACTCGAACGGCACCTCACCCGCGGCCTTGGCCTTCGCGGCGGCGGCCTCGAGGTCGGCGAGGGTGCGGGGCGGGTCGATGCCGAGGGACTTGAGCTTGTCGGCGTTGTAGTAGAGACCGATCAGCGACGTACGCGCCATCGGCGTCGAGAACCACGAACCCGAGCCCATCGTCGTGAAGTCGGTGGTGAACCTGTTCTGCCGCGCGATCGTGGTCGGGACCTCCGTGTCCCAGCCGTACGCCTTCGCGTACGCGTCGAGGTTGAGCACCAGACCGCCCTTGGCCAGGGTGCCGAGCGACTGCCAGCCGTTGTTCGCGGTCGCGATGTCGGGGCCGCCGTCGTCCTGCAGTTGGAGATTGAGGGTGGAGTTGAGCTGCCCCCAGTCCTCTGTCGTGGCCTGGATCTTGACGTTCGGGTACTTCTTCTCGAAGTTGCCGACCACCTGCTTGATCCACTCGCCCTCGGCACCGCCCCAGAAGTTCGTGAGCTTGAGGGTCACGTCGCCGGCCGCGGCGACGTCGGTGGAGACGGTTGCCGGGGTGTCGTTCTTGTCCGCGCTGCCGCCACCCGGTGCGCACGCACCCAGACTCAGCGCGACCGCCGCGGCGACCGCGGCGGCGGTTCTCCTATGAACGCTCATCTTCACTCCGTTGGCTCCCTGGGCCGCATCCGGGAAGCGGACGTACATCCCCTCATGGCCCGTGCTCCGGACCCTAAACGGTGAAATACCAGTTAGTCCAGTGTTAGACCAGAGTTCCACTCTGGTCTGTCCGGCGCAGCAACTGGTACGCTCCTCGGCGTGACGACTGTGACCGCTTCGACACAGGCCTACGCACAGCTGGCCGGCGATCTCACCGTCGGCCGCTACGCTCCCGGCTCCCGGCTGCCCGGCGAGCGCGACCTCGCAGCTGCGCTCGGCGTCAGCCGGGCGACGCTACGCCTGGCGCTCAGCCGTCTCGAATCGGAGGGCGCCCTGCAGCGCTCCGCGCAGCGCGGCTGGTTCGTCCCGACCCAGCTGCTCGGCGAGCCCCCCAGCACCCTGCAGTCCTTCACCGAGATGGCCCGATCCAGGGGCCTGCGCCCCACAGCGCGCGTCATTCGCCAGGAGGTCCGGCCCGCCGGCATGGACGAGGCCGCCAAGCTGCGCATCGCGCCGGCCGCGCCGGTCATCGAGATCGACCGCCTCCGCGGCATGGACGGCACCCCGGTCTGTTACGACGTCGTGATCCTTCCCGAGAGCCGCGCCGCCGCCCTGGCCACCGCCGACCTCACCGACGCGTCGCTCTACGACGAGTTGCGCCGGCGCTGCGGAGTCGAGGTCCACCGCAGCGCGTACACCCTCATGGCCGAAAGCGCCGACGCCGAGTTGGCCCGGCTCCTGGGGATATCCGCCGGAGCACCCGTCCTGGTCGGCGACGAAGTCGCCTACACGTCCGACGGCACACCCGTTCTCATCGGCCACAACAAGTACCGCGGCGACGCGTACCGCTTCGAGGCGGACCTGTTCCGCCGCGTCTGAAGGTGTCTCGCGATGTTCCCGCCACGACCGCGATCGCCCTGAGTCGACCCGAGCAGGTCGATCAGGGCGTCGCGGTCCCGGCGCGCGCCGGGCGTCGATCAGTAGTAGGGGTAGGTCCGCAGCGTCGCGCCGAAGTGGTTCAGAGCGAACTTGAGACCCTTGAAATGCACCTTGTGGTAGCCGTCGTTCGCCCCGAACGGGCCCGCTTCGCAGGTGTCGACGGAGCTCTGGCCGGCGGAGATGATGCCGTACCCGAAGGCCGCGCCGGTCGACTGCGAGATCACCGGGCCGCCGCTGTCGCCGTGCGCGACCGCGCATGCCCCGTTCTTGGTCCGCTCGGCCTTGACCGTGACGTCCGACGGGCTCACGTAGTAGACCTTGACCGCGCAGTGTTCACCGCTGGTCGCACCGTTGACGCAGACGTAGTTTCCCACATAGTTGGTCTTCGCCGAGTTGATCGACCGGCCGTAGCTGGAGTTCCACGGCCCGGTGTACACGCGGCCCTGCACGTCGGAGTAGATCCAGATCAGCGCGATGTCCTGGTAGTCCCAGTCCCACCACACCTGGCCGATGGGGTTCTGCGGACCCGAGCTGGTGGTGATCTGCTCCCCCGGCGTGCCGCAGTGTCCGGCGGTGAGCATCCCGGGGTAGCCCTCGTTGTCGGTCACGGCGAAACCGGTCGTGCAGACCCAGCCGCCGGGCCGGCGGAACTGCGCGCCGCCCCAGTAGGGCGACGTGTCCTGCTGCCGGTAGAACGTCGAGGCGGTCGCCGACTCACCCTCGAGCGGCACCACCGGGCCCTCGCCGTATTTCATCGAGTACGTGGTGCGGGCGCCGCCCGGCAGCTGCGGCGCGCCGGCCGAGGCAGGACCGGCCACCTCCACCGTGACCCCGCTGCCGTCGGCCTCGGGGTAGGCGTCGGAGACCAGCCCGGACGCGATCCAGCGCGCGGCCTCGGCGCGTAGCTCCTCGTCGGTGTAGTCGGCTTGATAGACGCGGACCGGCGCCGTCGCGCGACCGGTGTCGACCGCTCGGGCCACGGCGTCCGGGAGGGCGCCCTTCCAGTAGAGCCGCACGTCGTGCAGGGTCGGGTCGACGATCAGTCCGGCATACCCGGCGCCACCGGCGGCGATGATTCGGTCGGCGATGTCGTTGAGCCGGTTCTGCTCGTCGAACATCGCCTCCCAGGACGCGAACCCCGCCGGTAGGTCCTCTTTGGACACGGCCCCCGCGGCCGGCGGCTTGTCCGGCACCGGCCCCGGCGTGGCGATGGGCGGCCGCTGAGGCCGGGGGTCGGGATCGTCTGCGGCCGCAGCGGGCGTGGCCCCGGCGACGATGGCCAGCGCCGCCGCCACGGTGAGGGCCAGTGGTGCTCTCATGCGCATCTCGTTCTCCTCCGAAGGTGTGGTCGGTGGATCCACCGTGGGACCCGACCGGGTCGCGGCGGGCCGACGGAGGGCGGAGTTGCCGGTGAACTGCCGGTGCGGTGTCGGGTAGCCGAAACTGCGCAGGCATCGACGGCCGGCGCTGCGAGGATGGCCCGATGCTGTCCGTGGCGCCCGTGGGTCGCTTCGCCGAGCTGCTGCGGCGGCACCGCGCCGGTTCGGGTCTCGGCCAACGCGAGCTGGCCCGCCGCAGCGGGCTGAGCGAGCGCGCCATCCGCGACCTCGAGCGGGGCGTCCGCGCGCCCCGCACGCATTCGGCGCGGCTGGTCGCCGGCGCGCTCGAGCTCGCCGGCGACGACCTGAGCGCGTTCCTCGCCGCCGCGGTGCCGGGCGCGTCCGTTCCGGACGCCACACCCCGTCCGCCGATCAGCCCGCCGGACCGCCTGGTCGGTCGCGACACCGAGCTGCGGTCCCTGCTCGACCTGGTCACCGGCGCCCGCCACCGCCTGGTGACCGTGACCGGCCCGGGCGGCATCGGCAAGTCGCGGCTGGTGGCCGAGCTGGCGGTCGCGCTGGCCGGCCGGACCGACCTCGCCGTCTGCGCGCTCGACCTGTCCACGGTGCGCGAGCCGGAACTGGTCGGAGAGCTGGTCGCCGACGCCCTCGGGTGCGGACCGTCGCGCCTCGCGCCGGTCGACCGGATCGCCGCGCAGCTCGGCGAGCGGCGCGTCGTGCTGATCCTCGACCGGTTCGAGCAGCTCGTCGCGGCCGCGTCCGAGATCGCCGCGCTGGTGCGCCGCTGTTCCGGCCTCACGGTGGTGGTCACCAGCCAGCGCGCGCTGCGCGTACGCGGGGAACGCCTTTTCGGTCTTGACCCGTTGCCCGCGGAGGCCGCGGTGGCCCTGTTCGCCTCGCGTGCGGCGGCCGCGCGGCCCGGTTTCGCGCTCGACGCCGGCACTCGTCCGGCGGTCGCGCGCATCTGCCGCCGGGTCGGCCATCTGCCGTTGGCCGTCGAGCTCGCCGCTGCGCGGGTCCGGCTGCTGCACCCGGCGGAGCTGGCCGAGCGCCTCGACCGTCAGCTGGCCGTCCTGGCCGACGGCGCCCGCGACCTGCCGGCCCGGCACCGGTCGTTGCGGGCGACGATCGAAGCGAGCCTCGACGTGGTCTCCGCCGACGCGCGGATCCTGTTCCGGTGGCTGGGCGGGTTCGCCGGCGGCGCCCGGCTCGGCGATGTGGAGGCGGTCGCCGACGCGCTGGGCCGCGACCCGATCTGGGTGCTGGCCACGCTCACCGAGCTGGTCGACATCGCTCTGGTCCGGGTCGCGGCGCAGGCGGCCACCTCGCGCTACCTGCTCGCCGACCCCATGGCCGAGCTGGCCGGCGAGCACCTGCGCGGCGACGACGACCACGTGCGGGTCGAACGTGCGGTGGCCGCGCGGATGATGCGGTGCGTGCTGCACGGCCCGGCCGTCGACGACCGCGACGCCGCCAACGTCCGTGCGGCGGTCAGCTGGGCGACTCTTCATGATCCGGCCCTGGTCGACGATGCGACGGCGGCGGCGCTCGGCCGCTTCTACGAGTCCACCGGCCGCCTGCGCGAGGGGCAGAACCTCCTGAGCCGCCTCGCCGTCCGCGGTCCCAAGATGGCCTGGGTGCGCGCCGGGCACCTGGCCTCGCTGCGCGGTGATCTCACCGCGGCGATCGCGCTCGCCGGGCACGCGCTGGAGAAATCCGATCATCTGGTACGCGCGGCGGCGCTCAACCTGCTCGCCCAGGCCACTGTGGAGGGTGGCGACCCCACCGGCGGCCGGACGCAGCTGCGGGCGGCGCTCGTGGCGGCGCGCCGGGCCGGCGACGTCACGATGATCGGTCGCGTGTTCAACAACCTGTCCGCGGTCTCCATCGAACTCGGCCGGCCGCGCGACGCCGAGCGCCAGCAGCGGGCGGCGCTCGCGGCCAAACGCCGCAGCGGCGCCGCTCCGATGGAGCTGGGCCGCAGCCTGTTCAACCTGGCGGAGATCACGCTCGAGCTCGGCGAGTGCGCCACCGCCGCCGCCCGGGCCGCGGACGCCGTGCCGCTCCTCCGGGAAGGCGGCTACCTGCGACTGGCCGCCCTGGCCGAGACCACCGCCGCGCTGGCCGAGATCCGCCGCGGCGACGCCGTGGCGGCGCTGGCCGCCGTCGAGCGGGCCGAGGCACTGTTGGCCGGCGAAAGCGGCGACGACCGCCGGATGACCGCGATCGTCGGTCTACGCGTCAGCGTGGTGCGGCACGCGACCGGCGACCGCTCCGGCGCGGCGCGGGCGCTGCGGGCAGCGCTGCCGCCGGCACTCGAGCACAACACCCGCGACCGCGACGAGGCCGCCGACGCGCTCCACGCCCACGCCCGCCACCTCGTCGACCGCGATCCGGCCACGGCCGCCACCCTGCTCGGCGCCGGCGATGGCCTGCGGCGCCGCACGCCGACCGCGACGATCCGAGCGCAGCGCGACGAAGCCGCCGCGGCCGCGCGCGACGCTCTGGGCGACACGGACTTCGCGGCGCGCCACCGCCAGGGTGCCATCTTGGATCTCAGCGGTCTGCTTGACCTCTGCGCCGACGTTGCCTGGCGAGCAGATGGAGTCTGATCCCGCCGACGGGGCTGTGCGGCGCGGCAGATGAGCGCACTCGCTGGGCGTAGTTCGCGATCGATCCCCAGATCTCGTCGCTGAGTTGCCCGGCTCGCGGGCGCTCTTCTCCTGACCGCGGTCGCCGTCGTGGTGCCGGCGGGGCTGACCCTGAATCCGGCCGATCCGGCCGCCTCGTTGACGGCCGTGCACGAGCACGTCGGGCTGCATCTGACCGAACTCGCGTTCGACGTACTCGGCTGGCTGGCGTTGACCGCGGCCGGGTTGGTGCTGGCCGGCAACCCCGGTGCGGTGATCCGGCCTCACCTGGCCGTGCTGGCTGGCGGGTTGCTGGCCGCCGCGGGCCTGGCGGGCCTGCTCCACAACGCCGGCAACCTCGCGGTGACCCAACTCGCCGCCGAGCCCGTGGGCACCGTCGCCGAGGTGGCCGGCGCGGTGATGCTCACCGCCAAGTGGGCGGTCAACCTCGCCGGGTTGCTGTGGGTCGCCGCCACCGCGGTCACCGCGATCGGCGCCCGCCTACCGCGCCGGCTTCGCCTTGCCGGTGGGTTCGCCGCCCTGGCCGGCCTCGCCGCCGCTCCATCTGCCGGTCATGATCTGGTACGGCGCCGTGGGCTGGCAGCTCACGTGGCGTCGATGACCATCAACCACGGCGACGGACGTGGTTCGCGACGGGTCAGGGTTTGCGGCCCACACCGCAGTAGCCGTCGACGTAGGCCGGCGCCTCTTCCGGCCGCCACTGCGTGAACGGCACCACGCCCGGCTCGACGAGGTCGAGACCATTGAAGAACTCCTCGATCTCACCTGGGCTGCGCAGGTGGTACGGGACCGCGCCGCTCTCGTTGTACTGCCGGTGCGACTCGACGACGGCCGCACTGGTCGAGGTGCCGTCGGACATCGCGAGGTAGCTGCCCGACGGCAGCCGGTCGACCAGCGCCGCCACGATCGCCCGCGCCTCGTCGTGCTTCTCGACATGTCCCATGATGCCCAGCAGCATGAGCGCGACCGGCCGCTCGAAGTCGAGGGTCTTGGCGGCCTCACGCACGATCGTGTCGGCGTCGTTCAGGCTCGCGTCGACGTATTGCGTCGCGCCTTCGGGTGTGCTGGTGAGCAGCGCGCGAGCGTGGGCGAGCACGAGCGGGTCATATCAAGTTGGGTTGTGCACACACGACCAGTCTGGATCGATCCGATTTGATCCGATAGGCGACTCCCGGTCAGCCCGCATCGCGGGGACCGGCAACAACCATCCCCGGCCCGCTGACGCATGTCCACCGCCCGGCCCGGGGCGGATGAACCCCTCTCGCATCAGCGTGCGGCCTGGCTGCGCCGCGACCTCTCCGGCGCGTCGGTGGGTGGTCGACACGGACTTTGGCCGGCCTGGCGGCATCGGCCGCGCGCTGGTCGCTGCCGATCCCTTGACGTCCTGACCCGCCGCGCGGGCCGGGCCGATGGCGCGTACCTGGCGCCGTCACCCTCCGACCGCATGCGCCCTCCGTGTGCGCGATCCCGAACCCCTTGCCAGCAAAGGACTTCCTCCATGAACAGCACACACACGACAGCTACTCGCATCAGTCGACCCCGGAACGGGAGGTGACCCATGAAGACCCCAACTGACAAGATCCTCTTGACCCTGACGGCGTCGTTTGTCGCTGGGCTGGCCATCGTCGCGGGAGCAATCAGCTTCGCGCATATGCGGGAGCTGGCGACGCACCACGGTCAACTTGGCTGGAAGTCGTATGCGTTCCCGATCAGCGTTGACGGCCTGGAAATCGTCGCCAGCCTGTATCTCGTGGCACAACGACGGGCCGGGCGGCCCCCAGGCGTGATTCCGTGGGTCGCGCTCATCGTCGGCACCGTCGCAAGCCTCGCGGCGAACGTGGCGGTAGGCGGCGCGGATCCGATTGGTAAGGCACTTGCCGGGTGGCCCGCGCTGTCCATGCTCGTCTCGGTCAAGCTCCTCTTCGGCTTGATCGACCACAACGCCGTTGGTCATCAGGCGGACGGCAGGGACGATCAGCGGACGTCCGCAACCGTCCCGGACGTCCCGGGGACCGTCCGCCAGACGGGACGGGACGACACGGCACCGTCCGGGACCGTCCCAAGCGCGGGGACGGACGCCCCCACGCCGTCCGCCACCGGTCCGACCGGTCGGACCGCCGCTGAGAGCGACACGGCCGCGGACGGCACCGGCCAGACGGCGGCGAGAGGCAACGACACGACAGACCGGACGGCGCCACCACAGGACATCCGGTCCGTGGCGCACCTGATCCCGGCGGCACGTGCGGCCCGCGCAGCTCTCGCGGCCGATGGCCGGTCGCTATCGCGAGACAACCTCGCGGACGCGATGCGCGACGACGGACACGGCCTGTCCAACGGACGCGCCTCACTCCTACTCAAAGTTCTCAAAGCGGAACAGGACGTGACCACGATCAGCCGGGTGACCGTCCGGCCTCATCAACAAGATCCCGAACTGTCGGAAGTCGTGGCGTAGCAACCTCGACCAAGGCGAGCAACAATGACGGGCAACCTGACCAGGGCGTGTAATGCGACGGCTGATTTCATCACTGTAGATACGGGGAGGTCCACACGATACGAGCGGGAGGGCGGCGGCGTCGCGGGACGGCCGGGCATTCCCGGTCCACGTCGTCGCCGGACGCCTGGGGAGGTGGGTGGCGTTCCGTGCTCCGACCGCCCTCGACTTGACGTCGTATGACGTTCACAGGTGGATACTGACGTGCGCTAGGTCCCTTGGTTGTGTGCGTGAGTTTCGGCACCAGATGTCGCTGAGTCTCGGCACCAGCGGAACCTCACAGATCTCGATGTTCGTGAGTCTGGGCACCACCCCTCGGTGGGGCGGGATAGGCCTGTCGGCGGCGGCCAGCGCACTGCTCACGCACGGTGACGGTGTCGGAGGCGGGACGCGCCCTGTTTGCGGCAGATCCGTGCGCTCGGGGTTCGGCCAAGAAGCGTCCACTTTCGTGTCAGGATCGCAACCATGGATGAGAAGACCGAAGGGCAGCTGCGTGTTATTCGCAAGGTCGTAGCGGCTCTGCAGGCGGCCGATGTCTCGGCGTGGCTGTTCGGAGGCTGGGGACTCGATGCGAGGATCGGCCGGATTACGCGCGAGCACGGCGACGTGGAATTCTGGGTCGAGCGCATCCACGCTGAGCGTTCGAAGGCGCTTCTCCTAGAAGCTGGCGCCACGCCTTTGACGACTCAACCGCCGGAGGAGTCCTGCGAGTACGTGTGGGACGACGTCTCGTTCAGCACCGCCTACTTTGATCGCCAGTCGGACCGATCGTTCAGCCAGCCCCTTGGACGATTCTCAGACTGGCTGTTCCCACCAGGATCGTTCGGCGAGGAGCCCGTGACGCTCGACGGCACACCGGTCCTGGTCATGAGCGTCTTCGGCATGCTCGCCATGAAGGAACAGTTCCCCAGTTTGCGCAACGGTCGGCCTTGGCGGCCGAAGGACATCACCGACATGGAGATACTCCGGAGACTCGCCTCATGACCGTGAGCCGAGGGACGGCGACCATGCGTAGTGTGCCGATGATCGGGGACGGCACGGTGGCACCGCCAACGGATTGGGTAGCCGCACAAGCAGCCGTCGCAGGGTCCACGGTGCTCGTGACGGGTGGAGGGACTATGGGGACGGACTCGCGGGACCGGAGCTATGCGCGAGCGCGAGCCGGGCTAAAGCACGTCTACTGGATAGGCGGCGGCACCGGCGCTGGTAAGTCCACGATCGCCACCCGGATCGCCGAGCGACACGGTATGAGCGTTTATGCGACCGACGACGTGATGGGCGGCCACACTCGCCGGAGCGCGCCCGCGAGCGCGTCGTATCTTCAACAGTTCGTCGCCATGGATATGGACGAGCGGTGGCTGAACCGGTCGCCGGAGGTCATGCTTGACACGTTCCATTGGTTTCGCGGCGAGGCTTTCGACCTGGTCGTCGAAGATCTGCTCGGCATGCCTGCCGACCGCGGTGTCGTCGCCGAAGGCTTCCGGCTGCTGCCAGAGCTGATCGGTCCGCTGCTCGCGGATACTAGGCACGCCGTGTGGTTGATCCCGACGCCCGAGTTCCGGCGGGCCGCTCTGGAGAGCCGGGGCGGGCTGTGGCAGATTGCCGGCAGAACCAGCGATCCGCAGCGTGCGCTGGCCAACCTGCTGGAACGGGATCGGCTGTTCACCGAGCGTCTCGAGACGTCGGTGGCAGCACTGCGCCTGCCGCTCATCCATGTCGACACGGAGATGGACACGGAAGGCCTCGCCGCGGAGGTCGCGAGGTCCTTCGGTTTGTGACGGCATCATCGACCGACGGCCTCCGGAGTGCTACGCGACGGGCTCAGTTGCGCCTGGCCGAGAAGGTCGAGTCGCGCCCACGGTCAGCGGCATGAGAGTGCGCCCGATGGTCTCCACCAAAGCCAGATTGGCCCGTCCGCTCAACTAACGTTCGGTCGGGATACGAGTTGGCCAGATCTACGCACCAGGCAGTCCTCCGGCGGCGGGGCTCGCTACTGTAGTTTCGATACCTTTGTCGGCTCGGGTCGCGGGAGCCTGAGTTCATCCATCTTCGTGACGGTGATTGGTACCTGCCAGGGCTCGTGGCCTTGAAGGTGGCAGGCGGCCATCAGCCGGATCGGGGGCCGGTAGGAACCATCGGCGGGTTTGTAGTCGACGGGCTCAAGCAGCGCGATCCGGGGGTCACGTGCGACAACATCATCGAGGACCAAAATCGCCGGGTCGATGGCGTCGCCCTCGCCTGGGTTGAACCTATAGTGATTTCCTACCTTAACGAGCGGACCCGGGCTGTTCCACTGCGCACGGTGTGTTGGCCGGAGGGTCAATTCCACTCTGTCCAGACAGTGCATCGCGTCGGGACCCGCCAGAGTGATGACCACCATGACGGCGCTCTCCTTCGGATCTACGAGATCAAGCAGGTTCGCGGTGGCTTCGAACTGCGGACGGAGGTCAGCGTGCCACCTCGCGTTCTCGATGCTTGACAGGGAAGTTGCCGCGCTGGCCGCATTTCGTGAGGCGCGCCACGCGAACACCGCGACAACGGCGCTTGCCAGAGTTCCGACGGCGCTGGCGATTTCAGGTGCATCCACGCCTCTAAGGTAGGCGGCTCGCACCAGTTGGGTCGAGCTACGCCAGTGGCCCGGCACCCTCCACCGGTCGCAGACAATCCTGTCCGCCGAGCTTTCGCAGGGTCAGCTCGTCGAGCTCGGCGGCTCCCGCGCCCTGGCAGGCTAAAGGCGAACGCGGGTCACTACGGCGCCAACAAATATGTCGAGAACATCAGGAACACGCTCGACACGCGGCCACGTTTGCTGGGATCTGCCGTTCGCAGTCTCCCGTGCCAAGATCGCGTGCACTGTATTCGGCAGATCAGTGCACTCGCACCTGGCTCGGTTCATGATTGCTTGCACGGAGGGTAAGCGGCTCCGGAGCTACCGCCGCCGTCTCCGGCGGGAGATCCACAAGTGGTGCCGGTTCTCACTCACGAACATCTCGGCACGCGGCGCCGGCAACGTGGCGCCGAAAGTCGCGAACATCTGGCGCCCAATTTCGCGAACGAAGCCAGTCCCTCCATGCGCGGCTCAGAACCTGACTCAGGCGCGCCGAACGTGCGGAAGCTAGCGGGTCAGTGCCCGTACGATTTCGTCGGCCAGTTGCCGGCTTCCGGTTGCGACGAAGGGCTGGCGTGGTTCCATCGCCTCCGCGATATCGGACTTGGACTTGAGCCTGTAGTCGAGTGGAACGTCGTGACCCTCAAGGTCGACCACGACGCCTCCGGCAGCGGTCAGGATGTAGTGGCCTGGCGCAAGGTCCCAGATGGCGAATCCTTTGGCGAATTCGATCACCGCTTCGGTGAAGCCGGCGGCAACGTGACACAGGCTCACCGAGCCGAAGTCCAGTCCGATACGTCCTCGACGTCTGCCGTCTGATGCTGGCTCTTCGAGCGCTTCGATCAAGCCGGTCTGCCTGCTCAGCGGAACGAACCGCTCGTTGGGCCGCATCAGAAAGTTGGTGACGATCGACTCGGAGAGCTTGCGAGGTGCACGAGGCCTGAGTTGGCGTCTGACGTTGTCTCTCGTCATCGCGTATGCGCGGTCGACCCCGTCTTCGTCCTGGGCGGCGACGTAGAGCTGGACGTGGTGGTAGATGTCGCCGACGGCTGCTGCGACGGGGCGCGCGAGTGATCGCGAGTAGGCCATGACGTGGGTGTAGCCGTTCAGGGCCCGCACGGCGAGCTCGCTGGTGTCGAGCGGATCGACCAGGATGCACAGGTCGGGCTCGGATTCGTTGCCGACGACTTGCGGCTCCGCTTCCTCGGATGCGTAGACGAAGGATCCCAGCCGGCCTGCGAGCAGTTCACGGTAGCGGTCATGCATCCAGAGGTCGTGGACGCTCAGGAAGTTGTCGGCATGACGCTTGTTGTCGTTCTCTCCGGGATCGCCGGAGAACGCTGCTGCGATCAGCTTGGGGCGGATGTCGTCCATGGCGATGCGGACGACATCGGCCAGGTGGTCGCCGAGGTCGGCGGGAGTCGGTGCTGAGCCCATGATCTCTCCACGTCTCGTTAGCGCAGCTCAAGCGGTGGTTCTATGCCCGGCGGACTCATCGTGGCGGCGATGAACACGGCTTCGAAGTCGGCCGCCCGCATGATATTTGCCCCGGTGAGGTCGTCGAAACGTGAGACTTCCAGGTCCTTGCCTTTGGTCATGGCCCCGAAGACCGCGAAGTACAGGGATGCGCCCGGGTAGCGAGCGCGCAGCTCGCTGGCCATCTGTCCGACGACGTCGGCGTGCTTGACCTCGAAGTCACAGATGACGATCGTCGGTGCCTCGGGGGCGGGCGGGAAGAGCGACTGCGACGCCAACATGAGGCTGTCCCGGATTTTGTTGCTCCTGAGGTAGCCGATCGCGCAGCGCCCGAACTGGGCCGACGCCAGGAAGGTCGCCATGACCAGGCCCGCCTCGTTGATACCGAAGCAGATGTCGGCGTCCAGACGGCGGCCGAGGCTCTTGATCTGCCGGGCGAGGCGTTCGATGCCGAACCCGAAAACGTCCCACGGCAGGTCGAGGAGCTGTCCGGGCGTCGGGTTGGGAAGGGAGAACGCGCACACCTGCGGGTTGCCGTTCTCAACGGTCGGGACCTCGAGGTTGAAGTCGGGCCCGACCAACTCCGGGGCGTCGGCGGCCTGCCGGGGCTTCGGCGCCGGGGAGCCCTCGGGTGTTCGTTGTGAGGTTTGGTGTCCGGTGAACCGCTTGAGCGCGAGTTGGTCCTCCGGCGCGAGCCGTTCGTAGGCTTCGGCGACAAGGTCACCGGGTGACAGATCCTCGGTCGCGACTCCGAGCGGCCCGCGTCCGTATGCGGTGGCGAGGATGAGCAGACTGGCGAAGGTGGGCGGTGAGCCGGCGCCGCGGGTCCGTGCCCATGTCTCCCACGCGTTGATCGTTGTCCCGCCAAGACTTGTCTGATGGCCGGATACCTCGTTGTAGCGTGCGGCTGCCTGGTCCTGGGATAGACCAGCGGCGTATCTGAACGCCTGGAGGCAGGCCATGTCGCGATGCCGGTTCATCAGCTCGGTCGCGGTGAGCTTGACCGATCCGAGCTCCTGCCACAGTTGTTTGGCCTGGCGGGCAAGCTCACGGCCACGTGCCTGAGGACTCGCGTTCTGTTGAGGCGATCCACCCATTGCTGCACCCCCGCTGCGGCCGGCTACCAATCCTGCACATAGGACACTAGCGTTGCCCATCCAAATGGGCAACTGGCGGCGGATGGAATAAACCCGCAGGTCAGAGCCACCCACCAATCCGAGTGTTGACGCTCCGTCACGCAGGTGTCTGACCGACACCGCTGTTGGCATGGTCTACATAGATGCGTCACTACAAGTCGCTTCGGCCGAGACGTACTTCTGCTCCATGCCATTCACATCGACCGCTGCGGCTGCCATCTGCAGGTGACGAACGGGCTCTGCTGGGAGAGAGATCGGCTTCTGTCCAGCCGGTTAGGAGGCCTTGATCGCAACCAATTATGAGGCCGGTCGGCGCATTGGTATGTCGGTGACCGGTCGCTGGTTCAAGGTCCACCGCCTGCGGCGTCTCTTGCCAGGGCACCGGCATGGTCCGTCCGTAAATGCCAGGCGGTGTGACGGCACGACCAGCCGAGGTGAGAGCGCCGGCGGCCGGTGGTTGCCGCGTGAATCGGACTCCGGGGGTGCGGCCTACCGCAGTTCGGGGCGTCTCTGCGGCGCGGGTTGGTTGGCGGTGACGGTGCGCGCACGTCACATCAGACCGGTGAACCCGACTCCGCCGGTCGGCGCGGCTCGAAACGGCCGCGGCGAGCGGCGCACGTCTCGTGGCCACAGTAAGTACAGGCTCCGTCCCGCCTTTCCAGCGGGTCCGGGGCGCTGGGCTCGGCGCCGGTGAACCTTCCGCTGATTGATCGGGCTGATCCGTAGCGAGCCGACGCGGAGCCGCGACCCTCGCGTCCATTTGCGCCACCTACGAATCGGTTAGTGGCCTCGCAGCGAGGTCACGTGTGAGAGCCCGTCTGGGCCCGACCTGGGGAGAAACGCACGTGAGTCTGATGGCAACCGGCTGGTACCGCTCCGCCGTCCGTGCTCGCCGACCCGACGCGAACAGACCAGCGGGCAGGTCAGGGCCCGTGTTCGCGGTCCGGGTCGACTGGCCGGACGGTACGCACGAGTTCTTCGGGCCGATGGCCACGGTGGAGACGGCGTGGACGCAGAGCGGGCGTGTGCAGCGGTTTTGGCGGCAGGGCCCGATCCGTCCGCTGCGGGTGGAGCCGGTCACGACCAGTGTTAACGACTTCGACCTGCATCGCTCGCGGGTGGGTTGTAAGTCGCCGGACTGCCCGGTTCCGCCGGCCGCGGCCGGGCGGGAGGCGCAGCGGTGAGGACCCGTTCGGTGACGGCGGCTGGTCGGCGGGGGTTGGCGCGGCGGAGTTTGGTGTGGCCGAGCTTGTTCGCGTTCGCTCTGACGGCGTCGGCGCCGTTGACCGCCGTGTACGGCGGTATCGGCAGCGCGTTGAACCTGACCGGCAATAGTGGGATCGCGTTCGGGTTCGTGGGTGTGACGGTCGCGTTGTTGCTGTTCACGAACGGCTATGTGGCCGTGGCCCGGGACCTGGTCCATACCGCTCCGCTGTATGCGCAGAACGCGCGTGGGGTGGGGCCGGTGTTCGGGGGGATGACGGCGGCGACAACGCTGTTTAGCTATAACGCGATTCAGGTCTGTCTGTATGGCCTGATCGGCGTGACCTTGTCCGGCAAACTCGGCCTGCTTCCGTGGTGGGGTTGGGCCCTGGCGGTGTGGGCGGCCATCGCGGTCCTGGGGATGCTGCATGTGCGGGCCAGCGCCACCGTGCTCATGGTCCTGCTGGCAGTCGAGGTTCTCGTTGTGGTCGCGTTTGTGATGGCGGCTCTGGCGGCGCCGGCGGATGGGTCGACCGACCTGTCGCCGCTGCTGCCGTCTGCGCTCTTCGACGGTGGCGGGGTCAGCAGCGTTCTCGCGTTGGTGATTGCGAGTTTCATCGGGTGGGAGATCTCGGCCGCGTTTGGTGAGGAGGCCCGTTCAGAACGGGCGGTCGCGGTCGCGACGTTCGCGGCGGCGCTGTTCATCGGTCTGCTGTTGACGGCCTCGGCCGTGGCGATGGTCAACGCCGACCCCCACAACGGTGTCCCGCCGAGCGGCGAGCTGGTCTTCACCACCCTGGACGCGGTGTACGGGACGGTCGTCTTCGCGGTGGCGAGCATCCTGCTGATCACCAGCATCATCGCGGCCGGATTGTCGTTCCACCAGACCGCCGCCCGATACGGGTACGCCCTGTCCCGCGACGGACTGCTGCCGAGGTGGCTGGGCCGGGTGAGAGCGACCAGCGGAGTTCCCGTCGGCGGGTCGCTAGCGCAGTCGGTGATCGGTCTGGTGACCATCGCGGGCTCGGCGGCGGCCGGTGCGAGCCCGGACACGCTGTTCGGGTGGGGCGCCGGCGCGGCGGCATTGGGGCTGCTGTCGACGATGGCCGCCACCTGTGTCTCGCACATCTTGTTCTTCCGCCGCGGCCACGGCCGCCCGGTCGGGGTGTGGACACGGCTGGTCGCACCGGTCCTCGGCGCGGCGGTGATGGTCTCGGTCGTAATCCTCCTACTCGCCCAGAACACGGTGCCCGCCCTGCCCTACGTCCTCGTTGGGTGCGCGGTCGCCGGAGGAGCACGCGCGGCCTGGGTGGTGCGTCACCGACCCGCCGCCCGGACAAGTTTCGGTGCGCCGAGCAACGAGTTCCTCGAGACCGGCGGCCGGTTCGCCTCAGCGGAGGCCCGACTGTGAACACCTCCAGACGGATGCGCGCGGACTACGACGAGGCGACGACGTCCGGCGTCTACCCCGCCCGGCAGGAGGATGTGGAGGCGTCGGGGATGTCCGCACGCGTCGACGAGGGCACCGCCGCGTTGTGGCTGCGAGAGAACACCGTCGTTCGCCTACGCAACGCGAACGTCCGGCAGGCGTACTACGCCTGGCAGCAGCGCAACAGCCACCCCGTCTGCCCACACGCGATGATCTTCCTCTACTCGGCAACCGAGCCCCATCTGGATGTTTACGCCGGGACCCGTCAGACCCACGACATCGCGACGCTGCGCGACCCGCGCTACTTCGTCTATCAGGCCGTGACCGAACCCGCCCGGCATTGGGCGTCCACACCGCAGGGCCTCGACCCGTTCACCCAGCTCTGCGACCAGACCGATGACCTACCCGCGGACGCGCAACGCGACCGCCGGTTCTACGGCATCGCATTGTCCACTCTGGATTCTATTTCCGCGCCGTGGGCGCAGCAGCAGGCGAAGAAGCCGAGCCGGCTTAGCGGCAAGTACGACCTTCCCGGCCGCCGTGAGCGACCTGAGGAGGTGTCGGGCACCGTGCTGGCCTACCTGCGTGACGGGAATGTCATGGTCATCGATCGCCGCGGCAGCACCGAGTTCAACGAGATCCAGATCTACACGAGTGCGCACCTGGTGACCCCGCACCAGCAGGTCAACGACTGGAACGGCTTTCCCCTGCCCAGGGGTACCGGTTGGAGCGGGGTGTGGGACCGCATGGCCGAGCTCCAAACCCTGCTCCTGGAACAGGAAGCGCGATGACCAACGATCCTGCCGCCACGACGGCGCCGGCCGCCGCCACCATGGCAAACCCCACCGCCTCGGCCGCGCAAGGGTACGTGGCCGCCCGTCTCGCGAAGCTGAGCGCCCGCCTCGACGCCGCCGGGGACGCCCTCGGGTTCCCCGCCGCGAGCGACGTCGACTGGAGCCCCCTCGCCGACATCTTCAGCCGAGGGCTGTTGAACAACCTTGGCGACCCGTTCGTTGATGGCCTGTTTCCGTTCCACAGCAAGGACTTCGAACGCGACGCCATCGGCATCCTCGCCGACCTGTTCCGGGCGCCGGCCGATGACGGGTGGGGATACATCGCGGCGAACGCGTCCGAGGCCACCGTCTACGGGCTCGATCTCGCTCGACGGCTGCACCCGGACGCGATCGTGCTGCACAGCGCCGCAGCGCATCCCGCCGTGGCGAAGGCAGCCCGTCTGTTGGCGATGCGGTCGGTGGTAGTCCGCACCGATACCCGCGGGGAACTCGACTACGACGACCTCGCCGACCAGGTCGCCGCCCGCCGCGATCGGCCGATCGTCGTGGTCGCGAACGCGGGCACCACGTTCACCGAGGCCGTGGATGACGTGCGTCGGGTCACCGCTGTGCTCGACGAGCTGGCGGTGCCGGTCGAGCGGCGGTTCATCCTGGTCGACGCGGCCCTGTCCGGCATCCCCCTGGCCACCCTCGACCCCGCCGCCCGGCCGGGTTTCGATTTCGCGGACGGGGCGGACTGCGTGTTCGTGTCGGGGCACAAGTTCCTGGCCACGCCGATGCCGTGCGCTGCCGTCATCGTGAAGGCTAGCGTGCGCTCCCGCGCCCCGGTCGTGTCGTACACCGGCAGCCCGGACGCGACGATCTCCACCTCCCGCAACGGACACGCCGCCCTCGCCATCTGGTACGCCCTGACCATCTTCGGCCGCGACGGGCTTACTGCCCGCGCCGTGAACGCCCGAGACCTCGCCGCCTACCTGCACACCGCGCTCGGCGAACGGGACTGGCCGGCGTGGCGTAACCCGCACGCGATGACCGTCACCCTGACCATCCCACCCGAACAGATCCGCACCCGGTGGCGGCTGGCGGACCACGGCGGCCGCAGCCACATCGTCTGCACCCCCGGAGTGACACGCGAGCACATCAACACCTTTCTGGCCGCAATCGACAACCACCGGCCGACTCCCGAACCCGACAACTCGACTGGCCAGGTCGCGAGCGTCAACGGGCGACGGGTGCCTCGCCAGTTGCGCCCCGGTGCCACGGCAGTAGCAGGTGACCACCGGTGACCACGATGCCGATCAACCAAGCGCCGAATACACAGCACACCTGCGATCCGACCGCCTCCGCCGCCACGGCAGACCCCCATCAGGGGGCCGTGCTTTACGTGGCGGTCTCCGGTGCGGTCGTCGTGGTGCTGCACCCGGTCACCACGGGCTGGGCCTGCGCGGTGATCACCGATCCGAGCCACACCCACCGGCCCGGCGCGATCGCCGACCTACCCGACCGCGACGTCGAGTCCGCGGTGGCGGTCGAGCTGGTCGATCCGACCAGCTCGCTGCCCGCTGACGCGTTCGCGCGGGTGTGGTTGGGCCGGGTCTGGGGCGAGACCCGGGGCGGGCGTCTCTTCCCGGTCGCACGGGTGCTGGTCGAGCAGGTCCGCGAGTCCGGCACCCGAACTGTGCTTCTCGATGCCGCCGCCAGGCGTCGTCTCGCCACCGTTGCCTACCTACGCCCCCAGGGGCTGGACAACATCCTGGCACGCCTGCAACGCAACAGCTTCCTGACGCCAGCCACAGGGCCACCCGACCTATACGTGCTGACCCTGCCTGCGCTTGAGATCTCCAACCCGTGCACCGCGGAGTCGGGGATTGGTCGGCGATGACGCGGCCCGCCGGTCACAACCGGCCTGTAACCCCAACTCCGCCAGGCGGCGCCTACCACCGCCGCAAGGACCGGGGCACACCCGCCCGACGAGGGCAGGACCCGGCGGCGGATCCGCAGCCTCGGCAGCAGGCGGTCCCGCTGCTCAACGTCGCGGGCGTGCGCGCGCCCAGTTGCGGGCTGCTCGACGTGTCGTTCACCGTCGACGCCGGGCACCACCACGCCGTGGTCGTCCCGCACACGTCCGGGACCGCCCTGCTGGAGATCATCGCCGGGACCGCCTATCCCGACCACGGGCAGGTGTATCTGGCTGGGCAGCCTGTTGCCGGCCGACCCGCCTCGGAGCTGATTCGGCACAACGTCGGCTACCTGCCAGTGACACCGCGCTGGCATCCTGGTCGAACGGTCGTCGGGGTGCTCGAGGCCGCGGTCCGCTGGCAGATGCTCTACCGCCGACAGGCGACCGCGTTGACCGGGCGGGAGCAGATCACCGACGTCGTGGACCGGTGCAACCTGGGCGCCCTTGCTGATGCGGAGTCTGACCGGCTGGCACCGCAATGGGCCCGGATGCTGGACCTGGCTGTCATCCTGCTCCACCGTCCACGCCTGATCCTCGTCGACCAACCGATGACCGGCCCCGGTGAACCAGCCGCCTCCTTCAGGCAGGCCATCACCGACCTGCCCGACACGGTCGCGGCCCTGTTCGCGGTCCCCACCCCGTCTGACGCGGCCGGGCTCGCGGACCGGGTGACCGTCATCAGCCACGGCCGCACCAGCGGACACCCCGAACCGGGGACGGCCCAGCGATGAGAACAGTCGACGACTTCGCGGGCCGCGCAGCCCCCGCCGCGCGCCCGCGTCGCAGGCCGCGACCCGACGGCCTGGACCGGCACCACTCGCCCGTGGCACTCCCACGCCGCGGTCGCCTGGTGCCGACGGTGTGGTGCGCCGCCGTAACCGACAGCCCCGACGGCGGCGCACCACACCCCCTCCATTCCCCGATCGCTTCCGCGAGCACCGCGCACCCGTTGACGCCATCCATGACCATCCCTCAGGCCGGCACGTGCCCCCACCCGAACCCGGCGACCTGCTCTGGATCGACCGGCCCGCGAGCGTCCAGTTCGCCCTGGCTCCGTTCGCGTTTCTCCTCGTGCGCGTTCACCGCTGGAGCACCTACACCGGCTGGATCTGGCTCGACGGCTTCGAGCTGTCCGACGAGGGCCGGCTCGTGCAACGCCGGTCGATCTTCGTCCAAACCGCCGGGATCCAACCCGCGCCCACCAGCCACCCCCGTCCGCAACCACGCGACGTCATGGCAGCGATCACCTGGCCGAAAACAGAACCGACCGCACCCCGACGCACACGATAACCGTGCAGGAGCAGGCCAATGACCATGACCACTGGCTCACCCGCCACCGCCACGCAACCCGACGACCGCTACGACGCAGCCCGCGCGGCATGGTCGGCGAGCGACCCGCCTCCCACCGCTGCGAGGCGGCGATGACGGCACCGGGACCGGCACAGTCGTACTGCGACACCCAGGCCGTGCCCGAAGGTGTACGGATCAGGTGCCGCCGGGTTCCCCTCGAACCTGGCATCGTCCTCACCCCACATCAGTGGGCCGACCTCCACACCCACCTGGCGCGCGGGGAATTACCCGGGTTCGCGGTTGAGCTTCCGAACTCGTGGGTCACCAAAATCGCCCCACCCGGACAAGAAGACCACGCGCTCTACCTGTGGCGCGATGAGATCGTCGCACTCGCCCACGAACTGCGCACCGGACGCCACCCGCAACTCGAAGATGCGGTCGACCGCTCGACGGTGGACGACACGGCAGGGACGCCGACTTCGATGCGTGCCGGGTCGCCCTCGGTGGCAGCGGCGGCAACACCGACTTCAAGCGCCGACGACATAATCACCTCGACTGATCAATCGCCATCCATCGAGGCCGACCACGCTGAGGAGTCGAGCCCGGCGGGTTTGGACCTTTCGACGTCTCAGGTCGACCTGCTCACCGCGATGGCCGCTTTCAGGTGGGCCCGGATCGTTGACGGAGTTGTCCGGGTCGGCAGCGGCAGGCATTCCATGCGGGACCTGTACGCGCTGCGTACCGCGAAACTCGTCCGAGCTTCCCGCGACGGACGCGGCCTGCGCGACCGCAAACGCTTCGAAATCACCGACCGCGGCGCGACGCAAGCCCGACGCCTCACCCAGGCCGGGGGAACGGACGGCGCAGCAGTCGGCGTGTTAGAGAGCGGGACGGACCGATGACGAATAGGGGAGCCGCGACAGTCATTCCTCCCAGAGCCGGGGGCTGGGCCTTCCACCGCGCAGGTTGCGAATGGACGGTTACCTCCCAGACACCGGACAGCTCCTCCATCCGTCTCAGTCACAAACAGCTCATGGAACTGACACACGGCGCCCTCTCGAGAAGGTGGCCGACATACATCCACTGGTCCCCAGACCGCTCGTGGGCAGCCGTGCACTCCGCCGACGGCGCAGTGCTCTGGTGCGACCAAACCCAGATGGACATCGTCCGCACCCAGATCATCGACCACGTCCGCGCGGCACTGACCCGCGCATACGACCAAGAACGGCGACGGATGCTCCGCCACCGCGTATGGACCACCATCCGCCGCCCTCTCGGCAACACACAGAACGGGTCACCCTGACGATCCGCCGCCACCAATGGCATGTCCGGACCGACTCCCACAGGTTCGCCCTCACATACCTACTCACTCCACGCAGCCCGACTTCGTCCAACTCGCCAGGTGATGCCTCGGCCTCCACTACCGCGAGCGGTACCACCTCACCGACCACGGCCGTCGCCGAGGCACACCGCAGCGACCCGTAAAGGCCCGGCTCAGCCACGACAGAGCAACCCATCCAGGGGATAACCGACATGAACGTCCAGGCCACCACGCCACACCAGACCAGCACGACTTCACTGCCCGCCGCTGCACCCGCCCCACGTCGGACCTCGCCAGGAGCCCGGCAACAGATGGCCCAGGCTGCGTTCGCCATCACCGCAGCGACGACCATCTACACCGCACTCGCCGGCGTTCTCCAGATCCGACCATGGGCAACCACGGGCAGCGGCCCATGGAAAGAGGTGTTCGGCCTTCTTGTTGCCGCGCTGCTGTTGTGGGTGCCCGCCACGTTCAGCCCAAGCCGCGCGCCGGCCACGGCCATCGACTCACCGATCGAACCTGAGCAGCAACCCACGACATCGCCGGCAGACGAACCAATCTGGCGGCTCCTCCAGGCCTTACCCGGTGGCGACCGGCCGCTCTGGATCCAGGTCGAGCAACGGATACGCGAAGCGATCACCGCTGGACGCCTGCCCGACAGCGCCCCGCTGCCTCCGGAACGGGCAATCGCCACGCACTTCAGCGTTTCTGTCGGCACCGTCCGCAAAGCCACAGCCCACGGCCGCGACAAGGGATACCTCACAACCGGCAGCAACGGCAGGCACACCATCCATATCGGACCAACCATCACCGATCAAGTTTCTATGCCTGGGCCGCCATCATGACGTGTTCTGCGAGTCCGGGTCGATGCCGCGCGGGTCGAGACGCCGTGCTTGCTATTGACGGCCATCTGGTCCCAGGGGAGCCGTCATGTCCGGTCGCTTGATGATCGTTGTGGCGGTACGGCGGCAGGCAGTTCCGGCCGCGCGATGCCGCATACGCCCGGCCCGCGACAGCGCGGAGGTTAGTAAGGGGCGCGCCATCGAGCCGTCCGAACGCGCATGCCATTCCAAAACCTCTGGTCCTTCAGCTCGGCTTGCTGGCTTCTGCCGCATTCTTCTGCGTCCGTGTTTCTCGCTGGTCGCGACGCTCGGGCAAGCTTCTAACCATTGCGCCCTTCTAAACCCGGGGAGGTGACAATGTCCACGACGATCATCGCCACATGCGATTTCCATTCTAGTGTTCTGGATGGTCGGACCACGGTGGCGGCGCTCGCACGCTGGCGTAAGGCCGGTGCCTTGATCATCGATGCTGGAGACTTCTTCGGCGGCAACGCATTCCACGAGTGGTCTCGGGGCCACGTCGAGGAGACCATTCTTACCACGTTCTACGACGCGGTGATTCCCGGCAATCACGACATGGCTGATCTCATGCGACTGCGGACGCCGGGCCTGTTTCCGCCGATTGTGTGCTGCAACCTCACCCCGCCGGGTGCGTTCGGCGGGAGGTGGGAGAGCAACTTGCTGCTTACCGTCGGGGACCTGCGCGTCGGTATGGTGGGGTTCGTCGGGGCTCAGGCATTCGGGGCGGTTCCGGTCGATGAGCGGGAAGGCTTTGGGTTTACGGAGCCCACACCGGAGCTGCTTGCAGTCGAGGCCGACGGGTTACTGGGTCGTGGCGCTGATGTCGTCGTTGGTGTGAGCCACAGCGGGTTCGACCACGACGTTGCCCTTCAGCGCGCCGGAGTGCCTTTCCCGGTGATCATTGCGGGGCATTGTCACAGCGAGCAATACCTGTGGTCGTCGAAGGCCAAGCACGTCGCGAAGGCTCCGGAGCTCGGTGCCGGACTGCTGCGCATTGAGCTGCACCGCGGGGGTGTCCGCTCCTTCGCGATCGAGCATCACCCGCCGGGCGGACGTCTTGCGGTGACTGCCGGCGAAGAAGAATTTGCTCTCATCGCGATGATCGCCGAGTACGAACGATGGAGTTCCGAGGTTGTCGGCACGTTAGTGGCACCAATCCCGGACCGGAAGGCAGTAGCGCACGCAGTGGCCGCCAGGGCTCGGCAGGTCAGCGCCACCGACGCGTTCGTCATCAATGTGTTCGCATTTCGGGCCGGTCTGCCTGCTCGCGTGACCCGCGGTGCGCTGGCAGACGCCGCACCGTTCGACACCGCGCTCGTGCGGCTCACCGGTGAGCGCAGGGCCGCTGACGTCGTCGAACTCATTCGGCGGCTGGGGGAAGAGCCGGTGGTCGCGCCTTCGGTCGGTGGGAGCGGCGGCGTCGCCACGACGGCGTACCTGGCGGATCGGCTTGGTTTGCCGTACGAGCCGGTTGAACCGCGTTCTTCCGTTCGCTCCGTTATCACGTCGCTTTTCGGGAGCCTTGCATGAGCGATCTGCCCGTCCTGAGCGCCAAAACGTTGTTCGAGGGGTTCGACAGCCACCACGATTTCACGGACGACCTCATCGGGACCCATGCCGGTCGCGTTGTGATCACCTTTGATGATGCGGCCGATCATGCCCGCAACCGCAGTGTGGTGCTGGCGCTGCTGTCCTCGCTGGGGATGGTCCTTAGCGTCTACCCCTCCGTCGGGCCGTGGAGTGACCTGGCGGTGCGTACCGACGTCGACCCGGGCCGCACGCACGGGGTTGGCGAGAACCGGCTGCACATCGACATGGTCGACCGCGAGCACACCCCCCGATTCATCGCCCTCTACTGCGTGCGTGACGACCCGGGCGGCGGTGGCGCCTCCGCCCTGGCCGACATGTGGCCTGCCATCGAGTCACTGCGCCGCGACGACCGTCGTGTGCTGGAGCAGCCGGCGTACCGGTACTGGACCGACGAGGGAGTGCACGGTGTCGGCGAATCCCTACGAAGCTTCCCGATCGTGCCTAGCCGCTTGGACTGGGGCGTCCCTGTGCGCTTCACCAGCAAGATGGGCCCGCACCTGGACAACGGCGAGCTGGTGGACACCGGCCTGGTGCCTGCGGAGAAAGCCGCGGCTGCCTTCGGTCGACTCCGCGGCGCGGTCGAAGCCCAGCGAATCACCTACCGCCTTCGTCCCGGCCAGCTGCTGGTCTGGGACCAGCGGCGCTACGCGCACGGCCGGATGCCCCTGCGCATCGATCAAGACCAGATCCCCGAGAACACGAGGCGCCTGCTCCATCAGACCTACGTCATGGACCGGAGGCCGCGATGATCCTCACAGGCGCGGCCATCACCACGGCGGTGCAGAACGGCGAGATCACCTTCGACCCTTTCGACCCGGTCATGGTCAACCCCAATTCGGTCAACTACCGCCTCGGCTCGACGCTGCAGGTGCCCACCGTGCCGGTCATGGATCCTCGCGTCGACACGCCATGCGAGCAGATCACCATCCCGGACCACGGGTACGTGCTCAAGCCCTCCCGGGTCTATCTCGGTGCGACTGTCGAGACGATCGGGAGTAGACGGTTCGTGCCGAGCCTGATCGGCCGGTCCTCGCTCGGCCGGTTGGGGCTGTTCCTACAGATCAGCGCGGACCTCGGTCAGCTCGGCGCCTGCCACCGTTGGACCCTGGAAATCGTTGCGGTCCAACCCATCCGCGTCTACGCCGGGATGAGGATCGGCCAGGTGTCGTTTTGGGTGCCCGAGGGCCACCGGCAGCCGTACCGCGGCTACTACGGGCGCATCAGCGAGGCCGTCCCCTGCTACCCGCTCGCCGCCGCTGGCGCCCGCACCCTGGAGATGGCGTGATCCTCACCGGACCCGAGATCGTGCATCGCCGCGAGCGCGGCGAGATCACCATCGACCCGTTCGACCTGTCCTGCGTCAGCCCCAACAGCTACGACTTCCACCTCAGCGCAGACATCGGCTGGTACACCGTCGACGTTCTGGACTGCCGCAGCGAGAACCCGTTCGCGCGTAGCACCATCCCCGCCCAAGGAATGGTGCTGGAACCGCACCGGATCTACCTGGTCTCGACCGCCGAGAAGATGGGCAGCGCGCACTTCGTGCCGATCATCCGGGCCCGGAGCAGCACCGCCCGGCTCGGGCTGTTCGTGCACGTGACCGCCGACCTGATCGACATCGGATCGATCAACCACTGGACGCTGCAACTGCACGCCGTCCAACCCGTCCGCGTGTACCCCGGGATGCGGGTCGGGCAGGTTACGTTCTGGCGCGCATTCGGCGACATCGAGCTCTACGACGGCAAGTACCAAGGCTCCACCCTGCCGATGCCGTCGCAAATCTTCCGTGACTTCGCGGCGGCGAGCTAATGCCGCTGCTGCTGTCGCCGGCGGACCGGGTGGTCGCGCTGGTCGCGCACCCCGACGACGCCGAGATCCTCTTCTTCGGAACGCTACGACGCTGGCGTGACGCGGGTGCCGCGGTGACCGTCGTGATCGCCACCCACGGCGTGCATGGCATCTCGGTGACCGACCGCGACGCCGGAATCCGCCTGGACGCGGAGCACCGCCCGGCCGAGTCAGCCGCCGCCTACGCCGGCACGGAGATCGACGTCGAGTGCCTGGGCCTAGAGGATGGCGCGCTGCAACCCGACCGGCACCTCGTGTCCACAATCGAGGAGGTCATGACCCGGTTGGCATGCACTGTGCTGCTCACCCACGCCGTCCACACCGGCAACGATCACCAGGACCACCACGCGGTGGCAAAGGCCGCCGTCAACGCCGCAGCCCGAATACCTGGCTGCACCACGATCCTGCACGGACAGCCGATCGCTGCCCACCACAGCGTCGACGGGGTCGTGCTCGTGGACATCACCAACCACATAGACGGCAAGCTCAAAGCGCTGCAGAGGCACCAAAGCCAGTCCGGCCGCTACTACCTGGGCCAACCCTTCACTCGGCACCGGTCCGCAGCACCAGGCTGGGCCAAGCTGCCGCACCAGGCCGCTGACGGCCGCTGTTTCGAGGCACTCACCCCATCGCTGATGCTGCTCGCGAACCCACCGGAGCGACCGTGATCTACATCGAGCAGCCCCCGTTCCTGCCCTGGCTCGCCGTCTGCGAAGCCATGCTCGCCTGCGATGTCGTCGCGCTCTACGACGACGTGCAGTACGAAGACGGCGGCTGGCAGAACCGCAACCGGATCAAGACCCGCGCCGGCGTTCAATGGGTCACCGTCCCAGTAACCAAGAAGCATGGCCAACCCATCCGCGACGTCCGCATCGCCGACGCCTTCGACCCAACCGCCCTGCTACGGACGCTGCAAATGGCATACGGCCGAACCGCCTTCTACGCCGAGACGATGACGGTTCTCACTCCACCGCTACTGGCCGGGCACACACTCCTGGCGGACCTCAACGCCGACGTCCTGCGCCACCTCCGCGACGCCTTGGGCGCCTCGTGCGAGCTGCGTCGAACCTCCAGCATGCCGGTGCCCGCGACCGGTCGGATCGAACGGATCATCGCAGTCTGCCGCCACACCGGCCAAACCACACTGTGGGCCGGGTCCGGCACCCGCGGCTACCTCGACACCGACACCGTCGACTCCGCCGGCATCACCGTCCGCTGGAACGACTACTACGCCCGCCATCCGGTCTACCCGCAGACCTGGGCCCGCAACGGGTTCATCCCGGCGCTGTCAGTCGTCGACGCCGCCTGCAACCTCGGCTGGGCGGACCTGCGTACCCGGCTGCTGTCCGACTTCGGCCGCTACCGCACCCGTTTGATCGGAGCGCCCGCATGAGCCTCACCCGCATCCTGACCGGCATCGACCTACCTGCCGGGCCCTCCTGCGGCAGCATGATCCTCGCCGCCGACGCCTACCGGGCCATGCCACAGACTTACACCACCTTCCTGACCCTGCCGCCCACGGCCCCGAACTGGGAACACCCCTTCAACCTGATCGAGCTGCACACGCCGAAGCAGCCGTACGGCGGATCCGCATTCGACGCCTACGTCAACGACCTGACCGTCGAGGTGGCCGAGCTGATCCAGCAGCACCAACCGGACGTCATCCACGCCCAACATCTCGGCTTCGGCCTCAGCCCCGCATTCGCCCGCGCCGCAGGTGCCGTCCCGATCATCAGCATCGCCCACGGCACAGACGTGATCGCCGCCGACCACCTCGGCCAAGCCCGCAACGTGCTGACCGAAGTCGTCGCAGCCAGCACCCACGTCATCGCCCCCAACATCACCTTGGCCCGGCACGTCGACCGGCTCACCGCACATCGCTACACCCGCCGGCTCACCGTCATCCCCTGGGGAATTCCGATCGCTGACACGAAGCCACGGACTCCCTCACACAAAGACACCCGCCCGCTGGCGCTGCTGCACGCCGGTCGCCTCGACGAGAACAAATCCACGGTCACCGCCATCGACGCCATCCCGCTCACCAGCGAGCCGCACCGACTCACCATCATCGGCAGCGGCCCCGAGCTGGACCACCTCGTCAGCCGGACGCACACGCTCGGCGTACAGGACCGCGTCATGTTCGAGCCGTTCCTGCCGCGTGATCAGCTGTGGCGCCGATTCGAAGACTTCGACGTCTTCGTGTTCACCACCGCGGAGCTCGAGGCGTTCGGCCTGGTCGCCATCGAGGCTCAAGCCCACGGGCTTCCGGTCATCTACTCCAACCTGCCGGGCCTCGCCACCACCCTCGGCCACGCAGGCGTGGCATACACACCCGGCGACCCAGCCAGCCTGGCCGCTGCCATCGACCAGCTGACCCGCGACCCCCACCTTCGCCGAACTCTGACACGCGCCGGCCCAGAACACGCCCGCCGCTACGACATCGCCAACACCGTCCGACAGCTCGCCGCGCTGACCGCCCACACCGTCGCCGGAGTTACGGCCTGACCTATTCCGTCCAGGCCTTCCGCCACCACGGCCTGCGTCTCGAGAAAGGACATCAGCGTGCCGCTCACCGACCTCACCTTCGTCCAGGTCCCGCCCGGCACCTTCCAGCGACCACGAAGCGACGACCAGGCGCGCCAGACCGTGAACATCACCAAACCCGTTCAATGGAGCACCATGCCGGTCACTGCCGGCCTCTACCGGGCCTATCGCACGGCCACCGGCCACACCGACGATCCACAACTGGAAATCTGGGACGGCGAATGGCGGCCTGGACCCACCTTCAGCCAGGCCAATGTCCACGGCGACGACGTGCCGGTCGTCGGGACCTCGTATCCCGACGCGCTGGCGTTCATCGCCTGGCTCAGCCAACGCGACAGCCGACCCTACCGGCTGCCCACCGAGGCCGAGTTCGAGTACGCCCTGCGAGACGGCTGCACCGTCGACTGCGGCTCCACCTGCGTACCGAGCCGTAAGCACACCACAAGCGAATGGCCCGCAGCGTTCCTCGCCTGCTGGTCGACCGCGACCCTGAAACCGAACGGCTACGGCATCCACGCCCTGAACGGGGTGATCTGGTACTGGTGCAGCGACTGGTACGCCCCATACCCCGATCTGCAGAACCTCAACGACCCGCGAGGACCGCAGTCGCAACCCAACTCATCGCAGTGGAAGGGCCGCACCCTACCTGCGGGCCGAGTGATCCGCGGCGGCTCCTTCTCCTACTCGCAGTCGTACGGCGCCTGCACCAATCGGCACTTCTCACTGCCGGCCGATCGGAACGTCAACCTCGGCTTTCGAGTCGTCTGCGACGCCTGACCATATTCACTACCTAGAGGGGATACGCCTGCCGTGCCAGCCCAACACCCATCCGGCCCAAACCCACCGGGCGACCCTCGTGCGGTGCCGAAGGTCGGAATCACCGGCGGAGCCAGCGCCGGCCACGTAGTACCCGCCCTAGCCGTTGCCGCCGAACTCGGCCGAGCCGGAGCCGACCTGGTCTACTTCGGGCGAGAGGGCAGCATCGAGGCTGACCTTGCTGCTAAGGCAGGCATCCGCCTCGTACCCATCCCAGCAGCGGGACTACGACGCTACCGCTCCTGGAAGAACATCGTCATGCCGCTAACCGTCGTACGCGGCGTGGTCATCGCCTGGCAAGCACTGCGCCGGGAGCAGCCCGACGTCATCTTCTCCAAAGGCAGCTACGTATCCGTCCCCGTCGGCATCGCAGCCTGGCTCAACCGGATACCACTAGCGATCCACGAGTCCGACCAGTCCCTCGGCCTGGCCAACCGCATCCTTGCGTACCTGGCCAGCATCGTCTATCTCTCCGAGCCCGGGCACGGCCTACCACAGTGGCTCGAGCGCAAGGCGGTGGTAACTGGCCTTCCCCTTCGTGACGACCTGGCCGACGGCCAGCCAGAGAAGCTACGCGCCGAACTCGGCATCCGCGCCGACGCCACCGTCCTGCTCATCTTCTGCGGCAGCCAAGGCAGCCAGCGCATCAACGCAGCCATCCGCCGCCAACTCCATGCGCTGACCACAAAGTTCGCCGTCATCCACGTCTGCGGCCCCGGCAACCTCGACCCGACGCTCAACAGCACACCCGGATACTGGCAGCGGGAATACCTCCACGACGACATGGTTCACGCCCTCTGGCTCGCCGACCTCGTCATCGGCCGAGCCGGCGCCACCACACTGGCCGAAATCGAAGCCCTCAACAAACCCGCCGTGCTAATCCCACTCCCAACCTTCGTCAGCCGCGGCGACCAACTCGCCAACGCCGAGGCATACGCACGCCGCGCGACCTGCATCGTGGTCCCGGACGACGAAGACATGGCCGACGGCCGGCCCATCCTGGCAGCCTGTGAACAGCTCCTCCCTCATCTTCAGACGCGGAAGCTGCCACCCGGCCGAGACCAGATCCACCGCGCCGCACGGGAGATCGCCACCCGGACCCTCAATCTGTCGCGTCTGCAGCGGGCCGCTTCAGGGGGAACCTCACGCTAGGCCTTCGGGAAGATCACCCCGGAACAGTACGTGCCAATGCATGTGCTTGGACTCCTGATAAGCACCTTCATTCGTCACCACGCACGCCGCCCCGCGCTCGTCTCGAACGCGAGCGGCAACCTCGCGGACCACACCGATGACGTCCATCAACAGCCCTTCCCCACAGTCGCCCAGGTCGACCAGCGACGGTATGTGACGCTTGGGAACCACCACAATGTGCACCGGATAGCTTGGCTTTGTGTGCTCGAACGCAAGCACCGTATCCGTCTCCATCACCACCTTCACCGGCGTCCTACCCGACAACGCCTCATCACAATAGAAGTCCGACACACATACTCCTTGCCAAATCAGAATTGACACTCATCCGTTTCGGCGGGCCACGAACGCACTCGGCGGACGCAATGCCCCCGACCGCACTCGCCAGGAGGCGGAACGCGACCAAGACGACGAGAGATTACGCGATCATCGCTGGTCGATGGCGGGGCCGGCCGCTGGCCCCGAACGCCGCTCCGCGTCCGAGGTTCGCGCTCTATGGCACGCTGGAGACGTAGAAGCCCACGAGAACCCCGATTATCTGCGGGCAGTGGCCACGTCCGTGGTCGAGTTTCACGACGCCTTCCAGGCGTTCATGAAGCTCCACGTCTTCAATGATTCGATCGCACGCGGCGTTGCGCCGGCGGTGTTCCCTCGCGACGATGCCGGCGCCGACGAGATCGCTGGCGCAACCGCGGCAGTAGACCAAGCAGCGGGCCGGGCTGCGGCAGCCCCTGGGCTCACTGGCGTCAGGTTCAACGTGCAAGGTGCTGGTGTGGTCGATCCGATCGCGGCGTGGCACACAGTCACCAAGCCGAAGCCCGTCCTGGAACCTGACGACATCGTGCCGGCGTGCCATCAGATGACCGGGCGGTTGGACGAATTGATCCACAAGGCAGCCGCTGAAGCACCGCCACAGGTGGGTGCCGAGGCGATGCACCCACTCATCTGGGGAGCGGCTAGCCGCTTGTGGCAAGACAGCTACTTTCGCCACGCAGTTGCGGCCGCCGCCGAGTCACTCATCACGCACGTCAAGAACCGCACGCAACGCAATGACGTAGCGGAAACTCCATTGTGGCAGGAGACCTTCTCCGACAAGGCGCCCGAGCCGGGCAAGCCGCGCTTGCGCTGGCGCGGCGTGTCGACGAACCGAGACGTGAAGTCGATGAACGACGGGCTACGCCAAACGCAACATCGGTATCGACGGAGACCCTGTGGCACTGCTGCGCCTGTGCCGCTCGGCGCTCGACCACGGTCCTAGTCCAACTGGAACCACGTGTTCGCCGTTCGAGGGGTGGTAGGGCCGGATCCGTGGGGCGGTCCCGCCCCACGGATCCGTATTAGGAAGCGCCTTGGCGAGCTCGGGTGGGGCGCGTCGGGTGCATCCCAGTTCGAACGAGGTTGGCTCTTCGGGCCGTGGCCTGGGTGTGCGCGCGCCGGAAGGGAAGTTCGGCGTGGTGCCGGCCGTTCCCTCCCGCCGTCGTGCGGTCTCGGCGCTTATTCCTCGTCGAGCGGCAATGAGATGTCGACCACCTTCTGGTGGAAGCCGCCCTGCTCGTGGGCTTGGCCGGTCAGGAGGTTGACCCCGTAGAGGGTGCTGTGGTCGTCAACCTGGAGGACGGCGAAGGCCTTGTTGTAGACGGTCCGTCCCTGCCGGACGACGCTGTAGATGTCGAGGCCGGCTTCTACTGCGGCGTCCACGCCAAGTTTGCCGGTGGGGGCCAGCGACCCGGCGTTGGCGGGAGACTGCACCGCCGCCTGGTCGAGGTTGGTGTCGATGTCGAACAACGTCGTCGCGGTGTCCGGGTCGAGGTCGTTGTTGGTGTAGGCGGCTGCGGTGATGCCCTGGGCGGCGTCCGTCGAGGGCGGGTAGGTGAGGTTGCCGTCCTTGATGGTGGTGTTGTCGTTGAGGTTGTGGCGCAGGTTCTGCCCCTTGTCGCTGACGATCCGCAGCCGGTCGGCAGCTGGGTTGAAGTCGACGCCGAAGTAGGTTCCGTCGAGGTCGACGCTGAGCTGGCTGACTTTTTCGGCCGAGGCGTCGTCGGTGGACAGCGCGTAGACGCCACCCTGGTCGCCGACACCGTAGAGCTTGCCGTTTTGCACGCGGTAGTCGATGCCGATGAGCTTCATGTCGTCCGCGAGGCGCACCGTGCCGATCGTGCAGGCGCCACCGGTGTCGTTCACATCGAACATGATCAGATCGTCATGGTCGGTCCGCCCGATGGCGGTCAGCTCGCGCCACCAGCTGTCCCGCTCGTGGCACGAGTTTTCCCAGGAATCTCCGTACGAGTCGCGCTGCGGTCCACCGTCGGCCATCGCGCTGCCCGCCATCAGGCCGGACATGCCCGCACCGAGCGCAACGGACGCAACAGCGGACACGACTCGCCTATTGAGCGAATAATTCATCGTACGCACCTCTCACAGCCTAAATTCGCCCGCAAGGTCCGGTAGTGGGCGTATCACCATGAAAGCATTTCATGTTCCCGAACGGCTCCGTACCGCTCAGTAACGCTTGAGATGGGAGAAATGCTTAAGAAAGCAGCAAATCATCTGTAGGGTGCTCGAGAAGCAGCGGCCCATCCGCCACCGAGACCCTTTCGGTTGCGTCGGCCGCCCATCGTCGATGGTTGGCGGGCTATGTGACGGTGACTGCGACGGTGTGCCACCCGGTGGCGCCGTTCGGGAAGGGTTCGGCGCGGTCGCTGGTTTGGACGGCTCCGGTGCGGTCGATGGCTCGGACGCGCAGCGTGTGCGTTCCGGGGGCTGCCTGCCATGGGTAGGTCCATTGGACCCAGGTGTCGAGGTTGGGTGCCGGGCGCAGTGTTGCCGGTTGCCACGCGTTGTCGTCGACCTGGACTTGGACTGCCGAGATTCCGTTGCCTTGGGCCCAGGCCACGCCGGCGACGATGACCTGTCCCGCGGTGAGGCGGGCGAATGGTCCGGGTCGGTCGATGCGGGAGCTTGTCTTGACGGGCGCTTGGGCGGCGTAGCCGCGGCGGACCCAGTAGGCGTCGTAGTCGGCGAAGGTCGACAGTTCGATGTCGGTGATCCATTTGCAGGATCCGGCGTATCCGTAGACGCCGGGGGTGAGCATGCGGGCGGGGAAGCCGTGTTCGAGTGGGAGTGGTTCGTCGTTCATGCCGACGCAGAGCAGGGTGTGCTGGGTGCCGGGTGTGTTTCCGGAGTCCAGGACGGTCGCGGTGGGTGTGCCGATCGTCATGCCGTCGACGGATCGGGCGACGATCTGGTCGGCTCCGGCGTGGACGCCGGCGCGGCGCAGCAGGTCGGCGAGGCGGACGCCGAGCCATTTGGCGGTGCCGATGTAGGGGCCGCCGACCTCGTTGGACACACAGTTGAGGGTGATGTACTCCTCGACCATCGGCTGTCCGAGCAGCTCGTCGAAGGAGATTTCGAACGGTCGATCGACCATGCCGCGCACGGTCAGGGTCCACCGGTTGATGTCGACGCGGGGCAGGTTCAACGCCGTGTCCACCCGGTAGAACTCGGCGTTCGGGGTGACGAAGCCCGGGTCCAGACCCGTCGGCAGCGGCAGCGCCGGACGCGTCGGCCGTGGCAGGCGTACGCGGTCGCGGGTGCGGGCGGCCGCCTCGCCGGCGATCCGCGATGTTCCGGCGGCGCCTGCAACGGCGACGCCGGCCACGGCCAGTGTGATCCCGCCGACGAATGCCCGGCGGTCGAGGAGGCGGGGCCGCTGCGCGGGTTGCGCTGGCGTCGGCGGTGTCCGCAGCATCAGCAGCAGCGCCGCACTGGCCACGGCGGCGCTGACGAGGGCTGGGATGGCGTCGACGGGAGAGGCGGTGGGCCGGGTCACCGCCGCGGCGAGAGCGAGGGCCCCGATGGCTGCCATTCCCGCGGGACCGAGCCAGCGGCGGCGTGCGGCGAGGACGCCGATGGTTGCCGCGACAACGGCGAGCACGACCACGATTCCGATCAGGAGCAACGGTTTGTCGTAGGTGCCGGCGGTGCGCACGGCGAACTCCTTGACCCGCGCCGGCGTGGCGTCGACCGCCGTGGCGGCGACGGCGTACAACGGTGCGGACTCGGGTTCGACGACGGCGGCGACCAACTGACCGGCCGACACGCCGAGCGCGGCTGAGACCAGAGCGGCGAAACTCGGCCACAGGATGCGTCGCACAGGGTTGCTCCTCAACGAAGACGCCCGGCCGTCGTGGCTTGACGGCCGGGCGTGGCGAACGAGACGGTGTGGGCAGCGTCAGTTGGGCGGCATCAAGACACTGTCCACGATGTACACTGTCGCGTTCGCCGTCTTCACATTGCCGCACACGACCTTTGAGGTGTCGTTGACGGTGAAGTCGGTGCCGGCGCCGTTCACGTTCACGTTCTGGCCTTCGAGTGTGGCGTGCATGCCGGAGAGCTTTTCCGGCGCGAGTTGCCCGCCCGCGACCACGTGGTAGGTCAGGATCTGTGTCAGCTTCTCCTTGTCGGCCAGCACCTTGTCGAGGTCCGCCTTCGGAATCTTCGCGAACGCGTCGTTGGTCGGCGCGAAGACGGTGACGTTCTGGGCGCTGTTGAGTGAGTCGACCAGGCCCGCCTTCGTGACCGCGCTGACCAGTGTGGACAGTAGCGGGTTGCCGGACGCGGCGGTCGCGACCGGAACCTGCGCCATGGCCTGGAAGCTGCCGGCGTTGGTCGGGTCGGTGGGAACGGCTGCGCAACCGGGCCCGAACTCGCCGTCGGTCATCGCTGGAGCCGACGACATGGCGGCCGACGGTCCCGCCGCGGGCGGGTTCGCGGTCTGCGCGTCGTCGGCGGTGCCGCACGCGGCGGCGCTGAGAGCGAACACCGCCATGGCGGCGACCGCGGCGAACTTGGGGAGACGCATTGAGGATCCTTTCGAAGGAACGGGGTGTGCGGTAGTGATTCGGAACCAGCGGCCGGCCGGATGGGTGCCCGACACCACGTCCCTCTTTAGTGGACGGCCGCCGTTGTCTGACTGATCGGCACCGCGCGCAGTCATGCTGGTGCCGTGTTCGCCGGGCCGGGTTGCGCTGGCGGTTGGGCATCGGTGAGCGCGGCGTAGACGACGATGTTGTCGCGGTAGTGGCGGCTCTTTTCGTCGAAGTCGCCGCCGCACGTGATCAGGCGCAGGCCGGCATGGTTGACCGGTCCGTACACCTGTTGGGTGGGGAACTGGTCTTTGGCGTAGCGGGCCACCGTCGTGACGGAGAAGGTCGCGACCGAGCTGTCGGCGCGGGTAACGGTGACGGTGTCGCCGCGTTTAAGGGTGTGCAGGTCGGCGAAGGCGCCGTCCCGACCCCGCCAGTTGACGTGTCCGGCGAGGACGGCCGGGCCGAGCGCACCTGGCGTTGGCGCCTTGGTGAACCAGCCGACCGTGGACGCGTCGCCAGGGACCTCCATGGTCCCGTTCGGCTGCAGGCCCAGCGGGCTCAGCGCGGTGTCGATGCGCAACCTCGGGACCACCAGCCGGGTCGGGGTCGAGGTCGACATCATCGGGCCGACGGTCAGCTCGGACGCCCCCGGGCTGGGCTCGCGAGGCGTGGACGATGACGGGGTTTCGGCGATCGTCCGCGGCGGCTGCGTTCCCATGGAGACGATGGCGACGACGACTGCGGCGGCGAAGAGGGCGGAGCCCGCCGCCAGCAGCGCGATGCGTTGCCGGCGGCGGCCCACCCGCATGCGGGTCATGGCGGGTTACCGGCCGTGGCGGCTCAGGCCGAGACGTCGGCGCACGACCAGGGCGGCCACGCCGGCGAGCGCGAGCCCGCCCGCGGTGTAGAGCGCGAGGCCGCCGGTGTCGTTGGTGCTGCCGTCGCCGGTGTCGACGCCACCGGTGGGCATCGAGCCCGCTGCGGCGCCGGTGACCATGCCGCAGGTTGCCGGGTCGGTGGCTTCCTCGGGGATGCCGTTGACACCCAACGATTTGGCGAACGTCGACTCGCCGAGGGCGTCCATGTCGTACGTGCCGTTGTTGTTGACGTCGATGCCGTGCTGGACGACGTGGAGGTCCTTGAGGTGCTCGATGGTGCCGGGCGGAAGGTCCGCGGCGGGGATGACCCGCTCGTAGGTGAGGTTTCCGTCGGCGTCGGCCATCGGCATCCGGTCCACGGCCAGCCCACTGGCCTTGGTCGTGTCGCCGGTGGTGGTCAGCGAGATGTGGATGTCGCCGTACTTGGGAAGTCCTTCCTCGACGCTGACGTACCCGTTGCCGTCCTTGTCGTCGGACTTGTCAGGGCACATGAAGTCCATGCCCGTGGTCGACCCGTGGATGTGCTGGGCGTGTGGTGCGTTCGGGGTCATCCCGCTGGCTTTGATCGTCACCGCCAGGTCGCCGCTGTCGGTGGCGGTCAACATGGCCATACCTTTCGCGCCGGTTCCGTTGAGGTCCTGCATCGCCACGTGCACGCTCTCGTCAGCGTGCGCGGCGGCTGGGACCGCGAAAAGGGCCACCGCGGCGGCGGCGACCACAAAGGGCACTCGAGACACCTTCACTGGTATCGACTCCTTCCTGAGCCTCACCAGTGATTCGGTCCCGTGCACGGGATGGATGGGTCGAACGGCGAGATTTCTTCAGGTGATGCCGCGGTAGCTGGTCGCGACAGTCCGGAATAGCGGCTCGTCGAGGGGCCAGTCCGCGTCGTCGGTGAACCACGACAACGTGTATGCCTGGCTCGGTGCGGTGGTGACCACGAGCCGCCGGGCATGGCGGCGGAGCCCGCCCGCTGTGTCCCATGTGGACTCCCATTCGGCGCCACCGGCGCCGGCGAGCACTGGGCCGATGCTGATCTTCGTATAGCCGGGAAGCGTGCCGGTGGCGCGCAGAGCTGTCTCCGTCCGGCGCCAGAAGGTGGTGGGATCGAGGGTCGGGGTGACGGCGGGTTCGACGGCCAGGGTTCGGGTGCCGCTGGGGTCCTGGAAGCACACGGCCGTCGCCACCAGGTAGCGGGACCAGGCGGCCGGGACCGCGACGGTGAAGCCCGCGTCATCGGGATGCCAGACCCAACCGGCGGGCAACGCGTACGGTCCGGGCCCGGCATTGGTTGGCGTCGCGTCGGTGCGCGCCGGCTCCAGGCAGGCGTGCACGGCGGGCGGGGTGGGCGGCACGTCCTGCGGCCCCCGCGACGGACGACCGACGGCCGCGGCAGTCCCCGCGCCGGCGAGCGCGCACGCGGCGGCTGCCGCCAACGCGGCTCGCCACCCACGCGGTGCCCAACGTCTGCGGCGTGGTGGGAGCGGCACGGTGGTGCTCGCGGTCAGCACGGCGCGTAGCAGCCGCCGTGTCTCGATGACGCTGGGGCGCCGCCGCGGGTCGCGGTTGAGCAGTCGCAGGATCACCGGCGCCATTGCGCCCGCCCGGGTTATCGGGTCCGGTGGTTCGACCGCGAGCGCGGCGAGGGTGGCGACCGCGGTGGGTCGGTGGTACGGGGCTACGCCTTCGACCAGGGCGTAGAGCGTGGCACCGAGCGACCACAGGTCGCACGCCACGGTCGACACGCCGTCGCGGGCGCACTCCGGGGCCACGAAGTCCGGCGATCCGAGGACCTGTTGCGCGATGGTGACCCCACCTTCGGCGATCACCGCCAGCCCGAAGTCGGTCAGCACCACCCGACCGTCCGCGGCCAGCAGCACGTTGTGTGGCTTGACGTCGCGGTGGATCACACCCGCGCGGTGGGCCGCGTCGAGCGCCGCGAGGATCTCCAGACCCACCCGGGCCGCGTCGCGGGGTTCGAACCGGCCGCGTTCGGCGAGCACCACGTCCAGTGACCGCGCCGCAACGTACTCCATGATGATCCACGGCCTGTCGGTCTGGAGCACATCGAGAACGGCGACCACGTTCGGGTGTCGCAGCCGGGACGCGGCCTGTGCTTCACGCAGGCCGTCCCGCCACCTCTCGCCCGCTCCGGCGGCCAGCCACGGCGGGGAAAGGATCTCCTTGACCGCGACCGGACGGCCCAGGACGCGGTCGTGGCCCCGCCATACCCGGCCCATGCCGCCGGCACCGATGACCTCTTCGAGGACGTACCGGTCGGCAAGGACAGTCCCGGCGCTCACAGCAGTGATTCGACACCGAGGACCGGGCGGATGGGTCCGGCCCCGAGGTTCATCCGACGACGTGGAGGCGGGCCGCCCGCGCGACCAGGCCGAGACCGTCGAGGCCGGGCAGATGGTCGATCTTCCGATCGAGTTCGGCGACGATGCCCTCGCCCGCCGGGCCGCCGAGCAGATAGCCGAGCAGGAACCTGGTCTCGCGCTGCGGCATGACACCGGACCCGACCGGCGCCCAGAAGCGGCGCAGCGCGAACCGGGTCAGCCGCCGGGCCCGTCCGGAAGCGGCCAACCGGTCCCGGGCCTGGCTGGCGTAGAACGCCACATGCCGGGTCTCCTGCCGCATGATCCTGTCCAACAGCACGGACAGCACGGGGTGGCCGGCGCGCTCGGCCAGGCGGGCGTAGCCGGCGTGCGTCGACCATTCGTTGATCGCGCCCCAGGTCATGTGGACCGCGACGAAGTCGACGCCGACGAGGTTGGCGATCAGGGCCTGCTGGATCGGAGCGATCCGGTCACGCCGGCCCAGCCGGACCCGCACGGAACGGATGTGGTCGGCGCCGGTGGCGATCCCGTGCGCGGCGAGTACCTTGGCCAGGGCCTCTCCGTGCCAATACTCCTCATACGCCCACATCGTCAGGAAGGCCGTCACCGTGGGGTCGGTGTGCGACGGGGTGACCAGCAGGTCCCGTAGATAGCAGACGGTGTGGCTTTCCACGTCGCACATGTAGCGCAGGCAACGCAGCACCGCCGCGTCCAGCGGCTGGTCCCGGAACGCGTCGTAGTCGATGTCGTCGTCGGCGACCGGTGCGGCGGTCCGCGCGTACGCGTCGATGTCGAATGCCATACGGGTGATTCGCCGCCGCCAGCCGTTCGGATGGGTGCCGCATCGGCGACCCATCCGCAGCCGGTGCGGCTCCGAATCACCGAATGAGCACGATCATGAGGGAGCTGCATGCAACGACATCGACGTGACCAGGCGTCGCGGGCCGAGCGGCTCTCGGTCGTCCCGCCCGACCCGGACGAGCCCGCTGGTGCCGACGTGCTGCTCACCGCCGTCGGCCGCGGTGACGAGGCCGCGTTCGCCCAGCTGTACAACCTCGTCGCCGCTCGCGTTCGCCCAGCTGTACAACCTCGTCGCCGCTCGCGTCTACGGGCTGGTCAAGCGGGTGTTGCGCGACCCGGCCCAGGCGGAGGAGGTGGCACAGGAGGCCCTGGTCGAAGTCTGGCGCACCGCCGCCCGCTTCCAGGCCGGGCAGGGCTCGGCCACCGCCTGGGTCTTCACCATCGCCCACCGGCGGGCAGTGGACCGGGTCCGGTCCGAGCAGGCCGCGACCCGCCGCGAGGAACAAACCACCGCCTGGGCCGCCCAGCCGCCGTACGACCAGGTCGCCGACGAGATACAGGACCGGTTCGAGCGGCAGCAGGTCCGCCGCTGCCTCGACGGCCTCACCGAACTCCAGCGCGAATCGATCACCCTCGCCTACTACCAGGGCTGCACCTACCCCGAGGTCGCCCGCATGCTCGACGTCGGCCTCCCCACCATCAAGAGCCGGATGCGAGATGGTCTGATCCGGCTGCGTGACTGCCTCGGCGTGGAGGTGCCCTCATGACCGGCGGCGACGTTCACACACTGTCCGGCGCGTACGCCCTGGACGCCCTCTCCGACACCGAACGGGCGTCGTTCGCCGGGCACGTCGACGACTGCCCCACCTGCGCGCTGGAGGTCGCGGAGCTACGGGCAGCGGCGGCCCGGCTCGCCGACCAGGCCTGGGCAGTGCCACCACCCGCGCTACGGACGCGTGTACTGGCCGAGATCGCCAACACCCGCCAAGAACAGCCGCGACCCCGGGCGCGCGGCGGCTGGACCCGCAGCCACCGCCGCTACCGGCAGCTGCTCACCGCAGCCGCCGTCGTGGTCCTCGCCGCAGGCGCCGCCGCCGGCACCTACGCCGTCCAGGAACACCGGGTCGGGCAGCAACGCGCGGCGACACTCGACGCGCGTGCCCAGAACGAAAGCGTCACCGCGATCCTGTCCGCACCCGACGCGACCGTGCGCTCCGGTCCCATCGACGCAGGTGGGCGGGTCACCGTGGTCGCGTCGGCCAGCCGGGACGGCGCGGTGGTGACACTGGCCGCGGACCACGCCCCGGCCGGTGACCACGTCTACCAACTGTGGTTGACGGGTCCAGGTGCTGCGGTGCCCGCAGGGGTTCTGCCCGTCGGGGCTACGGTTGTCACCCGGGTTGTTTCGGGCACCGGCACGGCACACGGCATCGCGGTGACCATCGAGCCGGCGGCCGGGTCACGCACCCCCACGCTTCCGCTCGTGGCCAGCGTACGGATTTGATCAACGGCATTGCGGGCGCGGACGCCGCTGCGGTCCAGGGTGGCGTGTGAATCCATACGCCGGGAGTACACAGGCGCAAGGGGGGTCGACCATGACCAGAAGCGATGGTCGCAGACCGGCCGAGCTGGCGCTGGCCGTGCGGAGCAGCCGTGCCGGCCCATGGATCACCGCGGCCGGGGACCTCGACGCGGACACCGCCGACGATCTGCGCACGGTCGTCACCGCGATGATCGGGCCCGGCCGTGAGGTGACCGTCGACCTTGCCGACGTCGCGTTCATCGACTCACACGGCGTCTTCGTTCTGGTACGAGCGCGCCAGACCGCGGCAGACCACGGCGGCACGCTGCGGGTCACGAACTGCCAGCCACCGGTGCGACGCGTCCTGGAGATCGCCGCCGTCCTGGATTTGTTGACCGATGACTGACATCGGCGGGGTCGCCGCGCAACGCGTCAAAGGGGGCATGCGGCTGAAGTATCGACGTCGTCGATCCGAACAGCGACCAACGCGATGTCGTCCTCGATCTGCCCGACGGCGAACTGATCGACGATCGCGTCGGCGAGGACATCGACCGGTGCGGTCGCGTGGTCGGTCAGCAGGGCGTGGACCTTGTTCGCGCGGTCGGTCCAGCTGGTGGTGCGGGATTCGAGGAGCCCGTCGGTGTGTAGCAACAGGGTCCAGCCGGGCGCCAAGGCCAATGTGTGGTTGCTGCGGGAGACCAGTCGGCCGGCACCCAGCAGGGGGTTTCGGTCGGTCAGTTCGCGGACCTGCCCATCGGTGTCAACGAGGATGGGTGGTGGGTGGCCGGCGTTCGACCAGCGCATGGTGACGTGCCCGTCGTCCGCGCGTTCGAGGTAGGCGATGATGGCGCTGGCGATGGTACGCGCGCCGAGGAGGAAGTTGGCGTGGTCGAGGCGGCGCAGGATGGCCGACGGGGGCTCCTGACGGTCGACGAGGTAGCCGCGGAGCATGCTGCGCAGTTCGCTCATCGCCGCGGCGGCGCTCATGTCATGGCCGGTCACGTCACCGATGACCAGCGCGAGCCGACCGTCGTCGAGCACCACCGCGTCGTACCAGTCCCCGCCGACCTGGTCCTCGGCGCTGGCAGGCAGATACCGCGCGGCCAGCTGATAGCCGGGCAGGGTGGGCATCGGGGTGATCAATGCCCGCTGAAGGGTGGCCGCGGCCGTGGCCCGCCCGGACAGGTGCGTCGCTCTAACCATGGCCTGGCCGACGTATCCGGCCAGCGCGGTGATCACCGCTCGCTCGTTGAGGTCCATCGGGTGAGGGGCGACCCACCCGAAGCTCAGCGAACCCATGGTTCCGCCCGGTCCGCTCAACGGCAGGACGGCCATCGCGGACCAGCCGGCCGCATCGAGATCGCGGCCGAGACGTCCGGCGTCGGGATCCACAACCGCACGATCGGAAATCAACAGCGGGCTCCCGGTCCGGATGACCTGAGCTGCCGGGATGTCGTCGTCGATGCCGAAGCTGGTCCACGTTCTGGCCAGAGCCGGCGGCAACGGCGCCGTCCCCACCAGGCGGCCACGCCGGCTGGCCGCATCCACCACGCTGAGGCCGACATGAGCGGGCGCAAGGCCATCGGCCACGACACGACCCACCGCCCGCACGACGTCGTCGATGGTCACTGTGTCGCTCAACTCCTGGCTTGCGGACAGTAGGAGCCGGCTACGCTCACGTTCGGCGCCGGCGCTGACCCGGGCGCGGAGCACCGCTGAGCAAGACGCGGCGAGCTCGGCCAGCACATCAAGGTCGCTCCCGGTCCATTGCCGGGGCCGGTCATCGATGGCGCACAGCGAACCCAGCACATGTCCGTGCACGTCGGTCAGCGGCATGCCCGCATAGGCGGCGACGCCGAGGTCATCGATCGCGGGATTGTCGCGGACCCGGTGATCGTTGCGGGAGTCGTCGATGATCAACGGCGCGGCGGACGCGATGACCATCTGGCAGAAGGAATGCGACAGCGGGGTGCGGCGCAGCTGGTCCCATGGGTGGGCAAGACCGGCCGCACCGGGGAAGACCTGGCCTTCGGCATTGACGAGCGACACGAGCGCGACCGGCACACCGACGGTGGTGCGGACCAGGCGGGCGAACCGGTCGAGCTCCGGGTCTTCCTTCGCGGTCAGCCCGGTCGCGGCCACCGCCTGGAGACGGGCGGGCTCGTCGACGCGCCGTGGCGTGGGCGGGGAAACGTCCGGCGACATTTGCGGCAGCACAGCGGTGTCGCGGTAGAAGTGGTCGATGTTGCCGACCGCGCGTTCGAACGCGTCCAGCTCGATCGGCTTGGTGACGTAGGCGTTCGCGTGATGGCGGTAGCTGGCCAGCACGTCCGCGGACGCGGCTGAGGTCGTCAGAACGACCACCGGGATGGACCGCAGCCGTTCGTCATTTTTGATCTGTTCCAGTGTTTCCATTCCACCCATGCGCGGCATGTTCAGGTCGAGCAGGATCAGATCGGGCCGCCCTTCCTCGGCCTCTAAACCGCTTCGACGCAGGCGCTCGAGTGCATCGTGACCGTCGACCGCCCGGCCGACCTCCACCGCCGCCCCGGATGACTCCAACGCCTCGGTGATCATGAGGGCATCCGCGTCGTCATCGTCGACAACGAGGATCCGGATGACCCGCCCGGCCACCGCGCTCATGCCATGTTCCCTCCGCCAGGGTGATTGCCTGGCAGCAATCGTAGGCGCCTTCGCCGCATTCCATCCACCGCCCGATCCGATTTGCACAGGGCGGATCAGGGCCGGCCGCGGCAGTGTCCTCCGAGGCGGCGCCGCTATCGCGCCATTGAGTACGGCAACGGGGCGTTGGCCAGATCGAGGCCGGCCTCGGCGGTCAGGATGGCGTGCTGGAGACATTGGATCTGCGGCGAGGGTTCAAGACCAAAGTCGTCGTGGAGCAGGCCGCGTAGGCGATGGAACACCGCAAGCGCGTCAGCGCGACGCCCGGCCCGATAAAGGGCGCGCATGTACTGCCCTTGGAGATCTTCGTCCAGCGGGTGCCGGGCAGCAAGCCAACCCAGCTCGCCCAGCGCGTTCGATGGCCGACCGAGGCGAAGGTCGGCCGCGATCTGGTCCCGCCACACCCGCAACCGGGTCTCCTCGAGCCGCCGAACCTCCCCTTGTAGGACCGGCCCGCCGGCACGTCGACCAGCGCTCCGCCGCGCCACAACGCGAGTGCCTTACCCAGCGTCTCCGCGCCCTGGACATCGTCGGCATCGTCAAGCGCCAGCCGGCCTTCGGCGACCAGGTGCTCGTACTCGTGCAGATCCACCTGCCCGGCTGCCACACAGAGGCGGTAGCCGCCGCCGTCAGCAAACAGCACATCGCGGGCTCGTCCGGCCGCCGAGGGGTCGAGGACGGTCGTGAGCATGCGTCGAATATGCGTGATGTAGGTCTGCAGCGTGGCCAACGCGGTGGCCGGTGGCTCGTGCGCCCACAGTTCGGCGATCAACGTGTCAACCGACACGATCCGGTTCGCGTGAATCAGCAGCAGCGCGAGGACTTTCTGCGGTTTCGGGGCGCTCAGCCGGCCAACGACAGCACCGGTTGCCGACGTTGCCAGCGGCGGACCGAGAACGCGGAATCTCATCGCACCTTCAGTGATCGGCGCTGCGAAAGACCCTCAGACACTAAGCCGGCAGATCAGGCGAGCGTTGTCAAAACGCCAAACTGACAGCTTTCCGGCGACCGCCAGGCTGGTGTCGCTCGAACCGCAGGCTGCCTGTCGCAGTAACGGGTGTGGCGAAAGCGAAGGTTTGACCGCCAGATGGGTATTAGCGTCAGGGACATTCCACAGACTCGAGGTAGCTGGTGCGCAACACATCGAAGGAGTCGGCATCGACCGGCTCCTTGGCGCCGCAGATGACCAGTTACCTGTCGGCTTCCACTGTCGGCGGCCCGCTCCGCGAGCGCGTCACCGCGTACCTCAAGTCCGGCGGGTTCGAAGGCGAGCGTGCCGAGGACTTCGTCGCCGCCGTCAACGAGATCGCGGTCAACGCGGTGCGGCACGGCGGTGGTACCGGCCACCTCGAAATGACCATCGACACCGGTGTTGTCACCTGCCGCATCGAGGATCGTGGCGGCCTCACATCACCGCCGCGTATCCACCTCCCCGAGCCCGGCATCCCGGGCGGCCGCGGGCTGTGGATAGCGTCCCAGCTTGCCGACAGCCTGCGCCTCGCCGCCGATGGGCGGGGCCTCAGCGTCACCATCAGCAGCGATCTCGGGCCCGAACCGCGAATCGACAGCGACGACGTACTCCAAGCGGCTGACGGCTCCGCGGAGCAACGAACAGCTCGGTGACGGGCAAACACGTACTGCCGACCTGCCGGCGGTGGCGGCCACCCGAACGATGCCGCACGTTCGCGGCCAACGCGCCGTGGCGGCATGGTTCAGATTTCCATGTTGTCCGTCTTGCGTATCTGCATATGATTTGCAACATGCCGGTTGGTGAGCTGGTTTCGGGTCACGTGACGCCACGTGTCGTGGTGGAAGTCATTCTGCTGAGCACTGGCACGGGAGGCATGTGGTTTCGGGTCCACTCGGCGCCGTTGCGCGACGACGGGCACCCCGATGCCCTGGCCAGGGACCTTGCGGGGTTGACGGCGCATGTCGATGGTGCGCCGGGGCCGGTGCTGCTGCACTCGACGTCGTGGCGGTTCGCCGCGGGGCAGTTGGTGGTGACGTATGCGGCCGCCCCCGATCTGCTCCCGGACGAGACGCGGCAGCCGGTGCACAGCGACGCGGTGGTCGGGTCCGGGGACCGCCTGGCACCGAGTCCGCTCACGGTGCCGTTGGTGGCGGTTGCGGCGCACGCGTGCCGGCACCTGGCGTTCCTGCTCCACACCGACCCGTCGGTTGCGGTGGTCGCTGATGGACAGCCGCAGTTGTGGGCGCAGATCGATCGGTTCCGTCCCGCCGGTGCGGGACTCCTGGCCAGCGGCGGGCCGCGCGGGGTTCATTGTCGTAGACGTGCGGCTTGCTGAGACTATCCTGATAGTTCCGGTTAAGTGCCTTAATGCAAGTTCCGCTCTTCTTTGCGGTGTGTCTTCGGTTCAATCCCCCTATCGGGTGTCCGCCTGATTTTCCGAATACGGGGGAAGGTCGGATCACATGGTTCGAAGGAGAGCGTTCCGCAGATCGGGGCGCGCGGCGGCGGCTTGCTTCTCGGCGGCGTCAGTGCTCGCGGTGGGTGCCGGTCTCGGCGGGGCGAGCAGCCTGGTCGGTGACACCGCTGACGCGTCCAGCCACCGCGAGGCGCCGCTGATCGCGGGGGATCCGCAGGTCGACAACACTGACGTGTACGCGTTCGTGAGCCCGGACAAGCAGGACACGGTCACGCTGATCGCGAACTGGCTGCCGTTCCAGGAGCCGAACGGCGGCCCGAACTTCTACTACTTCCGGCCGGGCGCGAACTACGACATCAACATCGACAGCGATGGGGATGCGGTCGCGGACATCACGTACCGCTGGGTGTTCCGGAATGACGACAAGCGCGACGGT